>DEQR01000043.1 GCA_002360535.1 Thiobacillus sp. UBA3361
GTCCGGATAGGACAGGTGCAGGTAGGGGAAGGGCGTGAGCTGTGACTTGAGCACCTTGGCCTTGAAGGCACACACGTTGAGACCGGAGAAGACGCGGATCAGGAAGGTCTGACCGTCGCGGATGAACAGCAACCTGCCGTCTAGGACGGGCGCGGTCACCAGCACGCTCTTGCCGGTCATGATGCCGATGATGCGAACCGTGTAGCGGTCGGTCTGGCCTTCCAGCAGCGGCTGCATCTGCAAGGCGTCACCGGGCATGAGCTTGACCTGGTCGAAGGGCAGGGTCACCTCGCAGGACGCGCCGCCGCCGGCGCCTTCATCCTTCACCTCCAGGGTGCCGCTGCGATCGGCCACGGCCCGCTGCCGCTCGCGGAAAAACAGGCCCTGCTCCATCAACCGCTCGAGCTGACGCTCCGTTTCCACCACCACGCCCTTGTTGAGCAACAGCACCCGCTTGCTGTCATAGACCGCCCAGGGCAGGGGCTGCCCCACCACGATCTCCGACTTCAGTACGGGTTCCAGATTTTCCGCCACGGTGTCGCGCTCCTTCAGGGATGGAGCCTGGCGTATTCCGCAGCCAGGTCCTTGATGCCGGTATTGTAGGCATCGCCCAGGGCGATGTGGAAATCCGCCCCCTCCTGCAGGGCGATCAGCCAGGCGTGGAAGGCAGTGGGGTCCCGCGCGCGCAGAAACGCCACGAAACGCCACGCCTGCAGGTAGAACTGATGGATGTTCAGGGCGAAGGCCATGGCCCGGTGACGTCTGTCCGGGTTGTCGCGGGCGGCGAAGTCGATCTGTCGTCCCTCGTTCCAGGCCACCTCCGTCAGGAAGGGACTGGCGAATTCCGCCCCCGCTCCGTCCGCCACCAGGGTGGCCAGGCCCTCGTGGAACCAGACCGGAATCCAGGCCGAGTAATGCCCGGCCCGCTGCCCGAGATGCACATGCGACAGCTCATGGCGCAGGATGCCGGGCAGGCGCCAGGACTCCTTGGCGAACAGGCGCGGCGACAGGATCAGCCGGTTGTCCGCCACCACGGCGGCGGTCAGCCGGGGGGTGCGGACGTGACGCGCGAAACAGGCATCGTCGGGGCACACATGGATGACGGGGGAGGACTTGAAGGGCTGGCCGTGCACCGCCTCGACGCGGGCGATGGCTTCGTCCAGGATTTCGCTGACCCGCCCCGCCAGCACCTCGCTGCCTGAGGGTACCCACACTCGGGGGTCGGCGGCCGAAGCGTGGAAACCCGGCAGGGGCCCGGTTTCGCCGCGCGGGTGCCAGGCGGCACAACCGGCCAGGCCGGCCAGGATCAGCAATGCGAGGACGGCGCCGGCGAACTTCAATGCAGATCGCGTTTGGCCAATTCGTCCAGGATGCTCAGCACCAGTTCGCGGCCCAGCGGACCCATGCCCTTGGTCAGCCGGTCCGCGTCGCGCTCGCCGTCGATCAGCCTACGCATGATGGCGGACAGGCGGGCCATGTCGCCGCCGGCCTTGAGCATCTGCTCGGCCATGTCGGCCAGTACAGCGAAGGCCTGTGCATCGCCGCGGGCGGCGGCGGTGATCATGCCCGCCAGGCCCGGCGCGGCGGCCGAGGCCTGGGCGCCGGCATCCAGTGGCGGCAGGCTGGCGGGGTCTTCCAGGCCGCCGAGGATGGCCTGCACGATGACCTGCTCGGCCCCGTCCAGACCCAGCAGCACGCTCCGGTCGCGGCGGCCGTCCAGTATTTGCCGCACGGCGCGTGCCAGCGCGCCCCAGCCCTGCTGCTCGGCGGCGGCCAGCATGTCTAGCAGCTGCGGCACCAGGGCACGGTTGGCGCAGGCCTGTACCACGGCATGGATGAATTGGGCATGGACCTGCAGGACCTGTTCGGCCGCTTCGCTCAGTTGGGCCATCAGGCAACCCCTTCTTCCAGGGCCTGCCAATGGCCGTCGCGGTACGCCTGCAAGGGGTGGTAGCCGGCCTTGTAGGCCATCTTCGGGCTGGCGGCGATCCAGTAGCCCAGATACAGGTAATCCAGACCCGACTGCCCGGCCAGCTCGATGGCGCTCAGCACCCCCAGCACGCCCAGACCGCGCCGGGGCAGATCCGGATCGTAGAAGGTATAGACGGCGGACAGGCCGTCCAGCAGCCGGTCCAGCAGGCTCACCATGATCACCCGGCCGTCCAGGGTGTATTCGGCCAGTGCACTGTCCACCCGGCTGGAAAGCAGGAAGGTGCGGTATTGCTCGCGGTCGTCCAGGTCCATGCCGCCGCCGGCATGCCGCGCCTTCTGGTAGCGGCTGTAGAGTCTGAAATGAGCCTCGTCGAAGACCAGGGGACGCAGGCTTCGCACCACGTCGGCATTGCGCGCCTGGCAGCGGCGCTGGCTGCGGCTGGGCCGGAACTCCGCCACCTGCACGCGCACCGGCACGCAGGCGGCGCAGTTGTCGCAGTGGGGACGATAGACGTACAGCCCGCTGCGCCGGAAACCCAGACGCGCCAGTTCGCTGAACACCGCCGTATCGACCAGGCTGCCCGGCGTGACCACCTGGGAACGGGCCTGCCGGCCTGGCAGATAGCTACACGCGTAGGGGGCGGTGAGATAGAACTGTAGCCGCTGGACGGGCAGTTCACGCAACAAGGTCATGGTCGAAGGTCCAGGGTCCGGGGACGGAAGGCAAGTCTATCAATTCGGCCAGCAGGCTGACGAACCGGCCGCGGGGTATCTCCCGCGCACCCAGGGAGGCCAGGTGCCGGGTGTGCATCTGGCAGTCGATGAGACCGTAATCCCAGCGCCGGAGTTGCGCCACCAGATGCGCCAGGGCGATTTTGGAGGCATCAGTCTCGCGGGCGAACATGGACTCGCCATAGAAGGCGCATCCGACCGCCACACCGTACAGGCCGCCCACCAGCCGGCCTTGCCGCCAGGTCTCCACCGAGTGGGCGTGCCCCGCGGTGAACAGGCGCGTGTAGGCCGCCAGCATGTCTGCCGTGATCCACGACCCGGAATGACCTTGCCTGGGCTCGGCACATGCGCGCATCACCTCCTGAAATGCCGTGTCCGTCCTGACCTCATGATCGGCGCGGCGCAGGGTTTTCTTGAGGGAACGGGAGAGCTTGAACTCGTCCGGGAACAGCACCATGCGCGGGTCGGGCGACCACCACAGCACGGGCTCGCCCGGGTTGAACCAGGGGAAGATGCCGCGCCGGTAGGCGGCCAGCAGGCGCGGCGCGGACAGGTCGCCCCCCGCCGCCAGCAGGCCGTTGGGCTCCGCCAGGGCCTGGGACAGGGGGGGAAAGGGATCGTCACGCAGCAGCCAGGGAATCATGGCGCCGATTGTAAACAGGTAGAATGCCGACGCATGACCAGACCCGCCCCCGCCGCCGAATGCTGCTTCCATTGCGGCGAACCGGTCCCCGCCGGCACCCACTACCGCATCGTCCACTTGGGCGAGTCCAAACCCGCCTGCTGCCGGGGCTGCGAGGCGGTGGCCCAGACCATCATCAACTCCGGCAACGCGGACTATTACCGCCTGCGCACCGACCTGCCCAAGACCCCCGAGGCGGCCCTGGAGGAACTCCGCCAGCTCCAGCTCTATGACCTGGATGAGGTGCAGCAGAGCTTCGTCAAGGCGGAGGGCAGCCAGGGCGAAATCCGCGAGGCCAGCCTGATCCTGGAAGGCATCGTCTGCGCCGCCTGTGTGTGGCTCAACGAGCGCCACCTGAAGCAATTGCCCGGTGTGATTTCGGCGGACATCAACTTCTCTACCCACCGGGCGCGGGTGCGCTGGGACAACTCGCGCATCCAACTCTCCCAGATCCTGCATGCCGTCGCCGAGATCGGCTATCACGCCTATCCCTTCGACACCGGCCGCCAGGAAGAGCTTTTCAGGAAGGAACGCAACACCGCCATCCGCCGCCTGGCCATCGCCGGCCTGGGCATGATGCAGGTGATGATGTATGCGGTGCCGGTCTATCTGGCCGAGGAAGGCACCATGGCCCCGGACATCCAGGCCCTGATGCGCTTCGCCAGCCTGCTGCTAACGATTCCGGTGGTGTTCTATTCCGCCTGGCCCTTCTTCCGGGGTGCCTGGCGCGACCTGAAACTGCGCCGCGCGGGCATGGACGTGCCGGTGGCCCTGGGCGTCGGGGCGGCCTTCGCGGCCAGCGTCTATGGCACTCTGATCGGCGCCGAGGAGGTGTATTTCGACTCGGTGACCATGTTCGTCTTCTTCCTGCTCACCGGCCGCTTCCTGGAGATGAACGCGCGCAAGCGTTCCGCCGAGGCGGCCGAGAGCCTGGTGAAACTGATCCCGGCGGCCAGCCTGCGCCTGCCCAACTGGCCCGCCGGCCGGGAAGAGGAACTGGTGGCCGCGGTCAAGCTCTCCCCCGGCGACCACGTACTGGTTGGCACCGGCGAGAGCTTCCCGGCCGACGGCACGGTGGTGGAGGGTGCCTCCAGCGTGGATGAATCCCTGCTCACCGGCGAATCCCATCCGGTGGCCAAGTCGCCCGACAGCCAGGTCATCGGCGGCAGCATCAACCTGGGCAACCCGCTGGTCATGCGGGTGGAGCGCATCGGCGCGGACACGGTGCTGTCCGGCATCGTCCGCCTGCTGGACCGGGCCCTGGCCGAGAAGCCCCGCCTCGCACAACTGGCGGACCGGGTGGCCGGCTGGTTCGTGTTGGGGCTGTTGTTGATCGCCGCCCTGGTGGCCGGTTTCTGGTACCTGCACGAGCCCGGACGCGCCTTCTGGATCACCGTCTCGGTACTGGTGGTGTCCTGTCCCTGCGCACTGTCCCTGGCCACGCCGGCCGCCCTGACCGCGGCACTGGGGCGGCTCACCCGCATGGGCCTGTTGTCCACCCGCGGACATGCCCTTGAAACGCTGGCCCAGGCCACCGATTTCGTGTTCGACAAGACCGGCACCCTGACCACGGGCGAATTCCGCCTGCTGGAAGTCAGGGTGTTGCGCGGCAGCCGCGAGGAGGCGCTGGGCATCGCCTGCGCCCTGGAGCAGGGCGCCACCCATCCGGTGGCCCAGGCCTTGCGCGAGGCGGCCGGCGACATATCGACCGGCGCGTCAGACCTGCGCTTCCTGGCGGGCCAGGGCGTCACCGGCGAGTTGGACGGCATGCGCTATCGCCTGGGCTCGCCGGCTTACCTCGGCGACACCCATGTCCCCTTCGGCCATGACCTCACGGCAGTCGGCCTGGCCGACGAGCGTGGCCTCATCGCCTGGTTCGGCCTGGGGGACGAGCCCCGCCCCCATGCCGCGTTGTTGGTGCAAAGGCTCAAGGAACTGGGCGTGAATCTGCACCTGTACTCCGGTGACCGTCCGGACAACGTGCGCGCCTTGGCCGAGAAACTCGGGATCGCGGATGCCCGCGGCGGCATGCTCCCGGCCGACAAGCAGGAGGCAGTCAAGGCCTTGCAGGCCCAGGGGGCGGTGGTGGCGATGACCGGCGACGGGGTGAACGACGCCCCGGTGCTTGCCCAGGCCCAGGTGGCCATTGCCATCGACCAGGGTGCGGAGGCCGCCCAGGCAGCGGCGGACATGATCCTGCTGTCCAGCGAATTGCTGAAACTGGCTGACGGCCTGCTCATCGCTCGCAAGACACGGGCCATCATTCGCCAGAATCTGGCCTGGGCGGTCGCATACAATGTGGTCGCCATCCCCGCTGCCGCCCTGGGTTATGTCACTCCCTGGCTGGCGGGTATCGGCATGTCCCTGTCGTCGTTGCTGGTGGTGTTGAACGCCATGCGCCTCAGCGGGATGGCGGGGTCGAATGCCGGAACCGACGCCGTGCAACTCGCACAGCCTCGGCATGCTTAGGAGCCTTCAGGCGTGGAAATACTTTATCTGCTGATCCCCATGAGCGTGGCCCTGGTGGCGGTGATCGCCCTGGCCCTTCTCTGGGCGGTGAAAAGCGGCCAGTTCGAGGACATGGAAGGCCCCGCCCATCGCATCCTCATGGATGAGGATGATGCCGTGCCGGAAAAATCCGACATCACAACCTCACAATATCGGGATGAAGCCAAGGAAAATAAATAGTATTTTCGATTGACATAGATCAAGCCGGTTTATTAGGATTTTCGAGTCGATTTACCTCGGCGCAACAAGTAGAAGCTATCCCTCAACTGCGAAGGAGACCTCGTATGGAAGCGACATACAACTATAAGGTCGTCCGGCAATTTGCCATCATGACTGTGGTCTGGGGCATTGTCGGTATGCTGGTAGGCGTGCTCATCGCCGCCCAGCTGATCTGGCCGGATATCACCCTCAACCTGCCCTGGCTGTCTTATGGGCGCCTGCGTCCCCTGCATACCAACGCGGTCATCTTCGCCTTCGGCGGCTGCGGTCTGTTCGCCGCCTCGCTCTATATCGTGCAACGCACCTGCCAGACCCGCCTGCTCTCCGACGGCCTCGCGGCCTTCGTTTTCTGGGGCTGGCAACTGGTCATCCTGCTGGCGGCGGTCAGCTTCATCTTCGGTGTCACCACCGGCAAGGAATACGCCGAACTGGAGTGGCCCATCGACCTGATCATCACCGTGGTCTGGGTGGCCTACGCGGTGCTCTTCTTCGGCACCATCATCAAGCGCAAGACCCAGCACATCTACGTGGCCAACTGGTTCTTCGGCGCCTACATCGTCACCATCGCCCTGCTGCATCTGGTGAACAGCGCCGAGCTGCCCTGGATCCTGGGCGGCGGCGCCACCGCCTGGTGGAAGTCCTACTCCGCCTACGCCGGCGTGCATGACGCCATGGTGCAATGGTGGTACGGCCACAATGCGGTGGGCTTCTTCCTGACCACCGCCTTCCTGGGGATGATGTACTACTTCGTGCCCAAGCAGGCCGGCCGGCCCATCTTCTCCTACCGGCTGTCCATCGTGCACTTCTGGTCCCTGAACTTCATCTACATGTGGGCCGGTCCGCACCACCTGCTGTACACCGCCCTGCCCGACTGGGCCCAGTCCCTCGGCATGGTGTTCTCCCTGATGCTGATCGCACCTTCCTGGGGCGGCATGATGAACGGCATCATGACCCTGTCCGGCGCTTGGCATAAGCTGCGCACCGATCCGATCCTGAAGTTCCTGATCGTCTCTCTGTCCTTCTACGGCATGTCCACCTTCGAAGGCCCGATGATGTCGGTGAAGACCGTGAACGCCCTGTCCCACTACACCGAGTGGACCATCGGCCACGTGCACTCCGGTGCCCTGGGCTGGGTGGCGATGATCACCATCGGCTCCATGTACTACCTCATTCCGCGCCTGTTCGGCCGCGAGGAGATGTACAGCGTGCGCGCGATCAACACCCACTTCTGGTGGTCCACCATCGGCGTGGTGCTGTACATCGCCTCGTTGTGGATCGCGGGTGTGGCCCAAGGCCTGATGTGGCGCGCCACCAACCCGGATGGCACCCTGACCTACAGCTTCGCCCAGTCGGTGAACGCCATGTATCCCTTCTACGCCATCCGTCTGATCGGCGGTGCCATGTTCTTCGCCGGCATGCTGCTGATGGCCTGGAACGTGTGGAAGACCATCGCTGCGGGCCGCGCCGTCAACGACGCGCGCATCCCCGAAGCCGTTCAGGCCTGATTAGGAGAGGAGACTAATCATGAGTATGCATAAGTCGATTGAGAAGAACATCGGCCTGCTCATCGTGCTGACCTTTCTGGTGGTCAGCGTCGGTGGTTTGGTGCAGATCGTGCCCCTGTTCTTCCAGAAGTCCACGACCGAACCCGTCGAGGGACTCAAGCCGTACACCGCCCTGCAGCTGACCGGACGCGACATCTATGTCCGTGAAGGCTGCTACACCTGCCACTCCCAGATGGTGCGTCCGTTCCGGGCCGAGACCGAGCGCTACGGGCATTTCTCCGTGGCGGGCGAGTTCGTCTATGACCGCCCGTTCCAGTGGGGCTCCAAGCGCACCGGCCCGGACCTGCACCGGGTGGGCGGCCGCTACTCGGATCAGTGGCACTACGTGCACCTGATGAATCCTCGCGATGTGGTTCCCGAGTCCAACATGCCCGCTTACCCGTGGCTGGCGGACACTCCCGCGGATGCCGCGAACATCCAGGCCAAGATGCGCACCCTGAACATCGTCGGCCACGGCTACACGGAAGAGGAAATCAACAACGCGCCGGGTGAGCTCGAGGGCAAGACCGAGATGGACGCGATGATCGCCTATCTCCAGGTCCTCGGCACCAGCGCACCCAAGGCTCAGTAAGCATGGACGCCGGCACCCTCAGCTCCATCGTCACGGTCCTGTTCTTCGTGCTGTTCATCGGTATCGTCTGGTGGGCCTTCCACAAGGACAACCGCAACAAATTCAAGAACGCGGCCAATCTGCCTTTCGAGGAAGAAGATGATGGCCATGGCGTCCGGCGCGGCTAACTCTCACGTGAGGAGAAAACAATGATTGCTGGTTACGCGGTACCCGACTTCATCAGCGAGTTCTGGCACTTCTACATCGCGGGCATCACCATCGTGTCCATCATCTGGGTGATGTGGTTCCTGAAGGGCCAGACCACCCGCAAGCTCGCTCCCGGCGAGCAGGCCGAACTCATGGCGCCCACCTGGGACGGCGACCTGCAGGAACTGAACAACCCCCTGCCCCGCTGGTGGCTGTACCTGTTCTGGTTCCTGATCGTCTTCGGCATCGTCTATCTGGTGCTGTATCCCGGACTGGGCAAGTTCGAAGGCGTCTGGAATTGGTCTTCCGCAGACCAGTTCAAGAGCGAGAAGGACCGACTGGACGCCGCCTTCAACAAGGAGTTCGAACCCTTCCGGGCCATGGACGTGATGGCCGTGGCCGGCGACCCGAAGGCCAAGGAGATGGGACAGCGCCTCTATCTGACCTACTGCTCCCAGTGCCATGGCTCCGGCGGACAGGGTTCCAAGGACTTCCCCAACCTGACCGACACCCAATGGCTGTTCGGCGGCGATGCGGATAGCGTCAAGAACTCCGTCGCCAATGGCCGTCTCGGCGTCATGCCCGCCATGGGCGACGCGGTGGGTGGCGAGGCCGGTGCCAGGGAAGTGGCCAACTACGTCCTGGCCCTGGGCGGCAAGCCTCACGACGCGGCCCTGGCAGCGGCCGGCAAGGACAAGTATGCCGCCTGCGCCGGTTGCCACGGCGAACAGGGCAAAGGCATGCCCGAGGCCAACTTCCCCAACATCGTGGACGATGCCTGGATGTATGGCAGCAGTGAAGCCGCCATTATCGAGTCCATCATGAGGGGTCGAAATGGTGGAATGCCCGCCTTCCAGGAGAAGCTGGGTGATGACAAGATCCACCTGCTCGCCGCCTACGTCTGGGGCATGGGGGGTGGCCAGCAGCCTCCGGCGCCCGTGACGGAAGCCCCGGTGGCTGAAGCTGCTGCCGCCGCAGAAATGCCTGCTGCAGCACCTGCCCAGTAAACCGGGCGCGGGTCCGACCCCCCTCGGGTCGGACCCGCAAACAAGGGTGTTTCTCCAAGCACCCTTGTTTGCGGGACTGTCTGTCAACAACACAATAACCCCGCAAGGTTTGCCCGGACCTTTTGGAGAAGCCGTTGAACTACTCTGACAAATCGAGAGAAGGAGTCCAAATTGGCTGAAGTGAAGGTCCAGGATGCCGAGCAGGGAGGCGGCAAGGGCATGGAGCGGGATCTCCTGTCCATTCACCAAAAAATCTACCCGCGTGCCGTATCCGGCGTATTTCAAAATTGGCGAGTCGCCTTGGTGGTCATCACCCAGTTGATCTATTACGGCTTGCCCTGGCTACAGTGGGAAGGTCGCCAGGCCGTGTTGTTCGACCTGGGCGCACGCAAGTTTTTCCTGTTCGACTCGGTCTTCTGGCCCCAGGAATTCGTTTGGTTGGCAGCCATCCTGATCATCTCCGCCCTGGGCCTGTTCCTGTTCACGGCCATTGCGGGCCGCCTGTGGTGCGGTTATGCCTGCCCCCAAACGGTTTACACCGAATTGTTCATGTGGGTGGAGCAGTGGTTCGAGGGCGATCATAAGAAGCAGCAAAAGTTGAACGGCCAGCCCTGGAACGTTGAAAAAATACTGCGCCGCGGCGGCAAGCACTTGGCCTGGGTCCTACTCTCGTTGTGGACCGGCTTCACCCTGGTGGCCTATTTCACCCCCGCGCGGGAGTTGTGGCAGGAATTGCTCACCCTCAGCTTCGGCCCCTGGGAGACCTTCTGGATTCTCTTTTACGGCTTCGCCACCTGGGGCTTCGCGGGCTTCATGCGCGAGCAGGTCTGCAAGTACATGTGCCCCTACGCGCGCTTCCAGAGTGTGATGTTCGACCAGGACACCCTGGTCATCACCTATGACTACAACCGTGGCGAACCCCGCGGCGCCCGCGGCAAGAGCGTCGATTACAAGGCCAAGGGCCTGGGCGATTGCGTGGATTGCGGCATTTGCGTGCAGGTCTGTCCCACTGGCATCGATATCCGCAACGGCCTGCAATACATGTGCATCGGCTGCGCCGCCTGCATCGACGCCTGCGACCAGGTGATGGAGAAGGTGGGCTATCCTAAGGGGCTGATCCGCTATTCGACTGAAAACGTCCTCGATGGCAAGTACACGGACAAGGAGATTCCAAAGCACGTCTTCCGCATCCGCACCCTGTTCTATACCGTGGTGCTGGCCGGCATCATCATCGCCTTCTTCGTCACCCTGGCGAACCGGATTCCCCTGCGTGTGGATGTGATCCGCGATCGGCAGGCCCTGTCCCAGGAGTCGGCCAGCGGTGGCATTGAAAACAGCTACCGCCTGCAGATCATCAACATGGACGGCAAACCCCATCGGTACAGCATTACCGCCAAGGGACTGGATGATCTGCGCATCACCACCAGCAACCAAGTGGAAATCCCCGCCCTGGGCACCGCGGAAGTGAGCGTGACCCTGGAGGCCGGCCGCTTGGCGGTGAACAAGCCCAGCCAACCGGTGTTCTTCGAGATCAAGTCCCTGGACGATCCGAAGATCATGCGCGAAGCCAAGTCCAGTTTCCTACGCTGAGATGACGACCATGAACGCACATCTGGAAAAATCCGCCAGCTGGTGGAAAGAGCCCATGGTCTGGCTGATCATCGCCTTGCCCATGGCAGCGGTAGTCGCGGGCATCGTCACGGTCGCCATCGCCGCACGCAATGCGGATACCCTCGTGCAGGGCGACTTCCGCAAGGAAGGGCTGACCCTGCATCAATCGACGGAACGCGACCAACTGGCCGCACGCCTGGGCCTGTCCGCATCCTTGCGGGTGCACGATGGCAAGCTGCGAGTGCGCCTGCACGGTCGCCTGGACCAGCCGCCGGAGCGGCTCGCCCTGTCCTTCGTCCATCCCACCGACGCCAGCCGGGACGTCAGGACCCACCTCGTCCGTCTAGACGCCGACCAGTACGAAGGCCAGGTCGGTGACCTGGGCGGCGTGGGCTGGCAGGTCGTCATGGAACCCGCGGACAACTCCTGGCGGCTTGCCGGTCGCTGGTCCGTCGATCAGGGCGATACCTTCAGCCTGTCCGCCGGACAACCCGATTTATCAACCCGCCCGTGAGGGAGCAACAAAGGAGAGCATCATGGATGTGGTCATGAAGGAACTGTTCAGCACCGATATTGGGCTTTTGAGCCTCTTCACCATCGGCTTCATCATCGCCATGGGCCTATTTCTCTGGTATCGGATCAGCAAGAACGCCCACGAGAAGCAGTAAGACCCTTTACTTCGTCGCTACGCCGGCCGGCCTTCAGTTTCCATTGATGGCAGGCCCGGTCAGGCTGCCTGGCAGGCACGCGGTTTGTACCGCCCGGGCCGGCCATAGCGCATGGAACGGCAGGGGGAAAGCCGCGTGGCTGGGTTTCAGCCAGCGGCAAACAGGGTGTGCAGTTTGTCCCGGCTGTCCGAGTAGTTTTCCTTGTCCATGAAATCCTGGGCCAAAAAGGCCTCCATGGCGGGATACAGGGCAATGGCCTCGTCCAGCTGGGGATCGTTGCCGCGGGTATAGGCGCCGATGGTGATGAGGTCGCGGCTGCGCCGGTAGCGCGCATAGAGCCCCTTGAAGCGCCGCACCATATCCATTTCCCCACGGCTCAGCAGATCGGTGATCACACGCGACACCGATGATTCGATATCGACGGCCGGATAGTGCCCCTGATCGGCCAATTGCCTGGATAGGACGATATGCCCGTCCAGAATGGCGCGGGCGGCGTCCGAAATCGGGTCCTGCTGGTCATCCCCCTCCATCAGCACAGTATAGAAGGCGGTTATCGAGCCCCCCGCCCGGCGGCCGTTCCCGGCCCGCTCCACCAACTGAGGCAACTTGGCGAACACGGAAGGCGGATATCCCTTGGTGGCCGGCGGCTCGCCCACGGCCAGGGCGATCTCCCGCTGCGCCTGGGCGTAGCGGGTCAGGGAATCCATGATCAGCAGCACATCCAGGCCCTGGTCACGGAAGTACTCGGCGATGGCGGTGGCATAGGCGGCACCGTGCAGGCGGAGCAAAGGCGGCGAATCGGCGGGCGCGGCCACCACCACGGCCCTTGCCAACCCCTCATGGCCGAGGATGTTTTCGATGAAATCCTTCACCTCCCGGCCGCGCTCGCCGATCAGGCCGACCACCACAAGGTCCGCCGAGGTATAGCGGGCCATCATGCCCAGGAGCATGGATTTGCCCACGCCGCTACCGGCGAACAGGCCCATGCGCTGGCCGCGTCCCACTGTCAGCAGGGCGTTGATGCTGCGCACCCCGACGTCCAACACATGGCGGATGGGTTCACGCTCCATGGGGTTGAAGGGACGGCTGTAGAGAGGGACCTGACGGGAGGGTTCCAGCTTGCCCAGCCGGTCCAGGGGACGGCCGACACCGTCCACCACCCGACCCAGCATTTCCGGCCCCACGGCCACCTGTCGGATGCGGTCTTCCACCCGGCGCCGGCGGAAAAACGGGCGGTTCATCTTGGGCGGGTCGAAGCGGCATACCTGACCGGGCTCCACCACCGCCCCCGGCGCCATCCCATAGACGTCAGTGGACGGCATGAGGAACAGTCGTTCGCCGGAAAATCCCACCACCTCCGCGTCCACCTGCTGGCCGCCGGGCATGGATACCCGACAGGACACGCCGGTTGCCAGCTTGAGCCCCACCGCCTCCATGACCAGTCCGGCCACACGGGTCAGCCGGCCGGTGACGCGCCAGGGCTGCATTTGGGCGGCAGCCTCCTGGCAGTCCCGGAGATAGGACGCCAGGGCCTCGGCCCTTACTCGAGCCATTCGGTTTCGGAACCGAGACAGGAAACGATTTCCTGCCAGCGGGTGGGCAGAGTGGCGTCCAGTTCGCTGTGGGGGTTGTCGAAACGGAAACCACCCGGCTCCATGTAGGGGTCTTCGAGAATCTTCCAGCCCAGGTGGTTGTGCTCATGGGCCAGCCACTCGCGCACCAGTTCAGCGTTGTCGGGGTGCACGACGACGCGGGTGTGGCCGCTGAGGCTGGGCAGATTGAGCAAGGCCTCACGCACCAGTTCCAGCATCAGTTCCGGCTTCACCCGCAAGGTGGCGCGAATCACCTGGCGTGCGATGGCCAGGGCAAGTTCCAGCACCTCCTCGGCTACTGCCCCGTCCGCGCGGGTGCGCTCTACCTCCAGGGCCTCAACGAACGTGCGAAGTTGTGCCACATGTTCGGCACCGGCCTGCTTGCCTTCCACAAACCCGGCCTGCCGGCCCTCCTCCTGCCCCATGCGGTAGCCCTCGGCCCAGGCCTCGCGGTGGATTTGCTCGATGTCCTCGGCGGTGGGCAGGACGAGTGCGGGGGGCTCTTCAGCGCCAGGCACGGATGGATCCGCGTCTTCCGCCATGTCGGCGGCGTCACGCAAGGGATGGAGTTCCCAGCGCTGGTACGCGGTCAGCTGCTCCTTGGGGATGACCTTGGCGGTCATGCGCGACACTCCCGGGTCACTCGATCATGCCCTCGTCGCCGCCCTTGCCGCCCATGACGATCTGCCCCTCGTCGGCCAACTTGCGTACCACCTTGAGGATTTCCTTCTGTTCGGCCTCGACCTCGGACAGACGCACCGGCCCCTTGGCTTCGAGGTCTTCCTTGAGTGCCTCGGCGGCGCGGCTCGACATGTTCTTGAAGATTTTCTCCCTCATCTCCTGGCTGGTGCCCTTGAGGGCGATAATCAGGGACTCGGATTGGACCTCGCGCAGCAGCATCTGCACGGAGCGGTCGTCCAACTCCAGGATATTGTCGAAGGTGAACATCTGGTCCTGAATGCCCTGGGCCAAGTCCGGATCGTGGTCGCGGATGTTGGCCAGCACCGAGGCCTCGATGGCGCCGCCCATGTAGTTGAGGATATCGGCGGCCGTCTTCACGCCGCCCAGCTTGCTCTTGGTGCCGCGCTCGCTGCCCGACAGCAGCTGAGTGAGCACTTCGTTGAGTTCACGCAGCGCCATGGGCTGGACCCCCTCCAGGGTGGCGATGCGCAGCATCACGTCATTGCGCAGACGCTCCGGCAACAGATTGAGTATCTCGCTGGTATGGTCGGGTTCCAAGTGCACCATGATGGTGGCGATGATCTGCGGGTGCTCGTTGCGGATCATCTCCGCCACCGAGGGCGCGTCCATCCATTTCAGGCTCTCGATGCCTGCGTTGTCCTGCCCCTGCAGGATGCGATCGATGAGATGTGCGGCCTTGTCGTCTCCGAGGGCCTTCTTCAACACGCTCCGCAGATATTCGTCGGTGTCAGCCAGGCTGACACGGCCCTCGGTCTGAGTGTGGAAATCGGTCAACACGCCCTGTATCTGGGCACGGCTCACGTTGCCCAGGTTGGCCATGGCCGAGCCGAGCCGCTGCACGTCCTTGGGTCCCAGATACTTGAAAACCTCCGCCGCTTCCTCCTGGCCCAAGGCCAACATGAGGATGGCGCCCTTGCTCAGGCCTTCTTCGCTCATTCCTTGGCCAGCCATTCCTTGACGATGTCCGCCGCCAGCTTCGGATTCTGCTTGGCGAATTCACGTACCGTGCGCAGCAGTTCATTGTATTGCTCGGTCGCGCTGCCGGCCTCGCCACCCGGCATACCGCCCCGTCCGCCCGGCAAACCTTCCTCGCCCCCCAGGCTGACTTGCTCCCCCTCAGGTGTGACCGCGGCGGGTGATTTGACCAAGTCCCGCAGCAGGGGCCTCAGCACACCGAACACCAGATAGAAGGCCAGACCGAAGATCAGCAGGTTCTTCAGCAAGTCCTTGGCGAAGGCCACGTTATCTGGGTCCTTCCACAGAGGCACATCGGGAAGCTGTTCCTTGGTCTCCGTGAAGGCGGCATTGACCACGTTCAGGGTATCGCCCCGCTCCTGGCTGAAGCCCATGCTCTCCTTGACCAGGCTGTTGACCTGTTCCAGTTCCTGGGGATTCAGAGGCTTGGCAGCCAGCTGGCCGTCATCGCCCGCGGCCTGGCGGTAGTTGACCACCACCGCCACGGACAGCCGCTTGATGCGCCCCAGGGGTTCCTTCACATGGCGAATAGTCTTGTCCAACTCGAAGTTGACCGTGCTTTCCTTGCGGCTGGAGGTGCCACCGGCCGCGCCGGCCCCAGTATTGGCCCCCGCGTTGGCGCCGGGTGGCGCAGTCAAGGGTGCGCTGGCCGGCCCCGGTGGCTGGTTGGTGAGCGCGCCGGGCACGCCGGCCGCCGGCCCACCGGCACCCTGGCTGGTCTCTTCGACGCTCTGCTGGCTGCGGATCGCCTGGGCATCCGGCGTGGGGTTGGGTCTGAAGCTCTCGCTGGTCAGCTCGCTGAGAGAAAAGTCCAGGTCGGCCCGCACTTCGGCCCGCACGTTGCCCTTACCGACGATGGGCGCGACGATGGCCTCGATGCGCTCGGCGTAATAGCCTTCCACCTTGCGCAGATAGTCCAGCTGGCTGGAATTGAGTCCCTGTAGGCTGGATTCACTGTTCGTGGCGGTCAGCAGGTTACCCGCCTGATCGATCACTGTCACTTGACTGGCGTTGAGCCCCGGCACGCTGCTGCCGACCATGTGCACGATGGCGTTCACCTGCGCCTCGTCCAGCCTGCGGCCGGCATACAGGTTGACCATCACCGAGGCCGAGGGCGACTGCTTTTCGCGCACGAAAACCGAGGGTTTGGGGATGGCCAGATGCACGCGTGCGGCCTCCACCGGGGAGAGGGACTGGATGGTACGCGCCAGCTCGCCCTCCAGGCCACGCTGGAAAGCGAGCTGCTCCTGGAACTGGGTCATACCGAGCTTGGCATTGTCCATCAACTCAAAGCCCACGGCGCCCCCCTTGGGCAGCCCTTGGCTGGCCAGTTGAAAACGCACGTCGTAAACCTTGTCCTGTGGGACCAGGATGGCCCCGCCCGCCTGCGTCTGATAGGGCACATTCATCTGCTGGAGGGCAGCCACCACGGAGCCCGCGTCCCGTTCCGAGAGATTGGCGAACAACACCTTGTAGTCGGGGGAAGATGACCAGAGCAGCAGCCCGACGAAGAGGGCTATGGACGCCGCAATGCCTCCGAGCAAACCCAGCTTTCGTTGGTTGGGCAACTCGTTGAAGCGTTGGACGAGGGTGGTGAGTGGCTGCTGTGTTGGGAGGGCCATCCGCGTGGGCTAAGGGCCGATCAGAAAATCACACTTGCATGTTCATGATTTCCTGATACGCGGAAACCAGCTTGTTGCGCACCTGCACCATGGTTTGGAAGGAAACGCTGGCCTTTTGCAGGGAAAGCACCACGTCCTGGAGGTCCACCTGGGGATCGCCGGACTCGAACTGACGGGTCAGTTGGCGTGCCTCCTGTTGGGTGGCATTCACTTCGGCGACGGCATTCTTCAGCAGTTCGGAGAAGTCCTGGGCGGGAACCGCTCCGGCTACGGGCGATTGGCCGGCCTGGGCCGCAACTGCCCGCAGTTGAGAGACCATCTGATCAATGCCGTTGTTCGTCATTGCCCATCCTCCATCTAGCCATTATAGGAGGCCGTCTCCATCCATATCGCCATTTTCGCGGTAGCGCTGCAACTTGTAGCGCAACGTGCGCTCGCTCATGCCCAGGGCCTCGGCCGTTTTCCTGCGTGAGCCGCCGCAACGGTTCAAGGTTCCGAGGATGGTGTCGCGTTCCAAGTCCTTGATGGTCGAACCGGCTGCCGTCACGGCACGCACACCGGCAACGGGACCCGGCAACATGAGGTGTTCCACCTCGATCACCGGACCGGGGGCGAGAATCATGGCCCGCTGCAACACGTTGCTCAGTTCGCGGATGTTACCGGGCCACTCATACCCCGTCAACGCGGCCAGGGCGTTGGGGCTGAGCCGCATGCCCGGCCTGCCGAGACTGTGTCCGTACTGTTCCACAAAACGTTGGGTCAGGGGCGGAATATCGGCCTTGCGCATGCGCAGAGGGGGAATTTCCAGCGGAAAAACATTGAGCCTGTAATACAAATCCTCGCGAAAGCGCCCCTGGGCGACCAGTTCAGCCAGGTTCCGGTTGGTGGCGGCCAGCACCCGCACATCCAGGCTGACCGGCGTGCGTCCGCCGACGCGGTCCACCTCCCGTTCCTGCAATGCCCGCAACAGCTTGGCCTGCAGACTGAGGGGGAGCTCGGCCAGCTCGTCGAGCAGGATGACGCCGCCGGCGGCCTGTTCGAACTTGCCCGGCTGTGCTGAGGTGGCGCCGGTAAAGGCGCCCTTCTCATGACCAAATAGGGTGGCCTCCAGCAGATTGTCGGGGATGGCCGCGCAGTTCACCGCCACGAAGGGACCGGCCGAACGAGCCGAACAGCGGTGGATAAAGTGGGCATAGACCTCCTTGCCCACCCCGGACTCGCCGGTCAGCAGCACGGTGGCCTCGCTGGCGGCCACCCGCTGGGCCAGTTCCAGCACAACCCGGCTGGCGGGGTCCTCGGCGACGATGGTTGCGTCCTGGGCGGACTGCGGCTGGACATAGTGCCTGGCTACCGTGGCCAGCAGCCGTTCGGGCTCGAAGGGCTTGGGCAGGTAGTCCGCGGCCCCCTCCCGCATGGCCTGCACGGCCTTTTCGATCTGTCCGTAGGCGGTCATGAGCACCACCGGCAGCAGCGGGTAGGCCTGCTTGACGGTACGCAGCAGGGCATGGCCGTCCTGTCCCGGCATCTGCACATCGCTGAGCAGCAGGCCGGGCACACCCCGTCGCAGCCGCTCCAGTGCGGCTTCGGCCGAATCCGCCAGTGACACGGCGTAGCCGTTGATTTCGAGGATATCGGTCAGGGCCTCGCCCAAGGCGGCGTCATCCTCCACCACCAGCACGCACGGCTTGTTCGTCGCCCCTCGCCTCATGTCTTATGCTCCGAACCCTCCGCCCGACCCGGCTGGACACCGGCGGTGGGCAGGAAAAGGGTGAAGACGCTGCCGCGGCCGGGTTCGGAATCCACCTCCACCCAGCCGCCGAAGGTGTCGGCGGTCTGCTTGACGATGGCCAGCCCCAGGCCGCTGCCCTCGGCACGGGTGGTGAAGAAGGGGTCGAACAGACGTTCGCGGGCGCCGGCATCGATGCCCCCGCCCTGGTCCTCCACCCGCAGGGCCACGAACGGCCCACCGCTGACGAAGGCATGCAGTCGCACCACTGAACCGGCGGGGCTCGCCTGCAAGGCGTTTTCACCCAGGTTGATCAGGGCGCCCAGGACCGCCTGGCGATCCGCCTCCAGGCTCACGCCGTCGGATTCGTCCTCAACCTCCAGGACCACGCCGCGCGGCAGGGCATGAGCATCCAGGGTGTGCTGCCATTCGCCGATCAGCTCCACGACGCTGAAGCGGGTGACCACACCCTGTGCGCCCTTGACGAAGGCCAGCATGTCGGCGATCAGCCGCTCCAGGTGGCGCAATCGGCCCATCGCCTTGTCGGCGAAGCGTTGCCGCTCCTGGTCATCCAAGGACTTGCCGGCCAGTTGCCCCACGTAGAGCAATGCCGCCGCCAGAGGCGTGCGCAGTTGATGGGCCAGCTTTGCGGCCATTTCGCCCAGGGCGGAGAGGCGCTCGCGCCGGGCCAGTTCGCCGTTGGCGGCGGCCAGTTCGGTGCTCAGGCGAGCCACCTGGCCCTGCAATTCGGCGTAGGTCTCGGCCAGCTTGTCCGAGGTGGCGCTGAACAGCGCGAAGGCCTGCTTGAGCTGGTCAGCATCGGGCTCGGGCGGGAGGGGCGTAGGGCTTCGGCTTGCCATGCGCATTGATGATAACAAAGCGCTCACCCCAGGAGGCGGGGCATGCGCCCGTCGCCGACTAAAGTTTTTTCAGCCCCTGCCGTAGAAGGCCCAGGACGAGACATCGCGCCCATCAAAGGCGCTCAATTTCATCGGGGACTAGAATGTCTGAACTTCTCAGGCGCATTGATGCCCGCACCAAGCTGGCCGGGGCCAACAAGCTGGAGATCCTGCTCTTCACCTTGGGCACCGACTCGGCAACCAAGCGTAAGGAAACCTTCGGCATCAACGTGTTCAAGGTACGCGAGGTGATGCGCATCCCGGAGATCACCCGTGCGCCGGAGATGCCCGCCGCGGTGGAGGGCATGGTCAGTCTGCGTGGTGCACTGGTACCCGTGGTGGACTTGGCCAGATACATCGGCACCCCCACCGACGCGCCCCCTGCGATCATGATCGTCACCGAATACAATGGGCAAACTCAGGGCTTCCTGGTCGGCGAGGTGGATACCATCCTGCGCCTGGACTGGTCCGAGATGAAGGTTCCGCCCGCCATGCTGGTGGCCAAGATGGGTGGTCTGGTGACCGCCGTCACCGAATTGAAGGACAAGCGCCTGGTGATGATGCTGGATGTGGAGAAGATCCTCTCCGACACCTCCAACTACGACGACCAACACCTGTTCGCCAATCTGCAACCCCTGAACAAACCCGACCGGACCGTGTTCTACGCGGACGATTCCTCCGTCGCCCGCAAACAGATCGAACGCACCCTGGAAGCGCTGGGCCTGCAGGGCGTGGGCAGCGTCAACGGCAAGCAGGCCTGGATCGAATTGCAGAAGCTCGCCGCCCAGGCCGAGGTGTCGGGACGCGCGGTGTCCGACTACGTGCAGATCGTGCTGACCGATGTGGAAATGCCGGAGATGGACGGCTATGTGCTCACCAAGCAGATCAAGAGCGACCCACGCTTCCATGGCATCCCCGTGCTGATGCACTCCTCGCTGTCCTCGGACGCCAATCGACAGTTGGGACTTTCGGTGGGCGTGGACGAGTACGTCCCGAAATTCGAGCCGCACCGCCTGGCCGAGGTGCTGGCGCGCCTGTTGAATTGAGCGGAGATTGGCGATGAACCCATTGGAATCCCAGGCACTGATCGACTCGGTGGACGCCCGTACCAAGCTGGCCGGCTCCAACAAGATGGAGCTGCTGCTGTTCACCCTGGGCAGTCACGAGACCTTCGGTATAAACGTATTCAAGGTGCGCGAAGTCTCCCCTACCCCGCCCATCACCCAGACCCCCAACATGCCCTTCGGCGTGGAAGGGGTGATCAGCCTGCGCGGCAGCATCATCCCGGTCATCTCCCTGGCCAATTTCATCAAGCTGGACCATACCCCCGAGGACCTGGGCAGCACCATGATCGTCACCGAATTCTCGCGCCATACCCAGGGCTTCCTGGTAGAGGATGTGGATCGCATCATTCGCGTTGACTGGGAGAAGATCAAACCGCCCGAGAACATGCTCACCGGCCAGGACGGCATGATCACCGCGATCACCGAACTGGACGACGGACGGCTGGTCTCCATCCTGGACGTGGAACGGGTGCTGGTGGAAGTGCTGGGCGAGAAGCCCATGCCCACACTGCCCAGCGCCGCGGACGCCAGCGACATCACGGTCTTTTTCGCCGACGACTCCCTGGTCGCCCGCAAAGAGATCGTCATGGTGCTCGACCGGCTGGGGGCGAACTACATCCAGGCCAACAACGGCAAGGAGGCATGGGAAAAGCTGCACGGCATCGCCAACCGGTCGGCCGCCCAGCAAATACCCATCAAGAACCAGGTGCAGCTCATCCTCGTGGATGCCGAAATGCCGGAAATGGACGGCTACGTACTCACCAAGAACATCAAGTCTGACAAGCGCTTCGCCGGCATCCCGGTGATCATGCACTCCTCTCTCTCGTCCGAAGCCAACCGCACCATGGGCCAACAAGTAGGCGTGGATGCCTACGTAGCCAAGTTCGACCCCGCGGTGCTTTCGGACACCCTGTTGACCTTCCTGAAGCGCTAGGCCGCGCATACCGAAGGCTACAATGCGGCATCCCAACACAGTACCGAGGTAGAAATGGCCGACAAGAACCTCAAGTTCCTGGTGGTGGACGATTTCTCCACCATGCGCCGCATCGTGCGCAATCTGCTCAAGGAACTGGGCTACACCAACGTGGACGAGGCCGAGGACGGAATTGCCGCCTTGCAAAAACTCAACGGCGGCAATTTCCAATTCGTCATCACCGACTGGAACATGCCCAACATGACCGGCATCGACCTGCTCAAGAACATCCGCGCCGACGCCGCCCTCAAGCATCTGCCCGTGTTGATGATCACCGCCGAGGCCAAGAAGGAGAATATCGTCGAGGCCGCCCAGAACGGCGCCTCCGGCTACATCGTCAAACCTTTCACGGCGGCCACACTGGAAGAGAAGATGTCGAAGATCTTCGAGAAATTCGGCATCTAAACCGCGAAAAACAACGAGGAGACAAGGATGAGCGGCGATTCCCCGGAACTGGAAGCCCTGTTCGACAGCATCGCGAGCGCCCAGACGGAACCTGCCCCGTCGAGCACTGCCCGGTCGCATGACGCAAGCGGCGACACGCCCGAGTTGGAAACCCTGTTCGACAGCATCTCGGAGGCCGTCGTCCGCGATGCCAATCCCGCGCAGACGGTCGAGCAGGTCTGCCCGGAACACGTATTTGCGCAGGTGGGCCACATGACCCGCAATCTGCACAACCTGCTGCGCGAACTGGGCTACGACAGCACCCTGGAAAAGGTCAAGCAGCACATCCCCGACAACCGCGACCGACTCAACTACGTCGCCGCCATGACCGCCCAGGCGGCCGAGCGTACCCTGAATGCCGCCGAATCCGCCCAACCTATCCAGAGCCGGCTTGGCGATTCGGCGCGGCATCTTGCGCAACAGTGGGACAAGATGTTCAACAAGCAGTTGGGCGTAGCGGAATTCAAGTCCCTGGTGCAGGACACGCGCGACTACCTGCATCGGGTGCCGGACGAGACTGAAGCCACCAGCAGCCAGCTGATGGAAATCATCATGGCCCAGGATTTCCAGGACCTGACCGGCCAGGTGATCAAAAAGATACTGGAGGCCGCCCAGGCACTGGAAAGCCAACTGGTTTCCCTGCTCATTGAAACCACCCCCGAGAACAGGAAGCAGACGGTCAGTTCCGGCCTGCTCAACGGCCCGGTCATCAACGCCACCGGCCGCAGCGACGTGGTTTCCAGCCAGGAGCAGGTGGATGAATTGCTGGAAAGCCTAGGGTTTTAAGCAAATTGCTGTCAGCTTCTGCGGCCAGCGACAAGGAGACCGAAATGAGTGACTTCGCCGGAATGGAAGAGCTGTTGCAGGATTTCCTGCTGGAAGCGAGTGAACTGCTGGGTCAGGTGGACAACAAGCTGGTGGAACTGGAAAAGCGTCCTGACGACAAGGACCTTCTCAACGACATCTTCCGTGGCTTTCACACCATCAAGGGCGGGGCCGGCTTTCTCAACGCGGACAACCTAGTGACCCTCTGCCACGGCACGGAAAACCTGTTTGACAAGCTGCGCAACGGCGAACTGAGGCTCTCGCCCGAACTGATGGACGTGATCATGGCCGCCACCGGCACCGTCCGCGACATGTTCGGCGCCCTGGCCCAGAACGTGCAGCCGGACGCCGCCGAGGCAAGCCTCCTGAGTCACATCGAAGCGGCCCTGTCCGGCAAGCTCGGTGCATCCGCAGCGCCCACCCCCAAGCCCGCCTCCACAGCCACCGTACAAGCAGCGCCGGAACAGCCCGCGCCCGCCGCGCCGGCCGAGATGAGTATCGACGACATAAACTGGGATTCCCTGCACGCCGCCCTGACCGGCGTCACAACGGCCCTAACGCCGGCCCAAACGCCTGCCCAGACTCCGGTCGCGCCCACCGCTTCCACCACTCCGGCGGTTTCGGTCGAACCGACCGCGGCACCGGTGCAGGATCTGCCCACCCCCACCCGCGGTGGCGCCGGCGGCCCCCAGCAGAGCTTGCAGAAGGAAACCACGATCCGCATCGATACGGCGCGCCTGGACCAAGTGCTCAACCTGTCCGGAGAGATCGGCCTGACCAAGAACCGCATCTCCAACCTCAAATCGCAGATCCTGCACGGCAACACCGACCCCGAGACCCTGAAAGCACTCGACCTCGCCGTCAGCCAGCTCGACCTGCTGGTCTCCGACCTTCAGAACGCCGTCATGAAGACCCGTATGCAGCCCATCGGCCGCCTGTTCCAGAAATACCCGCGCCTGGCGCGCGACCTGGCCCGGCAGTTGGGCAAGGACGTGGAACTGGTGTTGTCCGGCGAGGAGACCGAACTGGACAAGACCATGATCGAGGACCTGAACGATCCGTTGGTCCACCTGGTACGCAATGCCGTCGATCACGGCATCGAATCTCCGGAGCAACGCACCGCCGCCAACAAGCCGTCCAAGGCCCTGGTGACCCTATCCGCCAGCCAGGTGGGCGACCACATCTTCATCGAGATCGCCGACGACGGCAAAGGCATGCGTCCGGACGTGATCCGCACCAAGGCGGTGGAGAAGGGGCTCATCGACCAGGAGACCGCCAACAGCCTGGACGACAAACAAAGCCTGCAACTCATCTTCATGCCCGGTTTCTCGACCAAGGACCAGATCTCCAGCGTCTCCGGCCGCGGGGTAGGCATGGACGTGGTGAAAACCAACATCACCCGCCTGAACGGCAAGATCGATGTCCTGTCCGTACCCGGCCAGGGCACCACGCTGACCATTTCTTTGCCGCTGACGTTGGCCATCCTGCCGGTACTGGTGGTGCGCCTGAACCGCCAGTCCTTCGCCGTGCCCCTGTCCCTGGTACGCGAGATCATCCCCATCAAGCCCGAGGAGATCCAGCGCGTCTCCGGCCGCGCCACCCTGGTGGTGCGCGACGAGGTGCTGCCGGTGCGCTCCCTGGCCACCCTGATAGGCTGGGGTTCGAAGCAGTCGCCGGCCTACGGCGTGCTGATGCACGTGGCGGACAGCGCCTTCGTGCTGGCCGTCGATGGTTTCGTGGGCCGGGATGACGTGGTCATCAAACCCCTCGCCGACATCAAGCCCAAGGGCATCGCCGGCGCCACCCTGTCCGGAGACGGCACCATCGTGCTGGTTCTGGACATGGAAGAGCTGCTCAGCAACATCAAGGCGGACACCCCCGGCAGCCTGAATTTCCTGACCCACTGAACCGGGCCGCCGCGCGACCTGCCGAGCCAGCTCCTCACCCGCCATGAGCCTCAATGCCTATTTGGCCCGTCAACCCATCATGGACGGGCATAACAACTTGGTGGCCTACGAACTGTTGTTCCGCCACTCGGCCCATGCCCGCAATGCCCGCATCAGCGACGATCTGAGCGCCGGCGTGAACGTCATCTCCAATGCCCTGTGCAACATGGGTACCGACTGGCTGCTCAAGGGAAAACTGGCCTTCATCAACATGGAAGTGCCCATGCTGATGAGCGATTTCTCCACCCTGCTGCCGCCCGACAAGGTGGTCATCGAGATACTGGAAACCGTGCAGGTCACCCCCGATCTGCTGGCCCGCCTGGAGGAACTCAAGGCGGCGGGCTTCCGCTTCGCCCTGGACGACTTCCGCTACCACCCGAGTTCAGAACCCCTCCTGCCACTGGCGAGCTATATCAAGGTGGACGTCCTGGCCCATACGCCCCAGGAGGTCATGGATACCGTCAAAGCGGCTCGCCGCCACGAGACCGTGCAACTGGTGGCGGAAAAGGTGGAAACCCACGAGCAGTTCAAACAGTACAAGGCGCTGGGTTTCGACTTCTTCCAGGGTTTCTTCTTCGCCCATCCGGAGAACCTGACCACCAAGGTGTTCAACCCGTCCCAGGCGACGGTGCTGGAACTGATGGAAAAGGTCCGCTCCGAATCCGAGGTGCAGGAGATCGAAACCGCTTTCAAACGGGACGTGGCCCTGACCTTCAAGCTGCTGCGCTATATAAATTCGGCGGGCTTCGGCCTGTCCTGCGAGGTGCAGTCGATTCGCCACGCGGTCACCATCCTCGGCTACAAGCCGCTCTACAAGTGGCTGACCCTGCTGCTGGTTACCGCCTCTGCCTCACAGATGGCACCGGCGCTGACGCGCACCGCCATTACCCGCGGCCGGCTGTGCGAGCTGCTCGGACAGCACATCCTCAGCAAGTCGGACCGGGACAACCTGTTCATCACCGGTGTTTTCTCCCTGCTGGACGCCCTTCTGGAAATGCCCATGCCCGACCTGCTGGACCGTCTGCTGCTGCCGGAGACCATCGCCGATGCCCTGCTCGACCGCAGCGGCCTGTACGGCCCCATCCTGGCGCTCACCGAGGCCTGCGAAAACCGCGATACGGAAGTGATCGAGAACCTGGCCGATTCCCTCATCCTGTCGCCCGAGCAGGTCAGCAAGGCGCACATGGAGGCGCTCGCCTGGGCGGAACAACTGGGGATAGATTGACCTGACCGGACCCGGCGACGCCGGACCCCGGCCCCGGGTCAGAGCAATTCCGGCGTCATCGCCGCCTTGACGATCGTCTCCCGCTCATCGCGGCGCACCCGATTGGTGAGCCAGAACAGGCCGCCTTTCTTGATGCTCAGTTCGCGCTCCTCTCCGAACACCAGAAACGAGACCGCCAGGCCCAGCGTGGGCTGATGCCCGACCACCAGCACCGTCCCGGCCCCATCCGGCCAGCCAGCGGCCAACAGGACGGCTGTGGCGTCGGCGCCCGGGGCCAGTTCGGGCACGGTCTCGAACGGCCGGCCCAAGGCCTCGGCGGTCTGCCGTGCCCGCACCGCGGGACTGACCAGGATGCGCGCATCCCCGGGCAGGCGGCCGCGTAGCCAGGCCGCCACGTCCCGGGCCTGCCGGTGTCCTCTCTCGGTCAGTGCGCGCGGCATGTCCGGCACACCGTCATGTGCGTCCGCGTGACGCCACAGGATAAGGTCCATGCATTTCACTCCAAGTGGTCAGCGGCTACAAAGCGGTTGGCGCCCTAGCGCCCACCCAAATTTCGAGCAGACAGCTGAGAGCTGATGGCTAACCGCTTTCAGTGATTGTCCCCGTCCAGCAGTCCGCCCAGGTTGCCCAGCACCGAGCCTTCGCCTACCTGCCGCCCGCCAGCGGCGGGGGCCGAGGCGATGATGCGGTTGGCCAGGCGGGACAGGGGCAGGGACTGCAACCAGACCCGTCCTGGCCCGGTCAGACGGGTCAGGAACAGGCCCTCGCCGCCGAACAGGGCGGTCTTGATCTTGCCCACATACTGGATGTCGAAATCCACGCTAGGCTGCAGGGCCGCCACGCATCCAGTATCCACCCGGATGGTCTCGCCCGGTGCCAGGGTCTTCTCGGCAATGGTGCCACCTGCATGGAAGAAGACCATGCCGTCCCCTTCCAGTTTTTGCAGGATGAAGCCCTCACCGCCGAAGAAGCCGGCCCCCAGACGCTGCTGGAAGGCGATGCCCAGGCTGACACCCTTGGCGGCGCAGAGGAAGGCATCCTTCTGGCAAATCAGGGTGCCGCCCAACTGGTCCAGATCGACCGGGATGATCTTGCCCGGATAAGGCGCACCGAAGGCTACCCGCCGCTTGCCGTCGGCCCGGTTGCCATAGATGGTGGTAAACAGGGACTCACCGGTGAGCAAACGCTTGCCGGCCCCCATGAGTTTGCCGAGGAACCCGGACTGGGCCGCCGAGCCGTCGCCGAATACGGTCTCCATCTCGATGCCGTCCTGCATGAACATCATCATGCCCGCCTCGCCAATGGCAGCCTCCCCCGGGTCCAGCTCGATCTCCACGTACTGCATGTCGTCGCCGAAGATGTCGTAGTCGATCACATCCATCGCCATTCGCGTCGCTCCTTCATTCACTCATCAACAAGATGTTTCGGTAATCGCGTTCCGCCAGCCGCCGGGCCTGGCCCAAGGCGTCCAGCGGATCGTCGAGGCCGAGCTCCGCACCCGCCTGCTGGGGCGCCATGCCGGCCGCCACCCCGTCCAACAGCCGCAGCCAGACTGTCCAAAGCTCAGCCGCGCCGGCCAGGCGCCGGCTGCCCAGTCGGCCGCTGCGTTCCCGCGCCCGGCGCTCGGAGAGCAGCATCATCCGCGCCTGCTCCAGTTGCTCCCCCAGGGGCGCGGACAGGTCGAAGCCCAGTGCGATTCTGGCCGGGTGATGTTGCAGCCAGGGGTCAAGGCCGTCCACCAGCGCCACGACGGTGACGGGCGCCTCGCGCCAGGCCAGTTCATCCTCGACGCTGGGACGCTCCCGGGCCGGATCGGGCGGAAACTTACGCAGTCCCCATTTAGCCCCCATCCAGCATTCGATCAGCACTTGGTGGTTCTCGCCGGGGCAGGTCTCCGTTGTGCATCCGGCAAGCTCCGACTCGGGGCGCCAGGCGCGGGGGTCCTGCTTCCATTTGAAGTAATCGCGCCGGGGCGGGGCGCCATAGTCCGCCTCCAGCGCCCGCCAGGTGGCGATGAACCAGGCATAGTCGGCTTGGTAGGCCGGGTTGCGGCGCAAAAACTGCCAGGCCCATTCCTCACGGGTGAGAGGCGGATCGAAGACATACCGCCCGGGATCCTGCCAGTCCACTGATCCCCGATCCCTGTCCTCTGATCCCCGAAACCCTAGATCGGCAGAAAGACCAGACCCTGCACCACCCGGTTGATGGAACGGCTGGTTCGGTCCTCGATGATCAGGGCCAGCAGGTCCTGGGTGGCGATCAGCTTGCCGAACTCCCGTTCAAAGGAAAGGTTCTGCACGTCGCCCTCCAGGCTGTTGCTGACCAGTGCCCGGTTGCCGTTGGCCAGCTTGGCGTTGGACAGCTTCCACACCGCCACCTCGATGTTGCGGGCGCTGTTGTAGAGCTTCTGGGGGTTCAGGCTGTCGGTCATGTAGAACGCCGTCTTGAAGTCGTAGGCGGCCAGGGTCATGGCGGTCATGGCCGACATGAAGGCATACACCCGGTCGCCGTTGTAGCCCTCCTGGAAGGCGAGGCCGAAATTGTCCTGCCAGTTCATCAGCGCCAGGGGCGACTCCTTGCCCTTGTCCAAATGCTCGAAAATGCGTGCCGCGGCCGACTCCGGACTGTCCAGCCCGACCTTGCGGAATTCCTGGGGATTGCGGCGATAGAGCTTCTCCGCCAGCAGCCGGATGCTGCGCAGGGCCTCCCGCTGGGTCAGCTCGCTGATCATGTCCACGTCGGACTTGGCCAGATTGCTCAGGCTGAAGGGCCGGGAGGTGGTGCTGCCATCCTTGCGCTGGATGTCCTGGTTGGCGCATCCGGCCACCAGCGCGGCAGCAAACACGAGCAATACGACGGAATGTTTCATGGCGTTCCCGGAAATGCTGAATGTGCGGATTGTATCGTCTGCCGGCATCGCCCATGACGGCGAGATCGACGCGGCCGACAGGGCGCGGCGCTGGATGCCCCCGGAGACGGACGATTCTGGCGATTAATCCAATCTATGACCACCCAGATCCAAGTGGGTGAATAGGACCATCACATCCAAAAACTTTATTTGCAAATAAATATCTTGGATTAGTAGGCACTTATATGAGGTGCTATCGTGCGCAGCCAATCCCCCCAGGCTCGTCCTTTCCAATCAATTGATTACAAGGAGTCCGCATGTCCCGTCTCGTCAATCCCCACGGTGGTGGTGAACTCAAGCCCCTGCTCCTCGAAGGCGCCGCCCGCGATGCCGAACTGGCCCGCGCCCAAACCCTGAAGCAGGTGAAGATGTCCTCACGCGAGACCGGCGACCTGATCATGCTGGGCATCGGTGGTTTCACCCCCCTGGACGGTTTCATGATGCATTCCGACTGGCAGGGCGTGTGCGACGCTTACAAGCTGGCTAACGGCCTGTTCTGGCCCATCCCCGTCACCCTGTCCACCGACGACGAGTCCGTCAAGGAAGGCGACAACATCGCCCTGGTGAGCGATTCCGGCGAGATCATGGGCACCATGAAGGTGTCCGACAAGTACACCATCGACAAGGCCCACGAATGCATGATGGTCTATAAGACCACCGATCTGGAGCACCCCGGCGTCAAGATGGTCATGGAACAGGGCAAGTACAACCTGGCCGGCCCGGTCAAGGTCCTGTCCGACGGCGGTTTCAAGGCCAAGTACGGCGATCAGTTCATGACCCCGGCCGAGACGCGCAAGAAATTCGAGGAAATGGGCTGGTCCAAGGTCGCCGCCTTCCAGACCCGCAATCCCATGCACCGCTCCCACGAGTACCTGGCCAAGATCGCCATAGAGACCATGGACGGCGTGCTGGTCCACTCCCTGCTGGGCGCCCTGAAGCCGGGCGACATCCCCGCCGCCGTGCGTTCGGAGGCCATCGCCACCCTGATCGACAACTACTTCGCCCCCAACACCGTGATCCAGGCCGGCTACCCCCTGGACATGCGCTACGCCGGTCCCCGCGAAGCCCTGCTGCACGCCCTGTTCCGTCAGAACTACGGCTGCTCCCACCTGATCGTGGGCCGCGACCACGCCGGTGTCGGCGACTACTACGGTCCCTTCGACGCCCAGAAGATCTTCGAGGAGATCCCGAAGGGCTCGCTGGAAACCGTCAACATGAATATCGACTGGACCTTCTGGTGCAATAAGTGCGGCGGCATGGCCTCCCAGCGCACCTGCGCCCACACCAAGGACGATCGCATCCTGCTGTCCGGCACCAAAGTGCGCGCCATGCTGTCCGAAGGCCAGGACCTGCCGGTGGAGTTCAGCCGCCCGGAAGTGGCCGCGGTTCTCAAGAAGTACTATCAGGGTCTGTCCGCCGAGCAGAACGTCAAGATCGAGCTAAAGGGCCACTCGGCTGCCTGATTGAAAGGTTTGAATCCGGGCCCGCCGGAAGCGGATTCGCGATACGCCCCACCGGCCAAGGTTGGGCCCGGAAATTCGAAGGGCCGCGCACCCAGCGCGGATTGTTAGCTAACAAGGAGAGAAGTTAATGCCTACCTACGTGCGTACCGACAAGTGCGACGGCTGCAAGGGTCAAGACAAGACCGCTTGCATGTATATCTGCCCGCACGACCTGATGAAGCTGGACAAGGACGGTTCCGAGACCGGTCACGCCATGCGTGCCTTCAACCAGGAACCCGAGCAGTGCTGGGAGTGCTATAGCTGCGTGAAGATCTGCCCGCAGCAGGCCATCGAAGCCCGCCACTACGCCGACATCGTCCCCCTGGGCGGTTCCGTGCAGCCCATGCGTGGTTCCGACTCCATCATGTGGACCATCAAGTTCCGTAACGGCACCCTGAAGCGCTTCAAGTTCCCCATCCGCACCACCCCCGAAGGCTCCATCGATCCTTACGGCGGCAAGCCCGGTGCCGTGATGGCCAACATCGACAAGACCGGTTTCTTCACCGGCAGCGAAGATGGCGGCATCACCAAGGGCTACCGCGCCGGCAACCCCGCCGAGCTGATCCGCAAGTAATCTGGAAAGGAATACATAATGGCTGGTGAATTTGGAAATCCCGAGATCATCCAGGAAGAAGTCGATGTCCTGATGATCGGCGGCGGCATGGCCAACTGCGGTGCCGCTTATGAAATCGTCCGTTGGGCCGAGGCCGCCAAGGCCGAGATGGGCGTGGACCTGAAGATCAAACTGGTTGACAAGGCCGCCATGGACCGTTCCGGCGCCGTGGCCCAGGGCCTGTCCGCCATCAATACCTACATCGGTACCGAGCAGGACCCCGCCGACTATGCCCGCATGGTCTCCAACGACCTGATGGGCATTACCCGCGACGACCTGGCCTACGACCTGGGCCGTCACGTGGACGACTCGGTGCACCTGTTCGAAGAATGGGGCCTGCCCATTTGGAAGACCGACCCCGCCACCGGCGAGCGTCACGACGGCGCCCAGGGCATGACCCCCCTGAAGGACGGCGGCAAGCCCGTGCGTTCCGGCAAGTGGCAGATCATGATCAACGGCGAATCCTACAAGTGGATCGTCGCCGAGGCCGCCAAGAAGGCCCTGGGCATGGACCGCATCCAGGAGCGGATCTTCATCGTCAAGCTGGTGAACGACAAGAACGACAAAAACCGCATCGCCGGTGCCGTCGGTTTCTCCACCCGCGAGCACAAGCTGTACGTGTTCAAGGCCAAGGCCATCCTGCTGGCCGCCGGTGGTTGCGTGAACATCTTCCGTCCCCGCTCCGTCGGTGAAGGTACCGGCCGTGCCTGGTACCCGGTCTGGAACGCCGGTTCCACCTACTCCATGGCCGCCGAAGCCGGCGCCGAGCTGACCATGATGGAAAACCGCTTCGTGCCCGCCCGCTTCAAGGACGGTTACGGCCCGGTCGGTGCCTGGTTCCTGCTGTTCAAGGCCCAGGCCACCAACGCCTTCGGCGAAGTCTACATGCAGAAGAACAAGCACCTGCTGGACGACTACCCGCCCTACGGCCAAGCCGCCGTGCCTGCCTCCTGCCTGCGTAACCACCTGATGCTCAAGGAAATGCGCGAAGGCCGCGGTCCCATCTATATGGACACCGTGACCGCCCTGGGCAAACTGCGCGAGACCCTGTCTCCCCGCGAGGTGAAGCACCTGGAAGCCGAGGCCTGGGAAGACTTCCTGGACATGTGCGTCGGCCAGTGCGGCATCTGGGTTGGCGAGAACATCGAGCCCGAGAAGAAGAACTCCGAGCTGATGCCCACCGAGCCCTACCTGCTGGGTAGCCACTCCGGCTGCTGCGGCATCTGGACCTCCGGCCCCACCGACGTGGGCGCCCCCACCGCGGAAAACCATGCCGACAAGGACAAGATCCCCGCTCACCTGCCGCAAGGCTGGAACTGGGGCTACCGTGGCATGACCACCGTCAAGGGCCTGTTCACCGCCGGTGACGGCGTCGGCGCCTCCGGCCACAAGTTCTCCTCCGGCTCTCACGCCGAAGGCCGCATGTGCGCCAAGTCCATGGTCAAGTACTGCATCGACAACAAGGACATGAAGGTCGAACTGGACACCGATCCCGCCCAACTGGTCGATGAGATCTACAAGCCGGTGCGCAACTACCTGGAGTTCAAGGACTACACCACCGCCATCGACGTCAACCCCAACTACATCACGCCCAAGATGCTGCAGTTCCGTCTGCAGAAGATCATGGACGAGTACGTTGCCGGTGTCGCCACCTACTACCAGACCAACGAGCACATGCTCAAGGTCGCGGAAGAGAAGCTGGAGATGCTGAAGGAAGACGCCGAGAAGATGCGTGCCAAGGACCTGCACGAACTGCTGCGGGCCTGGGAAAACTACCACCGCATCCTCACCGCCGAAGCCCACATGCAGCACATCATGTTCCGTCAGGAAAGCCGCTACCCCGGCTTCTACTACCGGATGGACAAGAACTTCGTGGACGAGGAAAACTGGAAGTGCTTCGTCAACTCCATCTATGACAAGACCACCAAGAAGTGGACCTGCTTCAAGCGCGCCCACGTGGACCTGGTGGACAAGTCCAAGCTGTTCAAGCCCGCCGCCCACTAAGCAGCTGGCCTAGCGAAAAAACCGGGCGCCCACAAGGCGCCCGGTTTTTTTATCTATAGTCGCAAGCATCGGCCTGATGCCCGAGTCAGGCATAAAACCCCTTTTCCCATCAGTCATTTAGCTCAAGACGGCAGGTGCATTCTCCGGTAGAATGCAGCCCATAGCTGCACTCCACCGTCACACTCGTGACGACCGCATCCCAAAGAGGCATCCCATGCAAGACTACGACGATCAATTCAAGGACCTGGCCAAGGACTCCCCGTTCCAGGACAGCCCGGTCATGCCCACCCTGCTGGACGGTGACAAGGTCATCCAGTTCCGTTGCCATCGCCATGTGAAGTGCTGGAACGCCTGCTGCTCCAACATCGATATCACCCTCACCCCCTACGACATCCTGCGCCTGAAGAACCGCATGGGTCTGTCCTCCGGAGAGTTCCTGAAGCAGTACACGGTGCCCTACGAGATGGACAAGGACGGCATGCCCGGCGTCAAGCTGCGCGCCGTGGAGGGCGGCACCGCCTGCCAGCTGATGGTCCCGGAGGGCTGCAGCGTCTATGAAGACCGGCCCACCGCCTGCCGCTACTATCCCGTGGCCCTGGTGTCCATGCGCCGCCAGGACGAGTACACCGACCGCCAGTCCTACGCCCTGGTGGAAGAGAAGCACTGCCTGGGCCACTTCGAGGACCAGAAGCTGACCATCGACGAATACCGCAAGGACCAGGGCGTGGACATCTATGACGAGAAGGGCCGTGCCTGGCGTCAGCTGGTGCTGAAGCGCAAGTCCGCCGGACCGTCCATTGGCAAGCCCACGCCCCTGTCCAACCAGCTGTTCTTCATGGCCAGCTACGACTTGGACCGCTTCCGCGCCTTCGTCATCAGCGAGTCCTTCAACAACACCTATGAAGTGCCGGTGGACACCATGGCCGAGATCGTCGCCGACGACGAGAAGCTGCTGGACTTCGCCATGGGCTTCCTTCGGCAGGTGCTGTTCAACGAGAAGTTCCTGGAGGAAAAGGCCGGCGCCGCCGAGGCACGCGCCGAACGCCTGCGGGCCAAGGCCGAGCAGATGCGCGCCGAATTCGAGGCCAACCGGGACCAGCTGGAGGACGAGAAGTATTCCGAGCACTTCCGCAAGCTGGAAGGCAGCGGCTGACGGAACGGCGGACACCCGCGGGGGGACGCCCCCGCCGCCAGGTTCCGCTGCCGGTGCGGGTCCCCCGTCCGCCTTCCATTCCCCAAAAACCGTTTGCTTCGCATGCAAATGCGATCTTGATGTCAATCAATGACAGCGGCATGGGTATTCGCAAGCATGCGAAGCCCGCACGACTGGAACGGTGGTTTCCCGCGACGGGCACCATCAACCCTCCAGGAGAGAAACATGATGCGTTACCTCGTTTCCGCTGTTGCTGTTCTGCTTGCCTCCATCAACACCGCCGGCGCTGCCACCCCGGATGAGGCCTGCGCCGCCCTCGGTGAGGCGCGCACCCACCTGGTCGCCATGATCGGTTCCACCGACAAGGCCGCCCAGGACGACCTGAAGTCCAAGGTACACGCCGCCAGCGCCAAGCTGGACGCTGCCCTGGCCGGGATGTCGGGCGCCGACGCCGACAAGGCCACCCAGTTCAAACCGGTCTGGGAGGCCTTCAAGAACACCCGCGAGACAGAGATCATCCCGGCCGTCTATGCGGGCAGGAATGCCGACGCCAAGGCCATTGCCACGGGTATCCAGGCCGAGCGGATGAAAGCGATGAAGGGTGCGATGGGCTGCAAGTAACCCCCGTCGGGCTCCCAATGAAAAGGCGGCCTCGGGCCGCCTTTTCATTTCCGGGTACGGGCGATGTCACCAGCGCCACTCGTTGTCATGGGCCTGGTGATGAATGTAACGGCTGGCGTCGTCCAGCGCGTTGTCCAGGACCGCGTATTCCCGGCCGCTCAAATGTCCGTCAGCCATGAAAGCGCGCTGCATGTGCTCGATCTCCCGCTGTTGCTGGAACAGTTTGGCCGCCTCGCGCTTGGTGATCTCGCCCCGCGCGATGCCACTCTGGATGCGGTCCATCTGCCGATCCTGGCGGGACTCGATCTGCCTGTACAGGCCGGGCGCCGCGAAGTGGCCAGGACGATGGTCGTGGCGGTAGTCGGGCCGGTGATGGTCGTGGCGGCCAGGGTCCGCCAGATAGGGGTTAGCGGACCACAACCCCGCTGCGACGAAGGTAGTGTCGGCGCGCGCGGTGCCGGTGCCGGCGGCGAGGGTGGTGAAGGTGGTCATGGCGATCAGGCCGAGGGTCTTGAACAGCTGCGTGCGTTTCATGTCGATCTCCTTTTCGAACTTGCCGCGTGACGTATCCGCCGCGGTGATGTCATGCTAGCCACACCCTGTAAGCCGCCGGTTTCCCGCCTGTGGCCGATTTGTAAGCAGATGTAACCGCGCACCGGAAATACCGGCTTGCATCGGTCTGTTGTATTGAGACAATTGGGCCTTTCCCCATCGACGACACGAGACGAGGATCGCCCCTTGACCGCCCAAGCCCTGGCCCCCGAAGAACACTACATCCGCAAGCAACCCTATTACGAGCCGGTGGGCAACGAGATCGCCATTTTCGAGGCCGCCTACGGGAACAGGCTGCCCATCCTGCTCAAAGGCCCCACCGGCTGTGGCAAGACGCGCTTCATGGAACACATGGCTTGGCGCCTGAAGCGGCCGCTGATCACCGTCTCCTGCCATGACGACCTGACCGCCTCCGACCTGGTCGGGCGCTATCTGGTCAAGAGCGGCGAGACCGTCTGGGTGGACGGCCCCCTGACCCGCGCGGTGCGTGTCGGCGGCATCTGCTACCTGGACGAGATCGTCGAGGCGCGCAAGGACACCATGGTGGTCATCCACCCCCTGGCCGACGACCGCCGCACCCTGCCCATGGAAAAACTCGGCCAGTTGCTGGAGGCCACCGACGAGTTCGCCCTGGCCATCTCCTACAACCCCGGCTACCAGAGCGTACTGAAGGACCTGAAGCAATCCACCCGGCAGCGCTTCGTGGCCCTGGAGTTCGACTACCCGGCGCCGGATCTGGAAAAACGCATCGTCGCCAAGGAGTCGGGCATCGACGCCAAAATGGCCGAACGCCTGGTCAAGTTCGCCGGCATGACCCGAAACCTGAAAGGCAGCGGGCTGGAGGAAGGTGCCTCCACCCGGCTGCTAGTGCATGCGGGCAAGCTCATCGCCGGCGGCATCGACCCGGTCATCGCCTGCCAGAGCGCCGTGGCCCAGGCGGTCACCGACGACGCCGACATGCTGGCGGCCATCCAGGAACTGTCCTCCTCCATCTTCTAACCCGCGCATGAGGTACGCCATGCTCCATCACCCACCCGCATTCGCCGTTTCACTGCTGGTCTGCGCCGCCTTCAGCGCCGCCGCTACCGCCGCCCCGCAGCTGCCCGGCGCGGAGGTCTATGAACATTATTGCGCGGCATGCCACGCCACCGGCCAGCTTAAGGCCCCCCGGTTTGGCGACCGCAAGGCCTGGCGGCCCCTCATCGCCGAAGGCCAGGCCATGCTCAGCCGCACCGCAATCCGGGGCATCCGCAAGATGCCGCCCAAGGGGGGGCACCCACACCTGTCCGACCTGGAGGTCAAGCGCGCGGTGGCCTACATGGCCAACCAGGCCGGCGGCAAGTTCAAAACCCACGAATAGGACGTTCGCCGCGAGTCATGGCCGACCTGCAGCTCACCCGCGTCGAAATCGAAGCCCTGCTGGACGACTGGCTGGAGACCGAGTTCACCTTCCACCAAGTGGGGCCGGTGGCGCGGGCACTGTGCAAGCTGCCCCGGGATGAGCAGGACTACGTGCTCGACTGGATCAAGCGCATCGCCACCACCCACATCACCCTGGCCTTCCACTTCGCCAAGCGGGCGCCGGACATGCTGCGCCGCCTGGACAGGCGGGTCATCGAGGCCTGGGCCGTCCACCTGTGCGACACCTACGACCGGGCCGGCATGTACGCCGCCCTGGCGGTGGCGGAGAACGCCGGCAGTTTCGCCCAGACCCGTCTGGCCCACGCCGACGGCGCCCTGTTCGACGACATCGCCCAGGTGCTGTCCAACTTCCTCTGCGGGCTCACCGGCCGGCGCTTGAAGCTGGAACAGGGTGAGGGTGTGTGGACCGACAGCGAGCGCATCGTCCTGCCCAACATCTTCGCGGCCTTCGCCGACAAGACCGACAACTTCAAGCTGGCCAAGGCCAGCGTGGCCCTGCTCTGGGCCCAGACCCGCTACGGCACCTTCCGCGCCGATATCCAGTCCGCCTGCGCCGCCTACGAGCACCCGGACCGGGCCCTGGCCCAGTTCCATGCCCTGGAGACCCTGCGGCTCAGCGCCCGCATCCAGCGGGAACTGCCCGGCCTGGGACGGGAGATGCAGCGGCTGCTGGCCCTGATGGGGGAGCAGGTGCCCGCCGGCTGGTCGGACATCGCCACCCGGCTGGCCGAGGCGAATGCCGGTGTGGAGGCCAGCCTGGCCCTGCTGCCCGCCGCCTATGCCCTGCCGGATTTCACGCCCTGGTGCTTCCAGGGCGAATTGCGTCCGGCGGCCGTGGCCGAATGTCTGGCCGAGCGGCTGGAAAAGGACAAGGCCCGCCTGCGCGTGAAGCTGGCGCAGCTGGAAGAGGAACTCGCCAGGCACAAACCCACCGACCCGGACCGGGATGGGCATGACAAGGCCCCGGAAAATTTCGAGGTCCAAGTACGCGACGAGGACGGGCAGCTGGATTTCGAAATCACCCTGGACGGCGCCCCCATCGCCCCCCCGGAGGACGTGAGGCAGCTGCTCACTTCGGTGTATCTGGATTTCGGCGAGATCCCCCCCGAATACCTGGTGCCGGCCGGCGACGGGGAATACGACCCCGGCCGCTACGAAGAGCGGCCGGAGGACCCTGACGCGGTGTGGCAGGGCACCTACCACGAGAAGGGCGCCAGCCTCTATCCGGAATGGGATCTGGGCCGCCAGCATTACCGCAAGAACTGGTGCGTGATGCGGGAGAAGACCGTGCCGCCCGTGTTCGACGACTTCCACCGCGCCACCCTGGAGAAATACAGCGGCCTGGTGCGCCATCTGCGCAAGGGCTTCGAGGCCCTGCGCGATGAGAACCGCCTCCTGAAGCGCCAGGTGCACGGCGACGACGTCGATATCGATGCCCTGGTGGAGGCCCTGGCCGACGCCCACGACGGCAGCGAGATGAGCGACCGGCTGTTCGTGCGCCAGCACCGGGCCGAGCGCAACATCGCCGTGGCCTTCATGGTGGATATGTCGGGCTCCACCCGCGGCTGGATCAACGAGGCCGAGCGGGCGGCCCTGGTCCTGCTGTGCGAGGCCCTGGAACTGCTGGGCGACCGCTACGCCATCTATGGATTTTCAGGCATCACCCGCAAGCGCTGCGAGCTGTTCCGCGTCAAGACCTTCGACGAGCCCTACGACGCGGAGGTAAAGGCCCGCATCAGCGGCATCCGGCCCCAGGAATACACCCGCATGGGCTTCGCCATCCGCCACCTGACCAAGCTGCTGAACGAAGTGGATGCACGCACCAAGGTGCTGGTGACCCTGTCGGACGGACGGCCCGACGACTACTTCGACGTCTATCGGGGCGCCTACGGCGTCGAGGACACCCGCATGGCCTTGCTGGAGGCACGCCGCGCCGGGGTGCACCCGTTCTGCATCACCATCGACAAGGAGGCCCGAGACTACCTGCCCCACATGTACGGCGCCGCCCGCTACATCATCCTGGACGACGTGCGCGAGCTGCCCTTCAAGGTATCGGACATCTACCGGCGGCTGACCACCTGAGCCATCGACTGGCTACCGCGGCGCGGATACCCGCTTGTAACCTTCGGGAATCTGGAAGGCCTCATCGGCCAGTTTGTCGGTGCTGTAGCTGTCGTAGGTAAGACCGAAACGGGTCGCGACCTTGCGGGCCAGTTCCACCATGCGGCCGCTGCCTTCGTACTGGCTTTCGACGTCCAGGGCGCAGAGCATGCCCTTGCCGGACAGGCGGCGAATCACCTCGGCCACCACCAGGGCCTGGTCCTCGGAAATCTTCGCCTGGATGGGCACGCCGGGCAGGAAATCGGGGGCCTCGGCGGCCTTGCGCAGGGCGTTCATCTCCTTCTGCTCGGGGGTGCCGGCGGCCAGCCAGACCGTACCCGCCAGCCGGAACACGGCCTTGTCCTGGCCGATCTCGGTGGGGATGGAGGCATCCAGCTTGTGTTCCTCGCAAACCCACTCCTGCAGGGCGTGCTTGCGATCAGTCTTGTCCAACTCCAACTTGAGGTCCTTGCGTACCGCGCGGGCTTCCGGCGTGTTGACCTTGGACGGCATGGAATAGATCGTCGCCTGGCGCAGGGCATGGTCCATCACCGCCACCTCGCGCTTGCCCAGGTCGTAGAGGAAGGAATAGGCCCGCCCCCGGTCGATGAGATCGCGGCGCAGCTGTTTGTTGTGTATCTGCAGGGTCTCCTTGCCGATGACCGGCATGCCGATGGAGGACACACTGCTGCGGCCGGTCAGGGTGAGGTCGGCACTGGCGGTCGGCGACGCCGCCCAGCCTGCGGCGGCAAGACAGAGGATCAGTGCCCTGGAAGCATTGTTGTTCATTTTTTGGCCAGACGCTTTTCCGCTTCGACCTCGCTGAGATTGAAGCGCTGGTAGAGCATCATTAATGGTTTGGGTGCCCACCAGTTTAACCGACCCAGCAGCCGCAGGGACGCGGGCACGAGCAGCATTCGTACCAGGGTGGCATCCACGATCACCGAGAGCAGCAGTCCCAGGCCCATGGCCTTCATGAACACCACCTCGCCGGTGGCGAAGGCGCCCAGCACGATGCCGATGAGCAGCGCCGCGTTGGTGATGATGGGGCCGCTGCGCTGGATGCCGGTGGAGACGGCCTTGATGTTGTCGCCGGTCGCATCGCAAATCTCCTTCACGCGCGACAGCAGGAACACTTCGTAATCGATGGCCAGGCCGAAAGCGGAGGCGAAAATCAGCACAAGGATGGTGCCGTCCATGGCCCCCTGAGGGGTGAAGTTGAGCAGGCCGGCCAGGTGGCCCTCCTGGAATATCCACACCAGGGCGCCGAAGGTGGCGGACAGGGACAGCAGATTGGTGAGCACCACCTTCACGGGCACCAGCACGCTGCCCAGCATCAGAAACAACAGCAGGCAGATCACCGCGACGATGGCGGCGATGACCATCGGCACCCCCGCCCCCAGGGTCTGCAGGTAATCCAGATGGAAGGCTGGGAAGCCTCCCACCTGCACCTCGGCCAGCCCGTCCGGGCGCGGGATGTCGCGGATGCGCTGCACCAGGGCGCGCGCCTCGGGCTGGATGGGGTCGAGATCGTAGTTCACGTACACCAGGGTGTAGTCGTCCCTGGCCAGATGGGCCAGGGCCTGCGCCGCCAGGGGGAACTGGTCGGGGTTCTCATACAGTAGCTGGTAATCGGTGCGGGTGAGGCCCGGGTCCAGGGTGGTCAACGCCACCACCTGACGCACGCCATCCAGTTTCTCGATGGCGGCGGTCAAGTCGTACAACCCGCCGATGACCTTGGGATCGTGCAAGCCGCCCGCGGCGCGGACGGTGACGAAGACGGGACTCAGGTCGGCGCTCGGGAAGGCGTTAGCCAGGGTGTCCTGCACCCGGCGGCTGTCTGCCTGGAGCGGCAGGGACTTGGCGTCCGACGGGCCGATCTGCATGCGCAGCACCGGCGTGCCGATGACCATCAGCACCGAGAGCGTGGCCAGCATGACCGCCCAGGGATGGCGCATGACGAAGTGGCTGAAGTTGTACCAGCGGCCACCCTCCTCCTGGTGCCGGGCACGGCGCGCCAGCACCGGCAGGGCGAATTGGTTCACCCGGTCGCCCATGAGCGCAAGCAGCGACGGCAGCAGCACCACCGAGGTGAGCATGGCCGATACCACCGAGATGCTGCCGGCCAGGGCCATGTTCTCGAAAAAGCGCTGCGGCAGCAGGGCCACGCAGGACAGGCTGGCCGCCACGGTAACGCCGCTGAAGGTCACCGTGCGGCCGGCGGTCATCAGGGTGCGCAGGATGCTGTCCTCCACCGTCAGGCCGTGGCCGCGCTCTTCCCGGAAGCGGGACAGGATGAACAGGGCATAGTCGATGGCCAGGCCCAAGCCTAGCATGGACACCACGTTCACCGTATAGACGCTAACGTCCGCCACGGTGGTGCTGAGCTTGAGCAGGGCCACGGACAGCAAGATGGTGCCAAAACCCACCGCCAGGGGCAGCAGGGCCGCCACGGGCGAGCCGAACACCCACAGCAGCAGTAGGGCCAGGGCGAGGAAGCTGAGCAGCTCCGCGGTATGCAGGTCTTCCTCCAGCTGCACCCGCGTGTCCCAATAGGTGGCTAGCTCCCCGCCCAGCTCAACACGCAGGACGTCGCTGCGCAACTGCCCGCGCAGCCGCTCGAAGGCGGCGATGCCCTCCTCCTCGCCGCGCGCCAGGGGCACCACCGCATAGGTCATCCGCCCGTCGGCCGATTTAAGGCGCGCGTCGGCGGAGGTGTAGTAGCTATGCACCGCGCCCACCTCCGGATTGCGGGCGATGCCCAGCAGGACATCCTCCACCGCGTCCCGGTACTCGGGGTCATCCACCTGATGGGTGAAATTGTCCTTGGGCCGAAACAGGACGATGACCATGGTCTCGTCCCGGTCCAACTGGTCGCGCAGATGCTGGGTGGTCAGGGCCGAACCGCTGCCGGGTACGTCCCAGCCGGGCGCCAGGCTCAGATGGCGCATCACGTCCTTGCCATAGAACAAGGCCAGGATGAGCACCGACAACGCCACCACCACCACCTTCCAGGGATGTTGGGTAGTCAGCTTGCCCAGGGAAAGAAACATGGAGGAAGTTTCACGGGAAAAGACTGCAAGGATAACAACGGAGGAACGGCTTAGCGACCCGAAATCTCCCTCAGCGGCTGACACGCCCGCCGGGGTTAGACTACGGGCCTCGCCCGTCTCTCTCACCCTCATGCGGATTCAGCCCGGACACTTCTACAGCAATGGGGCCTACGGACGCGCCTGGGGGGTGCGTCTGGTGGTGGCGTTTTCCCTGGATGACGAAACCGGCGAGGAAACCGTGCGCTTCAAGGGCATGGCCGGCACCTGCCGGCGCAAGACGGGGGAATGCACCCTGGACGAATTCCTGTCCTGGGCACGTCACGAGGTGGCGCTGAACGAAAATTCCTGGCAACGCATCGTTCGGGGGGAGGTACAGGCCTGAGTCGGCGTCGCCGGCTGGATGCCGATCCCGGCCCGGACCATTCCGTTTCCCAAACGACAAGCCGCGGCCCGAGAGCCGCGGCTTTGACTTGGGTGCCCGGCGGCTTACTTGGCCTTGCCGATGATCTCGATCTCCACCCGGCGGTTGGGCGCCAGGCACTGGATCTTCTCCTCGCGCGGCGCCTTGAGATCGCATTGCACGATGGGCTGGGTGTCACCCATGCCGCTGGTGATGATGACGCCGGGCTTCACGCCCTTGGCCACCAGATAGGATTTCACGGACTTGGCGCGGGCCTCGGAAAGCTTCTGGTTGGCGACGGCATTGCCGGTCACGTCGGCATGGCCGACGATACGGATCTGTTCCACTTCACCCAGGGCCTTGATCTTGGTGGCCACGTCGTCCAAGCGGGCCTTGCCGTCCTTGGACAGGTCGCGGATACCGGACCTGCCGGACTTGAACAGGGCATCGCCGGCCAGGATGACCTTGCTGGAGGATTCCGCGGCCGCGGTAGGCTCCGCCTTCGCCGGCGCCTTGGCCGGGGTGGCAGCGGGGGCAGGTGCGGCGGCTGCGGGCGGGGCTGCCTCGGGTTTGGGCATCTCGGCTTTGGGGGCCTCGGCCTGGACAGCGGCCGGCGCGGGTTTCGCCTCAGGGGCTGGGACCGGCGGGGCCGGCTCCCTGGGCGCCGCGGCGGCTGGAACCGGTGCCGGCGGCGTCAGACCGGGGATGCCGATGTTCGGCAGGGTCAGGCCGGGTATGAAGGCGGCCAAGGCGACGGGATCGAAATAGTTGAAGCCAAAGGTGCCGGCGGTGGTGCTGCCCCACGGGTTGGTGGAGCCGGTGGGGGGATTGGTGGGCGTCCAGTTGAACCAGCTTCCCACGCTACCCAGGGCGTTGGGATCGGCCATGGCGCCCAGGTAGCTGGTGTACAGGGCGGGATTCATGACATTGCCCATAAGCTGCCAGGTGCGTGGGTCCATGGGTGCCACGCCCCACTTGATGTACAGATTGGGGTTGAACATGTTGAAGAACAGATTCCACAGCTTGGGATCCAGCGGCAACATCGCCCAGCGCGTGAGCTTGCCCGGATCGCCCAGGATGGCCAAGGCCGCATTGTAGAAGGCGGGGTCCAGGGAGGCATTGCCCCACTTCAAATAGACATTTGGATCGAACAGCCACATCCAGTTCCGCACCGCGTCCGGATGGGCCATGCTGTTGAACATGTTCAGCCAGCCGGCGGGGTCCATGATGCCCTGCCCCATCGCCACGTAGAAGCCGGGTTCGGTGACCGCGTTCAACCAAGGCAGGAACACCTGGGGATCCCGGTAGGCGGAGGCGTTTTTGGTGAAATCCGTCATGCGGACCAGCCACTCCTCAGGCGTCTGTGGGATGTTCTTGGGTGCCTGGGCCTGGGCCTGGGCCGGAGCCGGAGCCGGGGCCGGGGCCGAGGCCGAGGCAGGCTGTTGGGCGTGAACGCTGGTCGCCGTCGCGATCAGCACAGCAAAGGTGATGTGCTTGATTTTCATGGTGAATCCTTTTTGCTGGGTCAATGAATATTAGGATTGCCCTATATTCTAAACACCGGGGCACGCCTGGGCGAGGCCGCAGTCAGCCGGCATTCTGCGGCAATCGACCCTGTTGCACAAATGCCGAGGGGGCGTCATGTTACGCAGGCGGAGCCCGTATCGGCACACGCCCGGCAAGCTGAGGAAACCATGCAAAATCCACCCTCCGAACCCCGCATCGGCCTTGCCCTGGGCAGCGGGTCCGCACGCGGCTGGGCACACATCGGTGTACTGCGCGCACTGCATGAGGCGGGCATCCGGCCGAACATCGTCTGCGGCACCTCTATCGGCGCCCTGGTGGGCGCGGCCTACGTCGATGGCGACCTGGACCGGCTGGAGGAATGGGTGCGTGGCCTCACCCTGCAGACCGTGGTGGGCTTCATGGATGTGTCCCTCAACGGCGGGCTCATCAAGGGCGAGCGGCTGATCGACTTCTTCCGCAGCGAATTCGTCGATCGTCCGATCGCGGAACTTCCCCTGCCCTTCGCCGCCGTCGCCACCGACCTCTACAGCGGGCGGGAAGTCTGGCTGCAGCAGGGCGGCGTCACCGATGCGGTACGCGCCTCCATCGCCCTGCCCGGCCTGTTCACCCCTGTCCTGCGCGAGGGGCGCTGGCTGGTGGACGGCGGGCTGGTCAATCCGGTACCTGTCTCCCTGTGCCGCGCCTTGGGGGCGGACTGGGTGATCGCCGTCGATCTGAACGCCGACCTCGTCGGCCGCCATCTGAAACCCAAACCCGTCTCCCCGCCGCAGGGCCCCGCCAGGAACACGGATGAGGACCGTTTCACCGACAGCGTCATGGCCCACATCCAGGCCGGCATGTCGCAACTGGGCATCACGCCACGCGGCAAGCGGGAAACCCAGCCCGCCTTGATGGATGTCCTGACCTCCAGCATCAACATCATGCAGGTGCGTATCACCCGCAGCAGGCTGGCCGGCGAACCCGCGGACGTGCTCATCGCCCCCCGCCTGGCGGAACTGGGCCTGTTGGAGTTCCACCGCGCCGCCACCGCCATCGGCACCGGCCGCCGCGCCGCCGAGCAGGTTTTGCCCTACCTGCGGGAACTGTTGGATGGCCACGTGCCCGGGTGACCCTGACACCGGCCCCGATTCCTTGCCGGCTGGCCGGCGAAGACACACTGCGGAAACCGGGATTTACTTGAGTAAATAACTAGACTTTTGGCCACCCTGTCCTATGTTGCAACCATCGGTGGCAGGGATTCCCCACCGAGTCAGGCTTCGACCTCAACGTGCAAATAGGAGGCGCTCACCATGAAAACCCTGCGTCTTATTACCCTATCCCTCGCAACCGTCATACCCGCCACGGGCATGGCCACCGTATTCACTTCGGAGACGGTCAGCGTACCGGTCGCCCGCAGCCAAGACGCGTCCGTGGACGAGATCACCTTCGCCTGGGAAAACGCCATGGTCTTGTCGGCGGCTGACCCCTGCGCCAGTTATCTGGCGCCTCGCTACAATAGCAACGGACACGAAGGCAATTACGACGACGACGGACAGGAATTGCGTATCTGACCGCTCGGCCTTGACGGCCTGTCGCCTGCCACCGCGGGCGGGGCGCAAGTCAGGGTGTCGGCAGCTGTGAACCGGCGTGCCGGTACCCCGCGAAACCGATCGGTTCCCTGCGACCCACCATGCCCGCAAGAGTTGCGGGTTCTGCATGCCCAAGTGTGGAGTCAGTACACAGGTCTTTGCGGGCACGTACGTTGAAGTGTTGAAAACCCGCAACAATCCCGAGTGTCATGTCTGGTCATATTTGACATTGGTCAATATTTTGCAAACGGCAATGCCTATATATTAGTGACTCCTAATATTTATCGAAGGAGTCATCATGCGCTATCTCTCATGGGTCCTGTTGGGCCTCGCAACGACCCAGGCTTATGCCGGGCTGAATTCCAGCGATGAAATCTGTCCACGCGGCAGACTGAACGCTGACGACCTCTCCCAGGTTCAATCCGTGCAACCCGCCGACCACGCTCCCCTGAGGCTGGAGGGACCGGTTGCCCACTATGGCCAGCTGGGCGCGGAGGATTTGTCTCAAATGGCCTCCGTTCGCCCCTCGCCCAACACACCCCTGGGCATCAGCGGTATTGCCGGCTGCCACCGGGGCCAGTTGAGCCAAGAGGATCTATCCTTCGTCAAGTCCGTGCAGCCAGACCTTAGGGTCCTCGAGGCCGGCGCGCCGGCGGCGGATTCCGAATGATCCGACCGGGGTTGGTGCGGGCCGTGTTGCAAGCCTGTCCCACCCCTTCGGCGAGGCAGTATCAAAAACAAACGGGCCGGTGATCACCGGCCCGTCTCACTTCAGGGAACAAGTCCGATCAGGCGATCAGCGGCACGATCAGCAGGGCCACGATGTTGATGATCTTGATCAGCGGGTTCACGGCCGGGCCGGCGGTATCCTTGTAGGGGTCGCCCACGGTGTCGCCGGTCACCGCGGCCTTGTGTGCATCAGAGCCCTTGCCGCCGTGGTTGCCTTCCTCGATGTACTTCTTGGCGTTGTCCCAGGCGCCGCCGCCGGTGGTCATGGAGATGGCGACGAAGATACCGGTGACGATGGTGCCCAGCAGCACGCCGCCCAGGGCCTTGGGACCGAGGATCAGGCCCACCAGCACGGGCACCAGCACGGGCAGCAGGCTGGGGATGATCATCTCCTTGATGGCGGCCTTGGTCAGCATGTCCACGCAGGTGCCGTATTCGGGCTTGCCGGTGCCTTCCATGATGCCGGGGATGGTCTTGAACTGGCGGCGCACCTCCACTACTACCGAGCCGGCGGCCCGGCCCACGGCCTCCATGCCCATGGCGCCGAACAGGTAGGGCACCATGCCGCCGATGAACAGGCCGATGATGACCATGTGGTCGGACAGGTCGAAGGCGGTGGTCACGCCCAGCTTGGCCTCCAGGGCGTGGGTGTAGTCGGCGAACAGCACCAGGGCGGCAAGGCCGGCGGAGCCGATGGCGTAGCCCTTGGTCACCGCCTTGGTGGTGTTGCCCACGGCGTCCAGGGGGTCGGTGATATTGCGAATGGAATCGGGCAACTCGGCCATCTCGGCGATGCCGCCGGCGTTGTCGGTGATGGGACCGTAGGCGTCCAGGGCCACGATGATGCCGGTCATGGACAGCATGGAAGTGGCGGCGATGGCGATGCCGTACAGGCCACCCAGCTCATAGGCGCCCCAGATGGCCAGACAGACGGCCATCACCGGCGCCGCGGTGGCCTTCATGGACACGCCCAGACCGGCGATGATGTTGGTGCCGTGGCCGGTGGTGGACGCCTGGGCGATGTGCCGCACGGGCGCGAACTCGGTGGCCGTGTAGTACTCGGTGATCCACACCATGGCGGCGGTCAGGGCCAGGCCGATCAGGGAGGCCAGGTACAGGTTCATGGCGCTGATGGTGGTGCCGTCGTTCATGGTGATGCCCTCGGGCATCAGCCAGGTGGTGACCGGGTAGAAGGCCACCAGGGCGATGGCGCCGGCCACGGCCAGGCCGCGGTAGAGTGCGTTCATGATCTTGCCGCCCTCGCGCGCCTTGACGAAGAAGGCGCCGACGATGGAGGCGATGATGGACACGCCGCCAAGCACCAGCGGGTAAACCACCGCGTTTTCGCCCGCCTGGCTGGCCATCAGACCACCCAGCAGCATGGTGGCGATGATGGTCACGGCGTAGGTCTCGAACAGGTCGGCGGCCATGCCGGCGCAGTCGCCCACATTGTCGCCCACGTTGTCGGCGATCACGGCCGGGTTGCGGGGATCGTCCTCGGGGATGCCGGCTTCCACCTTGCCCACCAGGTCGGCACCCACGTCGGCACCCTTGGTGAAGATGCCGCCACCCAGACGGGCGAAGATGGAGATCAGCGAGCCGCCGAAGCCCAGACCCACCAGGGCGTGCACCGCGTCGGCGGAGCTGGTGCCCATGCCGGTGAGCACGGCGTAGTAGCCGGCCACGCCCAGCAGGCCCAGGCCCACCACCAGCAAGCCGGTGATGGCACCGCCGCGGAAGGCAACGTTCAGCGCCGCGTTCAGGCCTTCGTGGGCGGCCTGGGCGGTGCGCACGTTGGAACGCACGGAGACGTTCATGCCGATGTAGCCGGCTGCGCCGGAGAGCAGCGCGCCGAGGGCAAAGCCGATGGCGGTGGTCATGGACAGGAACATGGCGATGAGCACGAACAGCGCCACGCCCACGATGCCGATGGTGGTGTACTGACGATTGAGGTAGGCCTGCGCCCCCTCCTGCACGGCGGCGGATATCTGCCGCATGCGGTCGTTGCCGGTGGGCCGGCCCATGATCCACTGGATGGACATGACCCCGTACACCAGGGCCAATACCGCCGCCGCGAGGGCGAACATCAAGCCTACACTCATTGCAAATACTCCTTCCTAAGCAGGTGCCTGGCCGTGTGCACCCACGGCGTCGGCTGCGGTCCAAAAGTGCATAAAAAGCCCGGCTCGGGCCGGGTCTGATTCAAATTCCTAGTATTCCCTACCCAGCGCCAGGCCGCCCTCGAAGCGCGTACCGGGCGTGAAGCCGAAGATGGCCTCCAGATCCATGTCGCGGATCAATTGGTCCACCGCCTCCTGGCCGTGCTCTTTCTGAACTTCCGAAAGGATCAGCTTGGCGGAATTGGCGTTGTAGAAACCGCCGAAGTCCGCCTGCACCTTGAGCAACTGCCTGGCACGGACGAGGGTCATGGGGTGGCCTCGTGACGGGACGGCGGGAGGTTACAGTCTCGCGCCGTCCGTCCCCTTGATCCAGGTCAAAGGTCGAAGGTGGGCAGCTTCTTGGCCACCGCCACGTTCTTCAGCGTGACGTACTTGGGCAGGCCGTTTTCGTAGGGCGGGTAGTCCTCGCCCTGGATCAGGCCGCTCAGGTAGGCGCGGCACTTGTCGGTGATGCCGAAGCCGTCCTCGCTGATGAAGTCGCGGGGCATGAATTTCTCCACGTTGGCCACGTCCTTTAGTTCGGCGGCGCCGATTTCCCACTTGTAGGGGGAGTCGGACAGGCGCACGACGGTCGGCATGACCGAGTTCTTGCCGGCCAGGGCCAGGTTGACGGCGGCCTGGCCCAGGGCGTAGGCCTGTTCCACGTCGGTCTTGGAGGCGATGTGGCGAGCGGCGCGTTGCAGGTAGTCGGCCACGGCCCAGTGGAACTTGTGGCCCAGGGCGTCCTTGATCATGTTGGCCACCACCGGGGCGGCGCCGCCCAGTTGGGCATGGCCGAAGGCGTCGCGGGTGCCCTGTTCGGCGAGGAACTTGCCGTCGGGGTAGTGGCAGCCCTCGGACACCACCACGGTGCAGAAGCCGTGCTCTTTCACCTTGGCATCGACGGCGGCCAGGAACTTGGCCTGGTCGAATTCGATTTCCGGGAACAGGATCACCACCGGGATGCCCTGGTCGGCCACCAGGCCGCCGGCGGCGGCGATCCAGCCGGCGTGCCGGCCCATCACCTCGACCACGAAGATCTTGGTGGAGGTCTTGGCCATGGACTTCACGTCGAAGGAGGCTTCCAGCGTGGAGACGGCGATGTACTTGGCCACGGAGCCGAAGCCGGGGCAGCAGTCGGTGATGGGCAGATCGTTGTCCACGGTCTTGGGCACGTGGATGGCCTGGATGGGATAGCCCATGGCCTCGGACAGCTGGCTCACCTTGAAACAGGTGTCGGCCGAGTCGCCGCCGCCGTTGTAGAAGAAGTAGCCGATGTTGTGGGCCTTGAACACCTCGATCAGGCGCTCATATTCACGCTTGTTGGCTTCCAGGCTCTTGAGCTTGAAGCGGCAGGAACCGAAGCCGCCGGAGGGGGTGACACGCAGGGCGGCGATGTCGGCGTCGCTTTCCTGGGTGGTGTCGATCAGGTCCTCGGTCAGGGCGCCGATGATGCCGTTGCGGCCGGCATAGACGGTGCCGATCTTGTCGGTGTGCTTGCGGGCGGTCTCGATGACGCCGCAGGCGGAGGCGTTGATCACGGCGGTGACGCCGCCAGATTGGGCGTAGAAAGCGTTTTTCTTTTCCATGACAGAAAGCTCCTAGATTTGGTATCCGGTTTACGGAAAAAACGCGGCACTGGGTCCGCGTTTCGATTCAGATCAGTTTAGGCCCAGTTCCTTGGCTCGCTCCCGTCCCAATTCCTCCTGCACCTTGAGCACCACGATCAGGCAGTCGCCCAGGTTGTCATACTCCTCCTGGCCGGTGCCGAAGCGGTCCTTGACCGAGTAGTAGAACATGGCCCGGTAATTGGCCGGCCCGGTCTTGGACACCACGAAGGCGCAGCCTTCTTCTTTCCAGAACAGGGCCGGGCAGGCGGTCAGCTCCCGGTCGGCGGGGGACAGGCGCACCTCGGTCTCCACCTCCTGCACCTCGACATCGTGCCCGAAGCGCTCCTTCAGCGTGGCGTGGGCCAGGGTCAGGTCGGCGGGGGTGAAACCGGGGATGCTCATCGATCGGGTGATTACTTCTTCACCGAGTCCAGGCCGGCGAACACGGCGGCCGTGATGCTATCGACGGAGCCCACGCCGGACACCTTGATGTACTTGGGCGCATCGGCGGCACCGGTGTTGCCCCAGTCGCCGTAGAACTTCACCAGGGGCTCGGTCTGGGCGTGATAGACGTCCAGACGCTTCTTCACGGTTTCTTCCTTGTCATCGTCGCGCTGGATCAGGTCTTCGCCGGTGACGTCGTCCTTGCCCGCCACCTTGGGGGGGTTGAAGACCACGTGGTAGGTGCGGCCGGAAGCCACATGCACGCGGCGGCCGGACATGCGCTTGATGATCTCCTCGTCGGGTACGTCGATTTCCACCACGGCATCCAGGGGCACGCCGGCAGCCTTCAGGGCCTCGGCCTGGGGGATGGTGCGGGGGAAGCCGTCGAACAGGTAGCCGGCCTTGCAGTCATCCTGGGTCAGGCGCTCTTTCACCATGCCGATGATGATGTCGTCGGACACCAGGCCGCCCGCGTCCATGATCTTCTTGGCCGCGATACCCAGTTCGGTGCCGGCCTTGACGTGGGCGCGCAGCATGTCGCCGGTGGAAATCTGGGGAATTCCGTACTTTTCCTTGATGTAGTTGGCCTGGGTGCCCTTGCCCGCGCCGGGGCCGCCGAGAAGAATCAATCGCATGGAAAAACCTCGCAAAAACATGGCCCTGAGCGGGCCGACTTGTTGTGGATGGGAAAACCGGAGTGGGCTAAAGGGTATGCAAGGCGCAGGCCCAAGGACAGTCAATTTTTTATATTCGTCTATAAGCCGAGGTTATTAGAGCCTTTAAGAAATTTAATATTCACTCCGCCGAGCAGAGCAGTGGGACCAGGCGGGGTCGCCCCGGCGGTGCTCAGGCAATACCCGAAAAACCGGTGTACTCGTCCGCCCGGCCGTTCATCGCCTGGCCGTCGGCGTCCTGGCCCCGGAACTTGAACTTGACGTGGTAAGGATCGAGGGTGGCATCGCCCGAGTCATTCTGGCGGATGGCGAAGAATACCGTGGCGGTCCCCGTCTCCGCATCGTATTCCACCGAACTGGGATTGGCCGGCAGGGCGGCCTCGGTCGCCGGGACCGGCAGGTTGAAATTGTAGCCGTCCGCTTTGCCGGTATCCAGCGAGCGGCTGATCGACCAGTTGAGCACGTTCTCCACCGATTGTGCGTCCATGCTCTTGCTGAACTGCAACACCATCGAGAAGGTGCGCTGGCTGCCCGGATCGGTCAGGTAATCTCCCAAGGCGGCCACCTGCGTGCGCGGCCCCAGGGTATAGAGGAAGGTGCTGGTGGAATAGACAGCGACCATCTCCGGCGGTGTCTTCTGGGAAATGTAGCGGCTGAGGGTGGCCGCCAACTCCGGCGCCTTGGGCTCCAGGGTGGCCACCAGTTCACGGGCCTGGTCGAACTCGCCCTGGTCAACCAGCACGTAGCCCATCTCCTCGTAGCTGAACCAGAAATCGCGCTTGACATCGATGGCCCGCTGGAAGGCGCTGATGGCTTCGCTGGCCAACCCCTGGCGGGCATAGACCTGGCCCAGGCCGAAATCCGCGTCCGGCTTGCGCGGCGATTGTTCGCGCACCTTCAGGAACTGGCGTTCAGCCTCGTCATAGCGACCCAGTTCCATGAGCGTCTGACCCAGGGCATAACGGTGGGTGGTGCCGGGGTCGAGCTTGACGGCCTGGGCATAAGCGGCCTGCGCCGCCTCGTAATCCGCTTCCTCGTAATGGATGTTGCCCAGGGCGTAATGCGTGGCGGCCCGCTCCGGGGCGAGGCGCAGAGACTGCTGGAGGGTCTTAATGGCCGAAGCGATGTCCTTCTCGTCCAGGCTCAGATAGGACTTGGCCAGGTAGTCATAGGCATTGAGCGCGGTGTCCGAGCGGGGTGACGTGCCGATGGCCCGCTTGAAGACCGGGATGGCCTCCGCGTAGCGCTTCTCGGTGAACAGTTCCAGGGCCTTGGTCAGGCCGCGCTGGGCAAAGCTTTCCAACTGGGCGTTCTGCCCCGCCGAGGAAACGAACAAGCCACTCGCATCCAACGCATCCAGCACGCCCACTGCCAAGACTCCCCTCAGCCGAAGTTCACACTATATATCGGGAAATCCGGCTATGGCTTGATGGCATATAGCGCCCGCACCTTCTCCAGGTCTTCCGGCGTGTCCACCCCCGGCGGGCTGGGCCGCGGCGTGGTCAGCACGGCGATACGGTACCCATGCCAGAGGGCGCGCAGCTGCTCCAGGGATTCGAAGATCTCCAAGGCCGGGCGCTCCAGGCTCGGATAAGCCTTCAGGAACCCGACCCGGTAGGCGTACAGGCCGACGTGGCGGAAAACGGGCAATCCATCGGGGAGGTCCGATCCCGCACCGCCACCCGTCCACGCATCCCGCGCCCAGGGGATGGGCGCGCGGGAAAAATACAGGGCGTAACCGTCCTTGTCGGTCACCAGCTTGACCACGTTGGGGTTGAAGACCTCGGCCGGATCGTGGATGGGGTGGCAGACGGTGGCCATGGCGGCCTGAGGGCGCCGATGCAGCAGCTCGGCAGTGGCGCGGATCAGGGCCGGGTCGATCAGCGGCTCGTCGCCCTGCACGTTCACCACTACCGCCTCGTCCGGCCAGCCCAGCCGCTCGGCCACCTCCGCCAGGCGATCGGTGCCGGATGCGCAGTCCGGCGAGGTCATGCACACGTCCACCCCCTCGGCTCGCGCCGCCTCGGCCACGTCCGGATGATCGGTGGCCACCCACACCCGAGCCGAGCCGCTTTGTCGCGCCCGCTCGGCCACACGGACCACCATGGGCTTGCCGGCGATGTCCGCCAGCGGCTTGCCGGGCAGACGGGTGGAGGCGTGGCGGGCGGGGATGACGACGAGAAATTCACTGGCGGAGGACATGGGCTGACCCCTGGGTTGGACTGCCTGGGTTATATCGGAATGCCCGCCTGGGGCACAATGCCCGCTCGACCTCCGGCCTCATTCTCCCCTTGAACAAACCGCCCGAACTCCTCGCCCCCGCCGGCAGCCTGGCCATGCTGGATACCGCCTTCGCCTACGGCGCCACGGCGGTCTATGCCGGCCAGCCGCGCTATTCCCTGCGCGTGCGCAACAATGACTTCGGCAACCCGGGTGTGCTGGCCGAAGGCATCCGCCGTGCACACGCACTGGGTCACCCCTTCTATCTGGTGTCCAACATCTACTCCCACGGCGCCAAGCTCAAGACCTACCTCAAAGACATGCAGCCGGCCGTCGCGCTGAAGCCCGACGCCCTGATCATGTCCGACCCGGGCCTGATCCTGCTGGCCCGGGAGACCTGGCCGCAGATGCCCATTCACCTCTCCGTGCAGGCCAACACGGTGAACAGCGCCGCGGTGCGCTTCTGGAAACAGGCCGGGGTGCGCCGGGTGATCCTGTCCCGGGAGTTGTCCCTGGACGAGATCGCCGCCATCCGCCAGGACAGTCCGGACACGGAACTGGAGGTATTCGTCCACGGCGCCCTGTGCGTGGCCTATTCCGGCCGCTGCCTGCTGTCCGGCTACTTCAACCGGCGCGACCCCAACCAGGGCGCCTGCACCAACGCCTGCCGCTGGGACTACCACCTGAAGCCCGCCCGCGATGACGGGGCCGGCGACCTGTGGCTGCTGGAGGAGGCCGAACGCCGGCAGGGCAGCTACATGCCCATGGAGGAGGACGAGCACGGCACCTACATCCTCAACTCCAAGGACTTGAGGGCCATCGAGCACGTGCACCGTCTGGTGGAGATCGGCATCGACTCCCTGAAGATCGAGGGACGCACCAAGTCGGCCTACTACGTGGCCCGCACCTGCCTGGCCTACCGCCGGGCCATGGACGACGCCGTCGCCGGCCGGCCCCTGGACCCGCGCCTGCTGGGCCAACTGGAGAGCCTGGCCAATCGGGGCTACACGGACGGCTTCTACCAGCGCCACCACGACGCCGAATACCAGAACTACCTGCGCGGCGCCTCGGAATCGGGCCGGGCCCTGTACGTGGGCGACATTGTCGGCCACGACCCGGCGCGGGGGATGGTGGAATTCGTGGCCAGGAACAAGCTCACGGCGGGCGACCGGGTGGAGCTGGTGCAACCCGGCGGGGTGAGGGAGACGATCATCGAACGCATCGAAGACGCGGCCGGCCAGCCGCTGAGGGGGGTGCCGGGCAGCGGCCACCGGGCCTGGATCGGCCTGCCGGCGGACTCGGTGGGGGCCTTCGTCGCCCGGCTGCTGGATTGACCATAGCCCCCTGCATGCATGCTGGGATAAGGCGTTTGCCAATACCGGCCCACGCTTCGATTCATTCACGACGTGCCCACGCCACTCGTGCGGAGTATGCTCTCCCCTGGACGCAAGCCTGGCGTGCGTACCATTCCAAGTAATCAGGGAGAAATAGATGAACAAGCTCATTCAGGGTCTCGCCCTGCTTATCGCCGGCGCAGCTGGCACAAACACCCATGCCGCTATCATCATTTCAGAAGCCGCACCATGGAGCAGCGAATACTCTCCCATCGGTGCCGACTGGTTCGAACTCACCAACACCGGGGCCTCCGCCGTGGACATTACCGGCTGGCGCATGGATGACGGCTCCGCCTCCTTTGCCGCCTCCGTGGCCCTGACCGGCGTGACCACCATCCCGGCCGGCCAGTCGGTGATCTTCATCGAAGGGGACGGCAGCATCAATGCCAGCTTCATCGACAACTGGTTCGGCAACCATCCACAAGCGAAAATTCTCTACGAAAACGGAGACACCATTTTTGCGCCTGCCGAACTGCTCATCGGCAACTATGACGGGAGCAATGTCGATCTGAGCATCCATGGCGACGGCATCAACATCTACGACGCGAATGGTGGCCTCCAGGCAACTGTTTCATTCGGCCAGTCGGCCATGGGTTACACCTTCGACTACGATTCGTGCACAACAGGGACAATCCCAAGGCTCAGTGTTCACTGGGTGTGTGGGGCATTCGCTGCGATCAACAGCCCCGTTCTCGAGGTCGGCTCTCCGGGAAACATAGCACCCGTTCCCGAACCCGAGACCTACGTCCTGATGCTGGCTGGACTGGGCATAGTGAGCTTCGCTGCCAAGCGGCGGAAGCTGGCCACCCGCACCTGAAGCCCTCCTGAAGCGGGTGAAGGGCCGACCACTCCGGCCCTTTTTCACTATCGGCATGGGTTTCGGGCTTGATACGATCAGCCGCACACCAGCGCCCCATGACCGACCGCCGTCTCCTCTACGCCGCCACCTTTCTGCGCGCCCTGGCCACCGGCCTGATGGGGGTGCTGCTGGGCCTGTACCTGGCGCGGCTGGCCTTCACTCCCGGCGAGATCGGCCTGACGGTGAGCGCCGGCCTGGCAGGCGCCACCCTAGCGGTGCTGGCGGCCATGCGCCTGGCGGACCGCCTGGGGCGCCGGCGCATGCTCGTCGCCCTGGCCCTGCTGACCGCGGGTGGCGGCCTGGGCGCCATGTTCCTCGGCAGCCTGGGTGCCCTGCTGGCGGTGGCCTTCCTGGGCATGATCAACGGCCAGGGCCGCGACCGGGGCGCGGCCCTGGTGCTGGAAACGGCCATTCTGCCGGCCACCACCACCGACCGGGAGCGCACCCAGGCCTTCGCCTGGTACAACCTGTTGCAGGATTTCGGCCACGGCCTGGGCGCCCTGCTGGCCGCCGCGCCGGAGTGGCTCGCGCGCGGTCTGGACGTGCCGGACCTGGCCGCGTTCCAGGGCATGCTGCTGTTCTATGCCCTGCTCTGCCTGATCCAGGCTTTCCTGGCCCGGCGGCTGTCCCCCGCCGTGGAAGCAGCGGAACACTCCCACCCCACGCCAGTCTCGCCGGAGAGCCGCCGCCGGCTGACCCGCATCTCCGCCCTGTTCGCCGTGGACGCCCTCGCCGGCGGCTTCCTGGGCTCGGCCCTGCTGGCCTATTTCTTCCACACCCGTTTCGGCGCCTCGGACACCGCCATCGCCGCCCTGTTCGTGGGGGCCCGCGTGCTGAACGCGGCCTCCCATCTGGGCGCGGCCTGGCTGGCCGGACGCATCGGCCTGGTGAACACCATGGTGTTCACCCACATCCCCTCCAGCCTGCTGCTGATGACCGTGGCCGTCGCCCCGGACTTCGCCACTGCCGCCCTGCTCTTCCTGCTCCGGGAGGGCCTGGTGGAGATGGATGTGCCCACCCGCCAGTCCTACGTCATGGCCATGGTCAGACCGGAGGAGCGCACCTTCGCCTCGGGGGTCACCCATCTGGTGCGCCTGGGTGGCTGGGCGGTGGGGCCGGCCTTTGCCGGATTGGTGATGCAGTTCGTCGGCCTGGGCTCGCCGCTGATCGTCGGGGCGGCCATGAAGATCGCCTACGACGGCGCCCTGTGGCGGGCCTTCAGGTCGATCAGGCCGCCCGAGGAGCGGCAGTATCAGGCTTGAGCCGACGAGAGGCCGCCGGATAGCCTCGCTCGCCAGTCAAGTTTGTCGCGCATCGGCCGCTATTGGGGGATGGGATGCCTCCCGGGACCCTCCTCCTTCATGGCCAAACACGCGGTTCAGTCCGCCCGCTCCGCCCGCCGGCACGGCTGGCTGATGCCCGAATCACAGCGCCTGAACCGCCTGATTCTGGCCGGCTTCGCCCTGCTGCTCACCCTCATGGTGGGGTGGGGGGTGCACACCCTGTGGCATATTCAGCAGCTGGCCGACCAGATGGACCAGCTGGTGCAGGTGCGCAACCTGAAGATCCAGCTGGCGACCGACCTGCAGGAGGCGTCCTACAACCGCCACAACAGCCTGGTCTATCAGACGCTGCTGAGCGACCCCTTTGAACGCGACGAGATGTACCAGCAGTTCACCCGCTGGGGCTACCTGGTCGGCAAGGCCCGCAATGCGCTGAAGCGGCTCGACCTCGATGAGCATGAACTCGGAAACGTCCGGCAACAGGACAGCCTGATCGACAAGATCGTGGTGTTGCACGAGGAGATCAGCGACCTGGCTGCCAGCGGCAACCTGGAGCAGGCACGCGCACTGCTGACCGAGCAACTGCGGCCCCTGAACCTCGGCTTCATCGATACCGTTGAGGCCCTGCGCCGCTACGAGCGCGACCACATCTCCCGCGAACTGCGCCTGGCCCGCACGTCGGCCCGCAAGGCCGTCATGGTCAGCATCGGCCTGGGCGGCATCCTGCTGGCCCTGGCCGGGGCCATCGCCTATTTCACCCATCGCCAGTTCCGCACCTACGCCGGCACCCTCAACGAACAGGTACAACTGCTGGAGGCGGTCGGACGTTCCCTGGAACACCAAGCCACCCACGACTGCCTGACCGGCGTGGCCAACCGGACGCTGTTCAACCAGCGCCTGGAGGAGGAACTGGCACGGGCGCGGGACGAAAACCGCGCCATCATGCTGATCTATCTGGACCTGGACGACTTCAAGCCGGTCAACGACCGCCACGGCCATGCCATGGGCGACGCCCTGCTGCAGGCGGTGGCCCAGAGGCTGAGAAACACGGTGGGCGAAAACGACATCGTGGCGCGACTCGGCGGAGACGAATTCGCGGTGCTCTTCACCCATCCGGGCGATGCGGAACAGCAGGCGGCCCTATGCGCCAGGCTGGAGCAGGCGGTCTGCCAGCCGGTCTATATGGTGGGTGGGCTCAGTCTGACACCGGGCTGCAGCATCGGCCGGGCCGTCTATCCCCGCGACGGCGGCAGCGTGCAGGAGCTGATCCATGCCGCCGACACCGACATGTACCAGGTCAAGCTGGCCCGCAAGACCGAGAACCGCGCCGCCTGATCAGCGCCGCCCACCCCCCGAGGCCCGCGCCAGGACACGGTCCATGGCCCGTACCGACAGCAGCCTCTTCAGCCACCAGAAAGCCACCGCCGGCAAGGTGACCGGATAGCGCGGCCGCGGACGACGGCTGTCCAGGGCATGCACCAGTCTTTCTACCACCGCCCCGGCGGGCAGGGTGAAAGGGGCGGCGGGGCCGGGCTTTTCCAGTCGCGCCAGCTGGGCTTCGTATTGCGCCCGATGCACGCTCTGCCGCCAATCCACATGGCGCAGGAAATGGGGCACGCAGTTTTCCCGGAAGCGGGTGGTGATGGGGCCCGGCTCGATCAGACTGACCCGGATGCCCGACGGCGCCAGCTCCATGCGCAGGGTGTCGGCCAGCCCCTCCAGGGCGAACTTGGCCGCCACATAGGCCCCCCGGTAGGGAAAGGCCGCATAGCCCAGCACCGAACTGTTGAACACGATGCGGCCGTGTCCCTGGCGGCGCATGACGGGGATCACGAGGTTGGTCAACTCCGCAGCGCCGAACACCAGGGTCTCGAACTGCTCCCGCAGGGCGGCGCGGGGCAGGTCCTCCACCGCGCCCACCTGGCCGTAACCGCCGTTGTTGAACAGGGCGTCCAGGCGGCCGTCGGCGCGTGCCAGCACCTCGGCCACGGCGGCCTGGATGCTGGCGGAATCGTCCAGGTCCAGGGGCAGGCTCTCCAGGCCCTCGGCTTGCAGGCGGGCCACGTCATCGGTTTTGCGCGCCGTGGCGAACACCCGCCAGCCACGGGCCTGAAGGGCATGGGCGGCGGCGTGGCCGATGCCGCTGGAACAACCGGTGATCAGGACGGCGCGGTCAGGGACCATGGCGGAGGACGCATCTGTTGGAGCGGACCCTGTCCGCGATGCAGTCGTGGATCGCGGACAGGGTCCGCTCCTACGTCGCCCGGCCAAGGGCCATGCGCGCCGCCATCACCCGCCCGTGCGCCGACTCGTACAGGGACAGCATGGCCGGCAGCCAGAGCAGGGCGACGAAGGTGGTGGTGGCCAGGCCGAAGGTGATGCTGGTGGCCATGGGGATGAGGAACTGGGCCTGCAGCGAGGTCTCCGCCATCAGGGTCGAGAGGCCGCCGATGGTGGTGAGCGAGGTGAGCAGGATGGCGCGCAGGCGCAGGCATGCGGCGTTGATCAGGGCCTCCCGCACCGGCACGCCCTGGTCGCGCTGGTGGCGGTAGAACTCGGTCAGCACGATGGAGTCGTTGACGACGATGCCGGACAGGCCGAACAGGCCGAACAGGGACAGCACGGTGAGGTCCAGGCCCATGATCCAGTGGCCGGCGATGGCGCCGCCCAGGCCGAAGGGGATGGCCAGCATGATGATGATGGGCCAGCCGTAGTGGGCGAACACCCAGGACAGGATGACGTAGATCAGGGTCAGACCCAGCAGCAGGCCGGTCTTCATGTCGGCCATGGTCTTGCGCTGGTCGGCGGCGCGGCCTTCGAAGGACCAGCGGACGCCGTACTTGTCCACCAGCTGGGGCAAGGTGTTTTCCGCCAGCCCGGCGATGATCTCGTTGCTGTTGGCCACGCCGCTCTGCACCTGGGCGTTGACCTCCACCGCCAGGTCGGTCTCGGCGTGGCGCAGGGCCTCGAAGCCCTGGCGGGTGTCCCAGCGGGCGACGCTGGCCAGGGGCACCCAGTCGCCGCTGGGGGCGCGCACGCTGAGCCGGTCCAGCACCGCCAGGCTGGCGCGCTCGTCCCTGGGCAGGCGCACGCGCACCTCCACCTCCTCGGGACCGTCCTGGAACAGCTGCACCAGGCGACCGTCGAAGGACGCGCGCAGCTGGCGGGAAAGTTCGTCCACGGTGAAGCCCAGAGCCTCGCCGGTAGGCGTCAGGGTGAACACCATCTGCTCGCGGCCGTAGGGCATGTCGTCCTCGATGCCGTAGACGCCGGTGATCTGGCGCAGCACAGTCTGGATCTCCAGGGCCGCCAGTTTGAGGGTGTGGGCATCCTGGCCGGCCAGGCGCACCTGGATGTCCGAGCCCGGCGGACCCTGGCGGCGCGGTGCCACCACGAAGGTCTCCATGCCGGCCGGCACCTGGATGCGCGATTGCCAGGCCTTGACGAAGGCGTCGGTGCGCACGTCCCGGTCCTCGGACGGGGTGAGCTGCACGCTCACGGCGCCGAACTGCTCGCCCTGGCGCACCTGGGTTCCGTCCCCAGCCAGACCGCCGCCGCGCACCACGGCCTGTTCCACCAGCTTGACGCCGTAGTGTTTCTCGGTGGCGTCCAGGGTGGCCTGCAAGTGGTCCAGGAACTGGTCCACCCGCTCGCGGGGGGTACCGCTGGCGAAGGTGGCGTTGGCGAACACCATGTAGGGCTCGGGGGTGGGGAAGAAGGTGAACTTGACCCGCCCACCCGCCAGCAGACCCACCGCCAGCAGCAGCAGGGCCACGCCGCCCAGCACCGTGGCGCCACGCCAGTCCACGCATAGGGTGACGGCGCGGCGGAAGGGGCCGTCGCGGAAGCGGTCGAAGGCGTTCTCCAGCCACTGGCGCACGCGGTAGGCGCCGGCCTTCGGGTCGTGCACGAAGGCCTCGCGCAGGTGGGCGGGCAGGATCAGGAAGCACTCCACAACCGAGACCATGAGCACGCACACCATGATGAACGGGATGTCGAACATGATGTTGCCGATCGGCCCGGACACCAGCATCAGGGGAATGAAGGCCGCCACCGTGGTGAAGCTGGAGGCGATCACCGGCCAGAACATGCGCCGCGCCCCGCCCTCGGCGGACAGGGTCGGCGCCTCGCCCATGCGGTGGTGGGCATAGGCGTCCTCGCCGACCACGATGGCGTCGTCCACGATCACCCCCAGGGCCATGATCAAGGCGAACAGGCTGATCATGTTGATGGACCCGCCCAGCAGCCACAGCACCGCCAGGGTGGCCAGGAAGGCGGTGGGGATGCCCAGGGCCACCCAGATGGTCACCCGGCCGTTGAGGAACAGGAACAGGATACCCACCACGATCACCAGGCCCATGAGGCCATTGCTCACCAGCAGGCCGATGCGCTCCTCGATGAGGCTCCACTGCTCGTCGTAGACCAGCAGCTCGATACCCTTGGGCAGGGTCGGCTTGGTGTCGGCCAGCCAGTCCTGCATCAGCTTGGCCGCCTTCAGGGAATGACCGTCCTCGGCGCGCTTGAGCAGCAACTCCACCGCCGGCCGGCCGTCCACCTCCAGTAACTGGCTGTTGTCGCGGGCCTGGCGATGGATGGCGGCAATCTGCCCCAACTCCACCCGCGCGCCGGCCTCGGCCAGCATGGGCAGGTTGGCGTAGTCGCGCGGGTCCTTGCGCAGGTTGATGCCGCGCACCTCGCGCTCCACCTCGCCCTCGCCCACCATGCCGGCGGGGGAGTCCTTGTTCACCGCCGCCAGCCAGTTGGCTGCCTGGTCCAGGGACAGACCCAGGCGCTCCAACTGGGCGGAGGGGATCTCGATGCTCACCTCCTCGTCCGGCAGGCCGGTCAGGTCCACCTTGTCCACCCCGGCGGCCAGCAGCTCCCGCTCGAATCGTCGCGCCAGGTTGCGCAGCTCGAAGCGATCGTCCCCCACCAGCAGCAGCCTGGCGATGGGCTCGTAGCGGATCACCCGGCTGATCTCCGGCGGCTCCGCCTCCTTGGGCAGGTTGCGGAACTCCGCCACCGCCTGCTTCACCTGGTCCAGGGCGGTGATGGGATCGGTGCCCTCCACCAGCTCCAGGGTGATGCTGGCCACGCCCTGGCTGGAGGTGGACGACAGCTTGTCCAGGCCGGAGACGGTCTTGAGCTTCTGCTCCAGGGGCGTGGTGATGCCCTCCTCCACGTCCTCGGCGGCAGCACCCCGCCACTCCACCCGCACTGTGATCACGTCCAGGTTGAAGGTGGGGAAGAACTGTACGTTGAGCCGCGAGACCGCGAACAGGCCGGCGATGATCAAGAGGATCATCAACAGGTTGGCCGCCACCTTGTGGTGGGCGAAGGAATGCAGCAGGTCGTGGCGTTGCATGTTCGAATTCAAGATTCAAGTTTCAAGATGCAAGCAAGACCCCCCTGCCGGTCTCCTCTGCATCTTGCATCTTGCATCTTGCGTCTTGCCCCTAAACAAGCCCCGCGGCCAGGTCCGCCTTCAGGTCGGCCACGTGCTCCAGCCCTACGGCGATGCGCACCAAGCCGTCGCCGATGCCGGCGGCGGCGCGTTGCTCGGGCGTCAGGCGGCCGTGGGTGGTGGTGGCCGGGTGGGTGATGGTGGTGCGGGTGTCGCCCAGGTTGGCGGTGATGGACATGATGCGGGTGCCGTCGATGACCCGCCAGGCAGCTTCCCTGCCGCCGGCCAGTTCGAAGGCGACGATGCCGCCGCCGGTGGCCTGCTGGCGCATGGCCAACTCATGCTGCGGGTGGGAGGCCAGGCCCGGATAGAGCACCCGGCTTACCGCGGGCTGTTTTTCCAGCCAGATGGCCAGCTCCACGGCATTGGCCGAGTGGGCGCGCATGCGCAGATCCAGGGTCTCCAGGCCCTTGAACAGAACCCAAGCGTTGAAGGCGGACAGGGTCGGACCGGCGGTGCGCAGGAAGGTGAACACCGGCTCCAGCAGCTCCCTGCCGCCCAGCACAGCACCGCCCAGCACCCTGCCCTGCCCGTCCAGATACTTGGTGGCCGAGTGGATGACGATGTCGGCTCCCAGCGCCAACGGCCGTTGCAGGGCCGGGGAGCAGAAGCAGTTGTCCACCGCCAGCAGCGCCCCCGCCCCGTGGGCGATATCGGCCAGGGCGCGGATGTCGGAGATCTCCGTCAGCGGGTTGGAGGGAGACTCCACGAACAGCAACCGGGTGTTGGGGCGCAGGGCGGCGCGCCATTCGGCCGTGTCGGTGGGCGACACGAAGGTGGTCTCGACGCCGAACTTGCCCAGCACGTTGCTGAACAGTTGCACCGTGGAGCCGAAGATGGCGCGCGAGGCGATGACGTGCTCGCCCGCCTTCATCAGCCCCATCACCGTGGCCAGGATGGCCGCCATGCCCGAGGCGAAGGCCACACAGCGCTCCGCCCCCTCCAGGGCGGCCAGGCGCTGCTCGAACATGGTCACGCTGGGGTTGGTGAATCGGGCGTAGATGTTGCCCGGCTCGGCCCCGGAAAAGCGGGCGGCGGCCTCAGCGGCGCTCTTGAAGACGAAACTGGAGGTGAGGAACAGGGCCTCGGAGTGTTCCTGGATCTCGGTGCGCAGGGTGCCGGCGCGGACGGCCAGGGTTTCGGGGTGGAGGGCAGTCATGGTCTGGGCCTGGTCAGAACCCCCTCCCAGTGGGAGAGGGGAAATATTAGAGAAGCACGCGCATTACCTTAAGTCGCCAAATTCAAGTCCATCTGCCGCGTCGGGGGGGCGTGGTTGGGGGGAAGGCTGCCGTCCCGCTGGCCTTCCAGGCGCAGCAGATAATCCTCGGTGACGTCTCCGGTGATATAGCAGCCGTCGAAGCAGGAGGCATCAAAATGGGTCAGCTTGGGATTGACCTGGCGCACGGCGGCGACCAAGTCGGAGAGGTCCTGATAGATCACCGCATCGGCGCCGATCTCGCGGGCGATTTCCTCGTCGCTGCGGCCGGTAGCCAGCAGTTCGGCGCGGGTGGGCATGTCGATGCCATAGACGTTGGGAAAGCGCACCGGCGGCGAGGCGGAGGCGAAATACACCGCGCGGGCGCCGGAATCGCGCGCCATCTGGATGATCTCCCGGCTGGTGGTGCCGCGCACGATGGAGTCGTCCACCAGCAGCACGTTCTTGCCGCGGAACTCCTGGTGCATGGCGTTGAGCTTCTGGCGCACCGATTTCTTGCGCACCGACTGGCCGGGCATGATGAAGGTGCGGCCGATGTAGCGGTTCTTGATGAACCCTTCCCGGTACGGCAGGTCGAGCCGGTTGGCTAGTTGCATGGCCGATGGGCGGCTGGTGTCGGGGATGGGGATGACCACGTCGATGGCCCCTTCAGGCAGGGTGCGGCGTACCTTTTCGGCCAGGAATTCACCCATGCGCAGGCGGGTTTCATAGACCGAGGTGCCGTCCATGACCGAATCCGGGCGGGCGAAATAGACGAATTCGAAGATACAGGGGTTGAGGCTGGACTTCTGCGCGCACTGGCGGGTGAACACCTGGCCGTCCAGGGTGATCAGTACCGCCTCGCCGGGCGCCACGTCGCCTTGCAGCCGGAAACCCAGGGCGTCCAGGGACACGCTTTCCGAGGCCACCATCCAGTCCTCGCCGGTCTCCGTGGTCTGCCGGCCGAACACCAGGGGGCGGATGCCGTTCGGATCGCGGAAGGCCAGCAGGCCGAAGCCGGCGATCATCGCCACCACCGCGTAGGCACCCCGGCAACGGCGGTGCACGCCGCTGACAGCGTTGAACACGTCATCGACGGTCAGGCGGTGGCCGTGCACGGCTTCCTGCAGTTCGTGGGCCAGGACGTTGAGCAGCACCTCGGAGTCGGAGCCGGTGTTCACGTGGCGCAGGTCGGCGCGGAACAGTTCGTCCTGCAACTGTTCGGTGTTGGTCAGGTTGCCGTTGTGGCCCAGGACGATGCCGAAAGGCGAGTTGACGTAGAACGGCTGCGATTCGGCCGGGCTGGTGGCTGAACCGGCGGTGGGGTAGCGCACGTGGGCGATCCCGGCGTTGCCTTCCAGATTGCGCATGTCGCGGGTGCGGAACACGTCGCGCACCAGGCCCACCGACTTGTGCATGTGGAACATGTTGCCGTCGGCGGTGACGATGCCGGCGGCGTCCTGACCGCGATGCTGCAAGAGTTGCAGGCCGTCATAGAGCACCTGGTTGACGGGCTGGCTGGAAACGATGCCGAGTATGCCGCACATGCGCGTTAGCCTCGGAAAAGGGAATGGGCCGCGGACGCTGACCGCCGTCGGGGGGTGGCCGGATTCGTCATGGCCCCAGGAGCACCGTGCCGAAGCCCTTGGCCTTCAGCTTGCGCTGCATGTCCAGGGCATCGCGGCGGTCTTCGTATGGGCCGACCCTGACCCGCGATTGCCCATTGGCCGTATAGACGCTGGTCTTGAATCCGGCCGCGGCCGCCTTGTCGGCCAACTGGCGGGCGTTCTTTTCCGAGCCGAAGGCGCCGAGTTGTAGGAAATAACCTTCGGTGGCGAACGGCCCGGTCGGCGGTTTGGCGGGTTTCTCCGCCTCGGCTGCCGCGGAGGGCTTGGCCTCCGCCTTCCCGGCATCCGTCTTGGCCGGTGCTTCGGCCGACGGACGGGCCTCGGGCTGGGGCGTCGGGGTCAACGCCGGCGGCTCGGCGGCCGTGTCGGGCTGCGCGTCGTCGATCGCCGGCGGACTGGGCGGTGCCTGGCCCGCGGCCGGGAAAGGGGTGGAGGGATCGGGGATGCGGATGTCCACTTCCGAACCCAGGGGCTTGGGTTCCGGGTCGAAGACCATCGGCAGGACCACCACCGCCACCAGTGCCAGGGCGATGGCGCCCACCAGACGCCGCCGCGCCCGCCGACGCAGGTCCATTTCCTCAGGATTCATTGCAGCTTGCTTGGCCATCATCCAGGGCGCGCAGCGCCTCCGCCACGGTGTAGAAGGAACCGAAGCAGCAGATTATATCGGTCGGCTCCGCCTTGGCACAGGCCGCGTGCAATGCCGCGGCGACATCGGCATGCGCCTCGGCCTCCACACCTGCCTCCCGCAGCCGGGCGCGCAAGGCCTCGTCGGTCATGCCGCGGGGACCCGCCAGGCCGGCCACGTGCCACTGGTGAATCCCCTCGCCCATGGCCCGAACGACGCCGGCCACATCCTTGTCGGCCAGCATTGCCAAGACTGCGATGCGCCGCCCGGTGGGCGGCAAATCAGTCAGATTCGCGGCCAAGGCTCGCGCTGCCTGGGGGTTGTGGGCGACATCCAGCAGGATGCGGGGCGCTCCCGTCATGAGTTGCGCCCGGCCGGGCTGGCGGGCTTCGGCCAAGCCGCGGCGCATGGCGGCCACCGGCACCGGCAGGCGCTCGCGCAGGCTGTGCAGGGCGGCAATGGCGCCGGCGGCGTTGTGCAGCTGGAAGGCGCCGGGCATCGCCGGCCTGGGCAGGGCAGCAAACACCTGCTCCGGCAGCCGGCATTCCCAGGCCGCATCCTGTGCCCGGATGCGTATCTCCGCGCCCAGGCGCAGCAGCTGTGCGCCGATATCGGCGGCGTGCCGCAACAGGCTTTCAGGCGGATTCGGATCGCTGCACACGGCGGGACGGCCGGCGCGCAGGATGCCGGCCTTCTCCCGGCCGATGGCCTCGCGGGTATGGCCGAGGTATTCCTGGTGATCCAGGTCGATGGCGGTCACCACCGCGCAATCGGCGTCGAAGGCGTTGACCGCGTCCAGCCGCCCGCCCAGGCCCACTTCCAGCACCGCCACATCCACCGGCTGGCGCTGGAACAGCCAGACGGCTGCCAGGGTGCCGAACTCGAAATAGGTCAGGGAGGTGTCGCCGCGGGCCGCCTCGACGGCCTCGAAGGCCGTCACCAAGTCGGCATCCTGGACTTCGCGTCCAGCGATACGCACCCGCTCGTTGTAGCGCCGCAGATGCGGCGAGGTGTAGCAGCCCACCCGGTAGCCGGCGTGGCCGAGCATGGCTTCGAGGTAGGCGCAGGTGGAGCCCTTGCCGTTGGTACCGCCGACGGTGATCAGCGGGAAGTCCGGGTTCAGGCCTAACCGCCGGCGGACCTCATCGACCCGCTCCAGGCCCATGTCGATGGCCTTGGGGTGCAGACCCTCCAGGTAGGCCAGCCACCCGGCCAGGTCTGTCGCGGGCGGCATGGCGGGGATAAGCAGGCGGAGTTCAGGCTGCCGCCGGACGGCGGAGCATGGTGTTGGTCAGGCGGACGATGGTGTCGCGCAGATGGCGGCGATCGACGATCAGATCGACGGCGCCGTGTTCGAGCAGGAATTCGGAACGCTGGAACCCCTCGGGCAGCTTTTCGCGCACCGTCTGCTCGATCACGCGTGGACCGGCGAAGCCGATCAGGGCATTGGGTTCGGCGATGATCACGTCGCCGAGCATGGCGAAGCTGGCCGACACGCCGCCCATGGTCGGATCGGTGAGCACGGAGATGAACGGCAGCCGGTGCGCGGACAATTTGGTCAGGGCGGCGCTGGTCTTGGCCATCTGCATCAGCGACAACAGACCTTCCTGCATGCGTGCGCCGCCGCTGGCCGCGATGCAGATGAAGGGCTTCTTGCCCTTGATGCTGGCCTCGACGCCGCGCACGAAACGCTCACCCACCACCGAGCCCATTGAGCCGCCCATGTAGCGGAACTCGAAAGCGGCCGCGACCATGGGGGCGCCCAATATCCTGCCGTCCATCACCACCAGGGCATCGCCTTCGCCGGTGGTGGTCTTGGCCTCGTCGATGCGGTCACTGTACTTGCGGCTGTCCTTGAATTTCAGGCTGTCCACCGGCACGACGTTGGCGGCGATCTCCTTGCGGCCCTCCTCGTCGAGCAGCAGTTCCAGGCGCTTGCGCGCGCCGACCCGGTTGTGGTGACCGCACTGCGGACAGACGTGGGCGTTGCTGTCGAGATCGGCCGAGTAGAGCACCGACTCGCAGTTCGGGCATTTGCTCCACAGCCCCTCGGGCATGGTCTTCTTGGCCGCTTCCACGCGGCGCTGGATCTTGGGCGGGAGGATTTTCTGGAACCAGCTCATGGTGTCGTCCCCTGGGGTGGGTTATCGGTTATGCGTCCAGCGCGGCGCGCACGCTGGCGACGAAATTCCTGACGTTATCGGCCGCCGACTCGCGCGGCGAGGCCTCCACCTCCTGGACGATGCGGCTGCCGATGACCACCGCGTCGGCCACCTCGGCCACCGCGCGGGCGGTCTCCGGATCGCGGATGCCGAAGCCGACGCCCACCGGCAGCCGTGCATGCGCGCGGATGTCGGCCATGCGTTGGGCCACTTCGGCCATGTCCAGGGTCGCGGCGCCGGTCACGCCCTTGAGCGACACGTAATAGATGAAGCCGCTGGCGTGCCGCGCCACCGCTTCCACGCGGGCATCCGGAGTGGTGGGGGAAAGCAGGAAGATGGCATCCAGCCCATGTTGGGCCAGGGTGGCGGAATAGGCCTCCGCCTCCTCGGGCGGGTAATCGACGGTCAACACGCCATCGACGCCCGCCGCCTCTGCATCCTGGGCGAACACCGTCAGGCCCATGGCCTCGATGGGGTTGGCGTAGCCCATCAGTACCACAGGCGTTTGTGTGTCGGTCTTGCGGAACTCGGTGACCATGGCCAACACCCGGCGCAGGCTCACGCCGTGCTTCAGCGCCCGCTCGGAGCTGCGCTGGATGGTCGGCCCGTCGGCCATGGGATCGGAGAAGGGCACCCCCAGCTCCAGGATGTCCGCCCCCCCCGCCACCAGGGCATGCATCAGGGGCACGGTGAGTTCGGGGTCCGGATCGCCGGCGGTGATGAAGGGAATGAGGGCCTTGCGGCCTCGCGCCGAGAGATCGGCGAATCGCTGTGGAATACGGGACATGGTTCGGTGAGGTTCAGAGTGTGATGCCGGCCAGGCCAGCCACGGTGTTGATGTCCTTGTCCCCCCGCCCCGAGAGGTTGACCAGCAGGGTCTTGTCCCGGCCCAGGGTGGGGGCCAGCTTGGCGGCGTAGGCCAGGGCGTGGCTGGATTCCAGGGCGGGGATGATGCCCTCGTAGCGGCACAGGTCGTGGAAGGCCTGCATGGCCTCGTCGTCTGTGACGGCCACGTATTCCGCCCGGCCGCAGTCCTTGAGATAGCTGTGTTCGGGGCCGACGCCGGGGTAGTCCAGGCCGGCGGAGACGGAGTGGGTCTCGATGATCTGGCCGTTGGCGTCCTGCATCAGGTAGGAACGGAAGCCGTGCAGCACCCCCGGCGTGCCGGCGGACAGGGGCGCGGCGTGCTTGCCGCTGGCCAGGCCCAGGCCGGCTGCCTCCACGCCGATGAGCTTCACGCCGCCGTAGGGGATGTAGGGATGGAAGATGCCGATGGCGTTGGAGCCGCCCCCCACGCAGGCGATCACCGCGTCGGGCTGGCGGCCGGCGAGTTCGGGCATCTGGTCGATGCACTCCCGGCCGATGACGGACTGGAAGTCCCGCACCAGCATGGGATAGGGGTGGGGACCGGCGGCGGTGCCCAGCACGTAGAAGGTGCTCTCCACGTTGGTCACCCAGTCGCGCATGGCCTCGTTGAGGGCGTCCTTGAGGGTCTTGGAACCGGATTCCACCGGCACCACCGTGGCACCCAGCAGCTTCATGCGATAGACGTTGGGCGCCTGGCGCTTGACGTCCTCGCTGCCCATATAGACCACGCACTCCATGCCGTAGCGGGCGGCCACGGTGGCGGAGGCCACCCCGTGCTGGCCGGCGCCGGTCTCGGCGATCACCCGCTTCTTGCCCATGCGCCGGGCCAGCAGGGCCTGGCCGACGGTGTTGTTGATCTTGTGGGCGCCGGTGTGGTTCAGGTCTTCGCGTTTGAGGTAGATCTGCGCCCCGCCCAGGGTGTCCGACAGCCGCTTGGCATGGTAGATGGGGCTGGGGCGGCCGACGTAGTGCTTGAGCTCGCGGTGGAATTCGGCCTGGAAATCGGGGTCTTCGCGCACCGCCTCGTATTCCCGGCGCAACTCGTCCAACGCGGCCATCAGGGTCTCGGCCACGAAGATGCCGCCATAGGGGCCGAAATGGCCGCGGGCGTCGGGTAGGTCATACATCTGCATTGCGAACCTCGTTCATGAAGGATTGGATGCGCGTCGCATCCTTGATGCCCTTGGCGATTTCAACACCGCTGGACACATCGACGGCCCAGGGCCGCACCCGGCGGATGGCCTCGGCTACGTTGCCCGGTTCCAGCCCACCGGCCAGGACGATGGGCTTGGGCAGGTCGCGGGGGATCAGGTTCCAGTCGAAGGCGTGGCCCGTGCCACCGTGGGCCTGGGGGCTGTAGGCATCCAACAGCAGTCCGCGGCAGCCACCGTACAAGGCTGCGGATTGTAGCAAATCCATCCCCGGCCGGACCCGCAGGGCCTTGATCCAGGGGGTGCCGAAGGCGGCGCAGAAGTCCGGCGGCTCGTCGCCATGGAACTGGAGCAGGTCTGGGCGGACCTCGGCCAGCACGGCACGCACCCAGTCCGGCTCCGGATCCACAAACAGGGCCACGCTAGTGAGGAACGGTGGCAGCTCGCGCACGATGGCAGCGGCCTGCTCCGGCGTCACCGAACGCGGGCTCTTGGCGAAGAACACCAATCCGACGGCGTCCGCGCCCGCCTGGGCGGCGGCCAGGGCATCCGCCGCGCGGGTGATGCCGCAGATTTTCACACGGGTCATGGCGACGTGGGGTCGAGCGGAATTCGGGACTACGGAGTGTCAACCAACGGCAGGCGCTTGTCGAATGGCGGCAGGCCCCACTGGTCGGCATATTCCACGCCGGCCAGGTAGAGTCCATCCGCGGCGAAGGTGGCGGCGCCCTGCCGACGGTCCCGGCTGGCCAGCACCTCCCCCACCCATTCCGGTCCGCGGCGGCGCAATCCCACCCAGGCCAGGGCGCCCACCATGTTGCGCACCTGGTGGTGCAGGAAGGCATTGGCGCGGAAATCGAACACAAGATAGTTGCCCGCCCGCGTCACGCTGGCCTGGTGTAGCTCCCGTACCGGGGTCTTGGCCTGGCATTCCGCCGAGCGGAAGGCGGAAAAATCGTGCCGGCCCACGAGCAGGGTCGCCGCCTGCCGCATCCCCTCCAGATCCAGACTACCATGCAGCCAGCCGACCCGGCCGTGCAGGAGGGCGGGACGCACGGCATGATTGAGCAGCATATAGCGATACTGGCGGGACAGGGCCGCCGTTCTGGCATTGAAGGCGGGATCCACATCTTTGGCCCAGAGTACCGCCATGGCGGCCGGCAGATGGGCATTCACGCCCCGCACCCAGGCAGACGTAGGGCGGTCGTGCAGGGCATCGAAATGCACCACCTGGGCCAAGGCATGTACGCCGGCATCGGTGCGACCGGCGGTGATGGTCTGCACCGGTGTCCCGTGCACTGCGGCAAGTGCCGCCTCCAGATGGTCCTGGACGGCGCAGCCGCCGGGCTGGGTCTGCCAGCCGCAGAAGGCCCGACCATCATATTCCAGGCCCAGGACTATGCGCTGAGCCACAGCGTCACCATGCCGAGCATGGCCACGGCCAGGATGGCCCCGTCATGCCAATGCCATTGCAGGAGGGTGAGGGGCTGGCGGTTGGGCAGGTCATGGCCCGGCTGGCGGCCCTGCAACAGATCGTGCAGCACATGAGAACCGATGCGCCTTTCCATGGCATGCAGGGTCAGGGCCAGCCGCAGGGCGGCACGGCGCGGGTCCATGCCGAGGGACTGGAATGGGCGCAGCAAACCATGCACCCCGCACATCAGCCGATCAACGGGCATGGCCAGCACCAGGATATCCAGCAAGGCCAGCATGACCAGCAACCGGCCGGCCTGGGTCAAACCCGCCAGCATCCCTTCCCGGCTCGGCGATGCCTCGCCCAGCAGTTGCAGGAGGGGTTCTCCCGGCAGCTGATAGGCATGCGCCAGTACAAGGATCAGGAACAGCCAGCGGGCACGGGCGATCAAACCCAGCAGCCTAGTGCGCGCGCGCCAGGCCAGGAGCGACACACCGAAAAACACCAGCAGGAAAAAATTCAGCCCCGGCAGGGCCAGGGCTGAAAGGATGTAGAGCACGATCCGTGCCGTGGGATGCATGCGGGCTATGCCCTCAGGCACATTGGGCGATGAGCTTGCCGGCATCCCCTTTCTGGTTGGTGTCGCCCTCGTTCATGACCTCCTGAAGTATCTCGCGGGCACCTTCCTTGTCGCCCATCTCCAGGTAGGCACGGGCCAGGTCCAGTTTGGTGTTCACCTCTTCCCACAATTCTGGATCGATGCCGGGCTCCGACGGCCCGGCAGCGGCTTCCGCCTCGGGCTCTTTCAGATCCAGATCAATGCCGCCGAGATCCAGTTCCGGCAGCTCTTCGGCGACTTCCACCCCGGACAAGGTCTGCTCCGCGGCAGGCTCGGGCAGTTCGGCGCTTTCCGGCAGATCCAGGGAAAACTCGGGTACCTCCTCCGTCTCCGGTTCGGCCTCGGGCTCCCCAAGCAGTTCCGAATAGAGGGCGCCCATGTCCCGCTCCTCTTCCTCAGCGGGGGCCTCCTCCAATTCGGCGGTCCAGTCCAGGCCGACAGTCACGGACGCCTCGGGAGCCAATTCCTCGACCGGCTCGGCAGCCGTTTCCTCGGCCGATTCCGACTCGGGTTCGGCCGGGGGCGCAGCTTCCGCAACGCTCGCGGGTTCGGGGGCCGGCTCCTGCGCGGCTTCGATATTGCGTTCGAGCCACGACTCGTCGGATTCGGCGGCCGGCTCGGGCGTGGCCATAGCCGCGCTCGACTCGAAATCGATCAGATTGTCGCCGGACCGGTCGGCGCTTTCCGCCACCGGTTGGTAAGACGGAACCTCATGCAGTTCCAGATCCTCCATCGCGCCCATATCCAGGGAACCGCCCATGGTGCTGCCGGCGTGTTCTCCCATGTCCTCCATGGGCTCCGGGGCATAGGACGGCGCCTCATGCGTAGCCTTGGCAACCGCAGAGGCCGTGACAGCGCCGGCGGCCAGGGTTGCGGTGCCCGTGTCGCCACTTACGCGGTACAAGGGGTTGTCCGGATCGATGCCGCGCCCAATTTCGGCGGCCTTTTGCCAAACCGGAGTGGGTTGGCCGCCCAGCGCCGCGTAAAGTTCGCTGGCCTGGGTCTCGAAGGCCACCGTGTCCTTGCGGGCGGCGTAGATTTCCAGAAGTTTGAGGGTAATTTCATGGCGGGTCGGGTCCTTGCCGAGCGCCTCGCGGAGTATCTCCTCGGCCTGGGCATCGCGGCCGTAAGCCATATAGACCTCGGCCTCGGCGATGGGATCCACCTCGTGTGTGTCGATGGCGCCCAGTCCCAGACGGCTGAAATCGGTCAGCAACATACTGCCTTCGGTCGGGGCACCCGCCGCCGTACTGCCACTCGTCTTGAAAACCGACTCGTGCTTGAACTCGCCGCCGGTCATGATGCTGTCTTCGAAACCGGTCAGGCCCTGCTTGCGGCGGCTGCCCACCATCATCATCCACAACAGCGCGGACAGCAGGATGGCGGCGATGATGCCGCCGACGTAAAGGGGATTGGTGATGAAGGAGCGCAGCCAGCTGCCCTCATCCACGGGCTCGGGGGCGGGAATGGGAGCGGGAGCCACTTTCGCCACGGGTGCCGGTGCGGGTGCCTGTGCCTGAGCGGGTGTTTCCGCCACTGGCGGTGCCGCGGGGACTTCCGCAGGAACCGCCTCCGGCGCGGCGGGCTTGGCCGCTTCCTGCGCGCGCAGCTCCATCATGCGCTGCAGATCGCGAACCGTGCTCTCCAGTTGGCTGACCCGCTGTTGGGCTTCGTCCAAGGCACGGCTCTTGGCCGCCAGTTCCTCTTCCAGCGCATTGAGTTTTTCCATCGTCTTGGCATCGGAGGCCATGGCCGGACCACCCTTGGACAGCTTCAGCACATCCTGGGCCGGGGCGGCGGGTGCGACGGGTTTGGCGGCGGGCTTGGGCGCAACCTTGCCCTCGCCGGGGGCCTCCGCCGGTGCGGCGGGCGGTGCCTCGGCCACCTGTTCGGCCAACTGGCGGCGGTAGGCGTGCCAGTCGGCGGCATGCGCCCGCACCGTGCGGGAAGACTGGGCCGGATTGAGGGCGCGCAAACTGTCCGTGGCGGGCACTGACAGGGTCCTGCCCTTCTTCAGACGGTTCATGTTGTCACCCATGAACGCATCCCGATTCTGCTGGAACAGGCCGACCATGGTCTGCTCGATGCTCGCGTCCGCCGGCTTGACCTTGGCGGCGATGCCGCGCAGGGTCTCACCGGACTTGACCGGTCCGTAGCGGTTGGGCACGGACGGCGCCGCGGGGGCAGGCCGCGCTTCCACCGGCGCGGCAGGCTTCGTTGCCGGCACCGCGGGGGCCGGCGCTGCGACCGGAGGCTGGGCTGCGGCGGCCGCCTGGGCACGCAATTCGGGGGGCGGATCGAGCAGGATGGTGTATTCACGCAGCAGGCGACCCGAGGCCCAACTCATTTCCACCAGCATGTCCAGGAAAGGATCGTTGACCGGCGCGGAAGAGGTCACCTTGATGACGGGCTGGCCATTGGCACGCTGATCGACGGCAAAGCGCAGGGTTCCGAGGGCATCGGTGCGTTCGATGCGCGCCTGACGGAAGGCATCCGCTCCCGCAAGCCGGGCACTGATGGCTTGCAGTTCATCCTTCTGCACCGCCAGCAGCTCAATCTCGGCACGCAGGGGCTGACCCAGGAAGGACTGCACGGAGAGCTTGCCAAGGCCAGCCGCGTGCACACCTCCCGCCAGCAACAATGCGCTGAACAGACCACTGATTTGTAATGATTGCCTCATCCTATCGCCCTTGATTCAGGTTAGCCGGGAGCAGCCCGGCCGATCGTCACGTATCCATGGCCGCCACCGCATATCCGCTGCGGATTTTCGGAAAGCGCTCAGTATGTTAGCCACAGAACATAAACGGAAAAATTACGTTATCACTTTAATCCTTGCGCCTTCAATCAGTTTTTGCCAGCCATTCTTCCAGCCAAACCGCCAGCCGCGCGGCTTCCAGGCGGGGGTGATCAAAACAGAGCCAGCACGACAAATACGTGGGATCGGCGGCATTCACCCGCAGCCGGCCGATGAACACGTCCTCGCTGTCCACCGCTTCGGTGGCGGGCGTGGGCACCCCTCCCGGCAAAGGCTCATCCATGACGATCACCCCCGCCGTGCGTGACCAGAGTGCACGCAGCTCGGATTCGGAGAGTGGCTCGCGGGTCCGGACGTGCAGGGCGGCCACTCCGCCATGGAATACCGGTATCCAGATGCTGCTGGTCTGGACGACCGTGCCAAAGGGGGCAAGGGCGATGCGAAGTTGCGTCTCGGTCGCCTCGTCCCGCTCAGGTCCGGCGCCCACGGAGACGGGCAGCAGGTTGAAGGCGATGCGCACCGGCAGCACGGCGGGTTCGGCGGATTCCAGGGCAAACAGGGCGCGCGTCTGGGTGGCCAGTTCGGTCACCCCCTCGCTGCCCAAGGCGGCCACGGGCAGGCCGACGAAGGCATGCAGGGAGACGAGGCCGGCCGAGGCGGCCAGGGGAGCCAGGACCCGCAGCAGGGCGGTGGCCGGCGCGTCGGGCAGCGCCTCCCCGCGAGACACGGGTTCCGCCGTGCCACCCAGGGTAGCCTGCGTGCCCAGCACGGCGATGCCCCGCCGGTTCGCTTCCCGGACGACCTCGCGACCGCGGCCCCGAAGGCTGGCCAGAACCAGGACATCGATGCGCGACCAATCCAGGTCGGCGGCGTCCAGGCAGGCCACTTCGCGGCCCATGCGGGTGATGGTGGCGCCCTCTTCCTCGTCCAGGCTGACCGGCCAGAACGCCTCCGGTTCGATGTCCCTCGCCTCCAGGACCTTCAGCAAGGCCTCGCCGAGGGGTTCATCAGCGCCGATCAGGGCCAGCTTCAGGGGCCTGCCCATGGGCACGCGTTCAGGCCTCCAGCAGGATGCGCAGCATGCGCCGCAGGGGCTCGGCCGCTCCCCACAGCAGCTGGTCGCCTACGGTGAAGGCGCTCAGGTACTGGGGTCCCATGGTGAGCTTGCGCATGCGCCCCACGGGCACGGTCAGGGTGCCGGTGACGGCGGCGGGGGTGAGCTGTTCCATGGTGATCTGCCGATCGTTGGGCACCACCTTCACCCAGGCGTTGTGCTCGGCGATGATGCCGTGGATCTCGTCCAGGGGCACATCCTTGGTCATCTTGATGGTCAGCGCCTGGGAGTGGCAGCGCATGGCGCCCACACGCACGCACAGGCCGTCGATGGGAATCTGGTTGTCGGAGCGGCCGAGGATCTTGTTGGCTTCCACCTGGGCCTTCCATTCCTCCTTGGACTGGCCGGATTCCAGCTGCACGTCGATCCAGGGGATCAGGCTGGCGGCCAGGGGTACGGGCCAGGCCTCCAGGGGATAGCGGTCGGAGTGCAGGAAGTCGGTGACCTTGCGGTCGATCTCCAGGATGGCGGAGGCAGGGTCGTCCAGGAGGGGCTTCACCTCGGCGTTCACCGCCCCCATCTGTTGCAAGAGCTCGCGCATGTTGCGGGCGCCGGCGCCGGAGGCCGCCTGGTAGGTCTGGGGCGCGATCCACTCCACCAGTCCCTGGTCGAACAGGCCGCCGATGGCCATGAGCATCAGGGAGACGGTGCAGTTGCCGCCCACGTAGGTCTTCACCCCGTTCTTGAGGCCGTCCTGGATGACGTGCTTGTTCACCGGGTCCAGGATGATGATGGCATCGTCCTTCATGCGCAGGGCGGAGGCGGCGTCGATCCAGTAGCCGTTCCAGCCGGCGGCGCGCAGCTTCGGGTAAACCTCCTTGGTGTAGTCGCCGCCCTGGCAGGTGACGATGACGTCCATGGCCTGGAGTTCATCGACGCTCATGGCGTCCTTGAGCGGCGGCACGTCCTTCCCGATGTCCGGCCCCTTGCCGCCCGGGTTGGAGGTGGTGAAGAACACCGGATCGATGGGGTCGAAATCCCGCTCTTCCTTCATGCGGCCCATGAGCACCGAACCCACCATGCCGCGCCAACCGATCAAACCGACTCTTTTCATTTCCTGACCTCGTTCATTCATGTGGGTCGGGCTTCAGCCCGTCATGCCGGCCCGAAGGCCGACCTACATTACATCGCCGCGACCACGGCATCGCCCATCTGGCCGCACGACACCCTGTTGCAGCCCTCGGTCCAAATATCACCCGTGCGGTAGCCTTGCGCGATGACCTTCTTCACCGCATTGTCGATGCGCTCGGCGGTGGCCAAGTCATTGAAGGTGTACTTGAACATCATGCTCAACGACAGAATCGTCGCCAAGGGATTGGCCAGGTCCTTGCCGGCGATGTCCGGCGCGGAGCCGTGGATGGGCTCGTACATGCCCTTGTTGTGCTCGTCCAGGGAGGCGGAGGGCAGCATGCCGATGGAGCCGGACAGCATGGACGCCTCGTCGGACAGAATGTCGCCGAAGATGTTGCCGGTGACGATCACGTCGAACTGCTTCGGATTGCGCACCAGTTGCATGGCGGCGTTATCCACATACATGGTGGACAGCGCCACCTCGGGGTATTCCTTGGCCACCTCGGCGACGACTTCCTTCCAGAGTTCCGAGCATTCCAGCACGTTGGCCTTTTCCACCGAGCAAAGCTTTTTGCCCCGCTTCATGGCGATACCGAAGGCCACGTGGGCGACGCGGCGCACCTCGGCCTCGGAATAGATCATGGTGTTGAAGCCCCAACGCTGGCCGTCCCGGAACTCGATGCCCCGGGGCAGGCCGAAATACACGTCGCCGGTCAACTCGCGCACGATCATGATGTCCAGGCCGGACACCACCTCGGGCTTCAAGGTGGAGGCGGAGGCCAATTCCGGATACAGCAGGGCCGGCCGCAGGTTGGCGAACAGGTTCAGTTCCTTGCGGATGCGCAGCAGGCCGCGCTCGGGGCGCAGGGGCCGGTCCAGCTTGTCGTATTCGGGGCCGCCCACGGCGCCCAACAGTACGGCGTCGGCCGCCCTGGACAGCTTCAGGGTGGATTCCGGCAGGGGATCCCCTTCCGCATCGTAACCGGCGCCGCCGATGGCGGCCTCCTCGGTCTCGATCTTCATGCCGTCTCGCTTGAGGACGTCCAACACCTTCATCGCCTGAGCGACGATTTCCGTTCCGATGCCGTCACCTGGCAGAACCGCAATCTTCATAGAACCTTCACCTAAAAATTAATGGATTGAATAAACCCTGGCTGCGAATCCCTTGAGGTCGGCATGCACCTGAAGGAGAAAGTCCGTGTGCTGGAGCAAGCCATGGTAATGGAGTGCCTTGTCCTGTTCGGAAGCGGAATAGTCATGAACCGCGGCATTGCGCAGATTGCGGATGTCCCGCCACTCATTGTCGTCCAGGAGGATGCCCAACTTCACCATGTAATTGAGCACATAGGAGAACGCTTCCGTGGGCTGCTCCTCTATGGCCGCGATCTGCTTCATGGCCAATGCAAGATGGTCCTGCATCTCCGCGAAACGCGCTTTGAAGGCCGCCAGAGTTTCGAGCTGATCAGGGCTCCATAGATCAAAGGACTGATCGACCCTCCACCAGGCAACGATCTTGGAACGGGAATATTCCAGATGCTCCCGTATCCTGCCGAGATGGCCAAGTTTTTCTCTCAGGACATCGATCAGATCCGGATTCAAAGCGGTACTCCCTGCTTCATGGCGATCCTGTCGATGGCTCTGGCCGCACCTGGCTCCGCAAGCACCAGATCGACGGGATAAGGCAGGCCATCCGTCAGATCACCCAGGCATCGTACACGCCGGTCGAACAGGTCTTCCCGGGCCAGAGGTTCGACATACAAATCCACGTCACCTCCCCGTCTAGCGTCATCCACCCTGGAGCCAAACAGCCATACCCGCGCCCCGTCCCCGAAATGCCGGGCGATGGTGGCCTTGATGAATTGGGCCTGCTCGGGCTTCAAGCGCATAAATGTCAGGCAAACAACCAGGGTGCCTCGCCTTTGCGCCGCGCCTCGTAGGCCCGCACCTTGTCCACGTACTGCAGGGTGATGCCGATGTCGTCCAGGCCATTGAGCAGGCGATGCTTGCGCTCCGGATCCACCTCGAAAGGGATGACGTCGCCGGTGGGGGTGGTGAGGGTCTGTCCGGCCAGATCCACGGTCAGGGCATAGCCCTCCACGGCGGCGGTCTCCCGGAACAGCCGGTCCACGGTCTCGGCCGGCAGCACGATGGGCAGGATGCCGTTCTTGAAGCAGTTGTTGAAGAAGATGTCGGCGAAGGACGGGGCGATGATCACCCGGAAACCGTAGTCCTCCAGCGCCCAGGGGGCGTGCTCCCGGGACGAGCCGCAGCCGAAGTTCTCCCGGGCCAGCAGCACCGAGGCCCCCTGGTAGCGGGCCTGGTTCAGCACGAAATCCGGGTTCAGGGGCCGGTCGTGGTTGGGCTTGCCCGGCTCGCCCCGGTCCAGGTAGCGCCACTCGTCGAAGGCGTTGGGCCCGAAGCCGCTGCGCTTGATGGACTTGAGGAACTGCTTGGGGATGATGGCGTCGGTATCCACGTTGGCCCGGTCCAGGGGGGCCACCAGACCATCGAGACGGGTGAAGGGCTTCATTTGGACGACCTCTGGATGGCCTCGCCGGCCTTTTCGATATCCTGACCAATGCCGCGCACGGTGTTGCAGCCCACCACCATGAACACCACGCCCACGGCGATGGCCAGCAGCACCACCTTGATGGCCACCAGGCCGGCAAGCTTCTTGGGGGTCATGACATTACCTCGCGCACATCCACGAAATGGCCATACACGGCGGCGGCGGCGGCCATGGCCGGGCTCACCAGATGGGTGCGGCCGCCCTGCCCCTGGCGTCCCTCGAAATTGCGGTTGGAGGTGGAGGCGCAACGCTCCCCCGGCTCCAGCCGGTCGGCGTTCATGGCCAGGCACATGGAGCAGCCCGGATCGCGCCACTCGAAACCCGCTGCCGTGAAGGCCCGGTCCAGGCCCTCCGCCTCGGCCTGGACTTTCACCAGCCCGGAACCCGGCACCACCATGGCCAGCTTGACGTTGTCCGCCACCCTGCGGCCCTGGGCCACAGCCCGCCGGGCCACGGCGGCGGCCTCGCGCAGGTCCTCGATGCGGGAGTTGGTGCAGGAGCCGATGAACACCTTGTCCACCGGGATGTCGCGCATGGGAGTGTTGGCCGCCAGCCCCATGTAGGCCAGGGCGCGTTCCCAGTCGGATCTCTTCACCTCGTTGGGCGCGCTGGCGGGGTCCGGCACCCGGCCGTCCACCGGCACCACCATCTCCGGTGAGGTACCCCAGGTGACCTGGGGCTGGATCTGGGCCGCGTCCAGTTCCAGCACCGCGTCGTAGGCCACCCCCGGGTCGGATACGAAACTGCGCCAATAGGCCGCGGCCTGCTCGAACTGTTCGCCCTGGGGCGCGTAAGGCCGGCCGCGCAGGTATTCCACGGTCTTCTCGTCCACCGCTACCATGCCGGCCCGGGCGCCCGCCTCGATGGCCATGTTGCACAGGGTCATGCGGCCTTCCATGGACAGGGCGCGGATGGCCGAGCCGCCGAACTCCACCGCGTGGCCCGTGCCACCGGCGGTGCCGATCTTGCCGATCACCGCCAGGGCGATGTCCTTGGCGGTGACGCCCGGGCCCAGTTGCCCGTCCACCCTGACCAGCATGGCCTTGGACTTCTTCTGCCACAGGCACTGGGTGGCCAGCACGTGCTCCACCTCCGAGGTGCCGATGCCGAAGGCCAGGGCGCCGAAGGCCCCGTGGGTGCTGGTGTGGGAGTCGCCGCACACCACGGTCATGCCAGGCTGGGTGAAGCCCTGCTCCGGGCCGATGACATGCACGATGCCCTGGCGCCGGTCGGTCATGGGGAATTCCGTCAGGCCGAAGGCGCGGCAGTTCTCGTCCAGGGTCTCCACCTGGGTGCGGGAGACCGGATCGGCAATGCCCTGCTCCCGGTGGGCGGTGGGCACGTTGTGGTCCGGCACTGCCAGCACCGAGGCGGTCCGCCAGGGCGCCCGGTGGGCCAGGCGCAGGCCCTCGAAGGCCTGGGGGCTGGTCACTTCGTGGACCAGGTGCCGGTCGATGTAGATGAGTGCCGTGCCGTCAGGCTCCACGTGCACCACGTGGGCGTCCCAGAGTTTGTCGTAAAGCGTGCGCGCCACAGTCGGGAAGGGGATCGATGAAAGGGTTGAATTATCACACTTTCCTCCCGCGCGTCGCCAGCCACCCGGACGGGCGTGGCGTAATCAGGCCGCCCGACCCCTGCGCGCGAAAGCCAAGGCGGCCAGGGCCGCGCAGCCCGCCCCCAGGGTGAAGGTCCAGCCCGCCCCCAGGCCGTCCCAGGCTGCCCCGGAGCCCAGGCTGCCCACCGTGCCGCCCACGCCGAAGGCCAAGCTGTTGTACAGGGCCTGGCCGCGGGCCTGGTTGCGCCCCTTGAAGTGGCGGTGCACCAAGGCCAGGGCCGAGGCGTGATAGGCGCCGAAGGTCAGAGCATGCAGCAGCTGGGCGAACAGCAGCACGGCCATGCGGTCGGCCAGCCAGCCGATGAGGAGGAAGCGCAGGGCCGCCGCGGCCAGGGTGACGAGCAGCACGGTCTCCACCCGCAGGCGGGCGAACACCCGGGGCATGACCAGGAAGATGCCGATCTCGCACACCACCCCCAGGGCCCACAGCCAGCCGGCCAGGCTCTTGCTGTAGCCCAGGTCCACCAGATGGATGGTGAAGAAGGTGTAGTAGGGGCCGTGGGCCAGGGCCATGAGCATGCCCGCCCCCAGCAGGGCCAGCACCTCGGGCCGGCGCATCACATGCCCCAGGGGGATGTGCTCGTGCTCGTGATGGGCGATCTGCGCCTCCGGGATCAGCCGGGCGGTGAGGACGATGCCCACCAGCAGACCCAGCACCACCCACAGCAGCAGGCGGATGGGATGATGGTCCAGTGCCGCCCCCAGGCCGATCACCACCAGGATGAAGCCGATGGACCCCCAAAGGCGGATGCGGCCGTAGCGATCGGTGCGCTCCTTCAGGTGGGACAGGGTGGTGGCCTCCACCAGGGGCAGGGAGGCGCTCCAGAAGAAGCTGATCAGGCTCATCACCGCGAACAGTGCCCAGAAGGAGGTGGCGAAGAACACCCCCGAATAGGCCAGCAGGCAGGTCAGGGCGGCCAGCTGGACGATGGCCACCCGGCGGCCCGTGCGGTCGGCGATGTGGCCCCAGATGTTGGGCGCGAACATGCGCATGACGTGGAGCAGGGACATGAGCACCCCGATCTGCAGGGCGTCGAAGGCCAGGGAGCGCAGATAGAGGCTCCAGAACGGCGCCATGGCGCCCACGAAGGCGAAGTAGAAGAAATAGAAACCGGACAGGCGCCAGTAGGGGATGGTGTGCATCGCCGGTGGAAGGCTGCAATGAAAACGGCCCGGAGGGACAACTCCGGGCCGCGGTTTGGATTCGCCCTGCTCAGGCCGCCTTGGTCAGCAATTGATACAGCTTGTCCTTCAGGCGCACCCGCAGGTACTTCAACTCTTCCGCGTACAGGTCGGTGGCCGGCTCCACGCGCTGTTCGATGCGCGCGATCTTGTGGTCCAGATCGTCATAGTCCTTCATCAGGGCGACGAACTGGTCGTTGCTAAGCATCAGCTTGCGGATGGTCTCCTGATGCTCGGGAAATTCGTGGAACAGGTCGTGACTCTCAATCATGGGTTTCTCCTTGTGGGATGGTCGTCAATCATGCCCGGGCGCGCGGCCCGGAATAGCGGGTGTGGGGCAGACCGCGTCCATGTTCTGGGCGCGGTGGCGCAGGGCGTGGTCCATGAGCACGATGGCCAGCATGGCCTCGGCGATGGGCGTGGCGCGGATGCCGACGCAGGGATCGTGGCGGCCGTGGGTGACCACCTCCACCGGCTGGCCGTCCAGGTCGATGCTGCGGCCCGGCAGGCGGATGGAGGAAGTCGGCTTGATGGCGATGGAGGCGGTGATGTCTTGTCCGGTGGAAATGCCGCCCAGGATGCCGCCGGCGTGGTTGCTCAGGAACCCCTCCGGGGTCAGCTCATCCCGGTGTTCGGTGCCCTTCTGGGCCACGCAGGCGAAGCCGGCGCCGATCTCCACCCCCTTCACCGCGTTGATGCTCATCAGGGCATGGGCGATGTCCGCGTCCAGGCGGTCATAGACCGGCTCGCCCAAGCCCACCGGCACGCCCTCGGCCACCACGTTGATGCGCGCCCCCACCGAGTTGCCTTCCTTGCGCAGTTCGTCCATGTAACTTTCGAGTGTTGGCACCACGGACACGTCGGGGGCGAAAAAGGCGTTCTCGCCGACACTGTCCCAGGCCCTGAAAGGCACCACGATGGGCCCCAGCTGGGCCAGGTAGCCACGGATCACGGTGCCGTACTTTTCGTTCAGCCACTTTTTGGCGATGGCCCCGGCGGCCACCCGCACGGCGGTCTCCCGGGCGCTGGAGCGGCCGCCGCCCCGGTAGTCGCGGATGGCGTACTTCTGCCAATAGGTGTAATCGGCGTGGCCGGGCCGGAAGGTGCGGGCGATCTCGCCGTAGTCCTTGCTGCGCTGGTCCTCGTTGCGGATCAGCAGGGCAATGGGGGTGCCCGTGGTGCGGCCCTCGAACACCCCGGACAGGATCTTCACCGTGTCTGACTCGCGCCGCTGGGTGACATGCCGCGAGGTGCCCGGCTTGCGCCGGTCCAGGTCGCCCTGGATGTCCGCCTCGCTGAGGGCCATGCCGGGCGGGCAGCCATCCACGATGCAACCGATAGCCGGTCCGTGGGACTCGCCGAAGGAGGTCACCGTAAAAATGAGGCCGATGGAATTGCCGGACATGTCATGAAATTGCTAACGAACGGCGCGATTATGGCATGACCGGCCGGCCCACGGCCCCTTAGCGCCTAACACCCCGCCTCGCCATGCCCCAACCTGGTTATTGGCCCGCCTGGGCCGGAGTGGGTAGCCTGGGCTCATGTCCAACGAAACAAACCGAGATGAAACCCAACCTCTTCCCCGCCCTCTGCCTGACCACCCTGCTGGCCGTGACCGCCGCGCCCGCGGCCCTGGCCCAGGACCACGCCAGACAACTGTCCGAGCGCTGCATGCTGTGCCACGGCGAACGGGGCGAAAACCACCTCCTGGGCATCCCCCGCATCGGCGGCCGGGAGTTCTACGACCTGCTCGCCACCATGTCACGCTTCCGCACCGGCGAGCGCCTGCACCCGGTCATGTCAGCCATCATGCAGAGCGTGGACGAGGTGGAGATGGTGGAGGTGGCGGGGTACTTCTCGGAGCAGGCAGGGGCGGGGATCAACTGACCCCGGGGCTCGACGGCGCGGCTCCAAGGGTGCCGCCGGCCGGATTCGGCTCGATACCCGCCCGGAATGCCTCATGGAACGTCACGGTTCCCCGGGGAACCCTCCCATCGAAAGACAGGGCGAAGAAGACCTCCGGCGGGACGCCCTCCAGCACCAGTCCGGGCTCGTTCCCGAACCCGAACTTGACGTAGTACTCCGGATGCCCCACCAGACAGACTCCGAGGGCGCCCAGGCCTCGCAGCCGCGACAAACCCTCCCCGATCAGCGCCTTGCCGATCCCCTGATGCTGGTATGCCGGCAACACGGACACCGGCCCCAGCCCGTACCAGTCAGCGGTCCCGTCCGACATGGTCACTGGCGAGAAGGCGATATGCCCCACCACCCGGCCATCCACCTCCGCGACCAGGGAAAGCGTCAGGGATTTGGCGGCGCGTAGCGCCTCGATGATGAATTGCTCGGTGTGGCCGCTGATGGCCATGGTCTCGAATGCGGAAACGGTGACGTCCCTGATGGCATCGACATCAGCGGCTGTTTCGGGACGAATTATGATTCTTGGATACATGGTTTTCTGGATTCTGACCTATGGGCCATATTAGGTTTCAACTTCACGATCACGCAGGATTGAGGGGTGAATTCTTTGAAGGTATTGAAAAACCGACCATGGCCCCTTTCCGTTGATTTCTCCCGCTGGATCAACCGCAGCAGCGGACAGGCGGAGCCGACTTGGCGGGGCGGGGATTGAAAACGGCTCCGGCGGAGTCGCGGGGTATTCGTGTCCGGCGGAGATGCGTTTCCCAACTTAAGGTTAACTGGCCAAATTCCGACGGATAGGGCTAGTTTGATTCATGGGTTCTTGAAACCGCCGGGCAAACCTCGGTGAAACATTAACGTAAAGATTTTCGACTCAGGCATTTGATCGGAAAGACCGCCGTGAACGATTCGATTTGCTTTCCCCTTGAAGTGCGCGAACGCGCTGTCTGTCTGGCAGCGATAGTATCGGAGGTAACAGGGGCGTCCCCAATGAGTCCTCAAACCCGATTTGTGAACCTGTAGCCCATCGGCAGCCCCAGGGTATCCGCCCAGATGTTGCGCGCCCAGCCGCCCATGAAGCTGAATTCCGCCTCGCTTTCCGCCTCGGACAGGCCGCTGCCCGGCTGCACCTCCATGAGGTTTTCCTTGGGGTTGTAGCGGAACACCGTGGCCACGTGCACGGCATGGCGGTCGGTGGTGGCGGAATAGCAGGTGCTGGTGAGCACCGGCGCGGGGTCGGGCGCGCGGCCCCGGAAGATGTCCGCCAGGGCCGAGGCGCACAGCTTGCCGGTGTTGTTGGCCAGGGCGCCGGCCTTGGAGAGGTTGGACGAGATGGAGTCGCCCAGGATGTGGACGTTGGGCACCTCGGTGGATTCGCAGGTGTGGTAATCCACCGGGCACCAGGTGCCGTCCTCACCGGTGCGCGCCCCGGCCAGGTGGGTGACGGCGGCGGCCCGCATAGGCGGCACCAGGTTGATGACATCGCCCTGGGCCTCGTCGAATTCGGTGGCGACACGCATGGCCTTGGCATCCACGGACACCACCAGGCTGTTGGGTCGGTAGTCGATAAGGCTGGCGTCCGTGCCATAGCCGTAGTGTTTCTTCCAGGCCGCCAGGAACAGGGCCTTCTTGGAGACGATGTCCGGGTTGCCGTCCAGGATGATGATCTTGGAACGCGGCTTGGCGCGCCGGAAATAGTTGGCCACCAGGCTGGCCCGCTCGTAAGGCGCGGGCGGGCAGCGGAAGGGCTGGACGGGGATGGTGATCACGAACACGCCGCCGTCGGGCATGGCCTCCAGCTGCCGGCGCAACACCCCGGTCTGGTCGGGGCCGGCCTTCCAGGCGTGCTTGATGGTCCGCTGCGCGGCGGCGTCGTAGCCCGCCACCCGGTCGAACATCAGCTCCACCCCAGCGGACAGCACCAGCCGGTCGTAGGGGAGGGTGAGGCCGCCGACGGTGTGCACGGTGCGCCGCCGCGGATCGACCCCATCGACACGGTCGGCGACGAAGCGGTCCACCGCCGCCTTCAGCCAGGTGTAGGGGAAGGTGATGTCCTGCAGCCGGTTGAGGCCGCCCACCACGGTGTTGGAATAGGGGCAGGAAACGAAATCCGGCTGCGGTTCTACGACCGTGACATGCGCCTGGGGTGCCCACAGCTTGAGATGGCGGGCGAAGCTGGCGCCGCCGTAGCCGGCGCCCACCACCACCACCCGGGGACACGCCCGCCCCTTGCCCGCCCACGCCGGCCGGACCAGCCCCGCCAGGCCGGCCGCGCCGGCCAACAGAAAGTCGCGACGATGCAAGGTCATTTCTCTTCTCCGGATGAGACGCAGCGCATGACGCTCCGCCAATGGTTCGGAAGGTCACGACTATAGACCATGACAGGCTGAATGGCCGGCAGCGAGACGGTAGGGCGCCTCGGGCTTGACGGCCATCAAGCCATGCTCGGACGGCTTAAGGCCGCGCCGAAAGCTGCCGATAAAGTCCAAGCCCCTTTTTTTCCTTAGGACCGCGCATGGACAAACCGGCACCCCAGCACGATACGCACAAGCAGGAACGGCGCATGCGCCCCGACCTGAGGAAGGTCTTCGAGGAGAGCATCCACCGGCTCGCACCCTTCTTCAACAGTGGCATGGATTCCAGCGACACGCCGATGGAGTACTGGGCCGCGCGCACCCTACGCGAGATGCACCCGGAACTGTCCACGCAGGACATCCGCGTACTGGTCAATGCCGCCTACCGCTACCACAAGGAATTGCGGGCGAGTGCCCCGAACGGGGAAGCCGCCACCACTGAATGCCAGGCACAGCCGTCGCGCCAGCCAGTGACGGCATGAGCCGGGCAGCGGCACCGACTCCGGCCCCCGAGGGGGACGTCGTCGGATTCGACCGGATCGGGCTCGGCATCGGCAGCATGCTGAGGCTCCATGCCCAGGAGCCGGATGCCCGCCACTACCATGTCCAACTCATCGGCCTGTATCGGGACAAGGGCTTCATCACCACCCTGCCCGTCTCGGGTGACAAGGAGCTGTGGATGACACCGGGCAGCACCTATGTCTTCCACGTCCTGGCCGGCACCCACGTGCATGCCTTTACCAGCCAGGTGATGATCGCCCGCGCCCACCCCTATCCCCACGTCCATTTCGAATACCCGGCCGGTATGCAGTCGCAGAAGGTGCGCAAGTCGCACAGGGTGCGCATGGCCCTGGATGTCCTGCTGAGCGGGACGGGCGGCGCGGAACCGCAGGCCCGCGTGGTGGACCTCAGCCTGAATGGCGCGCTGCTTGAACTGGCGGCACCTGTTGAGGGCGACACCCTGCGGATGACCCTGCCCATCCATCTGGACGAGGCGCAGAAAGACCTGTCCATCGAGGCGGCCATCCGCAACCGCGAGGCCCCCGGCAAGGCCGGCCGGCCCTGGCGCATCGGCGTGGAATTCGGGGATATCTCCGAACAGGACCGCCTGCTGCTGCACTATTTCATCGACCACACGCGGGCCGCGTCCTGCCCCCTGGGTACCTAGCGCATCGGGAGAGCGCGCTGCCTCCATGTACGCCGGCGACGAACACCGGCACAATGCGGTCATGTCCGCGATCGCCCACCGGCCCGCGGTCTGCCCACAGCTATAAACCGATGGATGAAGGAGATCGACATGAACATGCACCCCCTGTACCTGGGCGCCGTCCTGGCCGCCTGCTGCGGCACCGCCCTGGCCGATGCGGCCGCCCCCGCCTCCGAGCCAATGCCGGCCAACAACACCGAATGGGTCGGCTACCTATCCGACTTCACACGCAACGCGGAAATGCTGGTCGATCCGAGAAAATTCGTCGGCGCCCTGTCCGCGGTCACCGAGCCGGGCTTCGTCATCGCCGCCCTGAACGCCATGATGGACCCGAACCTGTACATGAAGTCCATGGCCACCCTGGCGGACCCCAAGGCCTATGAGAACTACGCCCGCACCATGGACCCCGTCATGGCCATGAACTGGACCCAGGCCATGCTGGACCCCAAGTTCTACGAGGCCGTGACCACCGTCATGACCGACCCTGGCAAGATGATGCGCTGGATGATGGCCCCCCTGGACCCGCAGGTGGTGGGCGCGCTGCTCAATGCGCTGAACCCGAATACCTATGCCAAGTGGGCCGCCGCACCGATGGACCCGCGGCTGGTGAACATGGCCGTGACGCCCTTCAACCCCAACTGGTATGGCGCGTGGGCCGGGACGATGGCCAACCCCCGCTCCTATGGGCCGACGGTGGGCGCCTTCATGCAGCCGGCCTACCCGGCCATGCCCATGCCCGCCGCGCCGATGCCGAATCCGATGCTGGTGCCCTACCCCTTTCCGGTTATGCCCACGCCGGCCATGCGCTGAGAACCGCCCCGGGCGTGACCGACCTCATTCGGAGGACTCGCCCGGGCTGAGAAACAGCAGCTGCTCCAGGCGCCGGCCGGCCTTTTCCTCGATGCGGAAACGGGCCAGGGAGGCGGCGCCCACCTGGAGGCGATAGCTGTGCCCCAGGGGCATGCCCAGCACGCGGCCCACGACCATGCGGATGACGCCGGCATGGGCCACCACCAGCACATGCCCGCCCACGTGGGTTGCCACCACGTCGTCGAAAGCTGCGCCGACCCGATCGGAAAAGGCCTGCAGCGGCTCGGCGCCCTCCGGACGGTGGGCGAGGGGGTCGCGCTTGAAATCGAACACGATGTCCGGGTCCGCCTCCCGCAGCTCTGCCGGGCTGCGACCCTCCCACTCGCCGAAACCCACCTCGCGCAGACGCTCGTCATGGCTGACCGGCAATTTGCGATGTTCCCCCAACCAGTCGGCGAATTCCCGGCAGCGCGCCATGGGCGAACTGACGATGGCGTTCCAGTGGTGATGGTGGCGCACCGCGTCGCGCATCTGCCGCCAGCCCTTGTCGCTCAGCGGATCGTCGATCTGGCCGCGATATCTGCGGCCGCCCACCGGCGCCCCGTGGCGCATGAAATCCACCAGGGTGTAGGTGGCGCTCATGACGCCTCCAGGATTTCCACCACCTCCCGGCCCAGGGCCTGCACCTCCATGAGGGCAATCGCGGCGCGGCTGCCCAGGCGGGTGGGGGTGGCGCCCATGGCGGCGCACTCCCGGTAGGCGGTGCGCTGCTTGAGCTGGGCAGCCAGCAGAGGGATGCCAAACTCCGGCAGCAGGGCCAGCACCTCTCGGGCCAGCACGGTGTTGAGCTGTACCTGGTTGACCACGATGCGCGCCTCCAGGGCCGGGTTCCTGTGGCGCGCCTGGGCGATGGCCTCACGGATCTTCAGGCTGGCCCACAAATCCAGCGGCGAGGGGATCACCGGCACCAGGGCCAGGTGGGCCAGGCGCAGGGCGCTCTCGGTGACCGGCGCGGCGGCATGAGGAGGACTGTCGATGACGATGTAGTCATAGTCCTCCAGGCGCTTGCGCAGGCGCTTGTGCAGCTTGCCTTCCTCGTCCGACAGGTCTTCCACCTCGGCCGGGAAGCCCTCGCCGGCGGTGGCCCAGCGCAGGGCCGTGTTCTGGGGGTCGGCATCGGCCACCAGGACCCGCGCGCCGGACTCGGCCAATGCACCGGCCAGCAGCATGGCCAGGGTGGATTTGCCGGCCCCCCCTTTCTGGTTGACCACCGCGATCACCCGCGCGCTCATGCTGTTGTTCCCCCAGCCCACTGGGCATGGGTATCCAGTACCAGACGGTCCAGGCTGCCGTCGGACAGCCGGATCAGGAAATGGATGCGTTCGGACAACTCGCGGAACTCCTGCTGGAAGACACGCCGCCGCCGCGACTCGTCACCACCGGCCAGCAGCGGGTCGGAGAAGCGCCAGTGGGCGGTGGCCGGGTGGCCGGGCCAAGCCGGGCAGGCCTCGTCGGCGCTGGCGTCGCACAGGGTGATGATCAGGTCCATGGCCGGCGCGCCGGCCTGGGCGAACTCGTCCCAGGCCTTGGATCGCAGGGTCTCGACGGGGTAGCCCACGCCGCGGGCCAGTTCCAGCACCAGCGGGTCCACCCGCCCGAGGGGTTCGCTGCCCGCGCTGTAGGCGCGAAAGCGGCCGTGCGCCTCGCTGTTGAGGATCACCTCGGCCATGATGGAGCGCGCCGCGTTGTGGGCGCAGAGAAACAGCACGTTGTAGGTCTTTTCGTTCATGGGTACGGCACCGCGTAAGGCCCGGAGACTATCAGAGCATCTGCTTGCCGTGCCACTGGGCCGACGGCAGGCCGCGCACCCTGCAGCCGTCACGCACCGCGTAAAGGAATTCGGCCGGACCCACCGCATAGACGTCGTGTCCGGACAAGTCGGGATGGGCCTCCAGCATGGCGTTCGCCGCCCCGGTTATACCGCCGTCCAGCTTCAGGGGCCGATAGAAGAAATTGTCGTAAGCATCGGCCCAGGAGCGGCACAGGTTGTCGCGGTAGTGGCCCAGCTCGTCGGCTATCCAATAAAGATGCATGGTCTCCGCCCGTTCCAGCGACATGGCGTGCTGCACCAGGCTCTTGATGGGCGCGAAACCGTCGTCCCAGGCAACGAAGATCACCGGCCGGCTCGATTCCAGGACATAGACGAAGCTGCCGTGCGGGCCGTCGATGACCACCGTGTCTTCCTTGGCCAGCTCGTTGAACACCTTGCGCGAGAACGGCCGGTTGTCGCGGCGGATGTGCAGAGTGAGCTGGCGATCCTCGCAGGGGCAACTGGCAACGAAATATTCGGCGCTCACCCCGTCGATGTTCAGGGTCACCGATTGCCCGGCCAGGAAGCGCAGGCGCTGGCTGCGCGGCGTGGTCAGGTGCAGGCCGCGCACCTGGTCGCTGATCTCCTCGACCGACTTCACCCGCGCCGGGATGTGTTGCGGCGGGATGTCCTCGGCGCCTGTCACGCCGGCCTCGATGACGATGTCGGTCACCGGCGCGTAGGAACAGAGCAGGAAGGCGCCGTTGGCCTTGTCCGCCTCGCTGAAATGGAAGTCGTGCGGATGCACCTTTTGCACCTGCCCGGAAACCAGCCGCGCCCGGCACTCGCCGCAGTTGCCGTTGCTACAGCCGTAATTGAGGGGCAGACCGACACGCAGGGCCGCCTCCAGGATGGTGTCGTTGCCCTCCACGAAGAACTCGTGGCCCGAGGGCTGGACGGTGACGTGGGCCGACATGACACGCATGACGCTCTCCTGGGCCAGCAGCGCCTTGCCGCGCTCGGCCTCCTCGGGGGCTTCGTCCAGCTGTTGCTGAAGCCAAATCTTCAGGGATTCCAGGGCGTCGGCCGCCTCCGGGTCGGAATCGGCCAGGTAGTCCAGCTTGGTCTCCAGCCAGTCGAACACCCGGTCGTAGTGCAGCAGCAGGGATTTTGCGGCGGCGAACTCCTTGCCCAGCTCGAACAGGCGCTCGGCCAGCACCTCCTTGTCGGGCAGGGCGCGCTCGAAGATGCGCTTGCCGAAGGCCTTCTCCTTGATCTCCTGGACGCGCCGGTAATCCCCCTCCTCCTCCCAGCTCACGTCGGGGAACACGCGCAGCAACTCGTCCAGTTCGACGAAGCCGTCGAAGGTGGCGATCTCGCCGTTGCGGATCATGTGTTGCAGCGACGATCGGGACAGACCCACCAGACGCGCGACGCGGGACAGAGGCAGCTTGTGCGACATGGGCGGATGATAGCCGGGGCCAGGCGGCAAACCAACCGGGCGGCGCCTATTTCCGGTCCGGCAGCGGGCCAACAAAAAGCGCGGACTGGCCGCGCCGGAAAATCAAACCTGATCTGCCGTGTTTACCAGCCGATAGCCTCGGCCCGGATACCGCGCGCCCGGATTTGGTCCACCAGTTCGTGGGCCTGGGCGCAGTCCGAATCGTAGCTGACCATGATCAGGTGGGACGCGCTCTCGGAAACGCAGGCGCCACACACGCAGGCATTGCCGCCGAGGGCGTCGGCTAGGGATGCCATGTCGCTCCCCGACAGGCTGTCATCCACATGGATCATGAAATCGCTGATGGCTTGGTTCATGGGGGCCTCCTCTCATCGATGAAAAGTGACTGAGTCCGGCCCCGTGGGGTTTGGGACTCATTCCCATTCATAGCCGAAATTCAGGCTACCGCAAGCAGCGCCCCTTTCCTCATGCCCCGGTCATCATCGCCCTCGCCCGCACCAACCGCCCGTCCCGGTAATCGGCAAAGGCCTGCTCGACCTCCTGCCGGGTATTCATGACGAAGGGGCCATACTGAACCACCGGCTCACCCAGCGGCCGGCCGGACACCAGGATGAAGCGGGCACCCGCCGGACCGGCCACCACGCGTACCCCATCGCCCTCCCCCAGCACGGCCAGATGGTGCCGGAGCAGCCCCCCACCTTCGGTGTCCGCCTCACCATCGAAGACATAGATGAAGGCGCTATGATCGCCGGCCACCTCAGTCTCGAATGGCCGGCCCGCCGCCAGGCCGATATCCAGATAGCGCAAATCGGTATGCGGATCGTCGATGACACCCCGCCCTCCCCCGTACCCGCCCGCCAGCAGCCGTACCCTGACCCCATCCCCGGCCAGTTCGGGAACCGTCGCCGGGGAATACTCCTGATAGGCCGGATCGGCCATCTTCTCGGCAGCGGGCAGGTTGACCCACAGCTGGAAGCCGCGCATCAGGCCATTGGCCTGGCGGGGCATCTCGGAATGGATGACGCCGCTGGCGGCCTTCATCCACTGTACGCCGCCGGCCACGAGATCGCCCCGGTTGCCCATGCTGTCGCGGTGCTCCATATGGCCGTCCAGCATGTAGGTGACGGTGACGAAGCCGCGATGGGGATGTTCGGGAAATCCGGCGATGTATTCGTCCGGGTTGTCGCTGCCGAAGTGGTCGAGCATGAGGAAGGGGTCCAAATGCTTCAGGGCCGGGGTGCCGATGCTGCGATGCACGGTGACCCCCGCCCCCTCGGTGATGGCATGGGCCTGAACCAACTGACGGATGGAGCGGATGTTCATGCCGACCTCCTCTGTGGGACTCCGGCTATGACAGGACATCGGGCGACAGGGTTCGCAGGCCGGCAATGTCGCCGATTCAGTTCACCCCACCGTCGCTGGCGCCGGCCAATCCACCACGATCCACTCGCAGTTGCCGAGCCCACCGCGGGCCGCCTCTTCCACCGGCCGGCCGGCCAGGGCGGCGACAGCCAGGATGGGGTTCTCATGGGAGACGGCCAAGACCACGGCCTCGGGATGGCGCTGCACCGCGTCATCGAAAAACCAGCCCACCCGTGCCATCTCCTCCAGGAAAGACTCTCCTGCCGCCGGCCGGATACGCACGGGATCGGGGCGCACCAGGCCATTGAAGGCCTCCACCGGCTGTCCGTCCAGGCCCGAACGGCGTTCGTTCAGGCGCGGATCCAGGCGGAGCGGCAAGGCTGGGCCGAGGGTGGCGAGAATGATGTCTGCCGTCTGCCGGGCACGGAGGAATTGGGAGCTGTAGGCATGGGTAAAGGCCACCTCCCGCAACGCGGCCGCGGCGGACTCGGCCTGGTGGCAGCCTCGAAGTGTCAATGCCACGGGGCGGTACGGATCGTCGTTGATGATGCCCGCCACATTGGCCTCGCTTTCGCCGTGGCGAACCAGATATATCCTCATTTCGCTGCCGATTCACCGTCCTGCAAGTCCGGCCCTATCGAGAAAGCCCGATGCCAGATACCGGCAAGACAGCCGGCGGCTTCGGAGAACTCCACCACATGCCCCGATGCCAGTCCGAAAAAAAGCCCCCGAGACGGGGGCTTTTCGCGGGCTGGAAAGGGCTAAACCAACCTGCGGCGGGCGAAACCCAGGGCGCCCAGGGCGATACCCACAAGCGCCAGGGTGCCGGGTTCGGGCACGTCGCAATCGCCGTTGGGGCAGGGGATATCGACCGGTTCACCCATAATTTGGGCCGCGAAACGGATGGTCGTTTCTTGGCTTTCCGGTGTCCTTACGCCGGTACACCCAGCTAACGCACCTGCTGCAGTGCAGGCAGCATCTGTTAGCGGCTGAAGCAGGCCGTCCAGATCAAAAAAGCTCATGACGTAATTCTGGAGACCATAAACCGCTCCCGCTCCATCGAGGTCATATTGGAATGGGAAGATCAGGTCAGACGGGTCGATCACGAAGATGTCCGAACATCCGGCCGTATCGATCCCCACACCAGGGGTACCGCCTCCCTGGCATTGCATGACACCATTCACCTGCACGCCTTCGTTCAATGTCTCCTGGAAGTTGACTAGGTAGAGCAATGGCGGCAAAGCGGCACCGGGCTGGTTCGGAACATGGGGTTTCAAGGTCATGCTTGCCGCGATCGTGACCGAGTCCAGTTCCTCACTCGTATCCGTGATGACATAGTTCAGGTGGGTGACGTTGACGTTCTCAACCGCAACGCCATTGGTATTGAGGTAGGTCACGCTCGGGGCGGCGGGACCGGTGTCAAGACCACTTTGTAGTCCCGATGGATTCGGGTCGGGATCGAAAGGTCCAGAAGGCGTATAAGGGATCCCCCACCGCAAACTTTTTGGACTGAGAATTTGAATGTCTTCGCCCTGGACGATGGGAAGTGTGGGGGTTGGCAGAACAGTGAGGGGCAAGAAAACCAAATCAACCGTGACTTCCCATGTATCCACCAATCCATTCAGTGCGGTGGCTTGTACATTTGGTGTGAATGCCACAGCGACTGCCCCTGCGAGGGCCAGCGCGGTGTTGTTGATACGCCTTATAGAATGCTTCATCTCTAACTCCTTCCTGGGTGAATCTCGCAGTACGGCATGCACTGGACTCCAACTCTTACTAGCAATATTCGCGCCCACTATTTTTATCTATATTTTTCATAACTTTAGTGAAAATTATTAGGTTGGTCTGAAAATGATTGTAAGGATTTCCGACAAATGCTGATATGTCATCAGGATTCCATCGTTAGGCAGCAACGATTCTCCATCCGACGTCTTCTACAGACTAGGCGGGCATATCCTGGTCAGCGTCAGGTGATTAGAAAAGAGAAAAAGCATTTTGATGCTGTGTTGTGTGACTGTCCGGAAATTGAACACCCGAGCACAATTAGTCACTTCATGTGCACCTTTGAAACGGGCCATCCCCTGGCCAAGGGTTAGTTAATCCCATGTTGAACCTCGTCACCCGCCCCCACTCAGCCCCCGTCGCGGAGCACTTGCGACGGGCCGGTTACCCCCCACTGCTGGCGCGGCTCTATGCCGCGCGAGGCGTGGCGCGGCAGGAGGACGTGAAGACCCGCCTGGCCGAGCTTCTTCCCTATACAGACATGCTCCACTGCGAGGCCGCCGGCGCGCGGCTGGCGGATGCCATCCATCGCGGGGAGCGGCTGCTGGTCGTGGCCGATTACGACGCCGACGGGGCCACGGCCTGCGCCCTGGCCCTGCGCGGGCTGGCGGCCATAGGCGCGACGGTGGATTACCTGGTGCCCAACCGCTTCGAATACGGCTATGGCCTGTCGCCGGAGATCGTCGCCCTGGCCGCGCAACGCGATCCCGACCTGATCATCACCGTTGACAACGGCATCGCCGCCCACGCCGGCATCGAGGCCGCCCGCCGCCTGGGCATCGAAGTCCTGGTCACCGATCACCACCTGCCCGCCCAGAACACGGAAATGAGCCTCCCCGAGGCCCTCATCGTCAACCCCAACCAGCCCGGCTGCCCCTTCCCCAGCAAGCATCTGGCCGGCGTGGGGGTGATGTTCTACGTGCTCATCGCCCTGCGGGCCGAACTGCGCCGGCGCGGCGCCTTCGCCCACCGGGCCGAGCCCAATCTGGCCGAACTGCTGGATCTGGTGGCCCTGGGGACGGTGGCCGACGTGGTGCGCATGGACGCCAACAACCGCCTGCTGGTGGACCAGGGCCTCAAGCTCATGCGCGCGGGCCGGGCGCGGCCGGGCATCAACGCCCTGTTCCGGGCCGCCGGGCGGGACCCGATCCGGGCCTCGGCCGGCGATCTGGGCTTCGTGGTGGGCCCGCGCCTGAACGCCGCCGGCCGCCTGGACGACATGAGCCGGGGCATCGCCTGCCTGCTGGCCGGGAGCGAGACCGAGGCCAAGCCCCTGGCGGCGGAACTGGACAAGCTGAACCGGGCCCGGCGCGAGATCGAGACCGACATGCAGGCCCAGGCCCTGGCCCTGCTGGAGCGGGTGGACGTGGCCGAGGGCTTCAGCCTGGCCCTGTTCGACCCGGCCTGGCACCAGGGCGTGGTGGGCCTGCTGGCGTCGCGCCTGAAGGAGCGCCACCACCGCCCCACCATCGCCTTCGCCGACGGCGGCGAGGGGCTGCTGAAGGGATCGGGCCGTTCCATCCCCGGGCTGCACCTGCGCGACGCCCTGGACCGGGTGGACAAGCACCACCCGGGCCTGATGCTGAAGTTCGGCGGCCACGCCATGGCGGCGGGGCTGACCCTGGAGCGGGGGCGGCTGGAGGAATTCAGCGCCGCCTTCGAGACCGCCTGCCAAGAACTGCTGACCCCGGCCGACCTGGAGAAGGTGATCGAGACCGACGGCGAGCTGGCCGCCGCCGACCTGCGCCTGGACAACGCCCTGGCCATCCGCGACGCGGTCTGGGGCCAGGGCTTTCCGCCGCCCCTGTTCCAGGCCGACTTCCGGGTGGACGGCCAGCGCCTGGTGGGGGAAAAGCACCTGCGACTGAAGCTGTCGTCGGCCGGCGGCATCCACGGCGAGGGCATCCTGTTCAACCAGGACAGCCCCCTGCCCGACCTGATCCAGGCCACCTACCGGCTGGAGGTGAACGAGTGGAACGGCCGCCAGAGCCTGCAGTTCAACGTGGAGCACTGGGCGGCCCGCGACGCCTGACAGGTTGACCCCGCCCGCCGTCCGCCTGAGGACTGTTGAGCAGGGCGGGCATTGGCATTCGCCCCGGCGGGACTACCCTGGAAGTATCTCCGACACCCGCCCGACATGCCCACCCTACTGTTCGACTCCCCCAACCTGGCCCCCCTGGCGGCCTTTCTCACCAGCCTGGGCATCGGCCTGCTGATCGGCCTGGAGCGGGAACGCGCGCCCTCGGCCAAGGCCGGTCTGCGCACCTTCGCACTGGTGGCCCTGGCCGGCACCCTGGGCGCCCTGCTGTCGGAGCGCACGGGCGCGCCCTGGATGCTGGGCGCGGGGCTGCTGATCATGGGCGGAATGATGGTGGCCATGTATTTCCGGGATACCAACGGCACCGATCCGGGCACCACCACCATCGCCGCCGTGGTGGTCTGCTACGGCCTGGGGGCGCTGGTTTGGTACGGCATGACCCAGCTGGCGGTGACCCTGGCCATCCTGGTCACGGTGCTGCTGTACTTCAAGGCCGAACTGGAGAACGTGAGCAAGAGCCTGACCCGCACCGACCTGGTGTCCATCCTCCAGTTCGCGGTGTTGAGCTTCGTCATCCTGCCGGTGGTGCCCAACGAGGGCTTCGGCCCCTACCTGGCCCTGAACCCCTACCAGGCCTGGTGGATGGTGGTGCTGGTGTCGGGCCTGTCGCTGGCGGGCTACGGCGCCCTGCGCCTGGCGGGCCAGCGCCACGGCACCCTGCTCACCGGCCTGTTCGGCGGCGTGGCCTCCAGCACGGCCACCACCCTGGCCTTCTCCCGGCACGGGCGGCGCAGCCCCGTCCAGGCCGGCACGGCGGCCATGGTCATCCTGCTGGCCAACTGGGTGGTGCTGGTCCGCCTGGGCATCATGGTGGCGGTGGTCAGCCCCGCCCTGCTGACGGCCATCCTGCCGGTGCTGGGGTCGGGGCTGGTCGCCGGTTTGGTGGTGCTGATCATCCACTGGCGCCGCCTGGGCGAGCAGAAGACGGCGCCGGAACTGGAGATCAGCAACCCCACCGAGATCAAGTCGGCCCTGACCTTCGGCCTGCTCTATTCCGGCGTGCTGCTGGCCTCGGCCTGGCTGTCGGACTGGGTGGGCAGCCGGGGCGTGTACGCCGTGGCCCTGGCCTCTGGATTGACCGACGTGGACGCCATCACCCTGTCCAGCCTGCGCCTGTTCGGCCTGGGCACCCTGGTGGCGCCCGACGTGGTGACCACGGTGCTGCTGGCGGTGCTGTCCAACATCGTCTTCAAGACCGGCCTGACCCTGTTCATCGGTGGCCGCGCCCTGGCCCGGCACGTGCTGCCCGGGTTCCTGGCCGTGGCGGCGGGGCTGGTGCTGGGCTGGGGGCTGTTCTAGGGTCGGGTGGAAGAAAGCTGTCGCGCCGCGTAGGCAGACATTGCTCCCCTCCCCCGCTTGCGGGGGAGGGTTTGAATATGGAGTTGCCTGCCGAACCCTGAGTGGCTGGGAGCGGTGCGAACTGGTTCAGCCGTCGCTCCCGCGCAGGCGAGAACCCATTGCTGCCTGGATTCCCGCCCGCGCGGATCAGAAGCCGTAGCCGACACTGAAGATCAGGGCCGTATCCAGCTCGTCCTTGCCGGCGGCGGGCAGGTTGTCGTAGTCCACGTTCACCTGGGTGCTCAGGTTGAGCGACTTGGCCACCGGCACGCGCACACCGGTGCGGGTCTTGAGCAGCCAGTCGTTGGCATCCTCGGTGCTCATGAGCACATCGCTGGCGTGGAAGAACTTGAGCCGGTCTTCCCAGAACAGCTGGTCGTACTTCAGGGCCGCCCGCAGGCTGGGGAAGCTGTTGTCGGGGGCGATCTCGTAGTCCTCGCTGACGAAGCTCAGGCCGCCTTCCAGCGACAGGTTGCGGCGCGGTCCCTCGAAGAACTGGCGGCCGCCGCCGAAGCCCAGGGAGGTGCGCAGGTTCAGGTCTGCCTGGGCGTCGTGCTCGAACAGGCCGGATACGTACAGGTAGGTCTTTTCCGCCAGGAAGTGGTCGTACTTCATGGTGCCGCGCCAGTTGGAGGTGGTGTTGTTGCCCGATTTCGAGGCCTCGTTGAACTCGGCCCCCACCGTGAAACGGTTGGTGGGGGTGCGAGCCACCATCTCGGCGTCCAGGTGCATGTTGTCCTCGTCGGTGTTGCCGCGCACGTAGCTGCCGCCCAGGTTGGCCCGGCCGGACAGCTTCAACTTGTGGCGGTCCTGGGGCGGGTTGAAGGCAATGACCTGGTCCATGGGCACCGGCGCGGTCTCCACCAGCTCGCTTACCTTCACCCGCACCTTGCCCTCGGGGGCGGGCAGCAGGCGGCCGTTGAGCAGGCTGCCGTCGCTGAGGCGAACGCGCACATTGTCATCGCTCTCGACGTGGCGCACCCGGCCCCAGGGCAGCTTGAGCTGACCGGCGTAGGCGGTTTCGAACACCAGGCTGCCGCCTTCCAGGCCGATCACCTTGCCGCTGAGACGGTCGCCGTTGTCCAGGATCACGCTGTCGGCGACCGCGGCCAAAGGCAGGCACAGGGCGGCGGCGAGGGTCAGTCCGGGCAGTTTCATAGGCATCCTTTCGACGTCAGAACCCCGCGCCGCGGACCAAAGTGGTCGCGGCGGGGAGCGGATTCAGGGGGGCCGGCCAGGGCCGGCGGGTGGTTACTGCGTGTCGTCCTTGCGCAGCTTGGCCAGCCAGTACTCCATCTGCCTGCCGGCCGCCTCGCGGCCGCCCAGGCCGAAGGACAGGGCGATGGCCACGGCCACGGCGCCGAAGACGAAGGCGAAGGCCATGTTGACGATGTCGTCGGCCAGGCCCATGGCGGACAGGCCCATGGCCAGCACCATGCCCAGGATGGCGTAGCGAACGATGCTGGCCATGCCGACGGCGGCGCCGTCGCTGGCCCGCATCATGGCCTGGTGGGCCAGGTTGGCCAGCCAGAAGCCGATCAGCAGGATGGCCACGCCGAGCAGCACGTCGCCGCCGAACTCGATGAACATGCCAACCAGCGATTCGACCTGATCGAAGCCCAGGCGGTTGGCCGCCTCGACAGTGGCGAACAGCATGGCGAAGAACACCAGCACACGGCTGACCAGGTCCGAGGCCTGGAAGGTCTCGGGGAAGGCGTTGGCCATGCCGATCTTGGCCGGCAGGCTGTTGAAGCCCAGGTTGGCCAGCAGACGGCCCACCAGGCCGGCGGCCAGGCGCGCCACGTACCAGGTGATGACCAGGATCAGGGCGGCGGCCAGGATGTTGGGGATGGCGGCCAGGATCATGCCCAGCATGTCGGAAGCGGGCTGGGCGATGGCGGCGATCTGCAGCGCGTCCAGGGCGGCGATCAGCACCGGCACCAGGATCAGCACGAACACCAGGGTGCCGACCAGACGAGAGATCTGGGTCGATTCGCTGAGGCCGGCGGTCTGGCCCAGCTTGTCGACGCCGGTGGCGGCCAGCAGGTTGGAGACCAGGCCGCGCACGATCCTGGCCACCAGCCAGCCGGCGAACAGGATGATGGCGGCGCCGAACACATTGGGCAGCATGTTCAGGGCCTCGGCCACCATGCCGCGCACCGGCTCGAGCATGCCGTCGAGCTGCATGGCGCCCAGGATGGCCGGCAGGAACAGCAGGATCACCAGCCAGAACAGGATGTTGCCAACGTTATCACCCAGGGGCGCCATGCCGGCGGTCTCGGTGAGCTTCTCGTCCCACTGGGTCGCCTTCAGGGCCTTGTTGGAGATGGCCCGAACCACGGTGGCCACCACCCAGGCCACCACCAGCAGCAACACACCGGCCAGCAGGCTGGGCAGGTATTGCATGATCTGGGTGACCATGGCCCCGAACGGACCGGCGAGCTGGTCCAGGTTCAGGGTGTTGAACATGGCGATCAGGGTGATAAGCAGGATGAAGCCGAACACCACCAGGCCGGAGCCGCCCTCCACGTCCATGGGCTTGCCCGAGGAATCGGCCACGTACTTGTTGATCCTGGCCATGCCCAGCAGCTTGCGGGTGCCGGCCCGGGCAATCACCGCCAGCAGGTAGCCCGCCACCAGGATGGCAATGGCCGCCAGGATGGCGGGCAGATGCGTGCCCACCGTGCTCTGGACCGCGTTCGAGAATGCTGTCAGATCCATTTGATTCCTCCACTGGTTGAACAAGATAAATTTAGACGAAGTTTACTATAGAAAATATTTATATTCATGCAAATGTGTTATTCATACGTGGCCCAAGCGCACCCCGACTTGGCGCGCATCGGACAGCACGTACTGATCATGATAGGAATAATCGCCAGTTCCACCCGATCGGCCTCGCAAGTCGTTCACCGGACCGCCCCATCAAGCTCTTGGTCCCGCCGGGGGCGGCTTGGGCACTTTTCCCGAACAGGTGGCGCGGCTAACATGCCGCCCCTGGCCGCGAGCCGTAAACCCGGATTCACCGCCTGCGCCGCCATCTTCCACAGATTGAGTCGTACCGAGATTGAAATGACCCAGCCCAGCATCACAGACAAAGACACGCCGTCCAGCCCGCCCGTCCCGCCCCGCCTGTTCCGGGGCCGCGCGGCTCGCCTGTTCTACACCTGGTGGCGGCGCCACATGCGCGATCTGGACCGGGATGCCACCGAGGAGCAGGTGCGCGCCGATGGCGGACTGACCTACTCCTTCGCCTTCCTGGTGGTGGCCTCCTGCGGCATCGCCACCCTGGGGCTGATGCTCAACTCGGCGGCGGTGATCATCGGCGCCATGCTGGTGGCCCCCCTCATGGGGCCCATCGTGCTGCTGGGCTTCTCCATCGCCGAGACCGACGTGCAACTGGCCAAGCGCAGCGCCCTGGCCCTGGCGGTGGGGGTGCTGGGGGCCCTGTCCATCTCCTTCGTCATCGTCAAGCTGGCGCCCTACATCCCGCCCACGCCCGAGATCCTGGCCCGCACCAACCCCAACCTGTTCGACCTGCTGGTAGCGGTGCTATCGGGCATGGTGGCGGGCTACGCGGTCACCCACCGCAAGATCGGCACGGTGGCCGGGGTGGCCATCGCCACCGCCCTGATGCCACCGCTGGCCGCCTCGGGCTACGGCCTGGCGACCCAGGAATGGCGCATCTTCAACGGCGCCTTCTACCTGTTCCTGACCAACATGCTGGCCATCGCCTTCAGCGTCGCCGGCATGGCCGTCTGGTACGGCTTCGGCAACCTGCGCACGCCGCGCAACCTGGTCTGGCAAACGGCCCTGGCAACCGTGATCCTTGTCGCCCTGTCCATCCCCCTGGTGCGCACCCTCAACGACAGCGTCAGCAAGACGCTGATCGCCAACGACGTGGAGGCGGTACTGCGGCAGGGGCTGGACCTGGAGGGCGCCCGCCTGGACAAGCTGGACCTGCGCCGGGTGGAGGGCAGACTGGAAGTGACGGCCGTGGTCTTCACCCACGAATACGACAAGCAGGCCCAGGCCCGCCTTGAGCCGCAACTGGCCCAGCGGCTGGGCGAGCCGGTGACGCTGATGCTGGACCAGGTGGTGGTGGGCGAGGCCCTGGAGCGCATGGCCGAGGAACAGACCGTCATCGCCAGCCAGGTCATGGCCCAGCAACAGCAGCCCAGCGCCATCAGCGATGCTCAGTTGCTGGTACGCCACCTGCGCGAGGTGCTGCCCCTGCCCATGGCCCTGTCCGAGGTGAACGCCACGGAAAAGACCGCCACCCTGCAGGTGGCCCCCGGTTACACCGGCCAACTGGTCTCCCTGCGGCAGATGGAGCGGGAACTTCAGCGCCGCTTTCCGGACTGGCGCATCCACATCATCCCGCCTCTGCGCCCCCTGCCGGAGGTCCGCTTCGCCCGGGGCGAGGCGGACCTGCCGGCGGCGGCCGACGCCACCCTGGACACCCTGCGCTGGGCCCTGACCCGCTGGCAGGTCCAGGAGGTGCGCGTCACCGGTTCCGCCCAATTGAACGAACAGGGCCGGTCCAGCGCCGGGTTGGCCCGCGCTCGCGCCGAGGCGTTGGCCGGCCGCTTGGCCGAGACCGGCCTGCGGACCCGGGTGGAGACGGACTACGCCGCCGCCGACCAGCGCGCGACGGAGCGGGAACGGGGCCAGGCCAGCCAGCGCCGGGTGCGCATCCAGCCCGTCACCGAGCAGGACGAGACGGAGGACGCGACCGGCTGAGGCCGTCGTTCTCCGGGCAACGGCGCGTCACCGCCCGGCCCGGCCCGCAGGACCGCCGGTCAGCGATCGAAACGGCCCGCGTCCAGCCCCATTACCAGCCCCCGGGTCACCTGTGGGTAGGTCAGGATGCGCCGGCCCCGGTGGTCCTTGAGGAATTCCTCGGCGTCGGCCCGGCTGGCCAGGGGCACCAGTTCGTGACCCATGGGCCCCAGCACGTCGGAGCCGATGACATAGAAGGCGCGGGTGGCGTCGATGCGAGTCAGGCCGTAATACTCGGTGACGGCGAGCGCCCGCAGGTCGGCGGCCTCGTGCCCCGGCGCGTATTTCTTCAGCTCGAACAGAAACTTGAACATGTCCTTGGCGCCGTCGAAGTGATGCGTGTGGCCATCCTTCCAGGCGACGCTGGCGATCCAGGCCGGGTATTTGGCTACCACCATGCCACACACCGGGCACAGGTCGCGCGGCCCGGGCGGCGGCGCCAGGCGATCGAGTGGCGCGGCCGCCTGGGCCAGCCAGGCAGCCAGCAGCAGGATGAAGCCGACGACGGGCCCGAGCAGGGGCTTGGCCACGGCCATCAGCCCTGCTGCTTCTGCATGTGCCGGCGGCGTTCCTCGCGCTTCTTGCGGATGCCGGCGGTGTCCTTGGCCATGTCGGCATAGGCGGCCGCCAGGGCGGCGTCGAAGTCGCCGATCTCGCCATTGTGCTGTTCCTTGGCCGACAGGGCGGCGGCCCGGGTGGCGAAGGCCTTCTTGCTGCGGCCGCTCATCACCCCGCGCAGGTTGCCACCGATCAGGTAGGTGGCCTGATCGACGTTGACCAGGGGCTTGGGCTCGGCGGCGGCGCCGAAGTCGGCGGCGTAGATGGCCTTCGGCTCCCGGTCCAGGTTCAGCGACAGGGAAATGGCCAGGCAGTGGATGGAGCAGGTGCCATCGACCAGATCGTCGGCGTAATGCACCAGATGGCGGGAGAAATGGAACTGGCTGCGGTTCATGCCGCAATAGGGGCAACTGGGATACTTCTCCAACTCGTTATGCAGCGGGTTGGCGTCCTTGGGGGCCTTGGGCGCGAACTGCAGCGGCGTGCCGTCGGTATCGCAGGCGGCGGCCTTGCTGGCGGGCATCGCGGCATGATGATGATGCTCGTGCTGGGCCCGGGCCAGCGGCGCGGCCGCCAGGGCGGCGGCGGCCAGGGGCAGTTTCAATAGATCGCGTCGTTGCATGCTGAACTCCTTTTCAGGTGGTTGAATGATCGGTCACGGGTCATGCCAGATGGCCCATGACGCGGAAGAATTCGGCCCCGGCCCAGATCGCCTGGACACCCAGGGCGATGACCAGCAGGGCGCCGGCGCGGCGCAGCCAGACCAGGGACTGGACCCCCAGCCCATGGGCCAGGGCGCCGGCCACGGCCATGGCCGGCACGGTGCCCAGGCCGAAGGCGAACAGCCAGGCCGCGCCCTGGGCGATGGACGGGGCGGTCATGGCCTTCACCGCCAGGGAATAGACCAGGGCGCAGGGCATCAGGGCGTTGAGCAGGCCGGCCAGCAGGAATGGGACCTTGCCCCCCTCTCCCGCAAGCGGGAGAGGGGCGGGGGAGAGGGTCATGCGTGGCCACTTCATTGTCGAAATAACAGGGATCGTCACGGCATTTCCCCCTCCCCGGCCCGCCCCCGCTTGCGGGAGAGGGCGGAACAGCACCCACGCCCCAATCCCCGTCACCGCCAGTCCGGCCAGCACATACAGTACCCCCTGCCCCTGCCCTACCCCGCCGGTGAGCACCACCGCCTGGCCGACGCCCGCGGCCAGGGCGCCGATGGCGCTGTAGCCCAGCACCCGGCCCAGGTGATAGCCGGCATGGCCCCAGCCGCCGGCACAGCGGCCGCAGCCCAGGAACAGCCCGCCCACCAGGCCGCCGCACATGGCCCAGCAATGGCCGGCGCCGGCCAGGCCGGACAGGAAGGCCAGGCCCAGGGTGACCTCAGCGCCCATCCGGCGCCTCCAGCAGGGCCCGGGCCTGCGCCTCGAATACCGCCGGCGTGGCCTCGCCCAGGATCTTGCCGGCCAGGCGGCCCTGGCGGTCCACGAACCAGGTGATGGGCAGGGCCTTGACCCCGTAGCGGCGGGCGGTCTCCCCGTCCGGGTCGAGCAGCACCGGGTAGCCGATGCCCAGGGGCGCGACGAAGGCGGCGGCGGTGGCCCGGTCCTGGGCCACGTTCACCGCCAGCACCTCCAGGCCCTGGTCCTTCAGGCGCCGGTAGACCGGCTCCAGGTCGCGCATCTCCACCTCGCAATAGGGGCACCAGTCGGCCCAGAAGCGGATCGCCAGCACCTTGCCTTGCAGGGCTGCGGGTACGTCCAGGTGGCTGCCGGCCAGGGTCTCGGCCCGGAAGGCGGGGGCCGGGTCGCCGTTCTTCAGTACCACCTGAGGCGCGTCGCCGCAACCGGCCAAGACGAACGAAAGCAGGAGAATGAAAGCGCGCATCTCAGCCTCCCATCAGAATCAGGTTGGACCGGCCCATGTACCACCCGGCCAGGCCGGCGAACAGGGCAAGGCCGGCCAGGGACCACAGGGTCAGCCGCCGGGCCAGGGTCGGGGCAGCCTCGGCCAGGCTGGGGTGGCGGGCCTGGGGCGCGGCCAGGGCCACCCCCAGGCCGGCGGTGGCGGCCAGGAACAGGGGCGGATACAGCCACCAGCCGGCGTGGCCGTGTTCCGCCTGCAGCAGGCAGAAGGGGCAGTGGTGGCGGGGGTGCTCGTAGATGTAGAGGGACAGGAAGGCCACCACCCCGGCCAGGGCCACCGGGAAGCCGGCCAGGGCCAGCAACCCGTACAGCCGCCCGCCCCGGCGGCGCCAGAGGAAGTGCAGCCCGGCCAGGCCGGTCAGGGCCAGCATGCCCCAGAACAGGCCCATGGCCGTCGCCGGCGCCAGGGCCGCCAGGTCGCTGCTCACCCCGTCGCCCGAATCACCGAACAGGCTGCCGCAGCAGGAGGTGATCACGTCCGGCTTCAGGTTCAGGAAATAGGCCCAGGCCAGGCCCGCCTCGATCAGGGCCGCCGGCGCCAACGCCAGCAGCAGGGCGTACTTGCGCCGCACCAGGGGGTAGTCCCAGCCCTGGTTGTCCAGGTGGTTGAGGATCAGCCAGGCGGCGGCCAGGAAGAACACCGCCAGGCGGGCATACAGGTCCGGGAAGCCCCAGGGGTTCACGTTCAGGGTGCCCACCGCGCACATGGCGCCGCTGAACAGGGGCGCCATGCGCTCGGCGTTGTAAACGAACAGGGCCAGGGTGAAGGGTTGCAGCAGCAGCAGCAGACCGACCAGGGTGGCCACCAGGTAGGTGCGCCGCTCCAGGGCGATCTGGGCCGGGTGGCCGCTGGCCAGGTCCCAGCGCCGCAGCAGGCCCAGCGCAAACACGGCGGCGGCCAGCAGCAGGGCCGCCTGCAGGCTGGAGGCGAAGAGCAGGGCCAGGACCGGCGGGCTAAGCATCCGTCAGCCTGCCGTCATGCATGGCCAGCACCCGGTCGGCGATGCCCAGCTCGAACACCAGCGGGTCGTGGCTGGACAGGATCACCGTCCGGCCCTGGTCGCGCAGGGTGGCCAGGATGCCCAGCACCTGGCGCGACAGTTCGCTGTCCAGGTTGGCGGTGGGCTCGTCGGCGATCACGACTTGCGGATCGTTGATCAGGGCCCGGGCGATGGCGGTGCGCTGGGCCTCGCCGCCGGACAGGGACTGGACCGGGTGATCCGCCCGCGCCCCCAGGCCCAGGAAGTCCAGCAACTCCAGAGCCCGCTGCCGGGCCTGGGCATGGGGCCGGCCCGTGGGCAGGGCCGGGACGAGCACGTTGTCGAGCACGCTCAGGCCGCGGATCAGGTTGAAGGACTGGAACACAAAGCCGATGTGGGCCCGGCGCAGTTCGGTCATGAAGCGTTCCGGCAGCCCGGACACGTCGCGCCCGTCCAGGCGCACCCGGCCGGCCGTGGGCCGGGCCAGCAGCCCGATGAGGGACAGCAGGGTGGTCTTGCCCGAGCCGCTGGGGCCGCGCAGGGCGGTGAGCCGGCCCGGCTCGAAACCGAGGCTGACCTCGCGCACGGCGGCATATTCGTTGTGCCGGCCGGGGTTGAAGGTCTTGCTGACCGAGACCAGTTCGATCATGGCACGATCATGCCCGCAGCACCTCGTCCGGGTCGCTGGTGGCCGCCCGCCACACCGGCACCAGAGTGGCGGCCACGTAGGGCAGCACGGTGAGGCAGAACAGGGTGGCCACCTGCATCACGTCCACCCGGGGCGCGAGCCGGAATTGCGGGTAGAGTACCGACCAGCCCTGCAGCACCGGCCGGAACACCGCCGCGTCGAAGTGGAACACGTGCACCCAGGCCAGCACATAGCCGAGCAGGAAGGCGAGCAGGGAGACGAGCAGCCCCTCCCAGAGCTTCATGGCCATGACGTCGCCGCTGTCCCAGCCCACCGCCTTGAGGATGCCGATCTCGCGCCGCTCCTCGGCGGACAGGCCGGCGGCCTTGTCCCAGGCCAGCAGGGCGAAAGCCATCAGGGCGACGACGGATACCGCCAGCAGCAGCCCCTGGCGCCAGTCGAAGACGCTGGCGTAGGTTCGGCGCATCTCCTCGCGCAGGATCACCCGGCTGTCGGGCAGCCGCTCCAGCACCTTTTGCGCCACCCGGCGCACCTCGGCCGGGTTGGTCACCGCCAGGGCCAGGTCGGTGTAGTGGCCGGCGGGGAAGTTGAACAGGGCGCGGAAGTCGGCCTCCGACACCAGCATCAGGTCGGCGGACACCAGTTCGCCGCCTTCATCCAGGATGCCGGCGATGCGGAAGGCCAGGGGCGTGCCGGCATAGGTGCGCAGGGACAGCACGTCCCCCGCCGCCAGGCCTCGGGCCCGGGCCAGGGCGGCGCCCACTCGGGCGGTGCCCGGCGCCGGCGCATCCGTGGCCGGCACCAGCAGGGTGTAGTTGGCGCCGATGGCGGCATCAAAGTGGTAGCCCCAGAGGCGGCCTTCCACCCGGCTGACCCCGCGCAGGCCGGCCAGGGCGTCCAGGCGTTCGGCGGGCATCAGGTCGTGGCGGCCGGCGGTGAGGCGCTGCACCACCACCTCCGGCGCCCCGGCCAGCAGGTCCTCGGCTGTGGCACGCAGGGCCTCGCCCTGGAGCAGCAGCGAGGCCAGCAGGGCGACGATCAGGGTGTAGGCGGCCAGCAGGCCGGCGTTGCGGCCCTTGCGCCGGGCCAGGGCGGCGACGGTGTAGTCGAGCAGGCCGAGGTGGCGTTGGAGCCAGGGGATCATGGATGGGGCGTGCTCATGGACTGACCCCCACCCCAGCCCTCCGTGGGCCAAGGCCCATCCCTCGCTTCGCTCGGGACCGCCACTGGCGTAGCGTCCTGCGCCCTTCGGGCTGGTCCCGCTTGCGGGGGAGGGAAAATGACGCCCCCGCCCCGGCCCTCCCCCACTCGTGGGGGAGGGAGCAGGGAACCGGCGGGGAAATGCTCCAGGGCCATCGGGTGGTCCTGGAAGGCGGCGTGGCGGTCGGCCTGGCTGGGGTGGCGGGTGTAGCGGGCCTCGTTGAACAGGGCCAGGTCGGTGAGGCCCAGGCGCTGGACCAGGTCGATGGCTTCATATGGCTGGCTCCCGGCGTTCAAGCGCCAGCCGTCCAGCCAGGTGGCCAGGAAGACCAGCAGGGCGAGGCTCAGGAGTAGGACGGCCCGGGTGGAGCCGCGCGGGCGGTGGGGCGGGCGCATCAGGGGTCGGGGGCGGTCAGGGGTCGGGCAATCATCGCGGGCCAGTATGCATTCCCGCGCCGGCGGCAGACCTCTGGCCGCGCCGGGCGCGCGGGACAGGCGATGGTATCCCGCCCGGCCGTGCGCGGGGGTGCGGCAAATGGTCGCACCGCTCCTGCTCAATCGAAGCCCAGGGTGTAGAACAGATCGACGGCGGTCTCGCGCCCAGTCTGGGCCTGCACCGACCAGCGCTGGCTGAGGGTGTAGTTGAGCTTGACCAGGTTGCCCACCCCGGTCAGGCCCTGCTCGTAGGTCAGGTAGGCCTTGGAAGACAGGCGCTTGCCCAGGGCCAGGACGGTGTTCTCCAGTTCGCCGCCACCCCTCAGGCCCACCTCGTCCAGGCCGGTGCGCTGGGCGAGGCGGGCCTGCAGGCTGACCGACTCCCCCGCCGACAGGATGGCCGAGGCGGCCGTGGCCAGCAGGTTCAGGTCGACGCTGTTGGCGGTCTCGGTGCCCCGTCCCAGCACCAGCCAAGCGAGCTTCTCCGTGTCCGGCACCGCCGGCTCGGACACCAGCCTGGCCCGGGGCGCCAGGGCCGTGCCGGTCAGGGCCACCCCCGCCGCCACGTCCTGGTTGCGGCGCATGGCCAGGATGTCCAGGCCCGGGTTGTCCAGGGGACCCTGGAAGTCCACCAGGCCGCGCTCGATGGTCAGGCGCTGGCCGTAGGCCGAGTAGCTGCCCCTGGCCACCCGCACCGTGCCGGTGACCCGGGGCTGGCCCCGGGGCGCGGCCTTCACCCTCAGGCCGCCGGCCAGCTGGGCGTCCAGGCCACGGCCCTGGAGGATGAAGCTGTCGCCCAGGTCCAGATTGAGGTCCAGGGCCAGGGTCAGGGGTGTCGCCCTGGCCGCCGCGTCGGTCCGCCCCAGCACCACCACGTCGTCGCTGCGGGTGGGGGCATCGGCCTTGGGCAGCACGATCAGGGCCCGGTCGGCCTTCAGCCGGCCTTCCAGACGGGCCTGGCGGCCCTCGATGGCCACCCGGCCGGCGCCGCTGACCACCAGTTGCCGGTCGGGCCGGCTCAGGGCCTGCAGCTGGTCCGCCTGCCAGGTCAGGTCGACGCCGGGCTGGGCGCCGCGCCAGGCGGCGCTGCCCCGGGCGGTGAGCTGGCCCTGGCCGGCGCGGGCGACGAAGCGGCTGAGCTGCAACTGGTCGTTTTCCAGATGGGCATGGACGCTGCCGTCGCGGAACTGCAGGCCCACGGCGGGCCAGTCCAGGCGCAGGTCCTCGCCGGCCAGGTCGCCGCTGACCCGGGGCTGGGCGACGCTGCCGCCCAGGTCCAGGCGGGCCGAGGCCGCGCCGGCCAGCACCAGGCTGCCGCTGCGGTCCAGGATGGGACCCAGCCAGGCCAGGGACGGCAGGCCGAACACCAGCTCGCCGCTCAGGGGTGCGTCGCCGGCCAGGCCCCAGGCGCCCTGCTGGCGGCTCAGGCGGCTGCCGGCCTGCACCCCCAGGGTGCCCAGGGTGGCGCCGGTGGCCTGCAGGTCGGCCTGCAGGCGGGCATCCCGGGCCGTCACCGCAAGCGTGAGGGCGTCCAGGCCCAGGGGCGTTTCCGGGTCGGTGAGCATCACCAGATCGCCGCGCTGGCGGGAGATGCGCACCATGCCGTTGGCCGTGTCGCCCAGGTTCAGGTCCCAGTCGCCCCGCAGCCGCAGGGTGCCGCGCCAGTCCCGGGGCAGCCGCCAGAGGTCGGCCAGGGTGGCGGCATGCAGGTCGCTGAAGGCGCCGCGACTGGCCAGTTGCCCGGGCCGCCAGTCCAGGCTCTGGAGGGTGATCCGGGCGCCGGCGTAGTCGAGGGCGGCATTGGCCACACGGGCCTGATCCCGGGCCAGGCTCAGCCCGGCCGGGGCGCGCAGCCGTAGGGCGTGGCGGCCCTGGTTGGCGAACGCCAGCAAGCGGCCGCTCCAGCCCCCCTCCCCCCAGCCGCCGGCCAGCACGCCGCGGGCGTCGAGCAGGCCGCCCCTGGCGCTGAAGCTCAGCCGGAGCTCGGCCCGGCTGCCCTGGCCGCTCAGGCTGGCCGCTTCCAGGTCCAGGCCGTCGCCCTTGAGGCCGTCCAGCCTGGCATCGACCGCCAGCGGCCCGTCCAGGCCCTTGTCCAGGCGGCCGCTGGCCTCCAGGCTGGCCAGGGTCCAGCCGCCGGGCCAGGCCAGGCCCTGGCCCCGGGCCTGGAAGCGGACCTGGGGCTGGGCCAGGCTGCCCCCCAGTTCGCCGCTGCCGGCCAGGCTGCCCTGGAAGTCGGGGCTGATGCGCGCCAGCCGGGGGGCGTTTAGCCGCCAGGTCAGGCGGTCGCCCGGCCGGCCGAAGGCGCCCTCGAAGTCGAGCCGGTTTTCCGCCAGTTGCAGCCGCACCCGGCTGTCCGCCAGCCGGTCCGGGGCCAGCATCAGGCGGCCGTCGCCGGCCAGGGGCTGGCCCCGGAAGCGGCTGGGGGCGAGGCTGAAGCGCAGCTCGCCGCTGGCCTTCGGCGCCAGGCGGCCCCGGGCCCGCAGGTCGGCGTTCAGGTTGGCGGCGGGGAAGTCACCGAAGCGGGCCGGGTCGAAGCTTTGCAGCTTGCCGCTGAGCTCGAAGGCCTGGGGCCCGGCCAGGTCCAGGTGGCCGCTGGCGCTCAGGCTGCCGCCGGCGGCGGCCAGCCGGGCCGAGGCGATGCTCAGGCGCGCATCGGCATGCCGGGCATCCAGGTCCAGGGCATAGCCGCCGTGGCTCAGGCGGGCCCGCAGATGCTGGTCGGCCTCGCCGGCGGACAGGTCCAGCCGGCCGGCCAGGCGCAGGCTGCGCAGCCGGCCGTGCAGGGCGCGGGGGTCCAGGTTGGCGGTGGTCAGGCTCAGGTCCAGGCGTTGCCCGGCGTAGCGCCCGTCGCCCCGCAGCTGGCCGCCCCGGCCCAGGTCCAGCAGCAGGTCGGACAGGTCCACCTCGGCATGTTCGTCGCGCATGCGGCCAGCGAAGGCGCCCGTCAGCCGGGCCAGGGGCAGCAGGTCCCGGTCCAGGCCGCCGGGCTGGCGGTTGTCCACCCGCGCCCGGCCCACCAGCCGGCCGCCGGTCTCCAGGGTGAAATCGGCCTGGACGGACAGGTCGGCCCGGGGCCAGTCCGCCTGCCAGTGGCGGGGGTTGATGCCGGCCGCCATCACCCGGGCGGACTCCAGGGGCAGGACGGCGAAGGGGGTGAGCACGGCCTGGGCCCGCAGGGCCAGCTGCCCGCCCGCGTCCGCCCTGGCCTCGGCCTGGATCACGATGCGCGCCAGTTCGCCGCTGGCGGTGGCCGTCAGCCGGTGCTTGCCCGGGCTGTCCAGCAGGGCCCGGGCCGCCAGGGCGTAGGGCCTGGCATCGGCCAGGTCCAATTGGCCGCCGAGCCGGCCCCAGGGGGTGTGGACCTGGCGCAGTTGGAGCCGGTAGCGGTCGGCGGGCTTGTCCAGGGCCAGGCGCAGGTCGTTCAGTTCGATGCGCCGGCCGGCCTGGATCAGGATCAGCCGGCCCGCCTCCAGCCGGGGCAGGGCCAGGCTGACGGGCAGCTTCAGGCTGTCGGGCAGGCGCAGGGGCTCGGGGTCGGGGCGGATTTCCTCCACCAGCACCTCGGCCGCCGTCAGCCGCGTCACCGCCAGCCGCCGGTCCCAGAGGGCCCAAGGCCGCCAGTCCAGTTCCAGGCCGCGCACCACGATGCGGCGGAAGTCGTTTTCCAGGGTCAGCCGGTCGGCGCCGAGGGGGCCGAGCAGGCTGCCCCGGGGCGCCTGGATGACCAGCTGGCCGCCGCTGGCCCGCTCCGCCCAGCGGGCGGCCCAGCCCAGGGCGGTCTCGCCCTGCACCAGCCAGACCAGGCCGGCGGCCAGCAGGACCAGGGTGCCCAGGACATAGGCCAGCCAGCGGCGCGCACGCGGCAGGGTCATGGTGCGTCCCTAGAACACCAGGCTGGCGGAGAAGTGCAGGCGCACGCTGCCCGTTTCCACGCCCCGGGCCAGGTCCAGGTTCAGGGGACCGACCGGGCTCTTCCAGCGGGCGCCGATGCCGTAGCCGGTGCGGAAGGCGAAGTCATCCGGCTCGTCGGTGGCGTCGCCCACGTCCAGGAACAGGGCGCCGCCCCACTGCTCGTCGAACCAGTGCACATATTCGGCGCTGCCCACCGCCAGCCAGCGGCCGCCCACCACCGCCTGGCCGGCGGGCACGCCGATGCTCTGGTAGGCGTAGCCGCGCACCGACTGGTCGCCGCCGGTGCGGAACAGGTAGTCGGTGGGGATGCCCCGGCGGCTGTCGGCCAGCACCGCCCCGGCCTCGCCGCGCAGGATGAGGCCGTCGCGCTCGCCCAGGGGCTGGAACCAGGTCAGGCGGGCGTAGCCGCGCAGGAAGTCCTGGTCCGACAGCAGGGCCCGGGTGCCGCCACCCAGCTGCAGGCTGAGCAGGTGGCCCCGGCGCGGGTGGATCAGGTCGTCCACCCGGCGCCAGGTCCAGCTGTAGGCGGCGGTCAGGGCCTGGTTGTTGTCGGTGATGCTGCCGGCCGCCTCCTGGCGCTCGGTGGTGTAGTCCAGCGCCGCCACGGTCTCGATGTCGCCGCGCAGCTGGGCCCGCTGGGCACCCAGGCGCCAGCCCCGGGTGACCTGGTCCTCGATGTCGGTGCGCTCATGCTGGAAGCGGAAGCTGTCGCGGTGGCCGTCGGCGTCGGTGGGCAGTTCCAGGCCGGCGCCGGTGGTCTGGCGCTTGGCGTCGGCGGTCAGCTTGGCGGTCAGGCGCCAGGCCCGCTCCAGCAGGTTCAGGTCGCCATATTCCAGGCTGCCCCGGGGGCCGGCGTCGGAACTGGCGCCCAAGCCCAGGGCCAGCCGCTTGCTCGGCTTTTCCTCCAGCAGCACCCGCACCGGCACGCGCTCGGGCCGCTCCGGGTCGGTGTCGGCCTGGACGCTGACACTGGCGAAGTAGGGACTGTCGCGCAGTCGGGACTGGAGGGTCAGCAGGCGAGCCTGGGAATAGGGCTCGCCGGGCCGGATGGGGTTCAGGCGCTCGATGACCTTGCGGGGGTAGCGGGTCAGACTGCTGATCTCCAGCTCGCCCAGGGTGAAGGCGGGGCCGCTGTCCAGCAGCAGGGCCAGGTCGGCCCGGTTGCGCTCCGGGTCCACCCGGGCCTGGCTGTCGGCGATGGCGGCGGCGGGGTAGGCGCCGCTGAGCAGGGTGAGCAGGGCATTGCGCTTGGCCGTCTCCCAGTCGGCGTGGCGGAACACCTGCCCGGCGGGCAGCGACCAGTCGCCGCTCAGGCGGCCCAGCATGCGCTCCGCGGCCGGGGCGTCGGCGGTCAGGGCGCCGGCAAGGCGCAGGTCCAGGCCCGCCACCCGGGTCGGCGCGCCCGGCTCCACCCGCAGGCGCACCCGCCAGGGGCCCGACTCGGCGCCCCCCTCCCGGGCCAGCTCGGCCGTCACCTGGGCGTTGTAATGGCCCTCGGTCTCCAGCAGGGCCCGCACCCGGCCGGGTGCCTGACCCACCAGGTAGCGCAGCTGGCTCTCCCCCACCTGGGGGTCATCGCGCCACTGGATGAGGTCCAGGTTGTCGGTGAGCAGGGCGCGCAGGGCCTGGGGCGCCTCCAGGTCAACCTGATAGCCGGCCGCCGACACGGGCCCGGCCAGGGTCAGGCAGACCAGCAGGGGCAGTCCCCGCCGGGCCCATCGAACACGCCGGCCCATCAAACCACGCGGTTGCGGAAATAGCGCAGCAGCTCCCATACCGGCAGGGCGGTCAGGCCGCCCACCAGGCCGGCCAGGTAGCTGGGCAGGGGGAAGTCGAAGCTGGCAATCCACAAACGGCCGGCGGCGAAGCTGGCGAGCAGCATGGCGATCAGGGTGATGAGCAGTCGGTGCCAGAGTTTCATTTTTTTTCCTATCAACCTTTGATGCAGACCTTGGGCCGCAGCTGGGCCACCCGTCGGGCCAGTCCGGCCTTTTCCGTGGCCTCGGCCACCAGGTCCACGTCCTTGTAGGCGCCGGGCGCCTCCTCGGCTGCGCCGCGCAGGGAACGGGCGCGAATGAGTATGCCTTGGTCGGCCAGTTCCCTGATCAGTTCCCGCCCCTGCCAGCGCTTCAGGGCGGCATTGCGGCTCATGGCGCGGCCGGCGCCGTGGCTGGCGGAGGACCAGGCCCGGTTCTCGCTCTCCGCCGTGCCGGCCAGGATCCAGGAGCCGGTGCCCATGCTGCCGCCGATGATCACCGGCTGACCCGAGTTGCGGTATTCCTCCGGCAGGGCCGGGTGGCCGGGGCCGAAGGCGCGCGTGGCGCCCTTGCGGTGCACGTGCAGCCAGCGCGGCTGGCCGCCCACCAGGTGGCGCTCGCGCTTGCAGGTGTTGTGGGAGATGTCGTACAGGGTGGCGAGCCGGGCGCCGGACAGCACGTCGGCGAACACCTCCCGGGTCAGGCCGGTGAGTATCTGCCGGTTGGCCAGGGCGATGTTGATGGCCGCGTTCATGGCGCCCAGGTATTGCCGGCCCTCGGGCGAGTGGATCGGGGCGCAGGCCAGTTCGCGGTCGGGCAGGTCGATGCCCAGCCGGCCGGCGGCGCGGGCCAGGCTGACCAGGTAGTCGGTGCCGATCTGGTGCCCCAGGCCCCGCGAGCCGCAGTGGATGGAGATGACGATCTGGCCTTCCGAAAGGCCAAAGGCGCGGGCGGCGGCGACGTCGTAAATCCGCTCCACCACCTGCACTTCCAAGTAGTGGTTGCCCGAGCCCAGGGTGCCCATTTCGCCGCGCTGGCGCTTCTTGGCGGTGTCGGAGACGCAGGTGGGGTCGGCGCCGTCCACCCGGCCGTGTTCCTCGATGAAGGCGAGGTCGTCTTCGCTACCGTAACCCTGGCGCACCGCCCAGCCGGCGCCTTCCAGCATGATCCGGTCCAGCTCGGGTACCGGCAGCTTCAGCTCCCCCTCCTCCCCCACCCCGGCGGGGATGGCCCGGAACAGGGCGTCGGCCAGTTTCGGGAAGTGGGGTGCGGCGTCTTTCAGGGTGAGGTCAGTGCGCAGGCAGCGGATGCCGCAGGAGATGTCGAAACCCACCCCTCCGGCCGAGACGATGCCGCCCTGCTCGGCATCGAAGGCCGCCACCCCGCCGATGGGGAAGCCGTAGCCCCAGTGGGCGTCGGGCATGGTCATGGCGGCGCCCACCAGGCCGGGCAAGCGGGCGACGTTGCCGATCTGCTCCAGCACCTTGTCGTCCATGGTCTCCAGCAGGGGAGCGCTGCCGTACAGGAGCACCTCGGCCCGCGACTCCTCCGGCCCCCTGGGGACGGTGTAGGAGAACGCATCCACCCTGCGTAAACGGCTCATGTCCATGTTCTGGTTTCCCTTTGGTCGGCGCCCGCTTCCCCGTCCCCGTATCTCAAGGACGCGGCAGCGTCCGCCGCTGCTTTCAGCATAACCCAGTCATGGAAGAGGCCAAGACCCGCGCGCCGCGCGCCCCCGTGCGCGGCGGCCTGCGGGGGCGTCAGCCCCCCGCCCCGCCGAGCAGGGAACGGCCCAACTCGAATTCCAGCTGCTGAAGCTCCCACTGGGCCTCGCCATGGGTAGAGTCGAGCTCCAGGGCACGCTGGAAGCTCCTGGCGGCCTCATCCGACCGCCCCAGGCCCAGGCTGGAGCGGCCCAGGGCCATCCAGGATTCCGGATTGTCCGGCTCCTTGCGGGTCCACTCCGCGGCCAGGTCCGCGAGAGGCTCCCATTTCTTTTTCGCGCCCAGGGCACAGGCGGTGAGGAAATAGCCACTGTCCTTGGTGGGACGTTCCCAAAAGGTCTGCCCGGCATCGATGACCTGCGCGCCATCCCGCACCAGGCCGCGCAACCAGCCCACCGGGAGGGCGAAGTGGAAATTCCCTCCGGCACCGGACTTGAAGGTCAGTACGCCCACCAGACGGCCGGCCGTATCGAACAGGCCGCCCCCGCTCGCCCCCCGGTCGAAGCCGGCTGACACCTGGATCACCCGTCCCCCGTCGCAAGGACACTGATGCAACCCCTTGATGTCACCGCTGCTCACCGTCAGCCGGCCGCCCGTATAACCCACGGCCTGGACCGGCATGCCCACCCGCATCGCCCCCGCATCCAACATGGGCATGGGCTGCCAGCGATGGTCGGGGACCTCCAGGAAGCACAGGTCGCGATAGGCGTCGCCGCTGCCCAGGCTGGCCCGCCATCGCTGCCCGGGCACGGACACCCAGATCTCCGCGGCGTCGCGAATCACGTGGCAGTTGGTCACCACCCGGTTGCCCACCAGAGGAACCGCCGAACCCATCTCCCGGTTCCCGTTCTGGCGGGTCACCTCCACCTTGAGCACACGACTGCTCCAATCGATCTGCGCTTCGGCCCTGGCGGCCGCCAGGAGCATAAGGCTTCCCCCCATCGCCAGGCCCATCACCCGCCAACCACCGCTCAGCGTCCTCATCGGCCCATCCTCCATCCGGACATTCGCCTCACCTTCGGCCTCAGGCCGCCACGGGCAGGCACACCCGGCAGCGCGTGCCCTTCGCCGCGCTGCTGGTCAGCCAGATCCGGCCGCCGTGTTCCTCGATGACCCGCTTGGCCATGGGCAAACCCAACCCCGAGCCCAGGGACTTGCTGGTCACGAAGGCGTCGAAGATCCGGGCGAGCGCCTCAACGGGTATGACCGGCCCGTCGTTGATAAGGTCCAGGATCAGTTCATCCCCCCGGCTTGCCAGACGGATGCGTATCCGCCCGCCCCAGGGGGAAGCCTCGACCGCGTTCTTCAGGAGATTGATCAGGGCCTGGCTCATCAGCCGGCCGTCCAACCGCGCCGGCGGACAGTCCGGGCAGGTGGCGCGCTCGATGCGCAGCGCCTGCCCGGCCAACACGGGCTCCAACAGGTCCAGGACGCGGTCCAGCAATGCGTCCAGGGCGAGGGGCTCGGCATCGGGCCTGACCGGGCGCACCATGTCCAGGGTCTCGGAAAGCAGGCCGTCCATGCGCTCCAGCTGCTCCAGGACCAGATCCAGCTTGCGCCCCTGGCGATCATCGAGCTGCCGGGAAGCCGCCAGATCGGTCAGACCCAACTTCATTGCCGCGAGGGGATTGCGCAACTCATGGGTCAGCAGGCAGGCGGTTTGCCCCACGGCCGCCAGGCGGGCCTCGCGCACCACCTCGGCCTGGGCGGCGGTGAGCCGCTCCGTCAGGGTCCGCGCCTCCCTCTCCAGCGCCCGCTCATAGCCGCGTCCCAGGCCCCTGACAACCAGAAAACCCAGCACGGCGATGGCCGCCGCCATGGCGGCGACGACGACAAGCAGACGCTGGGTGAGTGCCGCCTCGATGGCGCCGGTCTCATGCATGCCGCTTTCCACGCCCAGGGTCCAGCGCGCATCGACCGCCGTAAGATAGAGCAGGATGGGCTCGCCGCGAGGATCGACGGCCCGCAGCGCGCCCGACCAGTCTGCCGGCCCGGCGCCATCCAGGCGGGCGGGGCCGCGGAACAACTGGTCCGGCCGCGGATAGGCCGCCGGGAACAAATGGTCCGAGTGGGCAAGCACCCGCTCCGCCGGCCTGTCGATGAGAAAGATGGCGTATCCGAAAGCGCCGGCCACCCGGGTGCGGTCGCGGAACCGCTCCAGCACCTCCGCCTCGGACAGGCCCTGGGCCATCAATTTGCGCAGGGAGGACAGGGTACGGCGGGCGATCTCCCGGTTGTGATCGACGCCGTGCAGGTTGAGATGCCAAGCCATCAGGTCCAGCACCTCCCGGCGGGCCGCGAGACCGGCGCTGCCGGCGATCAGCAGCACCAGGAACAGACTCAGCCAAGTCACCCACGCCGCCCGCCGCCCCGCCTTGGCGAAGCCGTTCCCCATCCTCGCCTCCAATGTTGAGTTGATTAGTTGGGTTTTATGATCCACATAATAGACATGAATCCGTGAATGATCGGGGGGCGACATGGGAAAGCGACCAATCATCCTGGTGGTGGAGGATGATCCCGCCTTCAGCGAGCTGCTCAGCCTGCATTTGGAAGACCAGGCCTATCGAGTATGCCTGGCGCCCACCCTGAGCCGGGCCCGGGACATCCTCGAAGATCAGGCGCCGGATGCCCTGCTGCTGGACTACCGGCTGCCCGACGAGGACGGCCTCGCCCTGCTGGAGGAACTGCACGCCCGCCACGCCAAGCTGCCCGTCATCATCCTGACCGGCGTGGCCGACACGGACCTGACCATCGATGCCATCAAGGCGGGGGCCTACGACTTCATCCGCAAGCCGGTGGACGTGGCCCAGCTGGACGCCGCCCTGCACCATGCCCTGGACACCGGTCAGCCCGCCCGCAGCATGGATATGGACGGTGCGGATGAACAGGCCGGGGTGGAGGGGATCGTGGGCGGCAGCCAGGCGATCCTGGACATCTGCAAGCTCATCGGCCGCGTCGCCCCGACCCAGGCCAGCGTACTCATCACCGGCGAGAGCGGCACCGGCAAGGAGGTGGTGGCGCGGGCCATCCATCGCCACTCGGGCCGGCGGGGGCAATTCCTGGCGGTCAATTGCTCCGCCATCGTGGAAACCCTGCTGGAGAACGAGCTGTTCGGTCACGAGAAGGGCAGCTACACCGGCGCTGACAGCCGCACGGAGGGCAAGTTCGAGCAGGCCAGGGAGGGTACCCTGTTCCTGGACGAGATCGGAGACCTGCCCCTTGCCCTGCAGGCCAAGCTCCTGCGCGTGCTGCAGGAAGGTGGCTTCGAACGGGTGGGCGGCACCCAGACCCTGCACAGTGACGTGCGCATCGTCGCCGCCACCAACAGGGAACTGGGCGCCATGCTGGAGAGCGGTGCCTTCCGGGAAGACCTCTATTACCGGCTAGCCGTGGTCAGCATCCACATCCCCCCGCTACGCGAGCGTCCGGGCGACCTGGTCCCCCTGTTGCACCACCTGCTGGCCAGAATCACCCGCGAACAGGGCAAGGCGGTACGGGGCATCTCCGAAACGGCCTGGCAGGCGATCCGGGCCTATTCCTGGCCGGGCAACGTGCGCGAGCTGGAGAACGTGCTCACCCGCGCCGTGGTACTGGCCCAGGACGACATCCTGAGCGCCGACCTGCTCACCCTAGCCGATCCCATGCCGCCTCAGGCCGTCATGCAGCCCGCGGCGGCAAACGTCCCCGCCATCCTCTCCCTGGACGAACTGGAGACTCGGCATGTGCGCTATGTGCTGGACAGTACCCACTGGCACAAGGGCAAGGCCTGCGCGATCCTGGGCATCTCGCGCCCGGCCCTGGATCGCAAGCTGAAGAAGCTGCTATCGCCTTGAGTGTCGTAACGCTTCGTTCAATTCTTCGCCGCCGCCCCGCATCGAAACGTTCAACCCAGGCCGGAAGCTCAACCCTCGCCTGGCGCAAGGCCCGGAAATGGTTGACTTTATTTGTCCAGTACTTCCTGGCACGCTCCCTGCTCATGTCAACGCGCCAGCCGAAAAACAACCCGCTGGCAAACCAACGACATTTCGGAGAAGGAGGTCAGACATGAACAAGCTCATCGCCATCACCGCCGCCAGCCTGTTGAGCACCGCCGCCTGGTCCAACGACATTTTCCGCGGCAACCCCGACACCATGGACCATGTGCTGCTGGACAATAGCACCATGAATGCCCGCGCCGAGAAGGGCGAGGGCGACTTCTACGGTACCTCCCTGGAGGCCTGGGGCGGCAGCGTCAACTCGGGTTCCGCGGCCGCTGAGAAGGGCAACGGCAATGCCGACGAATACGGCAGTGTCATCTTCGATGTGCGCCCCGACCTGATCCGTTAGTTCCATCCGACCCAGCAACAGGCCACGCCCGAGGGCGTGGCCTGTTTACATCCGGGCCGCGTGGCGGGCATTCAGACATCCACCACGCAGCGCACCCGCCAGCGCTTGCCGTCCTGTTCCACTTTGAGCTGGGTGAGGGTCGCCCCCTTGACCTCAGTGCCCCGCTCGGCGCCCTTCTTCCAGGGCATGCCCCAGCCTTCGCCGCTGTAGTGGTCCCCGTCACGCCGCAACTGGAAGCTGCCCAGCACCAGTCCGGCCAGGCGCGCCTGGGCAAGCAGGCGGTTGAGCCATTCCACCAGGGCCAGTTCCGCGTCAGGTTCCTCGAAATCCACGTTCACCCGGTGCTCGGGCAGGATCAGGGAGGGATGGGTCATGATGGCGAACATGGCGCAGGCGGCGTTCTCGAAGGCCGCTTCCTGGGTCTTGCCCGTGGCCTCGATGCCGATGTCCGCTTCGTGGTCGAAATAGCTGTATTTCATATCTGCGCCCCTGGATTAAGGCATTATTGCACCGTACCCAACATCCCTGCCCCCGTCTGCCAGCATGATACGGACTCCGGCCCTGCGCGTGCTCCTCGTCGAGGACTCCCCAACCGCGGCCGCAGCCATCGTCCATGCCCTCCAACAGGCCGGGCACCACGTCGCCCACGCCCTGACCGCGGAACAGGGGTTGGAGATATTCCAGCAGGAGCCGCCCGATCTCATCCTGATGGACGTGATCCTGCCCGGCATGGACGGCTTCGAGGCCGCCCGACGAATCAAGGCGGCACGCTCGGACAATTGGATTCCCCTGATCATGATGACCGCACAGGACAGCGACGCGGACATCATCGCCGGGCTGGAGGCGGGGGCCGACGAATATCTCCCGAAGCCCGTGAATCTCGACGTACTGGTGGCCCGCATGCGCGCCATGCAGCGCATCGCGACCATCCAGAGGACTCTGGCGGCGATCATCGACAACATCACGGAGGGCGTGATCGCCATCGACACGGCAGGTGCCATCCAGCTGTACAACGGCTCGGCGGAACGCATCTTCGGCTACCCTCCCCTGGAGGTCATGGGCCGCAACGTCAGCATGCTCATGCCGCCTCCCTACAAGGAGGCCCACGACGGCTACCTGGCGCGCTTTCTGAAGACCCGCGAACCGCGCATCATTGGCAACGGCCGCCAGGTGGAGGGTCGGCGCAAGAGCGGGGAGGTCTTCCCCATGTACCTGGGGGTGAACAGCGTCCCGACGCCTGAAGGGGAGATGTTCGTCGGCGTGGTGCGGGACATCTCCACCGAGGTAGCGGCCCAGGAGCGCATCGAGCATCTGGCCTGGCATGATTCGCTGACCGGCCTGGCGAACCGCGCCAGCTTCCATGCCGATCTGGAAGAAGCCCTCCGCAACCGGGCGCCGTTCTCGCTCATGTTCATCGACCTGGACGGCTTCAAGGAGGTCAACGACGACCTGGGCCACGAGGCGGGCGACGATGTGCTGGTGACCGTGGCGCGGCGTATGCGCCATGTGCTCAAGCCGCGCGACCTGCTGGCGCGGATGGGCGGGGACGAGTTTGCCATCCTGCTCTGGCAGGTCAGGGACGGCGATACCCTGCGCGCCATCTCCGAACGCCTGCTGGCCGGCATCCGTCTGCCCATCTACTGCGGGGGCCGCGCAGTGAAGGTCAGCGCCAGCATCGGTGGATTGCTTCCCAGGGCGGATGGCGCGACCGCCTCCATCGTCCTGTCGCACGCGGACAAGCTCATGTACACCGCCAAGAGGGCCGGCAAGAACCGGGTGGCCATCGCCTGAACGGGCTTCGGCGGGGGTCGCGCCGGAGGCTATAATTCGCGCTTTCCCAAGCTCGCCAGCTGAAAACCATGGACGCGGAACGCATCAACCAGATCGAAAACACCCTCGAAGACCTGAAGCGCCGGGGGCAGCAACTACGGGGGTATCTTTGACTACCCTGCCAAGCGTGACCGCCTGGAGGAGGTGATCCGCATCGCCGAGGATCCGGCCCTCTGGAACGACCCGGAGAAGGCCCAGGAGATCGGCAAGGAGCGCAAGGCCCTGGAGGCCGTGGTCCTGACCCTGGAGATGATCGACCGGGAGCTGGCCGGTGCGACCGAGCTGTTCGAACTGGCCAGCGCCGAGAACGACGCCGACACCCTGGAGGCGGTGGCGGCCGACGCGGAGAAGGTGTGCGCCCAGGTGGAGGCCCTGGAGTTCCGGCGCATGTTCGCCAACCCCATGGACCCCAGCCCCTGCTTCATCGAGATCAACGCCGGCGCCGGCGGCACCGAGGCCCAGGACTGGGCCGGTATGCTGGAGCGCATGTACCTGCGCTACTGCGAGCGCAAGGCGTTCAAGACCGAACTTCTGGAAGAGTCCGAGGGCGAGGTGGCGGGCATCAAGAGCGCCACCATCCGCGTCGATGGCGAATACGCCTACGGCTTCCTGCGCACCGAGGTGGGCGTGCACCGGCTGGTCCGGAAGTCGCCCTACGACTCCAACGCCCGGCGCCACACCAGCTTCGCCAGCGTGTACGTCTATCCGGAGATCGACGACAGCATCGAGATCGACATCAACCCGGCCGACGTGCGCACCGACACCTACCGGGCCAGCGGCGCCGGCGGCCAGCACATCAACAAGACCGACTCGGCGGTACGCCTGACCCACATCCCCACCGGCATCGTCGTGCAGTGCCAGAACGACCGCTCCCAGCACCGCAACCGGGACGAGGCCTGGAAGATGCTGCGCGCGAGGCTGTACGAACTGGAACTGCGCACCCGCCAGGCCGAGCAGCAGAAACTGGAGGACGCCAAGACCGACATCGGCTGGGGCCACCAGATCCGCAGCTACGTGCTGGACCAGAGCCGCATCAAGGACCTGCGCACAAATTACGAGGTGGGCAACACCCAGGCGGTGCTGGACGGCGACCTGGACGACTTCATCCAGGCGAGCCTGAAGCAGGGGGTCTGAAGCGAAACCACCCGGGGCATGCCCGGGTGGTGAGTCTTGCGCAGGCGGTCAGGCGGTCAGTGACGGATGCCGGGCGCGCTCAGTTTGACGCCGTTGCTCATGGCGGTCAGCGCCAGTTCGATGTCGCCGTATTCCGGGGCATCGGGCGGCAACTCGTTGCTACGCACCGCCACATTGCACCATTGCAGGCGCTTGCGGATGTCCCAGACCTCGCCGCGGCTGGTGCGCCACAGCGGGAAATGGTCCACCTGTCCCTTCAGCTCGCCCAGGTACTGGCCGCGGATCCATTTGTTGGCGCCACGCTCGGGAGAGTGGCAATCCAGACAGGCGAAGTTCAGCTGGCCGATCTTGCGCTTGAATAGCTCGTTGCCGCGGGCGATGGCCGCCTTGGCCTCCTTGGACTGGGTGTCCACGTTGAAGGCCGAGCCGTTGGCCAGGTAGTGCAGGTAGATGCCCATGTCCATGTTCTCGGGCGTCTGCATCAGCCAGTTCTCGCCGGTGGTGGCACGGGCATGGCGGGTGACGAACTCCTGCACGCCCATCACCTTTTTCAGACGCGGTTCGTATTTCGGCATGGCGGTGGCCCAGGTCTTGAAGGTCTTGGGGTCCTTGTGGCACGAGGCGCAGGACTTGCCCGACGGCCCGGCCTTGTCCCACAGGGCCTTGGCGCGCTCCACACCTTCCATGGCACTGTTGACGAAGGGGTCCAGGTTGTCCCTGTTCTCCACCGGGATCGGCCGCGTCGCCGGGTTCTCCAGCGGGTTGCTGAAGATCTTGGGCTCGCCGTTCAGGGTCTTCAGAAAGGCCACCATGTCCTTGATCTCCTCCACGGTGAACACCCCATGGGTGCCCCAGGGCGGCATCACGGATTCCGGGTTCACACTGCGCGGATCGTAGATGTAATTGAAGATCCACTGGTCGTCGCGACCCCATTGCGCATAGGTGGACAGGTCGGGACCGACGGCGCCGGGCATGGACTGGGTAGTGGGACCCAGGATGTGGCAGGCCAGGCAGCTACCGCCTCGGCCCCGGTCGTAGGCCAGCTTCTCGCCCTTCTTGGGGTCGCCCGTGATGGGGCCGTCCAGCTTGGGCGGCGGGGCGAAGGGCGGCGAGGCCAGGTTGGCCAGGGTATTGAATTCTTTCCAGTCGGTCTTGGTCCAGTCGGCGTAGCGGCTCCAGGGTGCCGCATGGGCAGGCTGGCTCAGCTCCAAGGGGGCCGGCTGCTTCTTCGCGGACCTGCCCGCGGCACTGGCCGGCAGAGTAATCAGCGTCAGGCCCGTCAGGCCCAACAGAACGGGAATGAGTCCCTTGTTGCACCACATGCTAGTCATACCAGTCTCCTGTCACATCTTCCTTGCTTGGACCCCTCGGACGAAAAGATTACGAGGGGGTTGTCTGCGAGCGGGAATGTAGAGTCGGACTTCAGCCTATGCCATAGGATATAAATACCTCAACGATATACTAGGTTATTTTTATAGGAATGCGGTTCGGCGGAAAGGCGGTTTCCGGCTGCCGGAGCCCCCCGGCGCGGGACTGGCAGGCATCCGGAATCCGCGTTCCCGGCAGTCGGTGATATAAACGCCCCGACCATGGCCATTCTGATCCCCGCCCTCTCCAGCTGCGTCTCGCGCATGACCGCGGGGGAGAGGCGTCTGGCCCAGCGGCTGGAGGCCAAGCTGGAGGACGATTACCTGATCTGGTACGACGTGCCGGTGGGGCCGGGCAACCTGCATCCCGACTTCATCCTGCTGCATCCGCGCCGCGGCCTGCTGATCCTGGAGGTCAAGGACTGGAAGGCGGACCACATCCGGCAAATGGACCGCGACGGCGCCGACCTGTTCACCGACGATGGCCTCAAGCGGCTCGCCAACCCCCTGGAGCAGGCCCGCCACTACGCCCACGCGGTGGTGCAACTGTTGGAAAAGGACGCCCAGCTCACCTTCTCCGACGGCAGTCTGAAGGGGCGCCTCATGTTCCCCTGGAGCTATGGCGTGGTGTTCACCCACCTCTCGCGGCAGGTGTTTGAGCAGGGCGGGCTGGGTGAGGTCATCGAGCCGCATCGGGCGCTGTGCCAGGACGAGATGACCGAGTCGGTCGAAGCGGAGGCCTTGCAGCGGCGTCTGTGGGAGATGTTTCCGCTGCGCTTTTCGGGCTATCTGACCCTGCCCCAGCTGGACCGCATCCGCTGGCACCTGTTTCCGGAAATCCGCCTGCCCGCGGCGCGGGCCGGCCAGTTCGACGAAGCGGACACGAACAGCCTCCCCCGGTCCGAGGCGGACCTGTTCGCCGACGAACCCGCCGACCTCATACGTGTCCTGGACCTGCAGCAGGAGCAGCTGGCGCGCAGCCTGGGCGAGGGCCACCGGGTCATCCACGGCGTGGCCGGTTCGGGCAAGACCCTGATCCTGGGCTACCGGGCCGAGCACCTGGCGCGCATCTGTACCCGGCCGGTGCTGATCCTCTGCTACAACAAGGCCCTGGCCCGCCGACTGGAACACTGGATGCAGGCCAAGGGGGTGGCGGACAGGGTGCACGTGGGCAACTTCCACGCCTGGTGCCACCGCCAGCTGACCGCCTACCACGTCGGCCTGCCGCGGGGCGATGCCAGCCATCCGGGCTATTTCGACCAGTTGGTGGAACGGGTGCTCGCCGCCGTGGAAGGGGGACTGATTCCGGGCGGCCAGTACGACGCGGTGCTCATCGACGAAGGCCACGATTTCCGCCCCGAGTGGCTGATGCTGGTGGTGCGCATGGTGACCCCGGCCAGCAACAGCCTGCTGGTGCTCTACGACGACGTACAGTCCATCTACGACACGGGGAAGCGGCGCAATTTCAGCTTCAAGTCGGTGGGCATCCAAGCCCAGGGGCGCACCACGGTGCTGAAGGTGAATTACCGCAACACCCGCGAGATCCTGGATTTCGCCGCCCGCTTCATCGCCGAGCACCACTCGCCCGCGCTGCTGGACGCCGCGGCGGCGGACGAGGACGGCGTGCCCCGCTTGGCGCCGGTGTCCGCCGGCCGTCACGGTCCCGAACCGCAACTCATCCGGCTGCCCACCCTGCAGGAACAAGGCCGCCACCTGGTGGGCTACCTGAAACAGGCCCACCGCACCGGCACGGCCTGGCGCGACATGGCGGTGCTGTACCGCCACTGGGAATCCACCGGCAAGCCCGTCAACGGCATCCTGCGCGCCGCCGGCATCCCCCTGACCTGGAAGGACAACGTGCGCTTTGACGCTCGCCAGGACACGGTCAAGCTGCTGCCCTTCCACAGCAGCAAGGGGCTGGAGTTCCCCCTGGTGGCCATTGCCGGCGTGGCCCCCGCCGCCCTGCGCGGCGACGAACAGGAGGCGCGGCTGCTCTACGTGGCCATGACCCGCGCCACCGAGAATCTGCTGCTGCTGGCCTGATCCACGTCCCGGCGGCCTCGGCCGCCGGTGAAGGCTCAGCGCTTGCCGGGCTTGGCCTTGTCCAGGCGCGCGAGATTGTTCTGGGCGTCGATGTCGCCGGCCTTGGCCGCCTGCTGGTACCAGAGGCGTGCCAGGGCCGGGTCCGGCCGGCCCAGGGCGCCGGTTTCGTGCAGCCAGCCCAAGCGCCCGGCGGACGGCGCATGGCCGGCCTCGGCGGCGCGGTAATACCAATACACGGCCTCGCGCAGGTTCTTGGGCATGCCCAGGCCCTGCTCGTACATGGCGGCCAACTTGGGCATGGCCGGCGTATTGCCCTGCCCGGCCGCCAGGGCGAACCAGTTCGCCGCGCGCGCCGGATCAGCGGGCACGTCGGCCAGCCCTTCCTTCAGGATCAGCCCCAGATTCACCTGCGCCTCGGCGTTGCCCGCCTCGGCGGCGCGGGTGAACCACTCCATGGCCTGGGGCACGTCCACCGCCCCGCCCTCGCCGCGCATGAGCTTGATGCCCAGCTTGTTCTGCGCCGTCGGCTCACCCAGCTCGGCCGCCTGCTTGAGCCAGAACAACGCCAGTTCCTGGCTGGCCGGCACGCCGATGCCCAGTTCGTGGAGCAAGGCCATCTGCAGCTGGGCGGAGGCCACGTTCATTTCTGCGGCGCTGGTGAGCAGGCTCACCGCCTTGTTGATGTCCTGCCCCACGCCGCGCCCGGAGATGAGCATGCGCCCCAGGTTGTAGATGCCCAGGGGATCATTCTGGGCGGCGGCCTTGGCATACCATTTGACCGCCGTTTCCAAGTCCTGGGCCACCGCCTGGCCGCGCTCGAACAGGAAGCCCAGATGGTTCTGGGCCTGGGAATTGCCCGACTCGGCGGCCAGCAGGTAATTGCGCAGGGCCATCTGCAGGACCAGCAGGGGGTCCAAGGGCGGCGTCGGGGCGGGCATGACCACCGGCGCGGGCGGTATTTGCGGCACGATTTGCGGCATGGATGGTGGCACGCCTTGGGCGGCCTGGGCTGGATGCCCCCCTAGGGCCAGGGCGAAGGCCAGAGCCGCGGGGACATGGAGGGACGTGACGGGTCGTTTCATGGCGTCGAGGTCGATGGGTGTCAGTGGGGTCCGGGCAAGTATGAGCCAAGGGCGCGGGGCCTGGCCAGTCCGGGTTTGACCCGGATCATCGCGGGCCCTCAGCCGTAGGCCGGCGATCCTTTGCCGACACCCCGAGGCGACATGGGAATGCAGCCCTACGCCTCCTCGGGGACTGCCGCCACCAGGGCCACGAGTGCTTCGCCGTAGGACTCCAGCTTGCGTGCGCCGATGCCGGCGATATCCGCCAGTTGCTCCAGGCTCGCCGGCCGCCGGGCGGCGATGGTCTTGAGGGTGGCGTCGTGGAGGATGACGTAGGCCGGCACCCCCTTCTCCTCCGCCTGGCGGCGGCGCCAGTCGCGCAGGGCCTCGAACAGCCGGCCCTCGGCCGCGGGCAGATCGGCAACAGCGGCTGCCTGCCGGGTCCGTTTCGGGCGCCGCGCCACCACTTCCCGTAGCATCACCCGTTCCTCGCCCTTGAGCACCGGCCGAGCCGCCTCGGTGAGCTTCAGGGCGCCGTAGGCGTCGTGGTCCACCGTCAGCCAGCCCCGCACGGCCAGCTGTCGCACCACCGAACGCCAGCGCTTGTCGTCCAGCTCGCCGCCGATGCCGAACACGGAAAGCTGGTCGTGGCCCCACTGGGCCACCTTGTCGGTGCGCTTGCCCAACAGCACGTCGATCACCTGGCCGGCGCCGAAGCGCTGCCCGGTGCGATAGACGGTGGACAGGAGCTTGCGCGCCGCCTCGGTGCCGTCCCACAGGGTGGGCGGGGCGAGGCAGTTGTCGCAGTTGCCGCAGGGGCCGCTTTTTTCGCCGAAATAGTCCAGCAGCGCCTGGCGCCGGCAGGCGGCCGTCTCCACCAGTCCCAGCAGGGCGTCCAGCTTGGCATGGGCGATGCGCTTGTGGGCATCCTCCGCCTCGGACTCCTCGATGAAGCGCCGCTGCGCCGCCACGTCCTGCAGGCCCCACACCATCCAGGCCTCGGCCGGCAGGCCGTCGCGGCCGGCCCGGCCGGTCTCCTGGTAATAGCCCTCCAGGGAACGGGGCAGGTCCAGGTGGGCGACGAAGCGCACGTCAGGCTTGTCGATGCCCATGCCGAAGGCGATGGTGGCCACCATGACGATGCCGTCCTCGCGCAGGAAGCGGTCCTGGTGCCGGCGGCGGGTGTCCGCGTCCAGGCCGGCGTGGTAGGGCAGCGCACTGAAGCCTTCGGCGGCCAGCCAATCCGCCGTCTCCTCCACCCTGCGGCGGGTGCCGCAATAGACGATGCCCGCCTCGCCCGCGTGCCCGTCGCGCAGGAAGGCCAGCAGCTGGCGGCGGACGTCCACCTTCTCCAGCACCGTGTAGCGGATGTTGGGCCGGTCGAAACTGGCCGCGAACACGCGCGCCGCCGTCAGGTCCAGGCGCTCGGCGATCTCGCGCCGGGTCAGGGCGTCGGCGGTGGCGGTCAGGGCGATGCGCGGCACCTCGGGGAAGCGCTCGTGCAGCACGTTCAGCCCCAGGTACTCGGGCCGGAAGTCGTGCCCCCACTGGGACACGCAATGGGCCTCGTCGATGGCGAACAGGGCAGGCCGGGCGCGTCCCAGCAAGTCCAGGAAGCGCGGCGTGAGCAACCGCTCGGGCGCCACGTAGAGCAGTTTCAGGCGCCCGGTCAGGAAATCCTGCTCCACCTGCCGCGCCGCCTCCGCGGACAGGCTGGAATTCAGATACGCCGCGGCGATGCCCAACTCCCGCAGGGCGGCCACCTGGTCGTGCATCAGGGCGATCAGCGGCGACACCACGATACCCGTACCCGGCCGCAGGAGTGCCGGGATCTGATAGCACAGCGACTTGCCGCCGCCGGTGGGCATCAGCACCAGAGCATCACCGCCGCCGGCCACCCGCGCGGCGATTTCCGCCTGGGCGCCGCGGAACGCGGGGTAGCCGAACACCCGTTGCAGCAGGTCGAGGGGAGAAGCGGGCGAATCAGGCATGGCGCGGTGGATGGCGGCGGGAACGGCAAGCCTGACACAAATCCCCGGCGGCCGACACCCGGACGCCCGGCACGGGCCGTTACAACTGCTTACACCTTAAAACAGCCCGGACACGGCGTGCATACAAGAGGCCACTAGATTGACAACCGTCCGGCGACGAATGGTTCGCGCCGGTAAACAAGCAAGGAGCACGACATGAAACCGGCCAACACCTCCAACGCCGCCAAGACCCTCAAGACCCTGACGATCCTGGGCGCCACCGCCCTCACCCTGTCCGCCGGCGCCAGTCACGCCGACTTCGGCCGCCCCGGTTACCCGCCCGCCGCCCAGAACCCCTGGCTGGCCGGCCCCGCCTACCAGCAGGCCCGCTACTACGCCGACCTGAAGGTCCAGTTGGACCGCTTCGACGAGCGCCAGGAGCGGCAATTGCAGCGCATCCTGACGGGCATGGAACAGGGCAAGCTGACCATGACCGAAGCCATCGGCCTGCTGCGTGAACACACCGCCATCAGCGCCCTGGAGCGCCAATACATGGCTGACGGCCGCCTGGGCTCCAGGGAACTGCGTGAACTGGAAGAGCGCCTGGACCAGGCCAGCGCCCACATCCGCTTCGAGAAGCACGACTTCGAGCAGCGGGGCAAGCGTCCGGGGCCGGACCGCCATGCGGATAACGAGCGTCGCTATCGGTAAGTCCCGCTCATCCGGCAGCCGCCAGAAAAGCCCGCCCTTGCGGGCCTTTCGGCTTCCGCTGCCGGGCAACGGCACCGCCCCGCCTGGCACCGCCACCGGACTGGTCGATAATGAAGGACACAGCCGGTAGGGAGACAAACATGGCGGCCAGGCATCGCATCGTGATCCTGGGGGCGGCGGGCCGGGACTTCCACGACTTCAACATGGTGTATCGGGACGACGCCGGCGTGGAAGTGGTGGCCTTCACCGCCGCCCAGATCAGCGGCATCGCCGGCCGGCGCTATCCGCCGGAACTGGCGGGCCCCCTCTACCCCCAAGGCATTCCCATCCTGGACGAATCTGAACTGGAGGACCTCATCCGCCGGGAAGCCATCGACCAGGTGGTGTTCGCCTACAGCGACGTGGCCCATGAGCACGTCATGCACCTGGTCTCCCGGGCCCTGGCGGCGGGGGCGGACTTCGCCCTGCTGGGACCCCGGACCACCCAGCTTCGGGCCACCGTGCCGGTCATCGCCGTCACCGCCGTGCGCACCGGCTGCGGCAAGTCCCAGACCGGCCGCTACCTGGCTCGGCTGCTGAAAGCGAAGGGCCTGCGGGTGGGCGTGATCCGACACCCCATGCCCTACGGCAACCTGAAGGAAGAGGCCGTGCAGCGCTTCACCAGTGCCAATGACCTGACCGCCGCCCACTGCACCCTGGAAGAGCGGGAGGAATACGAGCCCCACCTGGCCCTTGGCCACACGGTCTATGCCGGCGTGGACTACGCACGCATCCTGGACCTGGCCCAGACGGAGAACGACCTCATCCTCTGGGAAGGCGGCAACAACGACTTCCCCTTCATCCGCCCGGACTGGCACATCTGCCTGGCGGACCCTCTGCGCCCGGGCCACGAGAGCGCTTACCACCCCGGGGAGGCCACCCTGCGCATGGCGGACACGGTGATCATCGTCAAGACGGACAGCGCCCCCGCCGAGGACGTGGAACGGGTGGAGGCCAACGTGCGCCGCCTGAATCCCAAGGCCGACATCCTGCGCGCCGCCTCCCCCGCCCGCCTGGACGACCCCGAGGCGGTGCGCGGCAGGCGGGTGCTGGTGGTGGAGGACGGCCCCACCGTCACCCACGGCGGCATGGCCCACGGCGCCGGCTGGCTGGCGGCGAAACAGGCCGGCGCGGAAATCCTGGACCCCCGCCCCTGGGCCGCCCCCCTCATCGCCGCCGCCTATGCACGCTACCCCCACCTCAACGACGTGCTGCCCGCCCTGGGCTATTCCCAGGCCCAGCTGGACGACCTGGCCGTCACCCTCAACGCCGTGCCGGCAGACGTGGTGGTCTCCGCCACCCCCATGGACCTGGGCCGGCTCATCACCGCCAACAAGCCGGTGGTACGGGCCCGGTACGACTATGCGGAAGCGGAAAGCCCCGGCCTGGCCGGCAGGCTGGACACGTTCCTGGAGCAACTGAAATGCGCATCGTGATCGCCCTGGGGGGCAACGCCCTGCAGCGCCGGGGGGAGGCGGCGGATCTCGGCCACCAGCGCCGCAATTTGCACACCGCCGCCCGGGCCGTGGCCGACCTGGCCGAGCGGCACCAGGTGGTGGTCACCCACGGCAGCGGCCCCCAGGTGGGCTGGCTGGCCATGGGCACCGGCGGCGCCCCGGCCTATCCCCTGGACGTGCTGGACGCCGGCACGGAAGGCATGATCGGCTACCTGCTGGAGCAGGAACTGGCCAACCTGCTGCCGGACCGGCCCCTGGCCACCCTCCTCACCCAGGTGGCCGTGGACCCGGACGATCCCGCCTTCCAACACCCGGACAAGCCCATCGGTCCGGTGCTGACGGAAGACCACGCCCGGCGGCTGGAGGCCCTGCATGGCTGGCGCTTCAAGGCGGAAAACGGCGGCCGACGGCGGGTGGTGGCCTCGCCCCAGCCCCGCCGCATCCTGGAGATGGCCGCCATCCGCGGCCTGGTGCTGGCGGACATCCTACCCATCTGCGTGGGCGGCGGCGGCATTCCCGTGGTGCTGGACAAGTACGGCGCCATCCACGGCGTGGAAGCCGTCATCGACAAGGACCGGGCCGCCGCCCTGCTGGCCCTGGAACTGGACGCCGACGCCCTGCTGCTGCTCACCGACGTGGACGCCGTCTATCGCGACTGGGGCACCCCCCGGGCCCAGCCCATCCGCCGGGCCACGCCGGAGGACCTGACCGCCCGGGTCTTCGCCCCCGGCTCCATGGCCCCCAAGGTGGAGGCCGCGTGCCACTTCGTTCGGGAGGGAGGCCAATTGGCGGGCATCGGGCGGTTGGAGGATGCGGCGCGCATCCTGTCAGGGGTGGTGGGGACCAGTGTAATGTTGGATGAATGCAAGCCTCGGTTGGAGTAATCGAGGAACCGTCCGCGATCTTCCATCGGATCGAGCACCGGACAGTCGGTCAGTCCTCCCACCTTTTCAACAAGGCTCGGATATCCACCATCTCCACTTGCGGCAGGCTCGAGAGGGATTTCGGCGGCTGTATGTCCTGTGAAGGATGCGCACCCCTATTCCGGGCTATCAGGGCAGCAAGAACAGCAGGCATGAAAGCCAGGGCCATCGTGATCATTGATCTCATGGGCAATCTCCGTGATCGCAGGACTCCGCATCGAGATTAGGCCCACCCACTCAGCCAAACCAGTCACCGAGTTGACCAACTCGGTTTGCCGGGTCCTTAAATTAGCCCATCCTCATACGATAGCCGAAACGCCCCCAGACTCACCGGGCTTATCCCCCCCATGGACGTTCTGTCCCCGCGGAACGGCAGAGAGAAACTGACAAGCCGCCACCGCCCGCGCGCAGCGCCAGCAACGATGTTTCTTAACAATAGGTCCGCATCCTACCCACCGGTATGAGCAGGAGGCGTGGAATGTCTTGGAGATGCATGGCTCTGGTCCTGCTGATGCCGGGCCCGACCCGCATCAGTCCGGCCGGTGATATCCCGTTCGTGGATGGCTACAGGTAGGGAACGACGATCGCCGTCCCCTCCCTCCGAACCCGGTGTGCGGTTTTCCCGCGACGGGCTTTCCAGTCAGTTGTTTCCACATCGGGATTGGCGCGCTAATCGATGGGCATCGGACATCGTGAACAGCCCAAGATCGGCGAAGAAGGCATTTGGCCATTGTTTGTGATCACGTACCCTCATCACCGCCAGGCGGGTTAGCTGCGTGCTGTCCAACCGGGAACTACAGGTACTGGAACTGGTACGCAACGGCTATTCCAACGTGGCCGTGGCCGAGCGCCTCAACCTGTCGGTGATGACCGCCAAGAATCACATGCAGAACATCCGCCGCAAGCTCAACGCCCGCACCCGTGGTCAGGCGGTGGCCGAGGCCCGGCGTCAGGGGCTGCTGCAAGGTTCCCAGGAGGAATAACCGGCTGACCTGCAAAGCATCAATAGTTGGCAATCCATTGCCAACTCAGCAGGATTCCATTCAGTTGCCCGTGCTATGTTCCGGGTAAGTGTCACCCTCTGATAGCAAGCATGTCCCCTTCCACCCGCCGCCAGGGCGGCTTTACCTTCCTGTGGCTGATGTTCCTGGTCGCAAGCCTTGGTGTAGGGCTGGCGGCCCTGGGTACCGTCTGGCATACCGCAGTGCAGCGGGAAAAGGAGGCAGAACTGCTCTACATCGGCGACCAGTACCGGCGCGCCATCGAGAGCTTCTGGGCGGCGACCCCGGGCACCCAGAAACAGCTGCCAAAGACATTAGACGAATTGCTGCAGGACCCGCGCTTCCCCAACACCGTACGCCACCTGCGGCGGCTATATCCCGACCCCGTGACCGGCCGGTCGGATTGGGGACTGGTTAGAGATGCCAATGGTGGAATTTCAGGTGTGCAAAGCCGATCCGAACAGCACCCAATCAAAACCGGCAATTTCCCTGCGAGATTCAGTGAATTTGCTGGCAAAGACAGTTACCAGCAGTGGATTTTCTCGGTCGAAAATGTCAAGGTCGAAAGTGCCAATCCGGTTAACAATGACGCCAAGGCACAGGGAACAGAAGAAATCTCTACTAGCCCCTTAATTGGACAGACCAGCGCTTTGAAACAAGACCAAGCACCTGACAAGGTACCAGCGACAGCAACAATCGTCCATCCCCGAGGCCCGGCCCGGCGACAGCGGCAACCGCTGCGGCACCGGGCCGAGCGCCGGGGCGCCCGGGGATGCGCCACCTAGTAACACAGCAACACAGCATCCCCAAACAGCATTGGGGAGCATTTCAAGGCCCTGCGCTGAGGTGTGGACACCCTGCCTTGTGCTGGGTTTATTGTTTCTGGAGACCTGCCTTGACAGCCAAAACCTACACAGCGCCTACACGAACCCCAGAAAGCAGAAAGCCAGGCTCGATGACCTGGCTAACTGTTTGATTATATGGTGGGTTGTGTAGGATTCGAACCTACGACCGACGGATTAAGAGTCCGCAGCTCTACCAGCTGAGCTAACAACCCAGGAAGGGGCGCGATATTACTCTATCCGGGCGTTTTGTGACAAAGCTCATCTTATGCCTGGCGTCCTGCGGGGAAGATGGAAACCGGGGAGCGGACCCGGCCCCGCCTAAAGGGTAGAATTTCAGAATTGTTTCCGCGGTCATTCCGCTTCGTCTCACCGGATAGCAACATGTCAGAACAACCTGCCCAGAACTCCCCCGCCGCCGACGACAACCAGATCATCGCCGAACGCCGCGAGAAGCTCGCCGAGTTGCGCCGCCAGGGGTCGGCCTTCCCGAACGATTTCGAGCGCGTGGACTACGCCGGCACGCTGCACGCGGCCTACGGCGAGAAGCCCAAGGAGGAGTTGGAACACAGCCCCGTGCCGGTGCAGCTGGCCGGCCGCATGGTGCTGAAGCGGGTGATGGGCAAGGCCAGCTTCGCCACCCTGCAGGACATGAGCGGCCGCATGCAGATCTACCTCTCCAAGGAGGTTGTCGGCGACACGGGCTACGAGGCCTTCAAGCGCTGGGACCTGGGGGACATCCTGGGGGTGAAGGGCACGCTGTTCCGCACCAAGACCAACGAGCTGACCATCCAGGCCAGCGAGGTCCGCCTGCTGACCAAGTCCCTGCGCCCCCTGCCGGAGAAGTTCCATGGTCTCACCGACACGGAGCAGAAATACCGCCAGCGCTATCTGGACCTGATCACCAACGAGCAGGCGCGGGAGACCTTCATGCGCCGCTCGCGCACCATCCAGGCGATCCGCGAGTTCATGACCGGCAAGGGCTTCCTGGAGGTGGAGACGCCCATGATGCACCCCATACCCGGGGGTGCCGCGGCCAAGCCCTTCACCACCCACCACAACGCACTGGACATGGAACTGTTCCTGCGCATCGCCCCGGAGCTCTACCTGAAGCGCCTGGTGGTGGGCGGCCTGGAAAAAGTATTTGAAATCAACCGCAATTTCCGCAACGAGGGCCTCAGCACCCGGCACAACCCCGAGTTCACCATGATGGAGTTCTACGAGGCCTACCGGGACTACCGCTACCTGATGGACTTCGTGGAGGAGATGCTGCGCTACACCGCCCACGAGGTGCTGGGCCACACCGCCGTGGCCTACCAGGGCCAGGTCATCAACCTGGCCCAGCCCTTCGCCCGCATGACCGCGCTGGAGGCCACTCGCCTGTACAACCAGGACCTGGAGGACGCGCCCCTGCACGACCGGGAGTTCCTGGTGGCCGAATTGCAGCGGCGCAAGATCGCCTTCCGCAAATCCGACGGCATCGGTGGCCTGCAACTGACCCTGTTCGAGGAGACCACCGAACACCAGCTGGTGCAGCCCACCTTCATCATCGACTACCCGGTGGAGACTTCGCCCCTGGCGCGGGCCAGCGACGCCCGGCCGGAGATCACCGAGCGCTTCGAGCTTTACATCGCCGGGCGCGAGGTCGCCAACGGCTTCTCCGAGTTGAACGACCCGGAGGACCAGGCGGCCCGCTTCCAGGCCCAGGTGGCGGCCAAGGAGGCCGGCGACGAGGAGGCCATGTTCTATGACGCCGACTACATCCGCGCCCTGGAACACGGCCTGCCCCCCACCGGCGGCTGCGGCATCGGCATCGACCGGCTGGTGATGCTGCTCACCGACTCGGCCAGCATCCGCGACGTGATCCTGTTCCCGCAGATGCGGCTGGAGGAGTAAGTCGCCCGGGCGGTCTGAAATGCCTCTCCCCGATTGCGGCGAAGACCATCCCGCTGCATAGTCGGGGTCATCGTGTTGAGGGAAACCGCCATGCGCAACAGGATTGCCCTGGCCGCCATGCTCGCGGCCTGCACCCAGACCAACGCCGCCGACACCCGTTTCGACGACTTCACCCCCCTGGCGGCCACCGCCGCCAGCCTGCCCGTCGGGGACGCGGGCGAAGCCGCGCCCTTCGTCCTGTCCTCGCCCAACTTCACCCAGGTGAGCATCGCCGACCGCGCCACCCAGCTGGCGCGCGGCCAGGGCAACAGCGGCACCTGGGACATGCAGACGGTTAACGAAACCGGCGCGGATGCGGGCCGCTACCTGTTCACCCCGTTCGAGACACTGACCGCCGGCGTGCAGCGCATCGACCTGTGGAACCCGGACTACAACACCCGCACCGTGACCATCGTCGCGCCCGGCACCCAGTTCTTCGTGGCCGGCGATGCCTCCCGCTGGACGCCATGGGGCAGCTACCTGACCGCCGAGGAGGCCTGGAGCGACCCCGGCGCGGTCACCCTCCCCTTCGGTAGGCTGTTCGAGATCACCAACCCCACCGCGGCGCCTGGCAGCATCAACTTCGTGCGCCGCCCCATCGGCCCGGCCGACATCCGCGTCGCCCACGAGGGCCTGGTGTTCGACCGGGACAAGAACTTCTACTTCATCGACGAACGCAACGACAGCCACATCTTCAGGTTCACCTCCGCCAACCCCAACGCCACCAACGGCGCCGATTTCTTCGCCGCCGGCACCACCTCCGTGCTGCGCGTGGGCGACGGCACAGCCAAGGAGGCCACCGGCGCCTACACCTGGATCGCGCTGACCGACGCGGGCGGCGCCGCCCTGCCCGGCACCGTCGTCAAGACTGATTTCAGCGGATTGACCGTGCTGGACGGCCGCGCCACGCCCAATGTCGCCGCCTTCCTGGGCACCGGCTTCGACCGTCCCGAGGACATCGAGATCAAGACTCTGCCGGACGGCAGGCAGCTGCTGTTCATGGCCACCACCACTAACCACAAGGTCTTCGCCCTGGACCTGGCCAACAACGAGATCAGGCTGTTCGCCGGCCGCGACACCCCCGACATGGCCACCGGCGCCGCCATCGGCAACGCCTTCACCAACCCCGACAACCTGGCCATCGACGCGGAGGGCAATATCTACATCGTCGAGGACCAGGGCGGCGGTATCGCCAACATCTGGTTCGCCAGGGATGCCGACAACGACGGCGTGGCCGAGGCGCTGGGTGTCTGGGCCACCCTGAAGACCGACGGCGCCGAACCCAGCGGCCTGTATTTCGACCCGCTCAACCCCAACGTGGCCTATGTCAACGTGCAGCATCCCAGCAGCGGCACGGATCGGACGGTAATGATCGCCGCCGTCCCCGAACCCGGCACCTACGCCCTGATGCTGGCCGGTCTCGGCATGGTCGGCTGGACCATCCGCCGCCGGCGCGCCGGCTGAACACAGGCCGCACCCAGCATCGCCCATCCGCCGGCCGCGACCCTTCATCCGCGGGGTGGTCCCCGCCCCATCCGCATGGGGTACGCTAAAGCCGAGCCGAGACAGACGATCCGCCATGCCCGACGCCCCCCGCCCCCCCTTCCCCCAGGTGCTGGCCCAGCTGGACGCCGCCGTGCTGGGCAAATCCCGCCAGACCCGCCTGGCCCTGGCCTGCCTGCTGGCGCGTGGCCACCTACTCATCGAGGACCTGCCCGGCGTAGGCAAGACCACCCTGGCCCATGCCCTGGCCCATACCCTGGGGCTGGAGTTCAAGCGCATCCAGTTCACCAGCGACCTGCTGCCGGCGGATGTGCTGGGCTACTCCGTCTTCGACAGGGATAGCGGCGGCTTCCGCTTCCACCCCGGTCCCATCTTCAGCCAGCTGATCCTGGCCGACGAGATCAACCGGGCCACCCCCAAGGCCCAGAGCGCCCTGCTGGAGGCCATGGAAGAGGGCCAGGTGACCCTGGAGGGCGTCACCCGCCCCCTGCCCAACCCGTTCTTCGTGATCGCCACCCAGAACCCCTTCACCCAGGCGGGCGTCTATCCCCTCCCCGAATCCCAGCTGGACCGCTTCCTGATGCGCCTGACCTTGGGCTATCCGGACCGGGCCGCGGAACGCGCCCTGCTGGCCGGCGGGAACCGCGCCCCGGCGGCCATGGATGCCCTGCTGGAACCGGCCGCCCTGAGCGCCATCCAGGCGGAGGTGGAACGGGTGCGCCTGGCCGATCCCCTGCTGGACTACATCCAGGCCCTGGTGGAACACACCCGCGCCGCGGGCCGCTTCCTGCACGGCCTGTCGCCCCGTGCCGGCCTGGGCATCGCCCGCGCCGCCCGCGCCTGGGCCTGGCTGGGCGGGCGGGACTATGCCGTGCCCGAGGACGTGCAGGCGGTCTTCCCGGCCGTGGCCGGCCACCGACTGCTGGACGCGGAGGGCCTGGCCGGCGATGGCGACGCGGCGGTGAACGGCGTGCTGGCGACGGTGGCTATCCCCTGAACCGGCCAGCCCACGAACCGGTGATCAACCTAGGGTTCCCGTCGCCTCTCCCAATGATTCCCCCCTTTTCCAAAGGGGGGCCAGGGGGGATTCCCGCGCCCTGGGTAGAAGCCAACGCAGTCGAATCCCCCTCGATCCCCCTTTACCAAAGGGGGAAGACCCGGGCGTGGATCCGTCCGCTGGGATGCCCACCACCCGCCAATTTCCAGGCCGCCCGGTGGTAGGAACAGGCCCGACATGCCCGTCGCCACCCTGCCCACCGCCAACCGTTTCACCCGGCGCCTGTTCCGCCTCACCGGCACGGACCCCCTGCCCCTGACCCTGTCCGCCCGCCGCGTCTACATCCTGCCCACCCGCCAGGGCGTGGCCTTCGGCCTGCTGCTGCTGGGCATGCTGGTGGGCTCCATCAACTACGGCATCAGCCTGGGCTTCCTGTTCACCTTCCTGCTGGCCGGCATGGCCCTGGCCTGCCTGTTCGCCACCTGGCGCAACGTGCTCGGCCTGCGCCTGCATGGCCTGGAGGCCGAGCCGGTGTTCGCCGGCGATGCCATGACCGTGCGCCTGCATACGGACCCGCCGGCGGACCGGCCGCGCCAGGGCCTCGTACTGCAACTGGATGCGGCCGGCTCGGCGCCCGTGGATTTACGGCCCGGCGAAGCGGGGGTGCTGGCCCTGAGCCTGGCCACCCATCATCGCGGCCGCCTCGCCCTGGGCAACTGCCAGATCGGCAGCGAGGCGCCTCTGGGCCTGTTCCGCGCCTGGGCCGTACTGCGCCCGGACACGGAGGTACTGGTCTGGCCCCGTCCCGCCGCCGCCCACCCGCCCCTGCCCCCGGCCCGCGAGGACAGCGGCGATCGGGATGGAGCGAAGGTACGCGGGGCGGAGGATTTCGACGGCCTGCGCGCCTACGCCCCGGGCGAGAGCCTGTCGCGCCTGGCCTGGAAGACCCTGGCCCGGCACGCCGCGCCCATGGTCAAGGGTTTCGTCGGCCCGGCGGGCGGGCAACTCTGGCTGGACTGGGGGCAGCTGGGGGGGCGCGACGCGGAGAGCCGTATCGCCATCCTGACCCGCTGGGTGCTGGACGCGGACGCCGCCGGCCGGCCCTGGGGGCTGCGCCTGCCCGGCCTGACCCTGCCCCAGGGCAGCGGCCGCGCGCACCGACTGCGCTGTCTCAACGCCTTGGCCGTCCATGGACTGGCAAAGAATCCCCCCTCGGCTGGCTGACGGTTTCTGGCTGCTGCCGCCGCTGCTGGCCCTGGCCCCCCACCTGTCCCAGCTGCCGCCCTGGCTGGCCGCCCTGTGCCTGGCCATCTGGGCTTGGCGGGCGCTGCTGGCCTGGACCGGCCGCCCCCTGCCCCACCGCCACGTGCGCAACCTGCTGGCCCTGGGCGGGCTGGGCGGGGTGCTGATCCAGTACGGCCACGTGTTCGGCCAGCAGGCGGGCATCCCCCTGTTCCTGCTGCTCATCTTCGTCAAGCTGCTGGAGACGGACTCCGCCCGCCAGAAGCGCCTGCTGCTGCTCCTGGGCTACTTCGTCGTGCTGAGCTACTTTCTCACCAGCCAGAGCCTGCCGGTGGCCGCCTACATGCTGGGCGTGGCCCTCCTGCTCACCGCCGCCCTGGCCCAGCAGACCGCCGGCCCGACCCGCGGCCTGGGCCGCAGCCTGCGCACCGCCGCCGGCCTGCTGCTGGCCGGCCTGCCCCTGGCGGTGCTGCTGTTCGTATTCTTCCCGCGCCTGGACCATCCCCTGTGGAGCTTTCCGAGCTCTGAGCAGGCTGGCCGCACCGGCCTGTCGGACACCATGTCGCCGGGGGATTTCGGGCGCCTGATCCTGTCCGGCGAGGTGGCCTTCCGGGCCGTCTTCAGCGGGCCGGCGCCCGACCCGCGCAGCCTCTACTGGCGCGGCCCGGTACTGGACGCCTTCGACGGGCGCACCTGGCGCACCGGGCCGCGCACGCTCATGGGAGAGACCCCGGCGCGGGCGCTGGGCACCCCCCTGGCCTACACCCTCACCCTGGAGCCCCATGGCCTGGACTGGGTCTTCACCCTCGGCCTGCCCGTCCAACTGCCGCCCGGTACCCGCCTGCTCGCGGGCATGCAACTGGCCAGCGAGCAGACCATCGAGCAGCGGCGGCGCTTCGATCTCGTTTCCCACCCGGACTACCGGCTGGGGGCCGGGCGGGATGAACAGGCGCGCGCCCTGGCCCTGACGCCGGGCTTCAACCCCCGGGCCCGGGACATGGCGGCGCGCTGGCGGGCCGAATCGGCATCCTCAGAGGCCGTGATCGAAAAGGCCCTGGCCCTGTACCGCGCGTCGTTCACCTACACCCTGGACCCGCCCGTGCTGGGTGCGGACAGTGTGGATGACTTCCTGTTCGGCAGCCGGCGCGGCTTCTGCGAGCACTTCGCCGGCAGCTTCGTGTTCCTGATGCGGGCCGCCGGCATCCCCGCGCGGGTGGTCACCGGCTACCAGGGCGGCGAAATCAATCCCCTGGACGGCCACATCCTGGTGCGCCAGTCCGACGCCCATGCCTGGACCGAGGTGTGGCTGGGGGAACGGGGCTGGACGCGGGTCGATCCCACCGCCAGCGTCGCCCCGGAGCGGGTGGAACGGGGCCTGGCCGCCGCCCTGCCGGCGCGGGAACTGCCCGCCGGCCTGGCGCGGCTGCACGCCGGCTGGCTGCGCGGCCTGCGCCACGTGTGGGAATCGGTGAACCACGGCTGGAATCAGTGGGTGCTGGGCTACACCCTGGAGCGGCAATTGCGCCTGCTGTCCCGTCTCAGCCCCGGCCTGCCCCGCAACGCCGCCAGCCTGGCGGGGCTCAGCATCCTGGCCGGCCTGGCGGCCCT
>DEQR01000014.1 GCA_002360535.1 Thiobacillus sp. UBA3361
AGATGAGGATGGAGTCCTCGAAGTTGTAGCCGTTCCAGGGCATGAAGGCCACCAGCATGTTCTGGCCCAGGGCCAGTTCACCCTTGTCGGTGGAGGCGCCATCGGCCACCACGTCGCCCCGGGCGATCTGGTCGCCGCGCTTCACCAGGGGACGCTGGTTGATGTTGGTATTCTGGTTGGAACGTTGGTACTTGGTCAGGCTGTAGATATCGACGCCCACCTCGCCCGCGGCGGTCTCGTCGTCGTTGACCCGCACCACGATGCGGCTGGCATCGACATAGTCCACCACGCCGCCGCGCTTGGCGGTGACCACCGTGCCCGAATCGACCGCGGCGGTGCGCTCGATGCCGGTGCCCACCACCGGCTTGTCCGGACGCAGGCAGGGTACGGCCTGACGCTGCATGTTGGAACCCATCAGGGCCCGGTTGGCGTCGTCGTGCTCCAGGAAGGGGATCAGGGAGGCGGCCACCGAGACGATCTGGGATGGGGCGATGTCCATGTACTGGATCTTGTCCGGCGTCGAAAGGGCGAATTCGTTGTGGAAGCGGCTGGATACCAGTTCGTCGGTGAACCGGCCCTTGGCGTCCAGGGCGGCGTTGGCCTGGGCGATGACGTACTGGCTCTCCTCGATGGCCGACAGGTAGTCGATGTGATCCGTCACATGACCATCCGTCACCTTGCGGTAGGGGGTCTCGATGAAGCCGTACTCGTTGGTCTGGGCGTACAGGGCCAGGGAGTTGATCAGACCGATGTTCGGGCCTTCCGGCGTCTCGATGGGGCACACCCGGCCGTAGTGGGTGGGGTGCACGTCGCGCACCTCGAAGCCGGCCCGCTCGCGGGTCAGACCGCCGGGGCCCAGGGCGGAGATGCGCCGCTTGTGGGTGATCTCGGACAGGGGGTTGGTCTGGTCCATGAACTGGGACAGCTGGCTGGAGCCGAAGAACTCGCGGATCGCCGCCGAAATGGGCTTGGCGTTGATCATGTCGTGGGGCATGAGGTTGTCGCTCTCGGCCTGGGAGAGGCGCTCCTTCACGGCCCGCTCGACGCGCACCAGGCCGGCCCGGAACTGGTTTTCGGCCAGCTCGCCCACGGCGCGTACGCGCCGGTTGCCCAGGTGGTCGATGTCGTCCACCTCGCCACGGCCGTTGCGCAGTTCCACCAGTATCTTGATGACGGCGACGATGTCCGCGTTGCTCAGGGTCTGGCTACCGACCAGTTCATCGCGGCCGATGCGGCGATTGAACTTCATCCGGCCGACCTTGGAGAGGTCGTAACTGTCCGGGGAGAAGAACAGGCGCTGGAACAAGGCCTCGACGGCGTCTTCGGTGGGCGGCTCGCCGGGGCGCATCATGCGGTAGATGGCCACACGGGCAGTCCACTGGTCGGTGGTTTCGTCGGTGCGCAGGGTCTGGGAGATGAAGGAACCGTGGTCCAGATCGTTGGTGAACAGGGTCTCCAGCTTGCTCACCTTGGCGTCGAGCAGCTTCTCAAGCAAGCCTTCGGTGATCTCGTCGTTAGCGTGCGCCAGGACTTCACCGCTCTCCTTGTCGATGATGTTGTGGGCCACGGTGCGGCCCAGCAGGAAATCGTTGCTGACCTGCACCTTCTTGATGCCGGCGGCCTCCAGGTCGCGGATGTGTCGAGCCGTGATGCGCTTGTCGCGGGCGACGAGGACCTTGCCATCCTTGCCCAGGATGTCGAAGCGGGCCATCTCGCCCTTCAAACGCTCGGGCTTGAGATCCATCTCGATGCCCTTCTTGGTGACATGGAAGGACTCGAACTCGAAGAACTCGGCCAGGATCTGTTCCAGCGTATAGCCCAGTGCCTTGAGCAGGATGGTCACTGGCATCTTCCGGCGGCGATCGATGCGGAAGAAGACCAAATCCTTGGGATCGAACTCGAAGTCCAGCCAGGAGCCGCGGTAGGGGATGATGCGCGCGGAGAACAGCAGCTTGCCGGAGGAATGGGTCTTGCCCCGGTCGTGCTCGAAAAACACGCCCGGCGACCGGTGCAGCTGGGAGACGATCACCCGCTCGGTACCGTTGATGATGAAAGAGCCCGTGGGGGTCATCAGGGGCACCTCGCCCATATAGACCTCCTGCTCCTTCACCTCCTTGATCTTTTCCTTCGTGCTTTCCCGATCCATGATCACCAGGCGCACCTTGGCACGCAGGCTGACGGCGAAGGTCAGGCCGCGCAGCTGGCACTCGACCATGTCGAATACGGGCTGGCCGAGCTGGTAGCTGACGAACTCCAGACGCGCGCTGCCGTTGTGGCTGACGATGGGAAAGATGGAGGAAAACGCCGCCTGCAGGCCCATGTCCTTGCGCTCGGCGGGTGGCGTATCCGCCTGAAGGAAATCGTAGTAGGACTCCAGCTGGGTGGTCAGCAGATAGGGCACGGGCAAGACACTCTCGCGCTTGGCGAAGCTCTTGCGGATGCGTTTTTTCTCGGCGAAGGTGTAGCTCATGGCGGCTCGGCCTCGTGTCAGAAGACAGGAATCAGGTATCAGGAATCAGTTTCGACCGGCGCATGCACGGCGGCCACTGATCCCTGACGTCTGATGCCTGAAACGGGAAAAGGCCGGCGGCCTGAGGCCGCCAGCCAGGGCACTGCAAAAAGAAGCGGGCACGTCGTAATTATTTGATCTCGACGGTGGCGCCGGCTTCGGTGAGCTTCTTCTTGATATCCTCGGCCTCGGCCTTGGGGCAGGCTTCCTTGACGGTCTTGGGCGCGCCGTCCACCAGATCCTTGGCCTCTTTCAGGCCCAGGCCGGTAATGGCGCGCACTTCCTTGATCACGTTCACCTTGTTGGCGCCGGCGGCGGTCAGGATCACGTCGAACTCGGTCTTCTCCTCGGCGGCCGGGGCGGCACCGCCGGCGGCCGGGCCGGCGGCCACAGCCACGGTGGCGGCGGCGGCGGAAACACCGAATTTCTCTTCCATGTCCTTGATCAGCTCGGACAGTTCCAGAACAGTCATGCCAGCGATGGCATCGAGGATTTCAGCTTTGGACAAAGCCATGTTGCACTCCTAAAAACAATGATTTGCGAAATTGAAAATGGTTCGTCTGAGTAACCGGTTCCGTTACGACTACGCCGCCTGTTTCTCGCGCTCGTCCCGCAGGGCCGCAACGGTGCGCACGAACTTGCTCGGCACTTCGTTGAGGGTTTGCACGAACTTGGCGATGGGCGCCTGCATGGTGCCCATGAGCTTGGCCAACAATTCCTCACGGCTCGGCATGGTGGCCAACGCGGCCACGTCCTTGTCGGACATGACGGCATTGGGCATCGCGCCCGCCTTGATGATGAATTTCTCGTTGGCCTTGGCGAAATCGTTCAGAACCTTGGCTGCCGCCACCGGGTCGGTGGACATGCCGTAGGCCAGGGGGCCGACCATCTGGTCGGCCAGTCCGGCGAACGGCGTGCCCTCCACCGCCCTGCGCACCAGGGTGTTCTTCAACACCCGCAGATAGACGCCGCTCTCACGGGCCTTCTTGCGCAGCTCGGTCATGTCGGCGACGGCCACGCCCCGGTATTCAGCGATGACCACCGCCTGGGCGTTGGTCAGTTGTTCGCTGATCTCGGCGACAACCGCTTTTTTGTCATCAAGATTGAGACTCAAGGTCCGACTCCTTCCGTTCAAAGTCCCTTTCCTTCCGATGCGGCTGGAAGTTCCGGGTCCAACCGGCGACCTTGGTCAGGAGCAACAACATGCCGTGATCCTGCCTCGGGTAACGCCGTCTGCGTAGACAGGAATCAGGGATCAGGAATCAGGGATCAGAGAACCCCGAAACCTTCATCCCGTCACCGCGATTAAGCCTTGCGGCATCTACGGTCTTGGACAACCCGCCCGGCCATACCGGCCCGGGCGGCCCCAAAATCAAATAATCAGTTCGTGGCCGCGGCCTGCAGGCTGGACTGGTCCACCCGCACGCCGATGCCCATGGTGCTGGATACCGCCACCTTCTTCATGTAGATACCCTTGGCGCTGGCCGGCTTGGCCTTGTTCAGGGCGTCCAGCAGGGCCTGGAGGTTTTCCCGCAGGGCCGCCACCTCGAAAGAGGCGCGGCCGATGGTGGCGTGGATGATGCCCGCCTTGTCCGTCCGGTACTGCACCTGGCCGGCCTTGGCGTTCTTCACCGCGTCGGTCACGTTGGGCGTGACGGTGCCCACCTTGGGGTTGGGCATCAGGCCGCGGGGGCCGAGTATCTGGCCCAACTGGCCGACCACCTTCATGGCATCCGGCGTGGCGATGACGATGTCGAAGTCCATCCGGCCGCCCTTGACCTCCTGGGCCAGGTCGTCGAAGCCGACGATGTCGGCGCCGGCGGCCTTGGCCGCCTCGGCGGCCGCACCCTGGCAGAACACCGCCACGCGCACGGACTTGCCGGTGCCGCGCGGCATCACCACGGAACCCCGCACCACCTGGTCCGATTTACGCGGATCGACACCCAGATTCACGGCCACGTCGATGGATTCGTCGAATTTCGCGGTCGCCGAACCCTTGACCATGTTCAGGGCCTCCTCGACCACATAGGTCTTGTTGCGGTCCACCGTGGCCTTCAGGGCCTGCACGCGCTTGGATTGCTTGGCCATGTCACACCCCCTCCACGTTGAGGCCCATGCTGCGGGCGCTGCCGGCGATGGTTCGGACGGCGGCATCCATGTCCGCGGCAGTCAGGTCCGGCATCTTGGTCTTGGCGATCTCTTCGAGCTGGGCACGGGTAATGGTGCCTACCTTGTCGGTATGAGGCTTGGGAGAACCCTTCTGCACGCCGGTTGCCTTCTTGATCAGCACCGTGGCGGGCGGGGTCTTCATGATGAAGGTGAAACTCTTGTCCGCGTAGGCGGTGATCACCACGGGGATGGGCAGACCCGGCTCCATCTGCTGGGTCTTGGCGTTGAACGCCTTGCAGAATTCCATGATGTTCAGGCCGCGCTGACCCAGCGCGGGGCCGATGGGCGGCGAAGGATTGGCCTTGCCCGCCGGCACTTGCAGCTTGATGTAGCCAATAATTTTCTTGGCCATGATTAACAACTCCTAGTCAAGTGAGTCCATGCGCGCCCTCGGTTGCCCTAACGACGCTCCTCTTGCCGATCCGAAGACCGGACTTTCCGCCCCGGACGAAGACACCCGATCCCGACGGGATCAGGCCTTTTCGACCTGGGAAAACTCCAGTTCCACAGGTGTCGCGCGACCGAAAATGGTCACCGACACCCGCAACTTGTTCTTTTCGTAGTTGACCTCTTCCACGCTGCCGTTGAAGTCGTTGAACGGCCCGTCGATCACCCTCACCAGTTCACCCACCTCGAACAGCACCTTGGGCTTGGGTTTCTCCACGCCCTCCTGTATCTGCTGCAGGATGGCCTGGACCTCGCGCTCACTGATGGGCGCCGGTTTGTTGGCGGTACCGCCCACGAAGCCGGTCACCTTGGGTGTGCTCTTCACCAGGTGCCAGGTGGCATCGTCCATTTCCATCTGCACCAGCACGTAGCCGGGAAAAAACTTGCGTTCGGTGATGCTCTTCTGGCCACCCTTCATTTCCACGACCTCTTCGACCGGGACCAGGATTTCTCCGAACTTGTCTTCCATGCCGGAGCGGGCCACCCGCTCTTTGAGCGCGCGCATCACGCTCTTCTCGAAACCCGAATAGGCATGCACCACGTACCACTGCATCGCCATCATTCACTCCTGCCCATGATTTGCTTGACCAACCAGAACAGGAAGCCATCTACCGCCCACAGAAACAAGGCCATGACGATCACGAACAAGATCACCAAACCGGTCATCTGCATGGTTTCCTTGCGCGTCGGCCAGACCACCTTGCGCGCCTCGTCGCGGGATTCCCGCGCATACTGGGCAAACTGCCTGCCCGGTTCGGTCAAATACACGACACCTGCCGCGGCCATCAAACCCGCCAATACCGACAAGACCCGCACCACCGTGGGGCTGTCCGCAAGCAGGTAAAATCCTGCCACACCGGCCACGGCGAGCAGCGCTGCAGCCAGAAGTTTGACGTTGTCGGCCATTTCTAAGTCTGATTTCTTTATCGTGTGGCAGGGGCAGAGGGAATCGAACCCCCAACCTTCGGTTTTGGAGACCGACGCTCTGCCAATTGAGCTATGCCCCTGCGGCAGAGACACGAGGGCACCCCGCAGAGCGAGATGCCCCCATTTCATGCACTTTGCCTTGCGTCCTTACTCGATGATCTTGGCCACG
>DEQR01000074.1:0-55282 GCA_002360535.1 Thiobacillus sp. UBA3361
GAAGGTGCCGCCGCCCAGGTCATAGACCGCGTAGATGCCCTCGGCGGCGTTGTCCAGGCCATAGGCGATGGCCGCCGCGGTCGGTTCGTTGAGCAGCCGCAGCACGTTCAGGCCCGCCAGCTTGGCGGCATCCTTGGTGGCCTGGCGCTGGGCATCGTCGAAGTAGGCCGGCACGGTGATCACCGCGCCGATCAACTCGCCGCCCAGGGCCGTCTGGGCGCGATCGCGGAGTACCTTGAGTATCTCCGCCGACACCTCTACCGGGCTCTTCACACCGGCGACCGTGCGCAGCTGCACCATGCCCGGCGCATCGACGAAGTGGTAGGGCAGCGTCGCCATGTCGGGCAGGTCCCTGAGACCTCGTCCCATGAAGCGCTTGGCGGAGACTATGGTGTTGTGCGGGTCTTCGCTCTGTTTGGACTGGGCCTCGTAACCCACGGTGGTGGTGCCGTCCTTGTGGTAGCGCACCACGGAGGGCAACAGGGGATGGCCATGCTCGTCGTTGAGCACCACGGAGATGCCGTTGCGCACCGTGGCCACCAGGGAATTGGTGGTGCCCAGGTCGATGCCCACCGCCAGGCGGTGTTCATGGGGGGCGGTGGACATGCCCGGCTCGGCGAGTTGCAGTAGGGCCATTTAGGAGCGAGGGGTGAGGAGTGAGGGGTGCGGCGTGGATTCGCGGCTTCCGACCGCCTCACGCCGAACGCCTAACGCCTCACACGATTTCTTCGTAGGCATCCTGGATATCGTGCAACAGCTTCTCCATGAAGCGGAATTTGCGCAGCGTCTCGGCTGCGGTCGTGTAATCCTGCCGCCCATCGATCTGGTCGGCCAATTCCCGCTCCAGGCGCTGCGCCATGGCCCGCAGATCCTGTTCAAGACGGTCCAGCGCATGCACGTCCAGCCGGTCGCTGGCCTCGGCCAGCTGCTCGCGCCACTCCATCTGCTGCATCAGAAAGTCCGCGGGCATGACCGTATTGTTGGGATCCAGTGCGTTCACGCCATGCAACCCGAGCAAATAGCGGGCACGCTCGAAAGGCAGCTTCAGGGTCTGGTAGGCCTCGTTCACCTGCGTCGCCCATTGCATGGCCAGCCGCTGTTCGGCCTCGCCCGCATGGGCAAAGCGGTCCGGGTGCACCTCGGCCTGCACGTCCCGGTAGGCCTGCTCGAGGGCTTGGGAGTCGATGCCGAAAGCGACCGGCAGGTGGAACAGCTCAAAGTGGTTGCGGTTGAAGTCTGGCATTGACGAATGGCAGGTGGCGAGCAGCCGTTTGCGACTCGCGGACAATCAGACGTTGAAGGACTCCCCGCAGCCGCATTCCGATTTGACGTTGGGGTTGTTGAACTTGAAGCCTTCGTTGAGCCCTTCGCGCACGAAGTCCAGTTCGGTGCCGTTCAGGTAGGCCAGGCTCTTGGGGTCGATATAGACGGTGACGCCATGACATTCGAACTTGACATCCTCGGGGTCTTCCACATCAGCGAATTCCAGCTTGTAGGCCATGCCGGAACAACCCGAGGTGCGCACGCCGAGCTTGATTCCCAGGCCCTTGCCGCGCTTGGCGAGGAAATTCCTGACGTGGTTGGCGGCGCGTTCGGACAGGCTTATGGAGGCGCCCGCCAGACCGGCGGCGTCCAGACTCAGGTCCTTGATCTCGACGCCTTCCGGCGCGGTGCATGTCTCGGCACCCATCTCAGTGCTCCTTCGGCGGGTTGCAGGCGGTGTATTCCTCGCCGCCCAGGCCGTGCTTCTGCTTGTAATCGGCGACGGCGGCCTTGATGGCGTCCTCGGCCAGGATCGAGCAGTGGATCTTCACCGGCGGCAGGGCCAGTTCCTCGGCGATCTGGGTGTTCTTGAGGTGCATGGCCTCATCCAGGGACTTGCCCTTGACCCATTCGGTGACCAGCGAGGACGAGGCGATGGCCGAACCGCAGCCGTAGGTCTTGAACTTGGCGTCCTCGATGATACCCTGCTCGTTGACCTTGATCTGCAGCTTCATCACGTCGCCGCAGGCCGGCGCGCCCACCATGCCGGTGCCGACGCCGGAGGCGTCCTTCTCGAAGGAGCCCACGTTGCGTGGGTTTTCGTAGTGGTCCAGGACCTTTTCGCTGTATGACATGACAAGACTCCTTAGCTATCAGCGGTCAGCGATCAGCTTTCAGCGAAACCAGCTGACCGCTTGAAATCAATGTGCCGCCCACTGCACCGTATCCAGGTCGATGCCGTCCTTGTACATCTCCCACAGGGGCGACATCTCGCGCAGCTTGCCGATCTTCTCGTGCAGCAGCTTGACGGCGTAGTCGATCTCTTCCTCGGTGCTGAAGCGGCCGAGAGTGAAGCGGATCGAGCTGTGGGCCAGCTCGTCGTTGCGGCCCAGGGCCTTGAGCACGTAGGACGGCTCCAGGCTGGCCGAGGTGCAGGCCGAACCGGACGACACCGCCAGGTCCTTTATAGCCATGATCAGGCTCTCGCCCTCGACAAAGTTGAAGCTCACGTTCAGGTTGCCGGCGATGCGCGCCTCCATGTCGCCGTTGACGTGCACTTCCTCGATGTCCGACACGCCCTTGTGGAGCTTGTCGCGCAGCATGCGGATGCGTTCGGTCTCGGTGTGCATCTCTTCGCGGGCCAGGCGGAAGGCCTCGCCCATGCCGACGATCTGATGCGTGGGCAAGGTGCCGGAGCGCATGCCGCGCTCGTGGCCGCCACCGTGCATCTGCGCCTCCAGGCGCACGCGCGGCTTGCGCCGCACGTACAGGGCGCCGATGCCCTTGGGACCGTAGATCTTGTGCGCGGAGAAGGACATCAGATCGACCTTCAGCTTGCCGAGGTCGATGTCCACCTTGCCGGCGGCCTGGGCCGCATCGACGTGGAACAATACGCCCTTGCTGCGGCAGATCTCACCCATGGCGGGGATGTCCTGGATGACGCCGATCTCGTTGTTGACGAACATCACCGAGGCCAGCACGGTATCCGGGCGGATCGCCGCCTTGAACTCGTCCAGGTCGATCAGGCCGTTTTCCTTCACCCCCAGGTAGGTCACCTCGAACCCCTGGCGCTCCAGTTCGCGGCAGGTGTCCAGCACCGCCTTGTGCTCGGTCTTCACCGTGATCAGGTGCTTGCCCTTGCCCTGGTAGAAGTGGGCCGCGCCCTTGATGGCCAGGTTGTTGGATTCGGTGGCCCCACTGGTCCAGACGATCTCCTTGGGGTCGGCGTTGACCAGTGCCGCCACCTCGCCACGCGCCTCTTCCACGGCCTTCTCCGCCGCCCAGCCGAAACTGTGCGAACGCGAGGCCGGATTGCCGAACAGCTCGGTCAGGTAGGGGATCATCTTCTCGGCCACCCGCGGGTCCACCGGGGTGGTGGCCGAGTAGTCCAGGTAGATGGGGGTCTTCACCATGTCGTGATGCTCCTTCAGCCGTTGACCACAGCCTTCAGTTCCGCCGATCCGATCATCTTGCGGGGTTCTTTTCGCGTTTCGCCCGCGGGCTTGTTCAGCTGCTGCTCCACCAGCACGGCCAGGCTCACGCCCTCCAGATACTGGTAAATGTGGGCGTTGAGGTTGGTCCACAGTTCGTGGGTCATGCATTCGTGCTCATCGTGGCAGTTGCCCAGGCCGCCGCATTGGGTGGCGTCGATGGGTTCGTCCACCGCGCGGATGATGTCGGCCACGGAGATCTCCTCCATGGGCCGGGCCAGGCAGTATCCGCCGCCGGGGCCGCGCACGCTGTCAACGATGCCCTGCCTACGCAGGCGTCCGAACAGCTGTTCCAGATATGACAATGAGATCTTCTGCCGATCGCTGATGCCGGCCAAGGTCACCGGACCTCGGGTATGCCGCATGCCCAGGTCGATCATCGCCGTCACCGCAAAACGTCCTTTCGTGGTCAGCCGCATGTTCCTTCTCCTCGCTCCGCACTAAAATGGCAGTAGAAATCTACGGTACCCGACAAAATTAGTCAACATTTGGACGGTCAATCCACGATTTTGTTCAGGTAGTCGGGATCGAACCGGTCTTCCAGCTTCTTCTCGTCCTCCACGGTGCTGCCCAGGCGCTTAAGTTCCGCGACGATCCAATCCAGGCGTTTGTCGGTGGACACGGAGTGATCGATGAGGCCGTGCACCGCCTTGACCATGGGATCGTTCATGTCAGCCCCCACCCCGTAGGCCGAGAAACCGAGCTTGCGGGCGGCCTGCTCCCGTGCGGTGTCCTTCCCGGTTTCCAGGATGCGGGCCGGGATGCCCACCGCCGTGGCCCCCGCCGGCACATCCTTCACCACCACCGCGTTGGAGCCCACCTTGGCGTTCGCGCCCAGCGTGATCGGCCCCAGTATCTTTGCCCCGGCGCCGACGATGACGCCGTTCTCCAATGTGGGATGGCGTTTGCCCTTTTGCCAGGAGGTCCCGCCCAGGGTGACGCCGTGGTAGAGGGTGCAGTCGTCACCCACCTCGGCGGTCTCGCCGATCACCACGCCCATGCCGTGGTCGATGAAGAAGCGCCGGCCGATGGTCGCGCCGGGGTGGATCTCGATACCCGTCAGCCAGCGCGCCAAGTGGCTGGACAGCCGCGCCAGCCATTTCAGTCCGAGCCCCCACAGCCAGTGGGAAAACCGGTGCCAGAGCACGGCATGCAAACCGGGATAAGTGGTGAGCACCTCGAAAAAAGTGCGCGCCGCCGGGTCCCGTTCGAAGACCACCGAGATGTCTTCCCGCAGGCGTTCAAACATTCGAATATTCAGATAACAAACAAGACATGGAAGTATGCAATTCCCGACTAGCCGGGTCAAATTCCCGGACTAATTCCCAGAACCTGCGGGATTCTCGCAAGGGTTTTTGTTTACTGGTAGGAAGAAATGTAATAAGTATTAAAAATTCATGGGATTGGGTAACGCACACCATGTCCATAAGCAGATTCGCAATTTCGAATCCGCCCAAGGCGTCTGTACCGGCCGTGTCCGGAACAGGCCGTCGTATCCATGCCGCGGCGCGGCGCACAATGCTTGGCCGGTGACATGGCCAGGACAGTCACTTCGATCGGCACCCGACACCCGGCGGGTGATGCATCTCCCGCGGCCGGAGACCCGGCCTGCCTCTCCCCCCTGGATTTCCTGGACCACCCGGTCTTCGTCCATGACGAGGCATTCCGCCTGGTGTGGGCCAACAAGGCCTACTGGCAAGCTGCGGGGCGCGGCGAGGAACAGGCACTGGGACAACCCTACTGGCAGGTCTTCCCGCGCGACTCGGGCCCCGGTCCGCTCTGTGGCCTGTCCAGGTTGGGGGTCTGCGAGAGTTGCCGGGATGAGATTCAGGCCGGCCAGCGAACCTACGCCGTGCAAGGCTTTTCCCTGCGCCGCCAGGGCCAGGCGTCGCACTGCTCACTGCATGTCCTGAACGACATCACCGAACTGAAGCAGGCCGAGTCCTCCCTGCGCAAGGAGGCGGACCGGGCGCGCCTCATTCTGGATGCCGCACCGCTGGCCATGCTGCTGATGGACGACCAAGGCGGCATCGTCCAGGCCAACGTCCGGGCCGCGGAGCTGTTCGGCTACCCTCTGGGCGACATGTCCAGTCTGTCGGTGGAAGACCTGATGCCCAGCCGATACCGGACCGCGCATCGGGAATACCGGCGCCAGGCCACGGCCCATCTGCCCCGGCCCCGCGTCATGGGCATGAGCGGCGGCGATTTCCTTGCATTGCACCGGGACGGCAGGGAGTTTCCCGTCGAGGTGGGCCTCGGCCCCTGCGTCCTGGAAGGACAGCGCTATGTGGTGGTCAGCGTCAACGACATCAGCGAACGCAAACGCGCCGAAGAAGAACTGCGCATCGCCGCCATCGCCTTCCAGTCCCAGTCCGGCATGATCGTCACCGATGCGCGCGGCAGCATCGTGCGCGTCAATGCCGCCTTCACGCGCCTGACCGGCTACGCAGAGGAAGAGGCGATCGGCAAGTCGCCCGCGTTGCTCAATTCCGGGCGCCAGGACCCCGCCTACTACCGCAACATGTGGGCCACCCTGAAGGAAACCGGCTACTGGCAGGGCGAGATATGGAACCGGCACAAAAACGGCAAGATCTATGCGGAATGGCTGACCATCACCGCCGTGCGCAATCCCACGGGAGAGGTCACCCACTATGTGGGCACCTTCTCCGACATCACCCAGAACAGCGAGGCGGAGGCGGAGATCCACCGCTTGGCCTATTACGACCCCCTCACCCTGTTGCCCAACCGGCGGCTGCTGCATGATCGGCTGAACCAGGCACTGGCCTGCAGCAGCCGCAGCAAGCGCTATGGCGCGGTGATGTTCCTGGATCTGGACAACTTCAAGACCCTGAACGACACCCGCGGCCATGCCGTCGGCGACCACCTGCTCATCGAAGTGGCCCGTCGCCTGCAGGCCAGCCTGCGCGAGGCCGACACCATCTCGCGGGTGGACGATACTGTGTCGCGCCTGGGCGGCGACGAATTCGTCATCGTCCTGGAGGACCTGAGCGAATCCGCCGAGGAGGCAGCCTTCCAGTCACGCATGGTGGGCGAGAAACTGCGCGAGGCCCTGTCGCGCCCCTATGAACTGGATGACGGCCGCTCGGCGCGGATCGAATTCCATTGCACGGCGAGCCTGGGCATCACCCTGTTCCACAACCACGACGAGACGGTGGAGGCCCTGCTCAGCCAGGCAGACATGGCCCTCTACCAGGCCAAGAGTGCCGGCCGCAACAGCCTGCGCTTCTATGACCCGACGATGCAGGCCGCGCTGGACGAGCACACCGCGCTGGAATCCGATCTGCGTCAGGCCCTCCAGCGCCGCCAGTTACACCTGCTGTTCCAGCCCCAGTTCGACGCCGCGCGCCGCATCATCGGCGCCGAGGCGCTGCTGCGCTGGCGCCACCCGCAGCGCGGAGAGATATCGCCGGTGGTATTCATCCCCCTGGCAGAAGACAGCGGCCTGATCCAGCCGATCGGACAGTGGGTCCTGTCCACGGCCGGCGCCCGGCTGCGCGACTGGGCGGCCGACCCCGCCACCCGCCACCTTTCCCTGGCCGTCAACGTCAGCATCCGCCAATTCCGCCAACCCGATTTCGTGGCCATCGTGCGCGATGTGATCGGTCAGACCGGCGCCGCCGCGGAGAACCTGAAGATCGAACTGACGGAAAGCCTGGTGATCGACGACGTGGACGACACCATCGCCAAGATGCAGGCGCTCAAGGCCTTGGGTGTGCGCTTCTCGCTGGATGACTTCGGCACCGGCTACTCCTCCCTGTCCTATCTGAAGCGCCTGCCGCTGGATCAGTTGAAGATCGACCGGAGCTTCGTGGGCGACGTCATCACCGATCCCAACGACGCGGCCATCGTCCAGACCATCATCACCATGGGCCGCACCCTGGGGCTGGACGTGATCGCCGAAGGAGTGGAAACGGAAGCGCAGCGGGACTTCCTCGGCCGCAACGGCTGCCACACCTACCAGGGCTATCTGTTCAGCCGCCCCCTCGAACCTGAGGCCTTCGAGGCCCTGTTGCGGGCACACTGATACAGCCGGGCGAACACCCCGCCGCCGCGATCAGCCCCCTTCCCGTCGTCCCTGCCGCATCGCCGTCAGCACACCCCGCCAGATGGCCACCTCCTCCTTTTCCAGGCCGGCGCGGGCAAAGAAGCGGCGCAGCCGGGGCATCAGGCGCTTGGGGTGACGCGGGTCGAGGAAGCCGATGTCCGTCAGGGATCGCTCCAGCTCCGCCAGCAGTGCCTCCACCTCCTCGTGCCGGGCCGCTTCGAATTCCGGCAGGGGGATGACAGCATCCTCCAGGCAGCTGCGCAGTTCATAGGCCAGCACTTGCACGGCCGCGCCCAGGTTCAATGACATATAGCCCGGATTGGCGGGGATGTTGATCAGCCAGCGGCAGCGGGCCAGCTGGTCGTTGGACAGGCCGTAGGTCTCGGAACCGTACACCAGGGCCACGTCCCCCTGCCGCGCGGCGGACAGCATCCCGGGCGCCGCCTGGCGGGGTGTGTAGGCCGGATGCGGCAGGTCGCGGCGGCGGGAGGTACAGGCGGCGGCCAGCACGGTGCCCGCCAGGGCCTCGTCCAAATCGGCGCAGGTCACCGCGCCGTCGAGCACGTCCACCGCCCCGGAGGCCCGCGCGCGCGCCTCGTCATCGATGGCACAGCGCGGCGCCACCAGGTGGAGACGGCTCAGGCCCATGACCTTCATGGCCCGCGCGGCGGCGCCCAGGTTACCCGGATGGCTGGTCTCCACCAGCACTATGCGGATGCGCGCCAACATCAGGTTGTCGGGAGGGGGGACGTCCGTCAAGGTAGAATCCGAGGTGAAATTTCCCATCGCTCTTTATTAGCCATGCATCCCATGCTCAACACGGCGGTGAAAGCCGCCCGGCGCGCCGGCGCCATCATCAATCGGGCCTCCAACGACCTGGATCGCCTGACCATCCGCACCAAGCGGGAAAACGATTTCGTCAGCGAGGTGGACCACCAGGCCGAACAGGCCATCATCGAGACCATCCGTTCCGCCTATCCCAAACACGCCATCCTGGCCGAAGAATCCGGGGCAGCGGGCGATTCCGAATACCAGTGGATCATCGACCCCCTGGACGGCACCACCAACTTCCTGCACGGCTTTCCCCAGTACAGCGTCTCCATCGCCCTGCTGCACAAGGGCCAGCTCAGCCAGGCCGTGGTCTATGATCCGGTGCGCAACGAGATGTTCATCGCCAGCCGCGGCGGCGGCGCCTATCTGGACGAGCGACGCATCCGTGTCTCGCGGCGCGACAAGCTCGCCGAGGCCCTGATCGGCACCGGTTTCCCATACCGGGATTTCACCCACCTGGACGCCTACACCGCCATGTTCCGCGAACTGGTGCAGAAGACCTCCGGCCTGCGCCGTCCCGGCTCGGCCGCCCTGGACCTGGCCTGGGTGGCGGCGGGCCGCACCGATGGCTTTTTCGAGATCGGGCTCAATGCTTGGGACATCGCCGCCGGGTGCCTGCTGATCCAGGAGGCCGGCGGTCTGGTGAGCGATTTCGCCGGCGGCGAGGACTACCTGGGCAATGGCCACGTGGTGGCCGGCAATCCCAAGGTATTCGCCCAACTGTTGCAAACCCTCACCCCCCACGTCACGCCGGCCCTGAAGCGGACCTGATCCCGGCTCCCGAGTTCAGGGAATGGTAGGCAGATAGGCCGCCAGGGCCTGGATGTCGCCGTTGCTCAAGCCCTTGGCCACCGCCGTCATCACCGGGTCCTTGCGGCCTTTTCCGGTGCGGTAGTTGTCCAGTGCCCGGACCAGGTATTCGGGCTGCTGGCCGGCCAACCGCGCAATGCGTTTCTGGCCGCGCGCCTGCGCGCCGTGGCAACCCACGCAGGCGCGCGCATAGAGCTGCTGGCCGCGCCGGGCCGACGCAGCGTCCCTGGCCGGCTTGACAGGCACCGACTGGCTGGCGAAGTAGATGGCCATGTTGAAACGGTCCTCGGGCTTCAGCACCTTGATCAGGCCGGTCATGAACTCATCCTGGCGCCGGCCGTCGGCGAATTTCTCGATCTGGGTGAGCAGGAACACCGGATGCTGGCCGGCCAGGTTTGGGACATGTCCATGCTGGCTCAGACCCGATTCGCCATGGCAATTCACGCAGAATTGGCTCGCCCGCCTGCCCGCCTCCGCCGCCGCCCCGAGCAACTCCGGCGAGGCCATGACCGCGGTCATGCGCGCCTCGATGGCCGGCGAGCCGTCGGCCACCTTGTCGGCACCTCCCGCACGGCCCGTTGCCAGTGCCAGCAATAATGCGGCGGTCAGCGGCTGGGAACGGCGAAATAAGGACAGCAGGGACATCTGGTATCCTCGATGGGCTGGATTGTTGTTGGGCATGGTGGATATCGGCTGATGCGGATCGGGGCTTGAGCCCCATTTGGACAGAGGGAATGATGCAACGGGGGGAATATACCCCAGCGGCACACTGGAGGCTCGTCCGCAAAGGCAGGCGGTACAATTCACGCGTCAACCGCCAAGACTGCCGTGCCCGAAACGACTCCCACCCCCGCCTTGCCGGACCAGCACACGCCCATGATGCAGCAGTACCTGCGCATCAAGGCCCAGCACCCGGACATGCTGCTGTTCTACCGCATGGGCGATTTCTACGAGCTGTTCCTGGACGACGCCGAGCATGCCGCGCGCCTGCTGGACATCACTCTGACCACCCGCGGCCAGTCGGCCGGGCAACCGATCCGCATGGCCGGCGTGCCCTATCATGCTGCCGAGCAATACCTGGCGCGGCTGGCGCGGCTGGGCGAGTCGGTGGCCATCTGCGAGCAGATCGGCGACCCCAAGACGAGCAAGGGTCCCGTCGAACGCAAGGTGGTGCGCATCGTCACCCCCGGCACGGTCACCGACGCCGCCCTGCTGGACGACAAGCACGACGCGGTCATCCTGGCCCTGGCGCCCCACGAGTCCGACATCGCCCTGGCCTGGCTGACCCTGGCCAGCGGTCGCTTCGCTGCCAAGACCGTCCCCTCCGAGCGTCTGGCCGCCGAACTGGCCCGTCTGGAGCCGGCGGAACTGCTGCTGCCGGAGGATTGGGAACACGAGGCGCTTGCCGGCATTCAGGGCCAACGGCGGGCCCTGACCCGCCGCCCTGCCTGGCAATTCGACGCCCAGCGCGGCGGGCGCCTGTTGTGCGAACACTTCGCCACCCGCGACCTGGACGCCTTCGGCATCGCCCGGCAACCCGCCCTGCAGGCGGTGGCCGGTTTACTGCTGGAATACGTCCGCCACACCCAGCAAGCCGCATTGCCCCACGTCACCGCCCTGGTCCTGGAGCGCGACAGCGCGCATGTCGGCCTGGACGCGGCGGCGCGGCGTACCCTGGAGATCTCCGAAACCCTGCGCGGCGAGTCCGCGCCCACCCTGTTCTCCGAACTGGACCAATGCGTCACCGCCATGGGCAGCCGCCTGCTGCGCCACTGGCTGCACCACCCGCTGCGCGCGCGGGGCGTGCTGGCCGGCCGGCTGGCGGCCATCGGCGGCTTTATCGACGCGCCGGACACGGGCCGCGCAGTGCGCGCCGGCCTCAAGGGCATGGCCGACCTGGAGCGCATCACCGGCCGCGTCGCCCTGCGGAACGCCCGTCCGCGCGACCTCTCCGGCCTGCGGGACGGCCTGACACGCCTGCCGGCGCTGGCCTCGAGCCTGGCCCAGTCCGGCGAACCCCTGGCCGACTTTGCCCCCCGCCTGGCGGCGCCGGAAGGCGTCGTGGAACGGCTGGCCCAGGCGATCCAGGAAGAACCGGCGGCCCTGCTGCGCGAGGGCGGCGTCATCGCCGACGGGTTCGACCCGGAGCTGGACGCACTGCGCGCGCTGCAATCAGACTGCGGCGCCTTCCTGCTCGATATGGAGGCCCGGGAGCGCGCCCGCACCGGCATCGCCAACCTGCGCGTGGAATACAACAAGGTCAGCGGCTTCTACATCGAGGTCACCCGCGGCCAGGCCGACAAGGTGCCGGCCGACTACCATCGCCGGCAGACCCTGAAGAACGTCGAGCGCTACCTGACCCCGGAGCTGAAGCAGTTCGAGGACAAATACCTGTCCGCCGGCGAACGCGCCCTGGCGCGCGAGAAGTGGCTCTACGAAAAACTGCTGGACTGGCTGGCGCCCCACATCCCGCGCCTGCAAACCCTGGCCGAGGCGGTCGCCGAGCTGGACGTGCTCAGCGGCCATGCCGATTTCGCCGCCGGCCACCATTACGTCGCCCCGGTGTACGGCGACGACTGGGGCATCCGCATCCGCGCCGGCCGGCATCCGGTGGTCGAAGGCCGCGTCGAGGCCTTCATCCCCAACGACCTGCGCCTCGACCCGACGCGGCGCATGCTGATCATCACCGGCCCCAACATGGGCGGCAAATCCACCTACATGCGGCAGACCGCCCTGATCGTCCTGCTCGCCTGCTGCGGCCTGTACGTGCCGGCCGAGGAAGCGGTGATCGGCCCGGTCGATCAGATCTTCACCCGCATCGGCTCCTCCGACGACCTGGCCGGCGGGCGTTCCACCTTCATGGTGGAGATGACCGAGACCGCCGGCATCCTCAACCACGCCACCGAGCAAAGCCTGGTCCTCCTGGACGAGATCGGCCGCGGCACCTCCACCTTCGACGGCATCAGCATCGCCTGGTCGGTGGCCCGGCATCTGGCGGAAAAGACCCGTTCCATGACGCTGTTCGCCACCCACTACTTCGAGCTGACCCAACTGGCGCGCGACGACCGCACCATCGCCAATGCCCACCTGGACGCCGTGGAAAGCAGCGGCAACCTCACCTTCCTGCACGCCGTCGAGGACGGCCCCGCCAGCCAGAGCTACGGCATCCAGGTCGCCCGACTGGCCGGCGTGCCGGCCCCCGTGGTCGGCGCCGCGCGACGCAAGCTGGTAGAGCTGGAAAACCAGCAGGTCGCGGTCAGTGGCCAGGGCGACCTGTTCGCCGCCCCATCCGTGCCGGAACCCGCCGTCCACCCCGCCCTGGAAAGGCTCGTCAGCCTGGACCCGGACAGCCTGACACCGAGGGAAGCGCTGGAGGCGTTGTATGAACTGCGCCGCGAACTGGATGGCTGACACATGTCCGGGGGGCGTTGACGCACATGAAACCCGGACTCGCTGCGCTCCTCCGGGCTACGATTCCACGACCCGATCCCTGGTACCCGACCCATGAAAACCCTGCACCTGAATGCCACCGAACTCGGCCTCAACTTCGACCAATGCCACCGCCTGGCCCACATCGCCGCAGACCATCTGCTGGGTGGCGCGATGCTTTTGTCCTTCTACGACCGCGATCGCGATCTCGAGTCCCCTGCCGGGGTCAGCGAATGCCACCAGGGCTGCGCCATCCCCGGCTGGCAGGAATACGCCGAGACGCGCGGCGGCGAGTTGATGGTCAACTTTGGCCAGGGCCGCTTCGTGTTCTGTTTCCGGCCGCTGGGGGAGTTCGCCTGATGGAGCGCGCCTGATGCCCAACCTGCGCAAGGACTTGGAAGAATTTCTCGAACAACTCGAACGCCTCCCCGGCGGCCCGGCGGCGGCGGTGCCGGATTTCTTCGGCCCCTGGCTGGCCGGCGAACCGGAAGCCCACCGTTTCCACCTCAAGGATGGCGGCGAGCTGGCCCTGGAAGACGATGGCCGCCTGATCCATCGCCGCGACGGCGGGGAAACCCTGATACTGCATCTCGACGCGAAGCAGCAAACCTCCATCCATGAGCTGGCCACCCCCGCCATGCCCGCCCTCCCCCTCGCCCTGGTGGGCATCGCCCTCGGTGCCCTGGAAGATGGCCGGCGACTGAAGAAAACGCTGCCCAAACTCGACGGCGCCGCCCGCGACCTGATGCTGATGACGGTTTGCCGCCTGTGCGGCTGACCGTCCCGCCGCACGACAGCGCGGACACCCCCCTCATCCTGTTCGGCGCCTGCGACCGCCACAACCTGGGCGATCTGCTCTTCCCCCGTCTCGCCGAACGCCTGCTCGCGCCACGCCCGGTCATCGCCGCCGGCATCGCCGAGCGCGACCTCACCCCCTGGGGCGGCCACCGCGTGCGCGCCCTCGCGAACCTGGCCGGGGAATGGAGCGAGCTGCCCGCCGACATCCTCCATCCCGGCGGCGAAACCCTCACTTGTTCCCTGTATCAGGCCGCCATCATGACCCTGCCGCCAGCGGAGGCCGATGCCGCCAGCCGACACTGGGACGCCGACCCCGCCGGCGCCCTCGCCTGGGCGCGGGCACAAACCGGCCTGACAGGGGGCATGGCCTACCTGACCCCGCGCACCCTGTTCCGCAACCCGCGCCGCATCGTCCACCACGCCTGCGGCGGCGTCACGCTCGACCGCCTGGCATCCGGACAACGGGAAGAAGTCCTTGCCCGCCTACGGGAAGCCGACGCGGTCAGCGTCCGCGACCACGTCAGCCGGACCCATCTGGCCGGCGCCGGCATCGAGGCCAGGCTCGCCCCCGACCTGGCCGTGCTGACCGCCGAACTGTTCGCCGGCGAAATCGCCGCCCACGGCCGGCAAGGCGAACCCGCCGCCGTCGCCGAACGCTTCCCGCAAGGCTGGCTGGCCGTCCAGTTCTCCGCCGACCTGGGCGACGATCCCGGCCTGGACGTCCTGGCCGGCCAGCTCAACACCATCGCCGCCGACACCGGGTTTGGCCTGGTCCTGTTCCGTGCCGGCGCCGCGCCCTGGCACGACGACCCCGACGCCTACCGGCGCCTGGCCCGCCGCCTCGATTCGCCTCCCCACCTGTTCGACAGCCTGCATATCTGGGACTTGTGCGCCCTCATCGCCCAGTCCCGTGCCTATGCCGGCACCAGCCTACACGGCCGCATCCTCGCCGACGCCTTCGCCGTGCCGGCGATCAGCCTACTGCCGGCCGAAGCGGACCGGGCGCTCAAGCTGCACGCCTGGCAGGAGACCTGGGGCGGCGCGCATGCCGGTGCGCCCGTCCGCCCCGCGGGACTGGCCACCGCTCTCGGCGCGGCACTGCGGACGGACGGACGACAGGCACGCGGGTTCGCCGGGGAACTGGCCGAAACGGCCCGCTGCCGGTGGGCCGAGGTCCGAGCAATGCTCGGCTGAGTCCGTCAGGACCCCGGTCCGCCGCGCTCCTGACCACTCAAGTTGGACAGGGCCATGCCGCTAATGGGCGCATGCCCGGCACGATTCCCCAACCCGCCCGCGCCTGCCTCGCCGCCCGCCGACGGCTCCCGGAGGCAGGCGGCCACGACCTCCGCCTCCCATGCATGGCGTCGCCCCCCTGAACAGTCTGACCTTCAGGCTCGCCCTGCTGGTGGGCGTGGCGCTGCTCGCCGCCGCCGGCGGCATCGGCTGGCAGGCCTATCACCACTATCAGGGCGACATGGAGCGCACCGAGCGGCGCGCCCTGAGCTACGCGGCGCGATCGGTGGCCGGCCATTTCCGTGACAAGACCACCCATACCCTGCACCGCGACGTGCTGCTGCTGGCAAACCTGCCCCAGGTCCGGGGGTTGGCCGACCTGGGCCTGGCGCGCGTCCCGCCGGCCTTGCGGCAACAGACCGGGCACGCCTTCGCGGCCCTGCTGCATACCTACCCCGAATACCTGCAAGCGCGGGTGATCGGTATCGCCGACAACGGCCGCGAGCTGGTGCGCGCGGAGCGGGAGAAAGGCGGCGAGGTCGTCTCCGTGGCGGCGGACGCGGACTTGCTGCAACACGGCGACACCCCCTATTTCCGCCTGGGGCGCGGCCTCGCCCAGGGCAAGGTCTATCTGACCGAAGTGGCGCTGAACCGCGAACAGGACCGTGTCCGCACCCCCCATCAGCCCGTCATGCACGCCGTGACGCCTCTGTTTGACAGACGCGGTCTGATCTGGGGCATGGTGGTGATCACCCTGGATGCCCAGCGCCTGATGGCGCGGCTGGGCACGGGCCTGTCCGAAGAGCAGGCGCTGTTCCTGTTCAACGACCGGGGCTATTGCATCAAGTCGTCGGCTGCCCTGCCGTGTGGCTTTGGCTACGAATTTCCCGGCCAGGGCCAGGCGCCGGAACTGGAAAGTTTCCTGCCCGCCGCCCATGCCGCCCTGCAAACCGGCCAGGCAGGGGAACTGACCGTGGTGGACCGCCTGCACGGGGATCAGGACGTGGTGGCGGGCATCGTCCGCATCCCACTGGATGACGGCCAGACCCAGCGCCATGTGCTGCTGGCCGTCACTTCACCCTACGAGACCGCGCTGGCCAGCGGTGCCGCCGCCCGCCGTGGGCTGTTCGGCCTGCTCGCCCTGGCCCTGCCGGCCGTGCTTCTGGGCACCTGGTTCGCCATGGCCCGGCTGACCCGACCCCTGCGCCGTCTGACCGATTCGGTGCAGGCCGTCGCCGCCGGGAAGACCGACATCCGGCTCCCCACCGCCTCCCGCGACGAAGTGGGCGTGCTGGCACGTGCCTTCGATGACATGCGCCGCCAGGTGCAGGCGCGCGCCGAACAAGAGGCGGACCTACGCGCCCGCCGCATGGCCGAGGCGGCGGACACCGGCATCTTCGGCCTTGACCGGCGGGGATTCATCAGCTTCGCCAACCCGGCCGCCCGGCGCATGCTGGGCCTGGAGGAAGCGGATCTGATCGGCCGCGAGGCGCTGGAATTGATCCGGCCCTGCCGCGGCGATGTGCTGCCCTCGAGCGTCCCGCAATGCGGCCTACAGTTGGCCCTGCACGACGGCAGGCCCGTGCGGGTGGCGGACGAGACTTTCCGGCGCGGCGACGGCCGCGTCTTCCCGGTCCTCTATACCGTCGCGCCGCTCAACGGGCGGGATGCCGCCGAGGGACTGGTGGTGAGCTTCGAGGATCTGAGCGAGGAGGTGGCGGCCCGCGAAGCCCTGGCCAAGGCCGGCCGGCAGGCTGAACTGGCAGCGCACCAGGCCTTGGCCCTGGCCCAACTGCTGCGCCTGTCCCTGCGGCCCACCGAACTGGAGGATTACCTGCAGGCGGCCCTGATGACCCTGCTCACGGCGGTGCCCTGGCTGACCGTCCAGACACGCGGCGCCATCCTGCTCACCGAGCGGCAGGGGGACACCGAAAGCCTGCGCCTGGCCGTGCAGCATGATCTGTCGCCCGAGTTGCTGAGCCTGTGCGACCGGGTGGCCTTCGGCCAGTGCCTGTGCGGGCGCGCTGCTGCCCAGCGCACCATCCAGCATGCCCAGTGCATGGATGAGCGCCATGCCATCCGCTTTCCGGGCATGGCACCGCACGGCCACTACAACGTCCCCATCCTGCGCGACGACATGGTCCTGGGGGTGCTGGTGCTGTATCTGGAAGACGGGCACCCGGCCAACAAGGCCGAACTGGCTTTCCTGGAAAAAGTCGCGGACGTACTCAGCCTGGGCATCGCCAGCCGCCACACCCACCGGAGCCTGGCCGAAGCGCGCGACCTGGCGGAGGCCGCCGCCCGTGCCAAGAGCGAATTCCTGGCCACCATGAGCCACGAGATCCGCACACCGATGAACGGGGTGCTGGGCATGGCCGAACTGCTGGCCGAAACCGATCTGGACGCGGACCAGCGGGACTTCGTCGAAACCATCCTCCAGTCCGGCCACGCCCTGCTGACCGTCATCAACGACATCCTGGATTTCTCCAAGATGGGCGCCGGACGAATGCAGCTCGACCCGATCCCCTTCGACCTGGCCAACGCCGCCAACGAAGTGGCTCGCCTGCTTCAAACGAATGCCGGCAGCCGGGACCTGGAGGTCATCGTCAGCTATCCCCCCGACTGCCCCGCCTGGGTGGTGGGCGATGCCGGACGCATCCGCCAGGTCCTGTTCAACCTGATGGGCAACGCGGTCAAGTTCACCGAATCCGGTTATGTGATGCTGGAGGTGGAATGCGAGTCACGCACCGACAATGGCCGTGTCGTCCTGCGCCTGGCGGTCACCGACACCGGTATCGGCATCGAGCCGGAAGCCCAGGCGCGGCTGTTCCAGGCCTTTACCCAGGCGGATGCCTCCACCACCCGCAAATACGGCGGCACGGGCCTCGGCCTGGCCATCTGCAAGCAACTGGTGGAACTGATGGACGGCGAGATCGGCCTGCACAGCCGGCCCGGCGAGGGTTCCACCTTCTGGGTGCGGCTGGAACTGCCCGTGGCCTATGCCGCCGAGCCCCTGCCGCGCGCCGAACTGGAAGGCAAACGGGTGCTGATCGTCGATGACCTGGAGGTCAACCTGCGCATCCTGGAGCGGCTGCTGGCCAACAAGGGCATGCATTGCGGACGCGCCCGCAACGGCCAGGCTGCCCTGGACGCCCTGCATGCGGCGCGCGCCGCCGGCGCGCCCTACCACCTCGCCGTGCTGGACTTCATGATGCCGGGCATGGACGGGGGCGAACTGATCCAGGCCGTGCGCGACGATCCCGACCCGGCGCTGGCCGCCACCCCGGCCGTACTGCTGGCCTCGGTGGGCCAGCGGGGCGACGCGCGGCGTTTCGCCGAACTGGGTTTCACGGGCTACCTCCCCAAGCCCATCGATGCGCACGAACTGTACGACGTGCTGGCCACCTCCCTGGGGGTGAGCGAAAACCAGCAGGCACAGGCCCCGCTGATCACCCGCCATCTCGTCCGGGAGGTGTCCGCCGAGGAACCTCCGTCCGCCCGGGGCCGGCGTGTGCTGCTGGCCGAGGACACACCGGCCAACCGGAAGATCGCCCAGCGGATGCTTCAGCGCCTTGGGCTGGAGGCCGATCTGGCCGAGGACGGCCAGCGGGCGCTGGCGCTGTGTCTGGGCAATGCCTACGACCTGATCCTCATGGATTGCCAGATGCCGGGCATGGACGGCCTGGCCGCCACACGGGCCATCCGGCAGATGGAAAGGCGGGAAGCGCGCCCGCGCGCGACTATCGTCGCCCTGACCGCCAACGCCCTGCCCGAGGAACGGCAGGCGTGCATCGAGGCCGGCATGGACGATTTTCTCGGCAAGCCCTTCAAGGCCGCGGATCTGGGGCAGGTGCTGAGCCGCTGGCTGGGGGCGGAGCAGGTGCCCGGCCTGCCGGAGGTGCCGCCGGCCGCGGAACCGTCGGACGGCGCGGCGGCCGAGCTCAACGAGGAGGTGCTCGACCGGCTGCGCGAAGGTTTTGGTCCCGACTACGGCCTGCTGGTCGATACCTTCCTGGAGTCCACCCCCGCCCTGATGGAGCAATTGTTCGCCGCCTGGGTGGATGGGGACGCGGAGGGGCTGCAACAGATCGCCCTGGGCCTGCGTTCCGCTGCGTTGACCTTCGGTGCCGAACGGCTCGCCCGCCAGTCGGACGAACTGCGTGAGCGGGCCGCCGCGGGCGAACTGGAAGACGTGACCGAACGGCTGCAGGCCTTGCGTCAGAGCTATGATGCGGTGACCGAGCGGCTGCGCACGGGTGTGGAAGCGCTGCCCGCCTGAGCGCCGCGGCGGGATTGGCAGGCCTCGCCCGCCGGCGAATCAGCGGCGCGGGGGCCTCGAAGAGTTGCAGCCGCCGCCCTCGACGGCCTTGCCGCAGCCGCCCGAGGAACAGCCGCCGCAGCCGCCGCCCTCACCCCGGAACGGTCCCAGTTCCGGGTGGCGCCGGGCGAACAGGGCATAGGCGCGCTGCACAGCGATCCAGGCCAGCAACAGGCCCAGGATCAGGCCGATGGTGAGCAGCAGTTTGCCCGGCACGGTCTCACTCCCCCATGCCCAGGCCGGCGAAACCCATGAAGGCCAGCGACAGCAAACCCGCCAGCATGAGCGACAGGGCGGTGCCCTGCACCACGTTGGGCACGCTGGCCAGGTTGAGCCGCTCGCGCAGGCCGGCCATCAGCACCAGGGCCAGGGTGAAGCCCACACCGGCGCCGAGGGCGAACACCAGGGCTTGCAGGAGGTCGTACTCGCGCGCGGTCTGGAACAGGGCCACGCCCAGGATGGCGCAGTTGGTGGTGATCAGGGGCAGGTAGATGCCCAGGGCCCGGAACAGGGCCGGGCTGTACTTCTTCAGCACCATCTCCACCAGCTGCACGGCCGAGGCGATGACCACGATGTAGGAGATCAGGCGCAGGAACTCCAGCCCGAAGGCGGTCACCAGCCAGTTGAGGCCGTAGGCGCACAGGCTGGCCACCAGCATGACGAAGGTGGTGGCCGCCCCCATGGGCGCGGCGGTGTTGAGCTTTCCGGACACGCCCAGGAAGGGGCACAGGCCCAGGAACATCGCCAGCACGAAGTTGTTGGCCAGCACGGTGGCCAGAAAGATTTGACCCAGGGAGGCGTCAGCCATGGCCGTGGCCCTCCACGGGTTTCATGGCGCCGGCGGCGGGGGAGCGGGTGCGCAGCCAATTGAACAGCAGCAGCCACATGCCCAGCACGAAGAAACCGCCGGGAGGCAGCACCATCACCACCCAGGGCTGGAAATCTGGGCCGAACAGGGCGATGCCGAACAGCTTGCCGGCGCCCAGGATTTCGCGCACCGCGCCCAGGGCGAACAGGGCGACGGCGAAGCCGATACCCATGCCCAGGGCGTTGCTGGCCGCCCAGGCGGGCGGATGCTTGGAAGCGTGGGCCTCGGCCCGGCCGAGGATGATGCAGTTCACCACGATCAGCTGGATGAAGGCCCCCAGGGCCTCGTAGAGGGCCAGGCTGATGGCGGCGATGAGGTAATCGACGATGGTGACGAAGGTGGCGATGATGACGATGTAGGTGGCGATGCGCACCTCCTTGGGCACGATCCGGCGCATCAGGGACACCAGCAGCGCCGAGCAGACCAGCACGAAGGTGGTGGCCACCCCCATGGCCAGGGCGTTGACCGCCGACACTGTCACCGCCAGGGTCGGGCACATGCCCAGGACCATGACGAATATGGGGTTCTGCTTCCAGACCCCCTCCATGAAGTTTTCCAGGGCGGTGAGTTCCTTTTGTCCGGGGATGGCCATCACGGGCTCCTGAGCTTGTCCAGATTCGGCACCAGCAGCGGCAGCAGTCGCTGGGCGCTGTCGTTGATGCCCCTGCCCACCGCCTTGGAGGTCACCGTGGCGCCGGAGATGGCATCGATCTCCCAGGGGCTCTGCTTGCTGCCGTGCTTGACCGTCTTCACCGCGTGGGCCAGGCCCTTCATGTCTTCCGCGAGGCGCACGTCCAGGGCGGCGAAGTTGGCCAGGAAGGCCTTGTCGGTGAGGATCTTGTCGCCGATGCCCGGCGTCTCCCGATGGGACACCACGCCGATGCCGGTGATGACCTGCCTGGCCGGGTCATAGGCATAGAGGATGCGCACGAAGTCCGCGTAGCCTACGGCGGCGGCCTCGGCGGCCACGCCGGTCAGCGCGCCGGCCTTGTCGTAGGTGGCATAGAACTTCACCGCACCCTCCGGCACCGGCCCCGCGGCGGGCACCACCCCGGCCGGCGAGGCGTAGAACTCGCGCATACCGGCCGCGCCAGGCAGCACCTTGAACACCGCCCGCTCCAGGGCGATGCGCTTGTTGGCGGTGATGGCTTCCAGGGTCCCCTGATAGGTGAGCACCAGCAGGATGCCGCACACCGTGGCCACCAAGCCCAGGGTGCGGATCATGGCGGCACTGGAGGTCTGGGGGCCGGGGGCGGCGATGGGCATATCAGCCATGACGATTCCCTCGCGGCTTGGCCAGGTCCGCAGCCCGCAAGAGCAGAGCGGGTCCGGGAAACACGACGTCCGAACCCCGGACTCGGCCTTTGGCCTCCTCCGGGCTACGCGCGACATGCCACGCGCTCATGCCTTGCCCCTCTGTGCGCCGAACACCCTCGGTTGGGTGTACTGGTCGATCAGCGGCACGCAGGCGTTGCCGATCAGGATGGCGTACATGACCCCCTCGGTGAGGCCGCCGAAATAGCGGATCATCACCGTCACCACGCCGATCAGGGCACCGTAGATCCACACCCCCTTGGGCGTCACCGGCGAAGTGGCCATGTCGGTGGCCATGAACACGGCGCCGAGCATCAGGCCGCCGGACAGGATGACGAACAGGGGCTCCGGGTAGCGCGCCGGGTCGTAGAGCTGGAAGGCCCAGGCCACCAGGGCGGCGCTGCCCAGCACGGCCACCGGGATGCGCCAGTCCAGGAACCTGCGCGCGGCGAGATACAGCCCGCCGAGCAGGATCAGGACGGCGGTGCTCTCGCCGGCCGAGGCGGTGGCCGCGCCGCTGATGAAGTCCTGCGCCGGGGTGAAATAGGTTTCGAACTTCCAGCGCGCCAGGGGGGTGGCGCCGGTGAAACCGTCCACCGCCTGCTTCGCCCAGGCGGTGATGTCCGGCGGGGTCATCAGCGGCGCGGTGAAGGTGGTGGGGATGAACCCCATGAAGCGCTCGGCCGAGAAGGCCGGCACCCAGGTGGTGATGGCCACCGGGAAGGCAGCCTGGACGAAAGCGCGGCCCACCAGGGCGGGGTTGAAGACGTTGAAACCGATGCCGCCGAACAAGGCCTTGCCCAGGCCGATGGCCGCCAGGCCGGCCACCGCCGCCATCCACAGGGGGAAGCTGGGTGGCAGGGTGAGGCCCAGCAGCAGACCGGTGATGGCGGCGCTCCAGTCTCCCAGGGTGCTCTCCCGGCCGGCCATGCGGTTGATGCCGCGCTCGGCGAGCAGGCAGGTGGCGGTGGTGGTGAGCAGCAGGGCCAGGGCCGACAGGCCGTACTGGAAGACCGAAAACGCGGCCACCGGCAGCAGGGCCAGCACCACGTGCAGCATGATGCGCTCCACGCTGACCCCGCGTTTCACATGCGGAGAGGTGCGCAGTTCGAGTTGGAAGTTGGATTTGGTCATGGATGCTCGTGTAACGTGGGTCGCCCTCCCGTGCGGCTTGCCGGGCCGAAGCCCGACCCACGGGGGAGGCTGACCTCTTCGCCGGCGCGCTCAGCCATGCAGCGTAGCCAAGGCAGCCTCGTCGGACAAGGCGGGCAACACCACGCGCCGGTCCACCCAGGCGCGCAACACCCGGTCCAGTTCCCTGGGGCTCAGGCGGCGTCCCACCAGGGGAACCATGCCGTCCACCAGCTTGAGGCAGGCGCCGACGAAACGGGCATAGCCCGGGTCTTGTTCTTCCCCGGCGGGGACTTCCCCCTCGCCGCGCGTCAGCACCAGGGCCACTGCCTCGACCCGGCTGTCAAAGACAAAGAACAGCTCCGGGAAATGGAAGTGCAGGTAGTGCGAGGCGAGGGCGCAGGCCTCCGCACGGGGCAGCTCCGGGAACAGGTCCATCAGGCGTTTGTGCAGGCTCAGCACCAGGGCCGTGTCCAGGCACTCGGCGGTGGCCATGGCGCTGAACCAGCAATCGACGCAGGCGCGCTGCAGGCTGAGGGTGGTGGTCTCCAGGGAGAAGCCGGCCGGCAGCATGCCCTGCTCCGCGTACAGCCGCGTCATCATGCGCAGCTTGTCGGCCGCCGCCTCGCGGCGCAGATGGTCGCGCTGGATGTAGCACAGGTCATAGAGGGCGCGGCAACGCGGGTCCAGGATGGACTGGGAGAGCGCATCGGTGACGAATTCGCGGCTGAGCTGGGGGTGCATGATCGTAAGTCAGAGTCAATGAACGGATTGGTGGAGCTTGTGATGGATGCCGACGAGATCGGGACGCGTAGCAGGCATACACACAAGCTCAGGAAGCCCGGTCTCGCAGGACGCTCTTCGCGGCCCGGAACTGCTGCACCAGCGGGATGTGGGAGGGGCAGACGTAAGTGCAGCAGCCGCACTCGAAGCAGTCGCCCAGGTGGTACTGGCTGCCCATGGCGTCATATTCGCGGCGCCCGGCCAGCATGCCCAGCATGGAGGGGTTCAGCCCCATCGGGCAGGCCTTGAGGCATTCGCCGCATTTGATGCAGGGATAGGTCTTGCGGTTGGCCTCGGCCTCGATGTTCAGCCTGTCGAACACCAGGATGCCGGACACGCCCTTGGTGACCGACACGTCCAGGGAGGCGATGGCCTGGCCCATCATGGGGCCGCCCAGGATGATCTCCCGCTCGGTCACGTCCTCGGCGCCGGCCCAGTCCAGCACGTGCTTGAGCGGCGTGCCGATGGGCACCCAGTAGTCGCCGGGGCGCTTGATGCCGGGGCCGGTGACGGTGACCACCCGTTCGGTCATGCCGATGCCTCGCGGCAGCAGGCTGCCCAGTTGCGCCAGGGTGCCCACGTTGTTGACCACTACGCCCACCGCCGAAGGCAACCCGCCGGCGGGCACCTCCAGGCCCAGGGCGGCCTTGACCAGCATCTTCTCGGCGCCCTGGGGGTATTTGGTCTTGACCGCCACCACCTCAATGTCGCCGCCGGGCGGCAGCCTGGCGCGCAGGGACTCCACCGCGTCCGGCTTGTTGTCCTCGATGCCGATCACCGCCTTTTTCGCGCCGATGGCGCGCATGGCGTGGCGGATGCCCTGCATCAGGTCGTCGCCGTACTCCAGCATCATGCGGTGGTCGCAGGTCAGGTAGGGCTCGCATTCGCAGCCATTGACCACCAGGGTGTGGATGGGCTTGTCCTTGGGCACGGAGAGCTTGGCGTGGCTGGGGAAGGCGGCACCGCCCAGGCCGACCATGCCGGTGTCCTGGATGGCCTGGAGGATTTCCGCCGGCGACAGGGTGTCCATGTCGCGGGGTTCGGCCCAGCCTACTTCCTGGGTGGAGGCCTCGAAGGTGCGGATGACGATGGACTCGGTCCAGGGGCCGCGCGCCGAGGGCCGCAGTCCGATGGCTTCCACCACGCCATCGACCGGCGCGTGGATGGGCACCGAGAGGAAGCCTTCGGCGCGGGCGATGGGTTGGCCGCGGACCACCTCCTGGCCCACCGCGACGGTGGGCACTGCCGGCTTGCCGATATGCTGCGCGAGGGGCAGGGTCATGCGTGGCGCAAACGGCATCCGACGAATCGGGGTGGCGGCAGTGCTCTTGTGGCTCTCGGGGTGCACCCCGCGGGCGAAGGTGCCGTTTCGCCCGAACCAGCGGGCGAAACGCGTGAGGGGTGAGGGGTGAGGCTTGAGGCGCAAACGCTCATCCCCGCCAACGGTGTTCATGGTTTACGCCTCACGCCTATCGCCTCACGCCTCACCACGCCGGAGTCAGTTGAACTTCGCCGCCCGCGCCAGCAACTTGTCGATGCCCGGCTCGCTCATGTTCCAGGGCGTGCCGGGGTGGATGCAGCCGGCGGTGCATTTCTCCGCCGCCTTGACGAAGTTGGCATAGGTGGTGCCCTTGGGATCGATGATCGTGGCCTTCTTGTCGGCGTTGTAGCGGAAGGCCTTGGGCGCCAGCTTGGTGCACTCGTCGCAGGCAGTGCACTCCGGGGTCTCGATCCAGGCCGGCTCGTAGCCATCGGCGCCGGCGGCAGGCTTGCCGGATGAGGCCACCGGGGGGCTGGCAAGGCTGTCCACGGCGATGCCCTGGCCGAAGCTGGCCAGGCTGGCGCTGATCTTGCCCAGCAGTTCTGCGCGGGCGCGTTCGGCGATGGCCTCGGTATCGACCGACTCCTTGTTCAGCCCGGCCACGTCCTTCAACTGTTGCCAGAAGTGCATCCGCTCCTCGCTGGACTTGGCCAGTTCCTCGGACACCATTACCCGCATCAGGCGGTTCTTCTTGTCCACCGCCCAGATGTAGGGGAACCTGCCTTCCCGCTCGTCGGCCGGCAGTTTGAGGAAGTCGGCCAGCAGGATCATGTCGTCGTTCCAGGTGTCCTGGGGTGCCTTGCGGAACTGCTTGGCGAAGCGGCCCTCGGTGAGGGCGAAGTCGGCGAAGGTCAGGGGCACGGCCATCTGCTGGGCGATGCCCTCCTCGTCCACGTAGTCCAGGGTGTACTCGGGCCAGTCTTCCTCCAGGGCCGGGTTGCCTTCCAGGCTGATGCACTCGCTGAAGGTGACGCCCTGGTCGGGGTCGTAGCGGAACAGGGGATAGGCGCGGGATTCCACCGCCAGCTTGGACTGATCGACCGAACGGTCGTCGCCCACGCCATGCTCGGGCGGGCAGACGGCGTACAGATTGAACAGCGCCGGGCGGCGGCTGTTCAGGCCGTCGATGAAGCTTTCGATCATGTGCGTCGGGCTGGAGATGGCGCTCTGGGCGATGTAGGCGTTGCGGTGGGCCATGCCGATGAGACTGATCTCCTTGCGGATCTCGCTCTTGCCGTGGTCCTTCTTGCCGTAGGGCGACATGTCGGCCACCTGGCCGATGAAGCCGGAGGTGCAGGCCTGGCCGCCGGTGTTGGAATAGACCTGGGTATCCACCACCATGATCTTCACCGGCATGTTGGTCATCAGGGCGCGCGACAGGTTCTGGAAGCCGATGTCGTACATGGCGCCATCGCCGCCGATGGCCACCACCGGCGGGCACAGCCGCCACTCGTCCTCGCTGAACGACTGCCAGTTGAAGTAGGTGAACTGGGCGTCGTGGGCCTCGGGGTTGTAACCCTCGGCGAGCTCGATCTCGGCCATGCGCACGGCCTTGAAGCCGTCGGCCATCTTGGTCATGTGGCCTTCGAACACCCCCAGGGCAACCGAGGGCGAGTCCTGGAACAGGTGGCTGGTCCAGGGGAAGGGATAGGGGTTGAACGGGTAGGTGGAGCCCCACACCGAGGTGCAGCCGGTGGAGTTGACGATGCCCATCTCGGCGCGGCCGCGGCGGGTGGGGCCTTCCACGTAGCGCCACTTGAGGTCCTTCAGCTTTTCCAGCAGCTGGGTCACCCAGCGCAGCCATTGGGGGTCGATGGGCTGGGCGGCGTTGTCCTCCAGCAGGCTCTCGGACAGGCTGGCCAGGGTCAGGTCGTGGCCCTGGCTGGCCTCCACCGCGTGCATCACGGCACGGGTGTCACCCAGGTTCACCGATTCGGTGAGCTTCATGCGGATGTGCTTTTCCAGGCCCTGGATGAGGTCGTCCAGCTTCTCCAGGAAGGACTGCACACGCGGCTGCATCAGGGCGGTGACGGTGGCGGTGAACAGGTGGATGGAGGTCTTCTCGCCGCAGCCCAGGCAGGCGCCGTCGCCGCAGGCAAAGGCGCCATAGTTCTTCTTGTCCAGCAGCAGGGTCTCCAGGGCACCGATCTTCTCGTCGAGATCATCGATGCGGCTGAACTCCTTGGGTGTGCTGGGCAGATCGAGCCAGAAACCCCAGTCCTTCTTCATCTGGTCGATGCTGGCCTCGGTCTGGGTGACCATCTTCAGGGCGTCGTCCTCGCACACCTCCACGCACAGGGCGCAGCCCTTGCAGGTGTAGGGGTTGACAGTGATGGAGAACAGGCCGCCGCTGCCCTTGGCCTTCTTCTCCTTCTGGGTCCAGTAGGGCTTGGTGGTGGCAAACTGGAACTCGCCGATGGTGCGTTCCAGCAGGTGGTATTCCTCCTCCATGCTGTCGTTGCCCTGGTTGGGGTCCTCGTGCATGGCCTGGTCGATGGCCTGTCTGAGCAATGCCCTGACATCCAGGCCGTCCTTGTCCAGCGCGCCCTTGAGGCGCTTCTCCACGCTGCGGATGCCCTTGCGCAGGAAGCGCGTCGGACGGCCGCCCAGCTCGATCTTCTGCACGGCGCTGTTGAGGATGTCACCCACCGTGGACACCAGGCCGGGGATGGCCGAGTCAGGGCAGGCGGTGTAACAGTTGCCGCAGGCGGTGCAGTTCTCGGCGACCCACACCGGATGCTCGAAACGGATCTGGGTCATGTCCCGGAACACGCCGGTGACGGCGGGGATCAGGGCCATGCCCATGAACGGGTCGGCCAGGTTGTCCGAGCCCTTGCCGGAGATGTAGAAGTTGCCGGTCTGTTCCCAGAAGCGGTGGATGTCGGCCGCGCCACCCCTGCCCTCCGGCTGCCGCTTGAGCATGATAGGCAGGGCCGGCGCCAGCAGCTTGGCGACAGCCGGGCGGGCGCCCACCTGCTTCACCTCGGCGGGGATCTCGTGGATCTCGGTGTAGCCGCGCTTCACCACCCGCACGTTGTCCTGCACCACCCGCTCGCCCTTCTTGCCGAATTTCGCGCGCAGCTGATCTTCGATGGCCTTGAACAGGGTCTCCTCGGACAGGCCGGCCCGCTCCTTCACGTCGGAGGCGTGGAAGAAGGCGCCCTGGAAGGCGTTGCCCTGCATCCGCAGTTGCAGATCAGGGTTGGAGGACTCCTCCCGGGCGATGCTGAAGGCGTCCAGGTAGAAGACGCGGATGCCGTTGTCGACGATGGATTTTTGCGTTTGGATCGGGAAGCTGGCCCACAGGGCGGCCGCGTCGGGCAGGTTGCTCTGGATGATGAACACGCCGCCCTTGACCATGCCGGCGATGGCGTTGGTGTGGCCGAACACGTTGGGGTCGGGGGACAGCACCACGTCCACGTGGGTGTATTCGCAGTTGACGCGGATGGGTTCCGGCGCGGCGGACAGGTAGTAGGTGGTGGGCTGGCCCTTCTTCTCCGAGCCGTACTTGGGATTGGCCTTGATGTCCCAGCCCAAGAGCTCGAACAGGGTCATGGCCAGGTTCTTGCCGGTGGTCACCGCGCCCCAGCCGCCCACCGAGTGCATGCGCACGGCGATGGCGCCCTTGGGCATCAGGTTGGGGTTCTCGCTGCCGTGGATGGCCATTTCCTTGATGCGCGGATAGGCCTCCAGGATTTCCTGCTGGTGGATCTCCTGCTTGGGGTTGGCGGCCTGGTCGCGCACGAAGTCGATGGACAGGTAGTAGAACTTCCGGTGGGCACCCTTCTCGGTCATGTTCTCCACCGCGGCCACCATGCCCTCGGGTTGCAGGTCGCGGGAGCCCAGGCCGTAGCAACCGGAATACAGGCGCGGCATGTCCTTGGCGCTGGCGTAAGTGGCATAGCCGGGGTAGGCGCCGCCGTCGACGCCATTCTCCAGACACTTGGTCAGGGCGGCGCGCACCTCGCGCATCAGCGGCAGATCCTCGGACAGGGGCTGATCGGTGCGCTCCAGCACCGCCACGCCCTTTTTGCCCTTCAGTACATGGCCCAGCACGTCGCCTGGGAAGGGGCGGAACAGGGTCAGGTTGACCACGCCCACCTTCAGCTTGCGGGTCTCCCGCAGCCAGTCGGCCACGGCGGCGGCCTGCACGGTCATGCTGCCCATGCCCAGAATGATGTAGTCCGCGTCGGCACACCTGTAGGCATCCACCCGGCCGTACTTGCGCCCGGTCAGCTCGGCGTACTCGGCGCAGCACCGGTCGAAGATGGCCGGGATGTGCTCGAAGAAGTACGGACGCTGGGCGGCGGTGGCCTGCATGTGGGCGTCCTGGTTGGTCACCGCGCCGGAGGTCACCGGGCTATCGACATCCCAAAGGGCCGGCACGCGACGGCGCTTGGGCCCATAGATGATTTTCTGGGCCGGGGTCGGCGTGTCGATGATGTCGTCCGGCTTGCCCAGGAACTCGGCCACCAGTTCGCGCTCGGGCACCAGCACCGGCTCGATCAGGTGGGTGGTCAGGAAGCCGTCCATGGCGGCGATGGCCGGGGTCAGCGACAGCTCGGCGGTCTTGCGCGCGATCAGGTTCAGATCGGCGGCCTCCTGGGCGCTGTTGGCCATGGTCTGGATGAAGCCGGTGTCATCGACGCAGTGGAAGTCGTCGTGCCCGGCGTGCACGTTCAGGGTGGCCTTGGTGATCGCCCGGCAGCCCATGTTCAGCACGTAGGGCAGGCGCTTGCCCACCGCACCGTACAGGGATTCGTGCATGAAGGCCACACCTTGCGCGGAGGAAAAGTTCACCGCCCGCAGGCCGCTCATCGACATGCCGGCGGTGACACCGGCGGCGGCGTGTTCGGACTCGGGCTCCAGAAAGATCAGCGGCCGGCCGGAGACGTTGATGTGCCCTGCGGCGCTGGCCTCGGCCCAATACTCGCCCATGTTGGTGGACGGGGTGATGGGATAGGCACCGGCTGCGTCGGAGGCCTCCCGTTCGACCAGGATCACGGCGGTGTTGCCGTCGATGGCGTCGCGCACACCGGGGTATTTGACCTTTTTCGCTTCGGCCTTGGCGGAGGCACCGGCTTCCAGCAGATGGGTCTTCATATCGAACAGTTTCTTCAACACGGCCTATCCTCTCTCAATGGACACCCCTCGCCCGCGGGAAGAGGGGCTGGGGTGAGGGTGACGCCTGATAAGGCTCCCCCCTCACCCGGCTTCGCCACCCTCCCCCACCCGGTGAGGGTGAACGTGTGGTTACTCTTCAGCATCATCGGCCACCCGCCAGCGGCAAGGGTGAAATGCGCACGATCTTCTTGGCCGCCGTGCCTTTGCGTGCGGCACCGTTCTCCAGCCAAACGATGGCCCCGGTCGGACAACGCTGGATCGACTCCGGCGAAGCCAGGTGATTGAACTCGTAATCGATGGTTGCCAGGTTGCCGTCCAGTTTCATCAGGCCGGGCGCGGAATCGGCCACGCATTTGCCGCAGGCGGTGCAGGCCACTTCACACTGTGCCTCGGCGGTATCGCCGTCGGCGCGGTTCTTGCACGCCACCCACAATCTGCGGGCGATGGGCTGCAGGGAGAATAAGGCCTTGGGGCAGACTTCGACGCAATCGCCGCAGGCGGTGCACTTGGCCGTGTCCACCACCGGCAGGCCCCATTGATCCATGTGGATGGCGTCGAAGTCGCACACCACCTCGCAGTCGCCCAGACCCAGGCAACCCCAGGCGCAATCCTTGCCGCCGCCGCCCACCGTGGCCGCCGCCCGGCAAGTGCCCAGGCCCTTGTAGTCGGCCCGGTTGCGAGCCACGTGTGATCCGCCGGCACAGGCGAGGCGGGCCACCCGTTTCTCGGTCTGGCCCATATCCACGCCCAGCATCTGGGCGATGTAGGCGTTCATATCGGGTGCATTGACGGTGCACTTGGAAGGGTCGATCGCGCCGGCCACCACCGATTCGGCGAAGTTGCGGCACCCCGCGGTACCGCAGGCGCCGCAGTTGGCCTTGGGCAACAGGGCTTCCACCTGTTCGATACGGGGGTCCTCCCAGACATACAGGCGCTTGTTGGCCATCGCCAGTATCCAGGCCAAGAGGCCGCCCAGCATGGCCATGAAGCCACCCGCCAGGGCGACGGAACCCATCGTTTCCATGTCGTCTCTCAAGTCGCTCGCCGGCCCTTCCCAAGAGCGCGTTGGCTCCCTTGGGGGCGGCACGGGCATCCCGAGCCGCGGCACGGCTAATAATTCACTCCATCTCGCCACCCATGCCGATATCGGGCGCGAAGCGGTTCAGTGTCAGCTTAGACCAGTCACTCAGGACACCAAGGTCCTGTTTTTGTGCAGTGCAGTGTATAAAGATTTCAATCATGAGTCAGGCCAATAATTTCAATTTTTTGTATTGTTCGTTTTAATGAAAGTGCCACGCCGGAATCCACCATGTCCGAAGATTCCCCCTTGTACTACAAGAACAATCGCCTGAAGCAGCTGCGCGCCTTTTACCAGGTGGTGCGCTGCGGCAGCATATCCAAGGCAGCGGAAAAACTCTATCTGAGCCAGCCTTCCGTATCCTTGCAGATCCAGGCTCTGGAACGGGAGCTGGCCGTCATTCTGTTCGAGCGCCGCGGGCCCCATCTGAAGCTGACCCCCGAAGGGGAAGCGCTCTACAAACTGTCCGAACCCCTGGTAGAGGGTATCGACAAATTGCAGGAAAACTTTGCCGCCCATTTCGGCAGGCTGGAATCGGGCGAACTGAACATCGGCGCCGGCGAATCCACCATCCTTTACGTCCTGCCGGAACCGGTGCGCCGCTTCGTGGCGGCCTACCCCAGGGTGCATCTGAAGCTGCACAACGTCACCGGCCGGGATGGCCTGAAGATGCTGCGCGCCGACGAAATCGATTTCGCCGTCGGCTCCATGCTGGAGGTACCGGAGGACATCGAATACACCCCGGTGGTGAGCTTTGATCCCATGCTCATCACGCCCTTGGACCATCCCCTCGCCGAAAAGGCCGCTTCGGGCCGGGAGGTGACCCTGGAAGACGTCAGCCATTACGGCCTGATCCTGCCCCCCGCCCACCTGTCCACCTGGCGGATCGTGAAATATGTGTTCCAGCAGCACAACCTGACCTTCTCGGTGACACTGGAGGCGGGCGGCTGGGAGGTGATCAAGAAATACGTGGAGTTGGGCATGGGCATCTCCATCGTCACCGACATCTGCCTGACCGGGGGCGAAAGGCTGGCCCGCATCCCCTTGTCCCGTTATTTCCCGAAGCGCGGCTACGGACTGGTGGTGCGCAAGGGACGCTTCCAATCGCCGCAGGCGCGGCGCTTCATCGACATGCTCCAGGAGGTCTATCCCCAGTAGCCGGCCCAGGGCGTATATAAGGCTTTGATAATAATTCTAAACTTCCGGGAGCATCGTGCCGATAGCGGGCCACGAAGAGAGTTTGGGGAGCACCGAATGCGTATTCTGGAGAACTTGTCCATCAAGGTTAAGCTGATCGCGCTCACCGCCTTCCTGGCCGCGATGCTGCTGATGAGCGGCGGCATGGGGATATTCGGCATGCAGCAGTCGCAAAACGCCATGGCCGTGGTCTATAAGGAGCATGTCACGGCCATCAACACCCTCAACGAGATCCGCGGCTATCAGTACAAGATCCTCCAGGAACTCGTCTCCGCCCGTCTGGAACAGGACGCCTTCGAGATCCAAGCCTACAACGACCGGGTGGACAAGAACGTCTTCGAGGTCGGCACCCTACTGAAGGCTTACGGCGAGCAGGTTCGGGAGGGCGAGGAAAAGCAGCTGTTCGATGCCTTCATGACCGCGCGCATGAACATGGGTACCAATGGGGTCGAACCCATGAAGGACATGCTCATCGCCGAACGGCTGGACGAGGCCGGCGAACATTACAAGGCGACCCTGGCCCCCGCTTTCCGGGCCGCATCGGACAGCCTGGACAAGCTCATCCAGCATCACGTCCAAGCCGCGGGGGCAGCCTACGCACGGGTCAGCTCCCTGGCGGGAACGACCCAGACCATCGCCGGCGGCACCACCCTGGCCGGCCTGATCCTGTCCGTGCTGCTCAGCCTGGCGGTGATCCAGTCCATCACCCGCGATGTGGGACTGCTGCGCCGGGCTGCCACACAATTGGCCAAGGGCGACCTGACCGCCCGCACCGGCGTGCGCGGACGGCATGAATTGGGCGAGGTCGGCCAATCCTTCGACGCCATGGCGGCCGCATTCAGCACCCTGATCGGACAGGTGCACAGTTCCTCGACCCGTGTCAGCGGCGAGGCGGAGGGCCTGGCCAGCATCGCCGCCGAGGTCGCGCAGGGCTCCCAAGCCCAGATAACCCAGTCCACCGCCACCTCTGCGTCGGCGACGGAAATGGATCTGGCGGTACATGAAGTGACCGATCGGCTGTCCCAGGTTGTCAACCTGACCGATCAGGCCAGCGAACAAACCCAGCAAGGACGGCGGGTGGTGAACGATGCCGTCAACGGCATCACGGACGTGGCCCGCACGGTGGAAGAGTCGGCCGCCCTGATCGCCTCGCTGGGGCAGCGTTCCGACGAGATCGGCAAGATCGTGCAGGTGATCAAGGACATCGCCGACCAGACCAACCTGCTGGCCCTGAATGCCGCCATCGAGGCGGCGCGCGCCGGTGAGCAAGGGCGCGGGTTCGCGGTGGTGGCGGACGAGGTGCGCAAGCTGGCGGAACGTACCGCCAAGGCGACCTCGGAAATTTCCGGCATGATCCAGACCATTCAGTCTCAGACCGGCCAGACCGTGGAGATCATGGAGCGTGGCAACCGGCAGGCGGGCGATGGCGTGGCCATGGCCAACCGGGCCGGCCAATCTCTCGAGGAAATCAGTGCGGTGGTCGATAGGGTCGTGAAGCTGATCCACGAAATCAGCACGGCCTCCTCCGCGCAGGTCGAGGCCACCCACGCCATCAACCGCGTGGCGGGCGACATGGCCGGCACCGCCCGGTCGAACGGTGCCGCCGTGGACAAGGCCCTGAGCGCGACACGGGCGCTGCGCGAACTGGCCCAGGACCTGCAGGCCTCAGTCTCCCGGTTTCAGCTTTAGGGCGTCACGGGCGCGTTGAACTCCGGCCGGACCGGCCGGTCATTCCTCGCCGCCCGCCTCCATGCCCAGTTCCTGAATCTTGCGTGTCAGGGTGTTGCGTCCCCAGCCGAGCAGGCTGGCGGCCTCGATACGGCGCCCGCCGGTATGCGCCAGGGCGACGCGGATCAGGGTCTTCTCGTATTCCTTGGTCAGGTCGTCGAGGATGCCGTGCTCACCGCGCGCCAGCCGCGCCTGGGCGGTGCGGGCGAGCACCTCGGCCCAGTCCTGGGTGGCGGCCTGGGCCGTGTCCATGGACTCCTCGGGCAAGTCCTTGGGCTCGATCACCTGGCCCGGGGCCATGACGGTGAGCCAATGGCACAGGTTCTCCAACTGGCGCACGTTGCCGGGATAAGGCAGGGCGGACATGGCCTTGAGGGTCTCGTCCGACACCTGCTTGACCTCCACGCCCAGTTCCTGGGCGCTCTTTTGCAGGAAGTGGCGCGCCAGCAGCGGGATGTCCTCGCGCCGCTCGCGCAGGGGCGGCAGCTTGACGCGGATGACGTTGAGGCGGTGGAACAAATCCTCGCGGAACAGGCCCTGACGGACCCGTTCCTCCAGGTTCTGGTGGGTCGCGGCGATGACCCGCACGTTGACCCGGATCGGTGCATGGCCGCCCACTCGGTAGAACTCGCCGTCAGCCAGCACACGCAGCAGGCGGGTTTGCAGGTCGGCGGGCATGTCGCCGATCTCGTCCAGGAACAGGGTGCCACCGTCGGCCTGCTCGAAACGCCCGCGCCGCGAGGCGGCCGCGCCGGTGAAGGCGCCCCGTTCATGCCCGAACAGTTCGGACTCCAGCAAATCCTTGGGGATGGCGGCGGTGTTGAGGGCGATGAAGGGTTTTTCGTGGCGCGGGCTGTGCCGGTGCAGGGCGCGCGCGACCAGTTCCTTGCCGGTGCCGGTCTCGCCGGTGATCAGCACCGTGGCGTGGCTCTGCGCCAGCCGACCGATGGCCCGGAAGACATCCTGCATGGCGGGCGCCTGGCCAAGCATGGATTGCATGCTGATGCTCGCCTCGCCCGGTCCGCCCTCCTCCCGCCCGCCCTCTTCCAGGGCGCGGTGGATCAATTCCAGGGCGTGGTTGACGTCGAAGGGCTTGGGCAGGTACTCGAAGGCCCCGCCCTGAAAGGCGGAAACGGCGGAATCCAGGTCCGAGTAGGCAGTCATGACGATCACCGGCAGGCGCGGGTTGCGCGTCTTGATGCGGTCCATCAGTTCCAGGCCGTCCATGCCCGGCATGCGGATGTCGGTGAGTATCGCGCCCGGCATCTCCCGTTCCAAGGCGCGCAGCGCCGCCTCGGCGGTGTCGAATATCCGGTGCGGCAGGTTCTCCCGCGTCAGGGCCTTGTCGAACACCCAGCGTATGGAGCGGTCGTCGTCGATAATCCAGATGGGTTTCATGCGTCGGGGATCAGAGGTCAGGGATCAGGTCTCGGCGGACAGGGACAGGGGCGCCGCGGCGAATCCCTGGTCCCTGACCTCCGATCCCTGTATCGGTAGATAAATTGAGAAGCACGTGAAGCCCGGTTCGCTGACCATGTGGATCACACCCTCATGGCGCTGCACCAGGCTCTGGGCCAGGGTGAGGCCCACGCCGCTGCCACCCTCGCGACCAGAAACCAGGGGGAAGAACACCTTGTCCTGCATCTCTTCCGGAATGCCGGGGCCGTTGTCGATGACGTCCAGGCGCACCGCCAGCTTCCAGCGCTTCATGGCCAGGGTGACCTGGCGCGCCACACTGGTGCGCAGGGTGATGTCGCCGCGGCCCTCCATGGCCTGGGCGGCGTTGCGGGCGATGTTCAGCACCGCCTGGATGAGCTGTTCGGTGTCGCCGCGGACTTCCGGCAGGCTAATGTCGTAGTCCCTGTGCACGCTCAGGCCGGGGTACTCGGCCAAGAGCAGGCTGCGCACCCGCTCCAGGATTTCGTGGACGTTGACGGCATGGATCTCGGGCCGTTTGGCAGGTGTCAGCCAGCGATCCAGCAGGCCTTGCATGCGATTGGTTTCCTGGATGATGACCTGGGTGTACTCGGACAGTTCGGCACCGTTCAACTCGGCTTCCAGCAATTGCGCCGCTCCGCGGATGCCTCCCAGGGGATTGCGGATCTCGTGGGCCAGTTGACGCAGCAGCAACTGAACCGCCTGGGCCTGGGCCATGGCCTGCTCGTCGCGGGCGATGCGCATGCTGCTGCCCGCCGGGTGGAACTCCAGCACCACCGCGCCGGCCTCGTAATCCAGGGGGGTGACAGTCATGTTCAGGGTCAGCGCGTGTTCCGGGGTCTCGATGACCAAGTGGTGCTCCGTGAAGCTCATGTTCCTGAGCAGGGCGTCACCCACGGCCCGATCCAGGTCCGGGCAATGCCGGATAATCTCTCCCAGGGGGCGGTTCAGGGCGAGGGAAGCGGAAATGCCCAGCAGATTTTCCGCGGCAGGATTCATGTGCCGGATGACACGCTCATCGTCCAGCAGCAGGACGGCGGTGGCGAGGATGTCGAGGCCCGGAGCGGCGTATTTCATGAAGGCTGGGAATGAAGTGTTCCTCCCGAACTAGCAAGAAGCGAGCCAATGGGTATTGCGAGGGCGAGGGGACCCCAGCCGCTAGCGAATATGCGACAGCTCCTTGTTGAGCATCTCAATGTTCTTTTCATGCAGACGCACCGCATCGCCCAGCCTGGTCAGGTCCGAGCCGGGCTGGCGCGCCGCCTGGGACAAGGCGCGGCGGGCGGCGGTCAGATTGTTCTGCTCGCTGCGCAATTCCTCCAGCAGCAGTTGGCGGCGCATGTCGTCGCGGCGCGCCTGGGTTCCGGCATCAACCCGCGGGAAGTAACTGGGGGTACTGGTGGCTTTCCGTTTCTTGGTCGTCTTCGCGTCTCTGACCTGGCTCGCCCCTTCCGGCGCTGGGGTTTCAGGCGGCAATTCCAGCTTCTTGGCGCCCGGCTTGGGCATGTTGGTGTAGGTGACGTGCCCGCTGTCGTCCACGAATTTATAGATCTCCGCATGCACCGGGAAGGTGCATATGGCCAAGGATAAAACTAAGGAATAACGCATGCAGAGAATGCCGATGAAGGCGCAGGACGGAACCAGTGTAGGTCATGCCCCGAAGGCGGGGCAATAAAAAAGGGCGGGTTGCCCCGCCCCTTGGCCATTCCGCGTGAGCCGACGCTCAGCAGGAATAGTACATGTCGAACTCGATGGGATGGGTTGTCATCCGCATGCGGGTGACGTCTTCCATCTTCAGCTCGATGTAGGCATCGATGAAGTCGTTGCTGAACACACCGCCGCGGGTGAGGAACTCGCGGTCCGCGTCCAGGTTCTCCAGGGCCATTTCGAGGGAATGGCAGACCTTCGGGATGGCGGCCTCTTCCTCGGGCGGCAGGTCGTACAGGTTCTTGTCGGCGGGATCGCCGGGGTGGATCTTGTTCTGCACGCCGTCCAGGCCGGCCATCATCATGGCGCTGAAGGCCAGGTAGGGGTTGGCGATCGGATCGGGGAAACGCACCTCGATGCGGCGGGCCTTGTCGCTGGCCACGTGGGGGATACGGATGGAGGCGGAACGGTTACGCGCCGAGTAAGCCAGCATCACCGGGGCTTCGAAGCCGGGCACCAGACGCTTGTAGGAGTTGGTGCCGGGGTTGGTGATGGCGTTCAGGGCCTTGGCGTGCTTGATGATGCCGCCGATGTAGTACAGGGCGAACTCGGACAGGCCGGCGTAGCCGTTGCCGGCGAACAGGTTCTTGCCGTCCTTCCAGATGGACTGGTGGCAGTGCATGCCGGAGCCGTTGTCGCCGACGATGGGCTTGGGCATGAAGGTGGCGGTCTTACCGTAGGCGTGGGCGACGTTGTGCACCACGTACTTCAGGATCTGGGTCCAGTCGGCGCGCTTGGTCAGGCTGCTGAACATGGTGCCGATCTCGCACTGACCGGCGGTGGCCACTTCGTGGTGGTGCACCTCGACGGGCACGCCCATGTCTTCCAGGGCCAGGCACATGGCGGAACGGATGTCCTGCAGGCTGTCGATGGGGGGGACGGGGAAGTAGCCGCCCTTCACCTTGGGACGGTGGCCCAGGTTGCCGGCCTCGGTCTGCTCGCGGGAGGCCCAGGCGGCTTCCTCGGAGTCCAGACGCACGGCGCAACCGGACATGTCGTCATGCCAGGTCACGGAATCGAAAATGAAGAATTCGGGCTCGGGGCCGAAATAGACGGAGTCGCCGACACCGCTGGACTTCAAATAGGCCTCGGCGCGCTTGGCCAGGGAGCGGGGATCGCGGTCGTAGCCCTTGCCGGTATCCGGCTCGATGACGTCGCAGGTCAGGATCAGGGTGGGCTCGTCCATGAAGGGATCGATGTTGGCGGTGTCCGGGTCGGGCATCAGCAACATGTCGGAGGCCTGGATGCCCTTCCAGCCGGCAATGGAGGAGCCGTCGAAGGCGTGGCCCTCGGAGAACTTGTCGTCGCCGAAAGCGGAAACGGGCACGGAGACGTGCTGCTCCTTGCCGCGGGTATCGGTAAACCGGAAATCGACGAATTTGACGTCGTTTTCCTCAATCATCTTCATTACATCGGCGACCGCCATATTCTGCTCCTAATCAGAGATTGCACAGTTGTGTAAAACACGGGCACGATTTAAGCACGTACCATGCCAGGCTATACCCGCTTAGCCGGAGCATTGTGCCATAAGCCCGCATCAAGCCCTATGCGCCAGCGTGGAAAAATCGCGTGGTGCCGATGCAGAAAAACGAGTGCACTATTGCGGTGCCTTTCGCACTTCAATGGTGCGCGTCATATCCTCTTGGCACCGCTTACAATAATTGCCAATGCTCAACCCTTCCTCGTCATGACTGACCATTACGCGGTATTCGGAAATCCCATCCAGCATTCCAAGTCCCCCCGCATCCATGCGGAATTCGCCCGCCAGACCCGCCAAGACCTGACCTATGCCGCCCTGCTCGCACCCACGGACGGGTTTGCCGAGTGCGTGGCCGCATTCCGCGCCGGTGGCGGCACGGGCGCCAACGTCACGGTGCCGTTCAAGGAGCAGGCCTTTGCCTTGTCCAACCGCCGCACCGACCGGGCCGAGGCGGCCGGCGCGGTGAATACCCTGACATTCACGCCCGCCGAAATCCTGGGCGATAACACCGACGGCGCCGGACTGGTACGCGACCTGGCCGCCAACCTGGGCCTGGACCTGGCCGGCATGCGCATCCTGCTCATGGGTGCGGGCGGCGCGGCGCGCGGGGTGGTCCTGCCGTTGCTGGCGCAGGCGCCGGTGCGGCTGTTCATCGCCAACCGCACGGCGGACAAGGCGCTGGCCCTGGCCGGCCATTTCGGCTGCACGGGCGGCGGTTATGCCGACCTACCCGGGGGCGGCTTCGATTTGGTCATCAACGCCACCGCGGCCAGCCTGGCGGGAGACCTGCCCCCCCTGCCCGACGATGTCTTCGCGGCCGATGCCCTGGCCTACGACATGATGTACGGCCGCGACACGCCCTTCCTGGATTTTGCCCGCCGGCGCGGCGCGCGTACGGCGGACGGGCTCGGCATGCTGGTGGAGCAGGCCGCCGAGGCGTTTCAGCTTTGGCGGGGGGTGCGCCCGGATACCGAGCCGGTCATCGCCGCCCTGCGCGACGGCTGATGGCCGTCCGCCGTAAGAGGGGCTGGTGGCGGCTGCTGCTGAAGGCCGCGCTTCTCACGCTGGGCCTGCTGCTCCTGGTCCAGGCTTGGTTCTTCCTACACGTGCTGTGGTGGAATTATTTCAACCCCTCCAACACCGCCTTCATGGAGGCCGGTCTGGCGCGTCTGCAGGAGAAGAACCCGGAAGCGGAACTGCGCCACCGGTGGGTGGACTACAACCGCATCTCCCGGCACCTGAAGCGCGCCGTGGTAGCCGCCGAGGACAGCCGCTTCATCGCCCACGAGGGCTTCGATTGGGAGGGCATCGAGACCGCCTTCGAGAAGAACCTGAAGAAGGGCCGCATCGTGGCCGGCGGCTCCACCATCAGCCAGCAATTGGCCAAGAACCTATTCCTGTCCGCCAGCCGCAACCCACTGCGCAAGCTGCAGGAGGCGGCCATCACGGTAATGATCGAACAGGTGTGGAGCAAGCGGCGCATCCTGGAGGTCTATCTGAACGTCATCGAATGGGGCAACGGCATCTACGGTGCCGAGGCCGCCTCGCGCCGCTATTTCAAGGGCAACGCCGCCACGGTCGGTCCAGACCAGGCCGCGCTGCTGGCCGCCATGATCCCCAACCCGCGCTACTACGAGACCCACCGCGCGGCGCGCGGCCTGCTCAAGCGCAAGGCCATCATTGAGCGGCGCATGGGGATGGTGTCGGTGCCGAAATGAGCGTGGGAGACTAGAATCGGCGTAATGAAAGATGGAGCTCAGGGTGAACTCTGACAATCTCGTGGAAATCTCCGACCTGCATTTCAGCTACGGAGAACGGGTCATACTGGACGGGGTCGATATCGCCATCCCTCGCGGGCGGGTGGTGGCCGTCATGGGCTCCAGCGGCTGCGGCAAGAGCACCCTGCTGCACCTGATCGGCGGGCAGTTGCAGCCCCAGGCCGGGCGGGTGGTGGTCGATGGCCAGACGGTCCACGAACTGGGCAACGATGATCTCTACCGGCTGCGCCGCAAGATGGGCATGATGTTCCAGGAGAGCGGGCTGTTTTCCGACCTGACGGTGTTCGAGAACATCGCCTTCCCCATGCGCGAGCATACCGACCTGCCGGAACCCATGATCCGCGACCTGGTGCTCATGAAGCTGCACGCGGTGGGGCTGCGCGGCGCGCACGGCCTGCAGACCGGCGAGCTGTCCGGCGGCATGTCCCGGCGCGTGGCCCTGGCCCGGGCCATCGCCCTGGACCCCATGTTGATCATGTACGACGAACCCTTCGCGGGACTGGATCCCATCTCCCTGAACGTCATCGCCAATATCATCCGCCGCCTCAACGACGCCCTCGGGGTGACCACCATCATGGTCACCTACGACGTGGCCGAGTCACTGAAGGTGGCGGACTACTGTTATTTTCTGAACGACGGGAAGGTGGTGGCGCACGGCTCGACCCAGGAGATCATCGCCTCAGAACACCCCTTCGTGCGCCAGTTCATAGACGGCGAGGCGGACGGGCCGGTGCGATTCCACTACCCGGCCAGTCAGATCGTTCAGGAATTCCGTCTGGGCTAGTTCGGCGGCGACCGGCGGGCCGCCCGCCCGTCTCTATTGCAGGGACAACTGCATGGCGTTGGCGCACAACGCCATCAACGGCTGCGGCGCCAGGCCCAGCAGCAGCACCGCCAGGCCGTTCAGGGACAGCAGCATGCGGGCATCGCCCGCCTCGGCGGCCACCGCTCCGGTGCTGTGGGGCGCATCGAAGTACATCAGCTTGATGACCCGCAGGTAGTAGAAGGCGCCGATCAGGGAGAACAGCACCGCCAACACCGCCAGCCAGACCAGGCCGGCACCCACCAGGGACTGGAGGATGGTCAATTTGGCGTAGAAACCGACGAAGGGTGGGATGCCGGCCATGGAGAACATGAGGATGCCCATCACCGCCGCCAACCAGGGGCTGCGGCTGTTGAGGCCCTTGTAGTCATCCAGGTTCTCGGCCTCGTAGCCGGCCCGCGACAAATAAACCACCATGCCGAAGCCGCCCAGGCTCATGAGCACGTAGGCGATGGCATAGAACATAGCCGCGCTGTAGCCGGCGAAGGTACCGGCCAGAATGCCCAGCAGCAGGAAACCCATGTGGGAGATGGTCGAATAGGCCAGCATGCGTTTGATGTTGGTCTGCATGATGGCAGCCAGGTTGCCGATGGCCATGGACAACACCGCCATCACCGCCAGCATCTGCTGCCAGTCGCCGTGGGCCGGCTCCAGGCCGTCCACCAGCAGGCGCATGGCGAAGGCGAAGGCGGCCAGCTTGGGGGCGGTGCCGATGAACAGGGTCACCGCCGTGGGGGCGCCGTGGTAGACATCGGGCACCCACATGTGGAATGGCGCGTTGCCCAGCTTGAAGCCCAGGCCGGCGACGACGAACACCAGGCCGAAGGCCAGCACCACCGGGCTGCTCACCCCCTCGCGCAGGGCAGCGGAGATCTGCGCCAGATCCAGGGTGCCGGTCAGCCCGTAGAGCATGGACATGCCGTAGAGCAGCAGGCCGGAGGCCAGGGCGCCCAGCACGAAATACTTCATCGCCGCCTCCACCGCCGCCTGCGACTCCCGGTGCAGGGCGACCATGGCATACAGGGACAGGGACAGCAGTTCCAGGCCCAGGTAGAGCGTGAGCAGGTGGCTGGCGGAGATCATGACCATCATGCCCAGTACGGCGAACAGCACCAGGGCGAAATACTCGCCCTTGAAGATACCCCGCTCCGCCAGGTAGCCGCGCGAATAAACGACCGCGGTGATGGCCGCCAGGTAGGTCATGAGCTTGAGCACGTCGCCCATGGCGTCGTCCACGAACATGCCGTTGAAGGTGTGGACGCTCATCTCCCCGCCGGTGAAGGCCGTCACGCCCGCCGCCCCGAGCAGGGTCAGCAGGGTCAGGACATAGGCGGCCTTGGCGTCCTTGAAAAAGGCCTCGATCACCAGGATCACGCAGGCCAGGGTGAGGACCAGGATTTCCGGCAGGGCCGGCAGCAGGTCGGGCAGGGGATAGGTCATATCAGCTCCCGCCGGGCCGCCCCAAGAGGGCTGACACCCCCCGCGGGGGGCAGCGAACACAGTGAGCGAGGGGGTCGTTTCATCTCAATACACCAGCTTGCTGTGCGCCACGTGCGCCAGCAGGTTATCGACGGAGGCGTGCATCACCTCGGTGAAGGGCAGCGGATAGACGCCCATGCCCAGCACGCACAGGGCCAGGATGCCCAGCACGATGAATTCCCGGCCATCGATGTCGGTCAGTTCGGCCACGTGCTCGTTGGCCACCTTGCCGAACACCACCCGCTTGACCATCCACAGGGTGTAGGCGGCACCGAAGATCAGGGTCGTGGCGGCCAGGGCGGCCCACCAGAAGTTCACCTGCACCGCGCCCAGCACCACCATGAATTCGCCGACGAAACCGGAGGTGGCGGGTAGTCCGGCATTCGCCATGGCGAACAGCATGAAGAAGGCAGCGAACTTGGGCATGGTGTTGGCCACGCCCCCGTAGTCGGCGATCTGCCGAGAGTGCATCCGATCGTACATGACGCCGACACAGAGGAACATGGCCGCCGAGACGAAGCCGTGGGAGATCATCTGGATCAGCCCGCCCTCGATGCCCAGCGGATTGAACAGGAAGAAACCGAGTGTCACGAAGCCCATGTGGGCGATGGACGAATAGGCGATGAGCTTCTTCATGTCGCTCTGTACCAAGGCCACCAGGCCGATATAGACCACGGCGATCAGCGAGAAGGTGACGATCAGCCAGGTCAGCTCGTGGGCCGCGTCGGGCACGATGGGCAGGATGAAGCGCAGGAAACCGTAGGCACCGACTTTTAGTGTTATCGCCGCCAGCACCACCGAGCCGCCGGTGGGCGCCTCCACGTGGGCGTCGGGCAGCCAGGTATGCACCGGCCACATGGGCACCTTCACCGCGAAGGCGAAGAAGAAGGCCACGAACAGCAGCACCTGGGCGGTCATGGTCAGGCCGGCCTTGTGCCAGGCCAGTATCTCGAAACTGCCGTCAGCCTGAAAGAACAGGTACATCATGGCCACCAGCATCAGTAGCGAGCCGAGCAGGGTGTAGAGGAAGAACTTGATGGCCGCATAGACCCGGTTCTGCCCGCCCCACATGCCGATGATCAGGTACAGGGGGATCAGCATGGCCTCGAAGAAGACGTAGAACAGCACCCCGTCCAGGGCGCAGAACACGCCGTTGATGAGGCCCGACTGGATCAGGAAGGCGGCCATGTACTGGCCAACCTTGCTCTGGATGACCTGCCAGCCGGCCAGCACCACCAGGATGGTGGTGAAGCTGTTGAGCAGCACGAAGGGCATGGCAATGCCATCGACACCCAGGTGGTAATTGATGTTGAAGGCGGGAATCCAGGACGCCAGCTCCTCGAACTGCATCACCGGGGTGGCGGCGTCGAAGCCGGTCCAGAGCGGAACCGCCGCCGCGAAGCCGGCCAGTGCGCCGAGCAGGGCCAGGGTGCGCTGACCCTCGGCATTGCTGTCGTCGCCCGTGGTCAGGATGAGCACCCCCGCGAGGATGGGTACCCAGATGGCCAGGCTGAGCCAGCCGATTCCGAAAAGTCCTGTTGCTTCGAGCATTACGTTACCTGAGCGTCTTGTTCTCTACGTTCCGGGCCGTCCTCAGCCCACGAAAACCGTCACCAACAGCGCCACGCCGATGATCATGGCGAAGGCGTAGTGATAGATGTAACCGGACTGAAGCCCCCGAGCCAGGCGGGCGAACTGGCCCACCACCCGCGCCGAGCCGTTGACCATCACGCCGTCGATGGCGGTCACGTCGCCCCAGCGCCACAGCCGGCCACCCAGCCAGCGCGCGCCGCCGGCGAAGAACCAATCGTTGAAACGGTCAAAACCGTATTTCTGGTCGAGGATGGTGTACAGCACCCCGGCCTGGCGGCGAATCTTCTCGGGCAGGTCGCGGCGCACCATGTACAGGTAGTAGGCCGTCGCCACGCCGGCCACCGCCAGCCAGAAAGGCAGGGTCATCAGGGCGTGCAGGGTCATGGCGCCGGCACCGTGGAAGTGGTGCGCCAGGTCCGACATCGCCTTGTGCGCCTCGTGGTTCACGAAGATCGCGCCGCCGAAATAGTCGCCGAACAGCATCGGCTCGATGTAGGCCCAGCCGGCATAGACGGAGGGGATGGCCAGCAGCACCAGGGGCAGCCAGACGACCCAGGGCGACTCGTGGGGCGTGCCGTGGCCGCCGCCGTGGTGGCCATGTTGATCGTCGTCCTTGCCGCCTTCCTGGTCATGGCCGGCATGGGCGTTGTGGAAGCGCTCCTTGCCATGGAAGACAAGGAAGTACATGCGGAAGGAGTAGAACGCGGTCACGAACACGCCCGCCGTCACGGCGAAGGCGGCGAAGCCCGAGCCGTAAAGGTCCGAGGCGTAGGTGGCCAGGATGATGGAGTCCTTGGAGAAGAAACCCGACAGGCCCGGCGTGCCGATCAGGGCCAGGGAGCCGATGAGCAGCGTGATCCAGGTGATGGGCATGTACTTTCGCAGCCCGCCCATGTTGCGGATGTCCTGGTCGTGGTGCATGCCGATGATGACCGAGCCGGCGGCCAGGAACAGCAGGGCCTTGAAGAAGGCGTGGGTCATCAGGTGGAAGATGGCCACCGAGTAGGCCGAGGCGCCCAGGGCCACGGTCATGTAGCCCAGCTGGGATAGGGTCGAGTAGGCCACCACCCGCTTGATGTCGTTCTGGATCATGCCCAGGAAGCCCATGAACAGGGCCGTGATGGCGCCGATGATCATGACGAAGCTGAGCGCCGTGTCGGAAAGCTCGAACAGGGGCGACATGCGGGCGACCATGAAGATGCCGGCGGTGACCATGGTGGCGGCGTGGATCAGCGCGGAGATGGGGGTCGGGCCTTCCATGGAGTCGGGCAGCCAGACGTGCAGCGGGAACTGGGCCGACTTGCCCATGGCGCCGATGAACAAGAGGATGCAGATCACCGTCAGCAGCGACCAGGCGTGGCCGTCGAGGATGCTGATGGACTCGTGGGCCAGGGTGGGCGCCTTCTGGAACACCTGGGCGTAGTCCAGGGAGCCGAAGTACGCCAGGACCAGGCCGATGCCCAACAGGAAGCCGAAATCGCCGACACGGTTGACCAGGAAGGCCTTCAGGTTGGCATAGATGGCCGACTCGCGGGTGTACCAGAAACCGATCAGCAGATAGGACACCAGGCCCACCGCCTCCCAGCCGAAGAACAGCTGCAGGAAGTTGTTGGACATCACCAGCATCAGCATGGAGAAGGTGAACAGGCTGATGTAGCTGAAGAAGCGCTGGTAACCGTCGTCGTCGGACATGTAGCCGATGGTATAGACGTGCACGCACAGGGACACGAAGGTCACCACCAGCATCATCACCGTGGTCAGCCGGTCGATGAGGAAGCCGATCTCCAGCGAGACGTCGCCGGAAGTGATCCAGGTATAGAGGGCGCCGTTGAAGGTGTTGCCCGCCAGCACGTCCTGGAAGATCAGGATCGAGGCGAGGAAGGACACCAGCACGCCCAGGATGGTCACCAGATGGGCACCGGTGCGGCCGATGCTCCTGCCGAACAGGCCGGCGACGAGGGCGCCGGCCAGGGGGGCCAGGGGAACGGTCAGGTAAAGGGATTGCATATCCATGGCTTATCCCTTGAGGCTGTCCAGGTCGTTCACGTTGATGGTCCGCCGGGCCCGGAACAACACCACCAGGATCGCCAGGCCGATGGCCGACTCGGCCGCCGCCACGGTGAGGATGAAGAACACCATGATCTGGCCGGCGGTGTCCTGCAGGTAATGCGAGAAGGCGATGAAGTTCATGTTCACCGCCAGCAGCATCAGCTCGATGGCCATCAGCAGGACGATGATGTTCTTGCGGTTCAGGAAGATGCCCAGCACGCTGATGGCGAACAGCACCGAGCCCAGCACCAGGTAGTGGTTCAGGCCGACGCTCATTCGTCCTCCTCCGTTTTGTACTCGGGCTTCTGGGGCGCGACCGCGGAGGGCGGAGCAGTGCCTTGCGAAGCAAGGTGCGACCCCGGAGCGGGATGCGGAAGCCCCATGAGACGAGGGTGAACGAAGTCGATCATTCGTCTTCCTCCTCCGACTTGTACTCCGGTTTCTGGGGCTTCAAATTCACCAGGCGGACGCGGCCCTCCCGCGACTGCTTCACCTGCCAGGCCGGATCGACGGCCTTCAAGCCCGGCCGGCGGCGCAGGGTCAGGGCGATGGCGGCGACGATGGCGACCAGCAGGATGACCGAGGCCAGTTCGAAGGGATAGACGTAGTCCGTGTAGAGCAGCCGGCCCAGTTCCTTGGTGTTGCTGTAGTTTTCCGGCTTGGCCAGGGGCGCGACGAGGCCGAAGGTCTCCTTGCCCAGCACCATGACCATCTCGACGATCATCAGACCGGCCACCAGGGCGGCGAGGGGCAGGAAATCCCAGAATCCCTGGCGCAACTCCTCCAGGTTGATGTCCAGCATCATCACCACGAAGATGAACAGCACCATCACCGCGCCCACATAGACCAGCACCAGGGTGATGGCCAGGAACTCGGCCTCCAGCAGCATCCACAGGCCTGCGGCGGTGAAGAAGGCCAGCACCAGCCAGAGGGCGGCATGCACCGGGTTGCGCGCGGTGATCACGCGCAGGCCGGCCAGCAGCAGGATGGCGGCGAAGAGGAAGAAGACGACGTCGGCAAAATTCATTCTGGGTCCCTGGATCAGCGGTACTTGGCGTCCTCGGCCTTGTCCTGGGCGATCTGCGCTTCGTACTTGTCGCCCACCGCCAGGAGCATCTCCTTGGTGTAGTAGAGGTCACCGCGCTGCTCGCCGTGGTACTCGAAGATGCGCGTCTCGACGATGGCATCCACCGGACAGGCCTCCTCGCAGAAGCCGCAGAAGATGCACTTGGTCAGGTCGATGTCATAGCGGGTCGTGCGGCGGGTGTCATCGGCACGCTGCTCGGACTCGATCCGGATGGCCAGGGCCGGGCAGACCGCCTCGCACAGTTTGCAGGCGATGCAGCGTTCTTCGCCGTTGGGGTAGCGGCGCTGGGCGTGCAGGCCGCGGAAGCGGGGCGACTGGGGGGTCTTCTGCTCGGGGTACTTGATGGTGAACTTGCGGGCGAAGAGATAGCGCCCGGTCAGGGCCATGCCCTTGAGCAGTTCGGTGAGGAAGAAGGTATCGACGAAGCGCTTGACGGTGGAAAACATGGCTCCCCTCCTTAGTGTGGACGTCGCGCTGGTGACGCACGAAGCTCCCCTCTCCCGCATGCGGGAGAGGGGTCGGGGGTGAGGGTGACGGGCATGATGTTCATGGTTGATTCCCTATTCATCATGCCCGTCAGTGGAACAGGTAACCCAGCGGGGTCTGCATGAAGGCGCCTTCCAGCACCAGCCAGACCAGGGTCACGGGGATGAACACCTTCCAACCCAGGCGCATGATCTGGTCATAGCGGTAGCGGGGGAAGGTGGCGCGGAACCACAGGAACAGGAACAGCACGAAGCTCATCTTGGCGGCCAGCCAGATGAAACCGTCCGGAATGCCGGGGAACGGAGACAGCCAGCCGCCCAGGAACATGATGCTGGTCAGCGCCGCGATCAGGATCATGTTGGCGTATTCCGCCAGGAAGAACACGGCAAAGGCCATGCCCGAGTATTCGATGTGGAAGCCGGCCACGATCTCCGATTCGCCCTCGGCCACGTCGAAGGGCGCCCGGTTGGTCTCCGCCACGCCGGAGATCAGATAGACCAGGAACATGGGGAACAGGGGCAGCCAGTACCACTGCCAGAAGCCACCCTTCTGGGCCTCGACGATCTCCACCAGATTCAGGCTCTGCGCCGACATCAGCACGCCCACCAGGGCGAAGCCCATGGCGATCTCGTAGGAGACGATCTGGGCCGAGGAACGCAGCGCCCCCAGGAAGGCGTACTTGGAGTTGGACGCCCAACCTGCGACCACCACGCCATAGACGCCCAGGGAGGTGATGGCCATCACGTACAGCAGGCCGGCATCCACGTTGGCCAGCACCAACGTGTCGGTAAAGGGGATCACCGCCCAGGCGGCCAGGGCGGGCATGATGGACAGCACCGGACCCAGGAAGAACAACGCCTTGTTGGCGCCGCTGGGGATGATGATCTCCTTGAACATCAGCTTCACCGCGTCGGCGATGGGTTGCAGCCAACCGTAGCCGACCCGGTTGGGTCCCATGCGTACCTGCATCCAGCCGATGATCTTGCGCTCGGCCAGGGTGAGGTAGGCCACGCAGCCCATCAGGGGCAGGACAATGGCCAGGATCTTCACCAGCGTCCATACGGGCACCCAAGCCGGGCCCAGCATCTGTTCGAAAGTCTGGAGCAGTTCCATCACATTTTCTCCAGGCGCAACGCGCCGAAGCGCTCACCCAGCCGGGTGGTCAGGCGGTGGCAGGCGGCGACGCGGACCACATCCTCGGGCAGGCGATCGTCGCGGCCCAGCTTGAGCACCGATTCGCCGCTGTCCTGAACCACCCGCACGGGCCGGTCCACACTCAGGCCCAATCGCTGGATCAGGGCGCCGTTGGCCCAGCACACGGCGGCATCGGCGGCGACCTGGGTGGCTTGCAGGGCCGGCGCGCGGCGCACCAGCGGGTCGAGCTGGTAGATGGGCGTCTCGCCCAGGCGCTCGACGCCGTCGCCGGCTTGCAGATGGGTCACGGGCAACGCGCAGATGCCGTTGTCCAAGCGTGCGGCGATGCCGTCCTCGCCTTCCGGCAGGGCCGCCTTGCGCACACTCTCGGCGCTGTCGTAGTCGAAGTCGGACAGTTGCAACTGGTTGCCGAGCACACGCAGCACCTTCCAGGCCGGCCGGGCCTCGCCTTGCGGCGGCACCACGCCGTTGAAGGCCTGCAAACGGCCTTCCATGTTGACGAAGGCGCCTGCGGTCTCGGTGAACGGGGCGATAGGCAGCACCACGTGGGCGTAGTCCATGGCCTTGACCTTGAAGGCGGTGAGCAGGACGACCAGCTCGGCGGATTCCAGCGCCGATTCGGCTTGCGCGGCCGGCTCGTGGTCCAAAGTGGGCTCGACGCCCAGCAGGACATAGGCCTTGCGCGGCTCGGCCAGCATGCGCTGCGCATTGCGTCCATTAGCGCCCGGCCGGCAGCCGGCCAGCGCGGCGCCGACCTGATTGGCGGCGGACACCAGGAAACCCAGCGCGGCGCCGGTGGCCTGGGCAATAGCCTGGGCCAGGGAATGCAGTTGCGCGGCGTTGGGATGCTGGCTGGCCAGACCGCCGAGAAACACGGCCTTGCGTTCGCCGGAGACCAAGCTCTCGGCGACACGGCGGGCGGCATCGGAAACGGCGACGCCGGAGACATCGCTCGCCACCGCGCCCACATCCTTGCCGGATTCGCGCAAGGCGTTGGCGATCTGCGCCAGGGCGTTGACCCAGGCGGAGGGCTTGGCGATGAGCTTGTTCGCCACCCGGCACAGCAGGTCGTCGTCCGCGGCGTGCACGACGTTCAATCGCGCGCCCCGCTTGACCGCCTGGCGCAGGCGCTGGGCGATGAGGGGCTGTTCCTTGCGCACGCTGGAACCGACGAGCAGAACGCGATCCAGCTTGTCGAGATCGGCGACGGGCATGCCCAGCCAGGGGATGCCGGCCAGTTTGCCGTCGGCGGAGAAGTCGGCCACGTCCAGCCGGGTGTCGATGTTCTCGCAACCCAGCGCGCCAGCCAGTTGGCGGGTCAGATAGAGCTCTTCCAGGGTCTGGTGCGGAGAGGCGAGGAAGCCGATGGCCTCGCCGCCATGGGTGTCGTGGATCACCTTCAGCGCGCCGGCGGCCTGGGCCAGGGCCTTTTGCCAGTCCACCTCGACCCAGTCGCTGCCCTGACGGACCATGGGCCGGGTGACGCGTTCCTCGGAGTTCAGCGCCTGATAGGAGTAGCGGTCCCGGTCGGCCAGCCAGCATTCGTTGACCGCTTCGTTTTCCAGGGGCAGGAAGCGGAATACCTTGCCGTCCTTGACGTGCACCGCCAGGTTGCTGCCCAGGCCGTCATGGGGGCTGACGCTCTTGCGCCGCGACAGCTCCCACGGACGGGCGCTGTAGCGGAAGGGCTTGGAGGTGAGCGCGCCGACCGGGCAGAGGTCGATGACGTTGCCGGACAGCTCGGAGGTGACTTGCGATTCCAGGAAGGGCATCACCTCGGTGTGCTCGCCGCGGCCGGGCATGCCCAGCTCCATGATGCCGGCGATCTCCTGGCCGAAGCGCACGCAGCGGCTGCAGTGGATGCAGCGGGTCATGTCGGTGGCCACCAGCGGGCCCAGGTCCTTTTCCTTCACCACCCGCTTGGGTTCGGCGTAACGGGAAGCGATGCCGCCGTAGCCGACGGCGATGTCCTGCAGCATGCATTCGCCGCCCTGGTCGCAGATGGGGCAATCCAGGGGGTGGTTGATGAGCAGGAACTCCATCACCCCCTTCTGGGCGGTGACGGCCTTGTCCGAATGGGTGCGCACCACCATGCCGTCGGTCGCCGGCGTGGCGCAGGCCGGCAGGGGCTTGGGCACCTTCTCCACCTCCACCAGGCACATGCGGCAACTGGCGGCGATGGACAGTTTCTTGTGGTAGCAGAAATGCGGGATGTAGATGCCGGCCCGGTGGGCGGCGTCCATCACCGTGTCGCCCGGTGCGACCTCGATCTGCCTGTCGTCGATGGTGATTACCGGCATGCCCAGATCCTCAACCGCCTACCAAGCACTTCTTGTGCTCGATGTGGTACTCGAATTCCTTGCGGAAGTGCTTGATGAAGCTGTGCACCGGCCCCACGGCGGCGTCACCCAGGGCACAAATCGTGCGGCCAGCGATATTGGTGCCCACGTCCATCAGCAGATCCAGGTCCCCCGGGCGGCCCTGGCCGTTCTCGATGCGGTGGATCACCCGGTACATCCAGCCGGTACCCTCGCGGCAGGGCGTGCACTGGCCGCAGGATTCCTCGAAGTAGAAATAGGCCAGGCGCTCCAGGGCCCGGACCATGCATACCGTCTCGTCCATGACGATGACCGCCCCGGAGCCCAGCATGGAGCCGGCCTTGGCGATGGAATCGAAGTCCAGGGTACAGTCCATCATGATGTCGGCCGGCAGGACCGGAGCGGAGGACCCACCGGGAATCACGGCCTTCAGCTTGTGGCCATCGCGCACCCCGCCGGCCATCTCCAGCAACTCACCGAAGGGCGTACCCAACGCAATCTCGTAGTTGCCCGGTTTGTTGACGTGGCCGGAGACCGAGAACAGCTTGGCACCGCCGTTGTTGGGCTTGCCCAGTTCCAGGAAGGCCTGGCCGCCGTGGCGCATGATCCAGGGGATGGAGGCCAGGGTCTCGGTGTTGTTGATGGTGGTCGGCTTGCCGTACAGCCCATAGCTGGCGGGGAACGGCGGCTTGAAGCGCGGCTGGCCCTTCTTGCCCTCGATGGACTCCAGCAGCGCGGTCTCTTCGCCGCAGATGTAGGCGCCGTAGCCGTGGAAGGCATGCAGGTCGAAGTCCCAGTCGCTGCCCAGGATGTTCTTGCCCAGGTAGCCGGCGCGGCGCGCCTCGCCCAGCGCCCGTTCCCAGGATTCGTAGAGTTCGAAAATCTCGCCGTGGATGTAGTTGTAGCCCGCCTTGGCGCCCAGGGTGTAGCCGGCGATCACCATGCCCTCGATGAGCTGATGCGGGTTGAACTCGATGATGTCCCGGTCCTTGAAGGTGCCCGGTTCGCCCTCGTCGGTATTACAGACGATGTACTTGTCGCCCTGGAAGTTGCGCGGCATGAAGCTCCACTTCAGGCCGGTCGGGAATCCCGCGCCGCCACGGCCGCGCAGGGCACTTATCTTGACCTGCTCGACGATCTGCTCGGCCGGGGTCTTTTCGGCCAGGATCTTCTTCAGGGCCTCGTAGCCGCCGTTGGCCACGTAGGTCTCCAGGGACGCGGGATTGTCGTGCTCCTGGGTCCAGGAACAGACCTTGATGGACGGGCTCAGCAAGCTCATGCACGACCCCCGGCCTTGCTAGCGCAAGTCCGCCCCCTGAGGGGGCATTTGCATGCCTTGAAGCGGCTCGGCGTCATGCTCATTTCAGCTCATCCAGCAGCTTGTCCACCGCCTCGGGGGTCAGGTGGGCATGCATCTTGTGGTTGTTGTGCAGGCACAGGGGGCCGGAACCGCAAGTGCCCATGCACTCGCCCTCCTTGAGGGTGTAGCGGCCGTCCTCCGTGGTTTCGCCGAAATCGACACCCAGCTTGGCCTTCAGGTGCTCGGCAATCTTGTCCGCGCCTTGCAGTTGGCAGGGCAGATTGGTGCAAACCGTGATCTTGTGCCGCCCGACCGGCTTCAGGTCGTACATGTTGTAGAAGGTGGCCACCTCGTAAGCGGCGATGGCCGGCATGCCCAGATATTCGGCCACGGCCTCGATGGTCTCGGGCGCCAGCCAGCCTTTCTCGGTCTGGACGATGCGCAGGGCGCTCATCACCGCCGACTGTTTCTGCTCGCCGGGGAACTTGGCGACTTCCAGGTCGATGAGGGCGCGGGATTCTGCGCTCAGGGCGATCTTTTCCATCAGCGGTCGATGTCCCCAAAAACGATGTCCATGGTGCCGATGATGGCCACCACGTCGGCGATCATGTGGCCGCGGGCCATCTCGTCCATGGCCGCCAGGTGCGGGAAGCCCGGCGCGCGCAGTTTCAAACGGTAGGGCTTGTTGGCGCCGTCGGAGACGATATAGACACCGAACTCGCCCTTGGCATGCTCCACCGCCGCGTAGGCCTCGCCCTCGGGCACATGCATGCCCTCGGTGAACAGCTTGAAGTGGTGGATCAGCTCTTCCATGTTGGACTTCATGGCCTCGCGTCCGGGCGGCGCGATCTTGTGGTTTTCGATGATCACCGGGCCGGGATTCTTCTTCAGCCAATCAACGCACTGGGCGATGATCCGGTTGGACTGGCGCATCTCTTCCACGCGTACCAGGTAGCGGTCGTAGCAGTCGCCGTTCTTGCCCACCGGAATTTCGAAATCCATGTGCTCGTAGGCGGCATAGGGCTGCATCTTGCGCAGGTCCCAAGCGAAGCCGGAGCCGCGCAGCATGGGGCCGGTGAAACCGAGTTGCTTGGCACGCTCCGGGGTGACCACGCCGATGCCGACGGTGCGTTGCTTCCAGATGCGGTTGTCGGTGAGCAGGGTCTCGTATTCGTCCACCAGGGCCGGGAAGCGCTTGGTGAAGTCCTCGATGAAGTCCAGCACCGAGCCCTGCCGGTTGGCGTTCAGGTAGTCCAGGTCCTTGTGGCCGGCCTCGGCCTTAAACTGAGGCATGCAGTCGGGCAGGTCGCGATAGACGCCGCCGGGACGGTAGTAGGCGGCATGCATGCGCGCGCCGGTGACCGCTTCATAGACGTCCATCAGGTCTTCCCGCTCGCGGAAGCAGTACAGGAAGATGGTCATCGCGCCCACATCCAGGCCGTGGGTGCCCAGCCAGAGCAGGTGGTTCAGCAGGCGCGTGATCTCGTCGAACATCACCCGGATGTACTTGGCGCGGATCGGCGGCTCGATACCCAGCAGCTTCTCGACGGCCATGCAGTATGCGTGCTCGTTCATGGTCATGGACATATAGTCCAGGCGATCCATGTAGGGCACCGATTGCAGGAAGGTCTTGTGCTCGGCCAGCTTCTCGGTGGCGCGGTGCAGGAGGCCGATATGCGGGTCGGCGCGCTCCACCACCTCGCCGTCCAGCTCCAGCACCAGGCGCAATACCCCGTGCGCGGCCGGATGCTGGGGCCCGAAGTTCATGGTGTAGTTGCGAATCTCAGCCACGGCCGCTGTCTCCATAGTTGTCTTCGCGGAGGATGCGCGGGGTGACTTCGCGCGGGTCGATGCTCACCGGCTGATAGAGCACGCGTTTGAGTTCCGGGTCGTAGCGCATTTCCACGTTGCCGGACAGCGGGAAGTCCTTGCGGAACGGGTGGCCGATGAAGCCATAGTCGGTGAGGATGCGGCGCAGGTCAGGGTGGCCGTCGAAGACGATGCCGTAGAGGTCGAAGGCCTCGCGCTCGTACCAGTTGGCGACGGCCCAGACATCGACCACGGAGGCGACCAGGGGCAACTCGTCGTCGTCGCAGAAGGCGCGGACGCGCACCCGATGGTTCTTGGCCACCGACTGGAGATGGGCCACGACCGCGAAACGGCCACCTTCCCGGGTGCCGTCCTTGTAGGCGGAATAGTCGACGCCGGACAGGTCGATCAGGGTATCGAAGGCCAGGCCGGACTCGTCGCGCAACTGGGTACAGACCCCATGCCAGTCCTCGGCCTTCACCTCCAGGGTCACCTCACCCAGGGCCACCTTGCCGGCGACGATCTTGTCGTCCAGGCTTTCTTGTAGGCGCTCGTAAAGGGCTTCCGGGGTCAGCGGCATGATGGTTCTGTCTGCTTAGCGGGCGATGGTGTTGGTGCGTTTGATCTTCTTCTGCAACTGTACGATGCCGAACAGCAGCGCCTCGGCGGTGGGCGGACAGCCCGGCACATAGACGTCCACCGGCACGATGCGGTCGCAGCCGCGCACCACCGAATAGGAGTAGTGATAGTAGCCGCCGCCGTTGGCGCAGGAACCCATGGAGATCACCCAGCGCGGCTCGGCCATCTGGTCATAGACCTTGCGCAGCGCCGGGGCCATTTTGTTGGTCAAAGTGCCGGCGACGATCATCAGATCGGACTGGCGCGGGCTGGGGCGGAAGACGATGCCGAAGCGGTCCAAGTCGTAACGAGCGGCGCCGGCCTGCATCATCTCGATGGCGCAGCAGGCCAGACCGAAGGTCATCGGCCACAGGGAGCCGGTGCGGGTGTAGTTCACCACCTGATCGACAGTGGCGGTGATGAAGCCTTTTTCCAGGACGCCTTCGATGCTCATCTGCTCGTCTCGCTCATTCCCAATCCAGGGCACCCTTCATCCACTCGTAGGCGAAGCCCACCACGAGGATGCCCAGGAACAGAACCATGGCCCAGAACCCGAAGGCGCCGATTTCTTCCAGCACGATGGCCCAGGGGAAGAGGAAGGCGATTTCCAGGTCGAAGAGGATGAACAGGATGGCCACCAGGTAGTAGCGCACGTCGAACT
>DEQR01000074.1:55479-57522 GCA_002360535.1 Thiobacillus sp. UBA3361
GCACGTCGAACTTCATGCGCGCGTCCTCGAAGGCCTCGAAGCCGCATTCGAAAGGGGAATTCTTCTCCGCGTCGGGGCGATGCGGCCCCAGGATACCGCCCGCAGCCATGGCACCAACGCCGACCGCCAAGCCAATCAGGATGAAAAGGAGGACCGGGAAGTAGTTATCCAGCATGCGCTTTGTATTGTTGCGGCCAGTCGGTACGCGAAGGACCCGCAGTCTATGCGCCGAGGCAAGGGCTGTCAAGCCAACACAAAACAAAAAACCCATTGTTATCAATGGGTTATTAAAAAGATGCTTAAGTATATAAATAAATTCGATGGTGCGACGGCGGGAGTCGAACAATTGCCGGTAGGCCTTGTTAGTAGGGCATCACAGGAATTCGGATTGACCGGATACCCGCAAGAATACCCGCATTATGAGACCGCTTGCCTAGCCATCCAAGACGCTAATCCTGTTGCTTGAGGACAGATCACTCGCACATCGGCCACCTTGCCTACGATGCCAGCTTACTCAATGAGGCTACTCCCCGCGCATCTCGCGGCGAAGCATTCGTATCTCTCCAATCAACTCCCGGAGTCTGTACTCGATGGCCGCCAGGTAGCCGAGAACCATCAAGAGGAACAAGATGAATTTCAAGTCCATGCTCTCTCACTGTTTCATGCCGCATCCCATTGATAAACAAAGGATTATACAACAGCCTTGTCCCCCGAAAACTGGCATCCAGCCGTTGATTACACGGCGGAATCCGGGATTAACTATCCTGGCCCATGTTATCCCAACGTCGGCCACCAGGATGTCCAACTGTCCGAAACCGCCTCACTCCGGCCGCTCAAGTAAGCGTTGGTCCAGCGGCAGGTGTCCGAGTGCAGCGGTCGCTCGGCAGGGGGGGCAACAGCGACCAGTGGAGAGGCGGCGCGCAGTATGCATGAAGGTCAGCTAAGGAACATGTTCAAAACCCCCGCCATGCCTGATGATACGGACGCGAGAACGAGGAGACGATGACGGCATGATGCAGAAGACCCTGGGCCTGGATTTCAGCAACCGCAAGACACGCAAGCGGGTCCTTCTGGACGAGATGGAACGCGCCGCGCCTTGGACGGAATTGCTGGCGCTGATCAGCCCGCATGCGCCTGTGGCCAAGACCGGGCGGCCGCCTATTCCGATCGAGTCGATGCTGCGCATTCATTTTCTGCAACAGTGGTTTGGCCTCAGCGATGTGGCGATGGAGGAAGCCCTGTTCGACGTGCCGCTGTATCGTGAATTTGCGGGTCTGGGCGGCATGCGCCGCATCCCGGACCGGGTCAGCATCCTGCGCTTCCGCCACTTGCTCGAAGCGCACGACCTGGCCCGCCAGATGCTCGCCACGGTCAATGCGAACTTGGCCGCCAAGGGCTCCTGCTGAAGGAAGGCACGGTGGTCGATGCCACCCTGATCGCCGCGCCGAGTTCCACCAAGAACGGCTCGGGCCAGCGCGATCCGGAAATGCATCAGACCAAGAAGGGCAGCAACTACCATTTTTGGGATGAGGGCCCACATCGGCGCGGATGCCGAGTCCGGATCGGTGCACACCGTCGTGGGCACGGCGGCCAACGTCAACGATGTGACGCAGGCGCATGCCCTTTTGCATGGCAGCGAGGCCGAGGTGTTTGGCGATGCCGGCTACCAGGGGGTGGGCAAGCGTGCGGAGAATCAGAACACCCCCGTCACCTGGCATGTGGCCATGCGTCCCGGCAAGCGACGGGGTCTCGACAAGCACGCCCCGTTGGGCTAAGGATGCTCTGCGAAACCCGCCCGATAGTGGACAATCCGGGTCATAGGAAACGAGCCTGAGCCGAGGACGATGAAACAGCGCAGCCTTGCCGAGACGGGGTACGAGAGGCGCCCGAAGACGACCAAGCGTCAGCGGTTTCTGAGCGAGATGGACGCGGTGATCCCATGGTCGAGACTGGTGGGGGTGGTGGAAGCGGCGCAGCCGAAGATGACCTCGCGCGGCGGTCGCCCGCCGTTTCCTGCCGAAACCATGTTGCGCATCCACTTCA
>DEQR01000010.1 GCA_002360535.1 Thiobacillus sp. UBA3361
GCCAGCAGGCCCAGGGCGATGGGCAGGTCGAACCGGCCCGATTCCTTGGGCAGGTCGGCGGGAGCCAGGTTGACGGTGATCTTGCGCGCCGGGAACTCGAAGCCGGACTGCTGCAAGGCGGCGCGCACCCGGTCGCGCGCCTCCTTCACCTCGGCCTCGGGCAGGCCCACCAAGTTGAAGGCGGGCAGCCCCGCACCCAGGTGCGCCTCCACCACCACCTGCGGGGCTTGCATGCCGGCGAGCGCGCGGCTGTAAACCACGGCCAGGGCCATGGCGATCCTCCTCCTGTCTTCTCTCGGAACGCAGGGTATCACCGCCGGCGGCGGGCGTCAGGCCGGCCTGCCATTCCCGCGGGCTTGTCGTAAACTGCCTCCTTCCTGCACCGAGGGGTTGCACCATGAGCCTGATCCGCAGCGAGGACTTCATCCGGAGCATCGCCGATGCCTTTCAGTTCATCTCCTGCTATCACCCGGCCGATTTCATCACCGCCGTGAAGGCGGCCTACGACCGGGAGCAATCGCCCGCCGCCCGCGACGCCCTGGCCCAGATCCTGATCAACTCCCGCTTGTGCGCCGAAGGCCGCCGGCCCATCTGCCAGGACACGGGCATGGCGGTGGTGTTCCTGAAGGTGGGTATGGATGTGCGCTGGGAGGCCGGCGCCGATCTGCAGGCCCTGGTGGACGAGGGGGTGCGCCGCGCCTACACCCACCCAGACAATCCCCTGCGCGCCTCGGTATTGAGCGACCCGGCCGGCGCGCGGCGCAACACCCGCGACAACACCCCCGCCGTGCTGTACGTGGAATTGGTGCCCGGCGATGAAGTGGAGGTGAGGCTGGCCGCCAAAGGCGGCGGCTCGGAGAACAAGGCCCGCTTCACAGTGCTGAACCCCTCCGACTCGATCGTTGACTGGGTGCTGGAACAACTGCCGGAGATGGGCGCCGGCTGGTGCCCGCCGGGCATCCTCGGCATCGGCATCGGCGGCACGCCGGAAAAGGCGCTGCTGCTGGCCAAGGAGTCGCTGCTGGAACCCATCGACATCCAGTCGTTGCAGGCCCGCGGCCCCGCAAACCGCATCGAGGAGCTGCGCCTGGAGCTGTACGACAAGGTCAACGCCCTGGGCATCGGCGCCCAGGGCCTGGGCGGCCTGACCACGGTGCTGGACGTGAAGATCCTGGACTACCCTACCCATGCCGCCAGCCTGCCGGTGGGCCTGATCCCCAACTGCGCCGCCACCCGCCATGTGCACTTCACCCTGGACGGCAGCGGTCCGGCCCACTTCGAGCCGCCGCCCTTGTCCCTCTGGCCTGAGGTGGCACGGGATGGCGCGGACGGCGCGCGGCAGGTCAACCTGGATACCCTGACCCGCGAGGATGTCGCCGCCTGGCGGGCGGGAGACCGTCTGCTACTGAACGGCAGGCTGCTCACCGGCCGGGACGCGGCGCACAAAAAAATCGCCGACCTGGTGGCGCGGGGCGAACCGTTGCCGGTGGATTTCCATGGCAAGCTGATCTACTACGTGGGCCCCGTCGATCCGGTACGAGACGAGGCCGTGGGCCCCGCCGGCCCGACCACCGCCACGCGCATGGACAAGTTCACCGACCTGATGCTGGGCGAAAGGGTGGGCCTGCTGGGCATGGTGGGCAAGTCGGAACGCGGTCCCGAGGCCATTGCCTCGATTCGGGAGCACAGCGCGGTCTATTGCATCGCCGTCGGCGGCGCCGCCTACCTGGTGGCCAAGGCGATCCGCGCCGCGCGGGTGCTTGCCTTTCCCGAGTTGGGCATGGAGGCCATCTATGAATTCGAGGTGCGCGACATGCCGGTGACAGTGGCGGTGGACAGCCAAGGCCAGTCGGTGCACGAGACCGGGCCGCGGGAATGGCGGATGAAGATCGGACGCATCCCGCTCGCCCGACACTGAGGAAGACGCATGGAACTGCTCTGGTGGCATTGGATCGTTCTGGCCCTGGTGTTGGTGGGCATCGAGATGCTCACCCCCACCTTTTTCCTCATGTGGTTCGGACTCGGGGCCTTACTCACCGGACTTCTGGTGACCTTCGTGCCGCTGGGCTTCGCCGCTCAATTGCTGATCTGGGCGGTCACCTCCCTGATCATGACCTTCGTCTGGCTGAAGTACTTCAAGAACCCGGACCGCACCCGCGTCGGCCAGGCCAAGGAAGGGGTGCTGGGCAGCACCGGCCTGGTCAGCAAGGCCATCACCGATCTGGGCCAGGGCGAAATCCTGTTCCAGCGTCCGGTGCTGGGCGCCGATCGCTGGCCGGCGATCGCCGATGCGCCCATCCCGGCGGGCGTCAAGGCGCGGGTGGTGGACGTGCTGGGACAGACCTTGAAGATCGAACAACTTTAGGAGGCAGACATGGGCGGCACCATCGTATCCGTCGTACTGATCGTTTTTCTGTTCGTCACCCTGTGGAAGGGGGTGCGCATCGTCCCCCAGGGCGAGGAATGGGTGGTGGAACGGCTGGGCAAGTACTTCAAGACCCTGCTGCCGGGCCTGCACGTACTGGTCCCCTACATCGACGCCGTGGCTTACAAGGTGACCACCAAGGACCTGATCCTGGACATCCCGGAGCAGGAGGTCATCACCCGCGACAACGCGGTGCTGGTGACCAACGCCATCGCCTTCGTGAAGGTCACCGATACCCAGAGCGCGGTGTACGGGGTGACGAATTTCCAGATGGCGGTGATGAACCTTGTACAGACTTCGCTGCGCGCCATCATCGGCGACATGGACCTGGACCAGGCCCTGTCGAGCCGCGACCAGATCAAGGCCAAGCTGAAGGACTCCATCGCGGATGACGTGGCCGACTGGGGCCTGACCCTGAAATCGACGGAAATCCAGGACATCAAGCCCTCGCCCACCATGCAGAAGTCCATGGAGCTGCAGGCCGCTGCCGAGCGGGAGCGCAAGGCCACGGTCACGCGCGCGGAGGGTGACAAACAGGCCGCCATCCTGGAGGCCGAGGCGCGCCTGGAGGCGGCCAAGCGCGACGCCGATGCGCAGGTGCGGCTGGCCGAAGCCTCGGCGGAGGCCATCCGCCGCATCGCCGACGGTATCGGTGACCGGGAACTGCCGGCGTATTATTTGCTTGGGGAAAAGTATGTTAGCGCCATGAAGGACATGGCCGCCGCGCCGGGCAGCAAGACCGTTCTGTTGCCCGCCGACCTGATGAAGGGACTCGAAGCGCTGCTGGGCAGCAAACGGAGCTAAGCCGTTGTTATTTTAGAATTCATGCCAAAATGTTCAGGTTCGACTCGACCGAGCGGGATACACGACAATTAAAGTTGTTTCTAAAGTCCTCTTGTTAAACGACGATATTTGCTACATTAAACCCATACGCACATCCGCCGCTCAATCATGCATCGCATCCTGCTGCTGACCATTACCCTGCTCGCCTTTCTGGCCATGCCCGTATCCGGCCTGGCGCCCAGTGCGGAGGCCGCCACGGGTAAAGCCAATGCATCCAACTCTGCCGGCATCAAGAAGAAAGTCCGTGCCAAGAACCGGCACAAGATCAAGGCATCCACCAAGAAGCGCCTATCGGCGGCCAAGAAGAAACGCGGCTACATGGCCGCCAGAAAGGCGGCGATGCAGAGGCAAAACCAGTCGGTACTCAACGCCGAGGACTACAAGGCCAGCGCCGACCTGAACCTGCGTTCCGCCTCCGCCCTGGTGCTCGATCAGTACACCGGCGAATCCATCTATTCCAAAAACGTGGAGGTGGAAACCCCCATCGCCTCCATCACCAAGCTGATGACCGCCATCGTCACCCTGGATGCCAACCTGGCCCTGGGGGAGGAGATCACCGTCTCGGACGAGGATGTGGACCGCATCAAGGGCACCCGGTCGCGGTTGCGCCTGGGCACCACCCTGAGCCGTGAGGACCTGATGCATCTGGCTCTGATCGCCTCCGAAAATCGCGCCGCCGCCGCCCTCAGCCGTTCCTATCCCGGCGGACGCGAGGCCTTCGTTGAAGCGATGAACCGCAAGGCCCGTGCCCTCAGCATGCAGCATACCCACTTTGTCGATGGCACCGGCCTGTCCAGCAGCAACCGTTCCACCGCCGCCGACCTGGCCAAACTGGTGGACGCCGCCTACCGCTACCCCCTCATCCGCCACATCAGCACCACCGGCAGCTATGAACTGGCGGTACCAGGCAAGCGGCGCATGCAGCAGTTGGTCTTCAACAACACCAATCCGCTGACCAAATGGGAGAAGTGGGACATCGGCGTGTCCAAGACCGGTTATATCAGCGAAGCCGGGCATTGCCTGGTCATGCAGGCCAAGATCGCCGAGCGCAAGGTGATCATCGTGCTATTGGATTCCTGGGGAAAATACTCCCGTATCGGCGACGCCAACCGCATCCGCAAATGGATGGAATACAACGCCTCGGACAGGGTGGCGCGCAAAGCCGGCAGGGAAGACGTTTGAACAGTCTCTGTGACAGGGGACAGGCGGCCTAGGCCGCCTTTTTTCATCCGGTTGTTCTATAAATAGGACTTCGGAGGTCCAGCAAGAATCGATCGGGCAACACCATCCTTGTCAGCCCGGCACACAACACAGAGGAGCGTCCCGTGAAACACGCTTGCCGCCGTTACCTTTCCGCCTTCTGCCTGACCGGCCTGGAAGCCATGTCCGCATGCCATGCCGCATGTAGCGATCCCCCCGGCCCCTATGTGGACTGGGGGGGCTGCGACAAGCGCGGCATGAACCTGGATGGGGCCGACATGCGCAACATGGACCTGCAATACACAAACCTCATGAATGCCAGCCTGATCGGCGCCGATCTACAGGGGGCCTACATGTGGGCCACCTATTTGTGGGGCGCGAATCTGATGGATGCGAACCTGAATGGCGCCCAGACTCGCGGAGCCTATTTGATCGAAGCCTATCTGGGAGGCGCCCGCTGGGAAAACGGCCGTATCTGCTCGACTGACAGCTTCGGCGAATGCCTGTGAACGCAAGTGCCCGGAATTCGGAATGTCCATGCCGATGGGGCTGCCGCCGTCCCGCCCGATGAATTGTTGATTGCCATCAATGTTTCAGGCATTGGATTTTGTTACACAAGTGGCGTTTCCACTGAGCCAGGAGGGGTTTTGTCATGGATCGTCGCCATTTTCTTGCCGTTATTCCGGCCTTAGCCATCGCAGGCTGTGCCGGCACGAGTTCTGAAAAGGGCGCGGCCGGCGCCCCCAATTTCAGTCCCGCGGAACGTGAACTGATCGCCAACTACTACGCAGCAGCCCGTGGACGCAGCCCGGCAAAGGCCCCTGCCCAACAGGCAAAGGCGGGTGACACACTTGTTTCCGGCGCGCGTCCGGCCAAACTCCCCACCGACCTGGACCGGCAGTTGAATTCCCCGCCGGCACCCTACACGCGGCTCACCCTGGGCGCCGATGTCATTCTGGTCAACCGCGACACCCACCAGATCGCGGATGTCATCCCCCAAGTGGCCTACTGAAACGCCAGCGGGTTATCCGACATGGCCTTTCAACCGCCCGTCTGCCCCGGCCAACCGGCGCGATTGCCTCCCAAGCGCCAATTGAGGCAGCAAATGGGGCGGGAACAGCGAAAAACTTGATGGCCATCAAGGCCATTCGAGATGGGTCATCAGTACCATCGTGACCACTATGTCCGGAAGTCTGACTTCCTGATGTGGCTAACCCACTTCTTTCTGGAGGAGAGAATGCGTAACTCAGCATTGCTTGCCATGGCTGCCGCTGTTTTTGCCGCGACCAGTGTTCCCGCGGCCGCGGCCAACATCGAGGGCCTGGCCCGCACCTGCAACAACTGTCATGGCACCGGCGGCGTCAGCGCCGGCCATTCCATGCCGTCCATCGCCGGGCTGTCCGAGTCCTACCTGAAGAACCTCATGATGGAATGGAAGAGTGGCGCCCGCGCCTCAGCCAACATGACGCGCCTGATAAAGGGTTACACCGACGAAGAGATCGCCGGCCTGGCCACCTACTTCGGCAAGCAGAAATGGGTCGCCCAGGCGCAGGCCGCCCCGGCCGACATCATGAGCAAGGGCAAGGATGTCACCGAGCGTTGCGAGACCTGCCACGGCGCCACCGGCGGCCAGCCCGACGACAAGGACACCCCCATGCTCGCCGGCCAGTGGGCCAAGTACCTGGAACTGGAACTGATGAAGTACCGGGACGAAGGTTTCCAGATGACCCACAAGAAGATGATCAAGAACGCCCGCAAGATGGAAGAGGGCGATGTATCGATTGCCGCCAAGTTCTTTGGCGCCCAGAGCAAGTAAGGGGAAGAGCATGAGCCAAATCAATCGCCGCGAATTCATCAAGGCCCTTACCGCCACCTCCTCGGCCTCGGCGCTCGCCATTCCCCTGTCCGCCTGTGCCGGCCCCGGCGCCGCCAAGGGTGGCAGCGGCAAAGGCAAGGTCGTCGTCATCGGCGGCGGCTACGGCGGCGCGACCGCCGCCAAGTACGTCAAGATGCTGGACCCGTCCATCGACGTCACCCTGATCGAGCCCAACAAGGTCTATGTCTCCTGCCCCCTGTCCAACGAAGTCATCGCCGGTCACCGCGACATCAAGACCCTGGAGATCGGCTATGACGGGCTGCGCAAGCGCGGCATCGACGTGCTGCACGACTACGTCACCGGCGTGGACCGGGCCAAGAAGACGGTCACCACCCAGGGCGGCAAGAAGCTCAGCTACGACGCCTTGGTCATGTCCCCCGGCATCGACTTCCACTACACCGGCATCGAGGGCTACAACGAATCGATGATCGAGGACATCCCCCACGCCTACAAGGCCGGCCCGCAGACGTTGCTGTTGAAGAAGCAGCTCATGGCCATGCCCGACGGCGGCAAGTTCGTCATTGTCGTGCCCAAGGGCCCGTTCCGCTGCCCGCCCGGCCCCTACGAGCGCGCCTCCCTGGTGGCCAGCTATCTCAAGCACAGCGGCAAGACCAAGAGCAAGGTCATCATCCTGGACGCCAACGACTCCCACTCCAAGAAGGGCCTGTTCAACCAGGCCTGGGCCAAGCTCTACGGTTGGGAGAAGGAAGGCCTGGGGACCAACGGCATGATCGAATGGGTCAAGGGCGCCGAAGGCGGCACGGTCACCAAGCTCGATGCCAAGACCAAGACCGTCTCCTCCGATTTCGTCGAGGTGAAGGCCGACGTGTTGAACATCATCCCCCCCCACAAGGCCGGCAAGATCGCCGCCGACACGGGCTTGGTGGGGACGGATGGCAACAACATGGTCAAGGGTTGGTGCAAGGTGGAGCCGATGACCATGGCCAGCGCCGTGGACCCCAACATCTACACCATCGGTGACAGCTGCGTAGCGGGCGAGATTGCGCTGTACGGCAACCCCAACGCCAACTTCGACATGCCCAAGAGCGCGCACATCGCCATGACCCAGGCCAAGGTGGCGGCCGGGGCGATCGTCGCCAAGCTCAACGGCGCGCCGGTGCCCGAGCCCTACTACGCCAACACCTGCTACAGCGTGGTGGGCGACGACTATGGGTTCTCGGTGGCGCACCTGTACCGGGTGGAAAACGGCACCTTCAAGTACATCAAGGAAGGCAGCGGCGTGTCACCCATGACCATGCCGGACAAGTCGCCCGTACCACCCATCTACCGCAAGCTGGAGGCCGAGTACGCCGACGGCTGGCTCAGAAACGTCATGGCCGATGCGTTCAGTTGATTTGATTCGTACCACTGATTGACCCGGACGCGAGTCCTGGGAGAAAGGGGGAACGTTTAGAAAATGATTGAACCTGGTAGTCGCTTTTTTTGAACCGCCGGAGCCGGAAACGGCTCTGGCATCCGTGTTTTCAAGGAGGAATTACTGATGAGGCTGACCAAAACCTTTGGCCGCCTGGCGATGGGGGCGATCTTCGCGCTCTTCAGCTATGGCGCCCAAGCGGCGTATGAACCGCCTGCCGCGGCACCCAAGGCCCCACCCATCAAGCCGGTGGAAGAGAAGAAGTGTTATTCGTGCCATGACAACATTGAGGATTGGCATACCGGAGGCCGCCACGCCACGGTGAACTGCGCCCATTGCCATGACGCGGACGAGCACCTCAAGACTGCCAAGAACAAGGAGATGGGTACCCGGCCGGTGACCAACACCGACCACCGGGCCTGTGCGACTTGTCACGTGGAGCAGTACAACACCTTCGTGCAGACCAATTATGAGTCCAAGGCACGGCAGGAGAAGGCCAGCTACAAGAACCGTTCCCCCTTGTTCGACAAGCTCATGGAAGGCTACGGCTTCACCCGCGAGCACAACGAACCCCGCTCCCACGCCTTCATGCTGGTGGACCAGTGGGTGGTGGACCGTGGCTTCAATGGCCGGTTCAAGTTCAAGGACTGGACCTATGTGAACAAGGCGGAAATGGCTGCCAACGACAGCTGGCAGTTGCTGGCCGACCGGGATCCATCCACCAACGATCCCAAGAAGAAGTTCCTGGCCCAGACCGTCGCCGCGGTGAACCCGGTGTGCGTGAACTGCAAGACCCAGGACCACATCCTGGACTGGAAGTACATGGGCGACGAGGACCCCAACGCCAAGTGGGCACGGACCTCAAACCCCATCGACTTCGTGAAGGCCATGAAGCATCCCCTGAACTGCTACGCCTGTCACGATCCCCACTCCGCCAAGCCGCGTGTGGTGCGTGACGCGCTGATCCAGGCTGTTGTGGATCGTGGTGAAGGCACCTATCCCATGGATCCGGTCAAGAGCAAGCAGACCACCATGACCAAGGTAACCTTCCAGCGTGGTGGCAAGGACTTCCGTGCCATCGGCATGCTGAACAAGGCCGACTCCAACCTGATGTGCGCCCAATGCCACGTGGAGTACAACTGCGGCGCCGGCTTCGACTGCGCCGAAAAGGGCAAGGAGTACTACATCAAGATGTCTGATCCGCGTACCAACCTGTTCACTTGGGTGAACGTGTTCGGCTACAAGGACAAGATGGTGGGCCAGTACAAGTTCAAGGACTTCAAGCATGCGTCCACCGGTGCCCTGCTGCCCAAGATCCAGCACCCGGAAATGGAGACCTACTGGGGTTCCATGCACGAGAAGGCTGGCGTCGAGTGCAAGGACTGCCACATGACCAAGAAGCGCCATGCGAACGGCAAGGTGACCACCAATCACCAGCAGATGTCGCCGCGCTACAACCTGAAGGCCGCCTGCCTGACCTGCCATAAGGAGTGGAGCGAGGAAGAAGCCCGCTACCAGATGGAGGCCATCCAGGGCTACACCCGTGGCAAGATGACCAAGGCCGAGTTCTGGCTGTCCCAGTTCATCGACGTCATCATGAAGGCCAAGGAAGCCGGTGTAGGCGCCGACATCCTGGACAAGGCGTACGACTACCAGTACGACGCCAACCTGTACTGGGAATGGTGGACCGCCGAAAACTCCGACGGCTTCCACAACCCGGATGCGGCGCGTGATTCCCTGACCCGCTCCATCGACGCGTCCCAAGCGGGCATGAAGATGCTGAAAGAGGCCATGGCCGCGCTGAAGAAGTAAGCAGTCTCTCCGGAAGGGGCCGGCCCAAAGCCGGCCCTTTTTTTGTCCTGACTTCAGCCCATTGCCGGCAGTAGGCTCAATTCAGTGCAATCCAACTTGGTTTGTGGGCTTGATCTGGTTATTCTCCGCCCCTTCCACCCTGCGATCCGATGACTTCCCCTTCCCCTCCTTTGTCCGTCCACGATCTTGCCTGCCAGCGGGGTGAACGGAGGCTCTTTACCGGCATGAACTTCACCCTCGGCGAGGGCGAACTCCTGCTCGTGCAGGGCGGCAACGGCCAGGGCAAGACCAGCCTATTGCGCCTGCTCACCGGTCTCGCCCGTCCTGAAGAGGGCGAGGTGCGCTGGCGCGGCCAGCCCATCCAGCGCCAGCGTGAGCAGTACCACGCAGAAATGGTGTACTTGGGCCACGCCAACGGCATCAAGGACGACCTCAATCCTGTCGAGAACCTGCGATTCGCCGACGGACTCCAGGGCAGGAAATTCGACGCTGATCAGGCCGTGGCCACTCTGGAAAGACTGGGGCTGGCGCGCTGCCTGGACCTGCCCTGCCGGGTCCTCTCCTTCGGACAGCGCCGCCGGGTCGCCCTGGCCGCCCTGCTGCTGGCCGGTGTCACTCTGTGGATACTGGATGAGCCCCTGACGGGATTGGACGTGCACGCGGTGGCCCTCATGGAGGGGTTGTTGCGTGAGCACCTGAACGCCGGTGGGATGGTGGTGGCCACCACCCACCAGGCCCTGAAGCTGGAGGGTGTGAAGGTGCAGCGCCTGCTGGTGGGCAAGGTGGCGATTCCGGATGCCAGTCAGGTGACGGGCGCCTGATGCACCGCTTCCTGCTCGCCGTCCTGCGCCGCGACCTGACCCTGGCCGCCCGCCGCCGAGGCGATTGGCTGATCGCCCAGTTTTTCTTCGTCATGGTGGCTAGCCTGTTTCCGCTCGGCGTCGGGCCGGAACCGGAGATGCTGGCGCGCATCGGCCCCGGCGTGCTGTGGGTGGCCGCCACACTGGCCTCCCTGCTGTCCCTGTCGCGTCTGTTCGCCGACGACCATCAGGACGGCAGTCTGGAGCACATGGTGTTGTCCCCCGAGCCCACGGTGTTGTTGGTGCTAGGCAAGGCCCTGGCCCATTGGCTGATCTACGGCATCCCCTTGCTGGCGATCGCGCCGGTGCTGGGCATCCAGTTCAACCTGCCCGCGGATGCCATCCTTACCCTGGAGATATCACTGCTGCTGGGAACGCCCATCCTGTCCCTCCTGGGCAGCGTCGGCGCCGCCCTGACCCTGGGCCTGCGTGGCGGCGGCGTGCTGCTCACGCTGCTGATCCTGCCCCTGTATGTGCCCGCCCTGATTTTCGGTGCCGGCGCGGTCGATGGGGTGATGTCGGGAACCGGCGCCGAGGCTCACCTGTCATTGTTGGGTGCGTTCATGGTGTTGTCCCTTATCATTGCGCCCTGGATCGCCGCCTCGGCTCTGCGAGTTTCCCTGGAATGAACCTTTACCACTTCGCCTCACCCTCCACGTTCTATCACCTGGCCGGCAAGCTCATCCCCTGGTTCGCCTGGGGGGCCGGCATCCTGACCCTGTGGGGCCTGTACATCGGCTTTTTCCAGGCCCCCACGGATTTCCAGCAGAGCGAGGCCTACCGCATCATCTTCATCCACGTGCCGGCGGCATGGATGTCCATGTTCATCTATCTGGTCATGGCCTTCTGGGGCGCCATCGGTCTGGCCTTCAACACCCGGCTGTCTTTCATGATGGCACGGGCCCTGGCGCCCACCGGCGCCATGTTCACCTTCGTCGCCCTGTGGACCGGGGCCTGGTGGGGCAAGCCCATGTGGGGCGCCTGGTGGGTGTGGGACGCGCGTCTGACCTCGGAGCTGATCCTGCTCTTCCTGTACGTGGGCATCATCGCCCTGTGGGCCGCCATCGACGACATCAAGCGGGGCGACCGGGCCGGCTCCCTGCTGACCCTGATCGGCGCCATCAACGTGCCCATCATCTATTTCTCGGTGAAGTGGTGGAACACCCTGCACCAGGGCGCTTCCGTGAGCCTGACCAAGGCGCCCAGCATGGCCGCCATCATGCTTCAGGGCATGCTGGTGATGGCCTTCGCCGCCTGGTTCTACACCATCGCCGTGGCCCTGGTCCGGGTGCGCCGCATCATCCTGGAGCGGGAGCGGCACACGGACTGGGCAAAGGCCATCCTGGCCGAGGACTGAGGGGGGCACGCGACATGGAATGGGCAAGCTGGTCCGACTTCTGGAAGATGGGCGGTTATGGGCTGTACGTATGGGGCTCCTATGGGGTCACCGCCGCCTGTGTCTTGATCGAGGTCATATTGTTAAGACGCTCGGCCGGCGATACTCGCCGCCGCCTGAAGCGCATGCAGCAGTGGGAAGAGGAATGAAATCGCGTCACAAGAAATTACTGGCCATCGGCCTGGGGCTGGCCGGCATCGGCATCGCCGCCGCCCTGATCCTGAATGCATTCCAGAGCAACCTGGTGTTCTTTTTCTCGCCCACCGAGGTCACCGAGGGCAAGGCACCGACGGATCGGGCCTTCCGCATCGGCGGTCTGGTGGAGGACGGCAGCGTGCAGCGCCAGCCGGATGGCCTGACGGTGCGTTTCGTGGTCACCGACACGGCCAAGTCCATCCCCGTCGCCTACAAAGGCATCCTGCCCGACCTGTTCAAGGAAGGTAAAGGCGTGGTGGCCGAAGGCAAGCTGGGCACGGACGGCCTGTTCACCGCCACCCAGGTGCTGGCCAAGCACGATGAAAACTATATGCCGCCGGAGGCCGCCCATGCCTTGGAGCAGGCCGCGAAGGCCCAGAAGACGGTGGTGCCCCAATGAAGCGGCATATCGTTTCGGCGATGGCTAATATCGGCGCAGCCGATGTTAAGCCGCGTAGCGGCGGCCGGAGCCACAACGCCAGGCCGCCGGAGGCTGCTCATGCCTTGGAGCAGGCGGCCAAGGCCGAAAAGACCCTGCAACAGTAATTCATACAGATTCAGGCCGCGCACCGCCGGGTCGCGGCCCGAAACCAGAGGAGACCCCCCATGATTCCCGAACTCGGCCATTTCGCACTCATCGTCGCCTTGCTCCTGGCGCTGACCCAGGCCGTCCTGCCGCTCATCGGCGCACAGCGCGGCAATCTGACCCTCATGGCGGTGGCGCGCCCGGCCGCCCAAGGGCAGTTCGTGTTCATCGCCCTGGCCTGGGGTTGTCTGGCCTGGTCCTTCCTGGTCAACGACTTCTCGGTGGAGAACGTGGCCCGCAACTCCTTCTCACAGTTGCCCGAGGTCTATCGTTTTACCGCCACCTGGGGTTCGCATGAGGGCTCCCTGCTGCTGTGGGTATTGATCCTCGGTTTCTGGACCACCGCAGTGTCAGTGTTCTCCCGCCATCTTCCGGACGACATGGTGGCGCGCGTCATCGGCATCATGGGCCTGGTGTCGGTGGGCTTCCTGGCTTTCCTGCTGACCACTTCCAACCCCTTCGAACGGCTGATCCCCGCCGCCCCCGACGGCCGCGACATGAACCCCCTGCTCCAGGACTGGGGGATGATCATCCACCCGCCCATGCTGTACATGGGCTACGTGGGCTTCGCGGTGGCCTTCGCCTTCGCGCTCGCCGCCCTCATCTCGGGCCGTCTGGATGCCGCCTGGGCGCGCTGGTCGCGCCCCTGGACCACAGTGGCCTGGGCCTTCCTGACCGCTGGCATCGTCCTGGGTGCCTGGTGGGCCTATCGCGAACTGGGCTGGGGCGGCTGGTGGTTCTGGGACCCGACCGAGAACGCCTCCTTCATGCCCTGGATCGCCGGCACGGCGCTGATCCATTCCCTGGCGGTCACCGAAAAACGCGGCGCCTTCAAGGCCTGGACCGTGCTGCTGGCCCTGACCGCCTTCTCCCTGTCCCTGCTGGGCACCTTCCTGGTCCGCTCCGGTGTGCTCTCCTCGGTGCATGCCTTCGCCACCGACCCGGCGCGCGGCGCCTTCATCCTCGGCTTCCTGGCCCTGGTGATCGGCGGATCCCTGCTGCTGTTCGCCTGGCGCGGCCCGAAGATGCTCACTGGCGGCAGCTTCACCTGGTTCTCCCGGGAGGCCCTGCTGCTGGCCAACAACGTCATCCTGTTGGCGGCCCTGGGCACCGTCCTGCTGGGCACCCTCTATCCCCTACTCATGGACGCCCTGGGCATGGGCAAGATCTCCGTCGGCCCGCCCTACTTCAACGCCGTGTTCGTGCCGGTGATGGCGCCGGTGCTGTTCCTGCTGGGCATCGGCCCGCTGGTGCGCTGGAAGGGCGACCGCCTGCCGGATGTGTTTACTCGGCTCAAGTGGGCGCTGGCCGTGGCCCTGGCCATCGGTTTCCTGCTGCCCTTGACCTTGGAGGGCTTCAATCCCTGGGCCACGCTGGGCTTCGTGCTGTCTTCCTGGATCGCCCTGTCGGTGCTGATCGGTTTCCGCGAGCGCCTCAAGAACGGTGGCCGTCTGGGCAACCTACCGCGCGCCTTCTGGGGCATGTCCCTGGCCCACTTCGGCCTGGCCTGGGGCATCGCCGGCATCACCCTGGTGGCCAACTACCAGACCGAGCGCGACGTGCGCATGAACGTCGGCGACTTCACCGAACTGGCCGGCTACACCTTCACCTTCCAGGGAGCGACGGGGTTTCCGGGGCCCAACTTCCAGGGCATGCGCGGCACGGTGGAGGTGGCCCGCGACGGCAAGAAGATCGCCACCCTGCATCCCGAGAAACGCGTCTATAACGCCTCCGGCATGCCCATGACCGAGGCGGCCATCCACCCCAACTTCTTCCGTGACGTCTATGTGGCGCTGGGCGAACCCTTGGACGACGCAGCCAAGTCCTGGTCGGTGCGCGTCTTCCACAAGCCGTTCATCAACTGGTTGTGGCTGGCGGCTGTGATGATGGTGGTGGGCGGCTTCGTGGCCGCATCCGACCGCCGCTACCGCATCGCGGTGAAGAAATTGGAAGCGCCCGCCGGCGCCGCTGTGCAAGGAGCCTGACATGAAGAGATGGATACCCCTGCTGGTGTTTGCGGTGCTGGTGGGTTTCTTCGCGAAAGGGTTGTTCCTCAATCCCCGCGAGGTGCCCTCGCCGTTCATCGGCAAGCCCGCACCCGCTTTCAGCCTCCCCTTGGTGGCGATAGGCAATACCGAAGCGAACGCCGCCTTCAGCCCCGCCGACATGAAGGGCAAGGTCTGGCTGCTCAACGTCTGGGCGCCCTGGTGCGTGTCCTGCCGCCAGGAGCACCCGGTATTGATGGGCCTGGCCCAGAGCCAGCCGGTGCCCATCGTCGGCCTCAACTGGAAGGACAAGGACCGGGAGGCGGCGCAATTGCTCGCCCAACACGGCAGCCCTTATGCCTTCGTGCCTGACGATCTGTCGGGCAAGGTGGGCATCGACTATGGCGTCACCGGCACGCCGGAGACCTATGTCATCGACAAGGACGGAATCATCCGCATGAAACACATCGGCCCCATCGGTCCCGAGGTGTGGAAGGAGAAGTTCGAGCCGAAACTGAAGGAGCTGGGGACATGAAATCGCTGCTGATCACCCTATTCCTGGCCTTCTCCGCCCCCGCCTGGGCCGGCGAGGCCACCCCCAACGCCGAGGACCCGGTCATCGAGCAAAGGATGATCAATCTGGCCGAGGACCTGCGCTGCCTGGTCTGCCAGAATGAATCCCTGGCCGGCTCCCACGCCGAACTGGCCGAGGACCTGCGACGGGAGATCCGGGAACAGATGAAGGCCGGCAAGGACGACAAGCAGGTGGTGGCCTACCTCACCGAGCGCTACGGCGACTTCGTGCTCTACCGCCCCCCTTTCAAACCCGTCACCTATCTGCTCTGGCTGGGCCCCCTGCTGTTCCTGGGCTTGGGCCTCAGCGTCTGGTTCCTCACCTTGAAGCGCCGCCGCGCCCTCAAGGACGTCCCCCTGGACGAGAAAAAGATCGCCGCCGCCGCCCAACTGCTGGATGAAAAGTAGGACATAGAGGAAATCGCTAAGCCATGAACCCCTTCTGGACCGTCACCCTGTTCTGGATCACCGCCGCCGTGTGCGTGCTGATCGCCCTGGCCTTCGTGCTGCCACCCCTGCTGCGCCGCAAGGGGGCCGCCGCCAAGGCCGCCCGCCGCGACATCAACATCGCCGTCTATCGCGACCAACTACATGAAATGGAGACCGACCGGGCCAACGGCCTGCTGACCGAGGAGCAGTTCCAGACGGCCAAGGTGGAGCTGGAGGCCCGTTTGGCCGAGGATGCCCTGGCCCAGACCGACCAGGCCATGTCGCCCAAGGGCAGCCGCCGCCTGGGCTGGTCCATGGCCGCCGTGCTGCCGGCCGCCGCCTTCGGCCTGTACTTCTGGCTGGGCAGCCCCGCCGCGCTGACCGCCATCGCCGAGGCCCAGGCCAACGGTGCCAACAGCCAGATGGTCAAGGGCGAGCACGACATCATGAAAATGATCCAGCAGGTGGAGGCCAAGACCAAGGCCGAGCCGGAAAACGCCGAGGCCTGGACCCTGCTGGCGCGCACCTACGCGGCGGTGGAACACTGGCAGGAGGCCCTGGGTGCTTTCGAGAAGGCCTACAAGCTGCGTCCGGACGTGCCTGCCATCATGACCGGCTATGCCGAGGCGATGGCCATCGCCAACAACCGCACCCTGGATGGCAAGCCCATGGAGTTGGTGCTGACCGCCCTGGAAAAGGACCCCAACGACATCAAGGGCCTGGAACTGGCCGGCATCGCCAACTTCCAGAAGCGCAACTTCGCCCAGGCCGCGTATTACTTCAAGCAACTGGGCAAACAACTGCCGCCCGAATCGCCCTATGCCCAGGACATCCAGGCCGCCTACCAAGAGGCCAAGCGGCAGTCTGAAAGCGGCCTGACCGGCATGGACAACCTGGCCGACCAGGCCGCCCCGGCCGCGAAAGCCACCCCGGGCGCGACCATCCACGGCAAGCTGGACATCGCCCCCGCGCTCAAGGGCAAGGTCACCGACAAGGATGTCATCTTCCTGTTCGCCAAGGGTGCCGAAGGCGGCCCGCCGGTGGCCGCCATCCGCACGTCGGCCGCAAAATTCCCTCTGGATTTTGAGCTCAACGACAGCATGGCCATGAACCCCGAGAACCGGCTGTCCAAATTCAAGGAAGTCCAGATCACCGCCCGGATCGCCAAGTCCGGCGACATCAAGGGCGCGGCCGGCGACCTGGAAGGCAGCCTGAAGGCGGTCAAGGTCGGCAGCAACGACGTGAAGCTGATCATCGACACCGTGCGCCAATAGTCGCGACGCGGTGCGAGAAAAAAAGAAAAGGGGCCGAAAGGCCCCTTTTTCATTGCGGTGGCTGTCCCATCAACGGTCGCATGGCAGTGAGCAGGTTGGCGAACAGACTGGGATGCCGCTTCTCCTGCTCGGCGAGCAGTTGTTTCATCTGATAGCGCTGCATGGGCATGGCGAAGCAGGCCGGGCAGTTCTCGTGCACCACCGGCAGGCCGGCCTTGGCGGCGAAGTCGCGGGTCTGGCGTTCCCGCGCGTAGGCGAGGGGGCGGATCACCCGCACATCCCCGGCGTCGTTCAGGTATTGGGCGCGCATGGTGCGCAGCCGGCCGCCGAAGAAGGCGGACATGAGAAAGGTCTCGGCCAGGTCGTCCAGGTGCTGGGCCAGGGCCAGCACGTTGCAGCCGTTTTCCCGCGCCACCCGGTACAGGATGCCGCGGCGCATGCGCGAGCAGTAGGCGCAGAAGGAATCTCCCTGCATCTTCGCCTGCGCCTCGGCGACGATGGGCTGGCTCTCGTAGAAATAGGGCACGCCCAGTTCCGCCATATAGGCCTTCAAGGGGCTCGGATCGTAATCCGGCGACTGGGGATCGACGGTGCAGGCGGCCAGTTCAAACCGGATGGGTGCCCGTGACCGGAAGTGCAGCAGCACATGCAGCAGGGACAGGCTGTCCTTGCCCCCGGACAGGCCCAGCAACACCCGGTCGCCGGCGCGAAGCATGGCGAAATCGCCCAGGGCGTGGCCGGCGGCGACGCTCAGGGAGCGGGGCGGTTTGACCGGCGCGGCTGACCGGACAGGATGATCCACGGCTTCAGAGGAGCGGTTTGACCAGCTCCTCCAGGCGGGCCTCGTCGATGCCGCCGGTGAGGGTGGCGATGGGTGTGCCCTGCTTGTCCAGGATCAGGGTATAGGGCAGGCCGCCCAGCCGGTTGCCGGCCGCCCGCCCCAGCATGACCGCATCCATCTCGCCCATCAGTACCGGGTAGTTGACGCCGATCTCGTCCATGAAAGCCTGCACCTTGTCCGCTTCATCCAGGGCCACGCCCACGAACTGCAATCCCTGACCGGCGTATTTTTCCTGCAGGCGTATGAAACCGGGCATTTCCTTGCGGCAGGGCGGACACCAGGGCGCCCAGAAATTGAGCACCAGCACCTTGCCCTGCCACTGACCGAAAGACTGCTCGTTGCCGGCCAAGTCCGCCAGCTTGGCGGACCAGACCTGGGCCACGCGCACCTCTTCCACGTTGCCCCTCTGGGGGCCAGGCGGCGAGAACAGGTGGTTGGCCATCACCCCGGCCAGACCGAAACCCAGGGTGGCCACCAACAGGACCACGTGCGGGCGTTTCACGGAATGGCCTTGGCCAGGCTTTGCAGGAATTTCTCCGCCGGCTCGTAGCCCACCACCCGGTAAGCCACCTCCTGGCCGGTCTTGTCCCAGAAGATGATGCCGGGCGGGCCGAACAGGTTGAAGCGCTTGAGCAGGGCCTTATCATCGGTGCTGTTGGCGGTCACGTCCACCTGCAACAGCAGCACGTCGGCCAGCTTGGCCTGTACCTGGGGATCGGTGAAGGTGAAGCGTTCCATCTCCTTGCAGGACACGCACCAGTCGGCATAGAAATCCAGCATCACGTAGCGGCCCTGGGCGGACTGCACCGCCTGGTCGAGTTCGGCCAGGCTCCTCACCCGCTGGAATTGCAGGTGTTTTTCGGCCTTGGCCGCGCCACCGCCGCCCTGATACACGCTCAGGGGCTGGAGCAGGTCCCGGCTGCCCCCCAGGGCGCCCAGCAGCAGGGCCACACCGCTGACCAGGATGATGATGCCCACCCCTTTCCAGAACCGCGTCCAGCCATGCGCATGACCGGCCAGGGGATCGACGGCCTTGAGATAGACCCCGGATACGATCAGCAGCGCCGCCCACAGGAACATCTGCAACACTTCTGAAATGAGGGGAGTGATCAGCCAAATGGCCACACCCAGCATGACCACGCCGAAGAACTGTTTGACCGCCTCCATCCAGCCGCCGGCGCGGGGCAGCAGGGTGCCGGCGGACACGCCCACCAGCAGCAGGGGCACACCCATGCCCATGGCCAGGGTGAACAGCGAGACGCCGCCCAGCAGCAGATCGCCGCTCTGGCCGATGTAGAGCAACGCGCCGGCCAGGGGAGCGGCCACACAGGGGCCGACGATGAGGGCGGAGATGGCCCCCATCATGAACACGCTGCCCAGCTTGCCGCCATGGATCTTGTTGCTCGCTTCGGTGAAGCGGCTTTGCAGGAAGGAGGGCATCTGCAGTTCGTAGAAACCGAACATGGAGAAGGCCAGGGCGACGAAGATAGCCGCACCGATGCCCAGGGCCATGGGGTTCTGCAGGGCGTTGGAAATCAGTGTTCCGGACATGCCGGCGATCACCCCGGCGATGGCGTAGGTGATGGCCATGCCCAGCACGTAGGCCAGGGACAGCAGGAAGCCGCGCCGTTTGGTCAGCTGCTTGCCCTGACCGACGATGATGCCGGACAGGATGGGGATCATGGGGAATACGCAGGGCGTCAGGGACAGGCCCAGGCCGAGCAGGAAGAACGTGCCGATCACCAGCCAGTAGTTTCCGCCTTGCAGCAACGCGGTGATCTGGCCCGTTTCCGACTCGTCCGCTCCCGGCGCGGGCGCGGCCGCCGGCTGGGCGGGTGAAGCCGCCGCGGCGCCTGCGCCCACCGCCAGCACGAAAGGCTGGTCGATGGGCGGATAGCAGATGCCCTTGTCGCTGCATCCCTGATAGGTCACCACCCCCTTCAGCTCGGCCGTGCCCTCCGGCAGTCCGGTCAGCGCGGCGCGAACGGCAAAGTCATGGTGATAGATGAACATGCGGCCGAAATTGGGGTCCTGCTTCTCTTCGGCCGGCGGCATCTGCAATTCGCCCACCTGCACCCCGGCGGGGGTGTCGATGGCGATGCGCACCTTGTCACGGTACAGATAATGACCGGGCGCGATGCTCAGGCGCGCCTCGATTCCGTCCGCGCCCGGCATGACCAGGGTCGCCTTGAAGGCCTCCTCGGGAGGCAGGAACTCGGGCTCGTCCATGCCGGCAAGATCACCGGCCAGGGCGCGCAGACGGGCAATCAGCGCCGGATCCTGGGTTTGCATACCCTCCTCGGCAACTCCGCCGGACGGCTTTTCGGCCGGCATCAGGGGCTCCGGGGCCGGGGCCTCAAGCGGTGCCGGAGCCGCCGTCTTGGCCGCGGCGGGTGCGGAAGCTGCAGCGGCGGGTAGGGTCAGGACAGCCAACGCCTCCTGCGGCGGGTAACACACCCCCAGTTCGGCGCAGCCCTGGAAACCGGCCTTTAGCTCGAACCGCTTGGGGGGAGCGCCGTCGAACTTCACCGGCATGGGGATGCGCACATCCCCGTGATAGATGGTCACCTTGCCGAAAAACTCATCCTGCTTCACCGGCCCCGGCGGCAGCTTGGCGCTCCCCAGCTTGGCGCCGGTGGCGGAGAACTTGATCTTGTCCCGGTACAGGTAATACCCGTCGGCGATCTGGAAGCGCGCTTCGATCTGCCCGGCATCCAGCATGCGCGCGGAAAAGCGGAACGCCTTGTCCGGCTCCAGCAACTCATCCTCGGCGGCATGGGTCCAAGAGGCGATCAGGCACAGCAGGATGGAAAGCAGTAAGCGCATAAATTCTCCGGACTCAGGCCAGGGTTTCGCCGACTATCCACTGGAGATAGGCGGGCAAGCCCCTGTCCATTTCGACGGCAACGATCTCCGGCAGTTCATAGGGATGCGACTGGCGGATGAATTGTTCCAGGTCCTCGTAACGCGCGACGCTGGTCTTGATGATCAGAGGGTGCTCCTCATCTTCCTGGATGGCCCCCTGCCAACGGTACACCGAACGACAGGGCGACAGTACGTTCACACAGGCTGCGAGCCGTGACTCGATCAGCTCTCGGGCCAGTTGCGCGGCGCTTTCCTGGTCGGGTAGGGTGGTCAGGACGAGCAGCGCGCCTGTGGATTGCATGGTGAAAGGAATCTTGATGGGTTTTGTGCCAATTATAGCTTTGGGCCTCCCCGTGCTGGAACTGGTGGGAATCTACTGGGTCTGGCAGGGGCTCGGCGCCTGGACCTTGGCCTGGCTGGCCTGGGCGGTGGTGGCCGGTGTCATGCTGATTGCCCACGAGCGGATGCATTTCGCGCCACGCATGGCCCAATCCCTGTTCAACGGCAGTGCCCCCCTGAGCGTCCTGCTGGGCAGCGGCCTGCGCTTCCTGGCCGGTGTACTGCTCATCCTGCCCGGTGCCCTCAGCGACCTGACGGCCCTCGTGCTGCTGCTGTTTTCCCTGTTCCGCAAACCCGCGGCTGTCGCGCCCTCGCAAACCGTTCGTCCCGGCGGTCCCGGCCGGGACGACGCCATCGAGGGGGAATACCGGCGCGTGGACTGAATCCCCGCCGCCGCGGCTAGTCATCCCCATCCATGTGTGCCTTGAGATGGCGCAGGGCCACCAGCAGGGCGGCCGAGGCGGGAATGGCCAGCAACACGCCGAAAAAACCGAACAGCTGGCCGAATGCCATCAGGGCGAAGATGACCGCCACCGGATGCAGACCCACCCGTTCGCCCACCAGCCAGGGCGTGACCGCCATGCCCTCGATGAGTTGGCCGACGGCGAACACCACCCAGACCTGGATCAGGGCCGACAGCTCGCCGAACTGCGCCATGCCCGCCAGGGTGCCCAGCAGCACGCCGACGATGACGCCCAGGTAGGGCACGAACACCAACACACCGGCCACCAGGCCCACCGCCAGGGCGTAGTCCAGCCCCACCAGCCACAGGCCCAGGCTGTAGAACGCGGCCATGATCAGGATGACCGCCAGCTGGCCGCGCAGGAACTCGGACAGGACCGCGTCGATTTCCCGCGCGATGGCGACGGACCTGACCTGGATGCCCGCGGGCAGCCAACCGGCCAGGTTGGCCACCACCCGGTCCCAGTCGCGCATCAGGTAGAAGGCGACCACCGGCACCAGCAGCAGATTGGCGATGAAGCCCAGCAGGGCCAGACCGCTGTCTTTCAGGTTGGGCAGATAGGCGGTCAGTTTGGACAGTTCGCTCGAGTGGGCCTGCGCCCATGCCAGCAGCTGGGCCTGGTCCTGGACCAAGTCGATACCCAGGGTATCGCGTATCCAGGGCACCACGGTGTTCTGACCCCACTCCAGCAGCAGCGGAAACTGGGCCACCAGCAGGCGCGTCTGGGCCTGCACCAGGGGGGTCAGGATCAGCAGCAGGAACACGAACAGCAGCAACAGACCCAGCATGACCAGGGCCGTGCCCAGGCCGCGCGGAATCTTCCTGGCCTCCAGACGATCCACCAGGGGATCGCACACATAGGCGATGGCCGTGGCCAGCAGGAAGGGGGTCAGGATGGGCGACAGCAGCCAGATCAGCCACAGCCCGCCCCCGGCCAGCAGCAGTCCGAGCAAGGGGCGATTCGAGGCCGGGTTCAGGTCCATTGGGCTAGAATACCACCCCTCTCCCACCCCCACCGCCGCCACCGTGAACAGCTCCCCCTCCCACCCCGCCCAAACCCTGTCCTACCGGGACGCCGGCGTTGACATCGATGCTGGCGACGCCCTGGTGGAACGCATCAAGCCGCTCGCCCGGCGCACCCTGCGCCCCGAGGTGCTGGGCGGCATCGGCGGCTTCGGCGCCCTGGTGGAACTGCCCAAGGGCTACCGGGAGCCGGTGCTCATCTCGGGCACCGACGGGGTGGGCACCAAGCTGATGCTGGCCTTCCGCCTGAACAAGCACGACACGGTAGGCATCGACCTGGTGGCCATGAGCGTCAACGACATCCTGGTGCAGGGGGCCGAGCCCCTGTACTTCCTGGACTATTTCGCCTGCGGCAGGCTGGACGTGGAGGTGGCGGAGCAGGTGGTGGCGGGCATCGCCCTGGGCTGCGAACTGGCGGGCTGCGCCCTGATCGGCGGCGAGACGGCGGAGATGCCCGGCATGTATCCCCCCGGCGAATACGACCTGGCCGGCTTCGCGGTGGGCGTGGCGGAGAAGTCACGGCTCATCACCGGCCGCGACATCCGCCCCGGCGACGCTGTCCTGGGCCTGGCCTCCAGCGGCCCCCATTCCAACGGCTATTCCCTCATCCGCAAGGTGCTGGAGGTGAGCGGCGCAGATCCGGCCGGGGATTTCCACGGCCGCCCCCTGGGCAAGGTGCTGCTGGAGCCCACCCGCATCTACGTCAAGCCCCTGCTGGCCCTGATGAAGGAGATGCCTGTGAAGGGCCTGGCCCACATCACCGGCGGCGGCATCACCGAGAACGTGCCGCGCATCCTGGCGGACGATCTGACCGCCCGCATCGACCGGGCTTCATGGACCCTGCCGCCGGTCTTCCAGTGGCTGCAACAGGCCGGCAACGTGGCCGACGCGGAAATGCTGCGCACCTTCAACTGCGGCATCGGCATGGCGGTGGTAGTGGACCGGGACAACGCCGACGCGGCCGCCCGCTTCCTCACGGACCGGGGCGAGACCGTATTCCATCTGGGCGAGATCGCCGCGCGCCAGGCCGGCGAGGCGCAGACCGTCGTCAGCTAGGCGTATCCCCATGACGCGGGTGGTGGTCCTCATCTCCGGACGGGGCAGCAACATGCAGGCCCTGCTCGGGGCCGGCCTGCCGGTGGAATTCGCCGCCGTCATCAGCAACAACCCGGACGCCGCTGGCCTGGCCTTCGCCCGGCAACGGGGGGTGGCCACGGCCGTGGTCAACCACCGGGACTATCCCGACCGGACCGCCTTCGACGCCGCTCTGGCCGAGGAGATCGACCGCCACAGGCCCGACCTGGTGATCCTGGCCGGCTTTATGCGCGTGCTCACCGACGCCTTCGTGGAACGCTACCGGGCGCGCATGATCAACATCCACCCCGCCCTGCTGCCGGCCTTTCCCGGACTGCACACCCATGAACGGGCACTGGAGGAAGGGGTCAAGGTGCACGGCTGCACGGTGCATTTCGTCACCCCGGAGGTGGATGTGGGGCCCATCATCATCCAGGCCGCGGTGCCGGTGCTGGCGGACGACACCTCCGACAGCCTGGCCGCACGGGTGCTGAAACAGGAACACCGCATCTTCCCCCAGGCCGTGCGCTGGTTCGCCGAGGGCCGACTGAAGCTGCGGGGAGACGGCACGGTGGAACTGGACGGGGCGGGGCCGCCCCAACCCCCACTGATCTCTCCAACGCCGGAGCAGTAACGGGCCGGGCTTCGCGCCAGGCTGCTATCGGTCGATCTCCAACTCCAGACGCGCGGTTTCCGCCAGGGCGATGGCCTCTTCCAGGCTGGGCGCCAGGCAATTGAAGTGGCCCATCTTGCGGCCCGGACGGGCCTCGGCCTTGCCGTACAGATGCAGCTTGATGCCGGGATGGGCCAGCAGCAGGTCCCAGCGTGGCTCGGGCCGCCACACGTCCCCCAGCAGATTGACCATCACCACCGGCGAGAGTTGGCGTGCGTCGCCCAAGGCCAGGCCGCACAGGGCGCGCACCTGCTGCTGGAACTGGTCGGTGACGCAGGCATCCTGGGTATAGTGGCCGCTGTTGTGGGGGCGCGGTGCCATCTCGTTGAACACCACCCGACCGTCCGCAAGGACGAAGAATTCCACCGCCAGCACCCCCACGTACTCCAGGCTGCCGGCCAGGCCGGCGGCCATACGGCGGGCGCTGCCGGCGACCTCGTCGGTGACCCGCGCCGGTACGATGCTCACATCCAGGATGCCCTGGCGATGGCGGTTTTCAGCCACGGGAAAGAAGGCGATCTCGCCGGCCGGGTTGCGCGCCAGCACCACCGATATCTCCCGTTCCAGAGGCAGGAAGCCCTCCAGCAGGCAGGGCACGTGACCCAGTTGTGCATGGGCGGCGGCCAGGCCATCCGGGCCGTCCACCCGCGCTTGGCCCTTGCCGTCGTAGCCCAGGCGGCGGGTCTTCAACAAGCCCGGGCCGTCGATGGCGGCCCAGGCCGAGGCCATATCGTCGGGGCCGGAGACCGGGGCATAGAGCGCCGTCTCGCAGCCCGCGCGCCGGGCCAGATCCTTTTCCGCCAGACGGTCCTGGGCGACCGACACTGCAGCCGCGCCGGGCGCCACCCGGCAGCGGTGGGCCAGGGTCTCCAGGCTGCGGGCAGGCACGTTCTCGAATTCGGTGGTCACCGCGTCGCACAGCTCGCCCATGCGCATGAGAGCCACCGCATCCGTGTAGTCCGCCTTCAAGTGGATGTCCGCCACCTGGCCGGCGGGGCTCAGGGCATCCGGATCCAGCACCACCACCCGGTAGCCCATGACCCGGGCTGCCAGAGTGAACATGCGTCCCAGCTGGCCGCCGCCCAGCACGCCCAGGGTGGCGCCGGGCAGCAGCAGCGGGGTCTGTCCGGCGGCGGTCATGGCAGGTCGGGCAACTGGGCGGCCAGGACCGTGTCGGTCTGTGTCTGGCGGAACGCCAACAGACGTTCGCGTATCCCCGCGTCCTCATTGGCCAGCAGGGCCGCCGCGAACAGGGCCGCATTGGCCGCCCCCGCCGGTCCCACCGCGAAGGTGGCCACAGGGATGCCCCTGGGCATCTGGGCGATGGACAGCAGGGAATCCAGACCTGTCAAAAACTTCGACATCACCGGCACGCCCAGCACCGGCAGGTGGGTCTTGGCCGCCGTCATGCCCGGCAGGTGGGCGGCACCGCCCGCGCCGGCGATGATGCATTTCAAGCCACGGCCGGCGGCGGTCTCGGCGTATTCGAACAGCAGATCGGGGGTGCGGTGCGCGGACACCACCCGCTTTTCGAAGGGGATGTCCAACTGGACGAGCAGTTCAGCGGCACCACGCAAGGTTTCCCAATCGCTGGTGCTGCCCATGATGATGCCGACTAGGGGGGTGGACATGGCTCGGTCAGGCTCGGAAAAGCCCCGATGATAGCGGCTCGCCGCCGGCGGAAAAAGGAATGCCGGCCCGAGGCCGGCATTCGTGGGGGAATGGGTCTCCCGGTTAGCTCGTCAGCTTGCCGCCACGCGTCCGGCGGCGCAGCTGCATACCCACCAGCCCCAGACCCACGGCCATCATGGCCCAGGTCTCGGCCTCGGGTACCGGCGAGACCGTGATGCCGGCGGAATAGGCGCCGCCCAGGATGTTCGTCCCATTGGCGGTATGGCCTTCGACCTTTAGGTAATAGTTGCCGGCGGATACGATCTGCATGATATCCAGGGCACTGTCCCCGGGTCCCAGAGTGTCGCTGGCTAGCAGGGTATCCGTGCCGTCGATGACGCCGTCATCGACATAGAGCCCCATGTTCAGGGCAGCGAGATCGGCGTAGGTGGTGGAGCCGAACACGATGGGGGTAACAAAGGCTCCGGCCACGAGGCCGCTGAAGCTGCCCTGGGTCGTAAAGCGGAAATAGTGGGTGAAATCCACGTCGCTGCCGCTCTGGTTCACGTTGAAGAGCAGATCGCCCAGGATGCCCAGGGAGATGGGGTTGCTGTCACCCGGATAGTTGAAGGTCACGGCGGAGGCGCTGCCAGCCATGGCCGTCAGACAGCAGGCGAGAAGAGTGCGAATCGGCTTCATGATGTTTCCCCGGAGAAATGATTGACGCATTCCGTCATCAGACATAAACACCCAGCATAAAGCAATCTTCATACCCATTGAATAAGTCATTGATATACATGATTTTCAAATTCGGCCATCGACAACTTGTCAAATCCTTCGACACACGCCGTCAGGGGATGGCCGCCGCAACCGACGAAAACGGCGCCATCATGTCACGAAATGCCTGTTTGATGCGCGCCAGGGCAGCCTTGTCATCGGCCTCGAAACGCAACACCAGCATGGGCGTGGTGTTGGAGGCGCGGACCAGGCCGAATCCGTCCGGGAATTCCACACGCAACCCGTCCAGGGTGATGATCCGCTCGGCGCCCTCTATTCGTGCATGTTGCTGCAAGGTCGCCACAAGCCGGCGCGCCTCCCCCTCGGGCATGGGGATGAGCAGCTCTGGCGTGTTCACGCTGTCCGGCAAGGCGTTCAGCGTGGCATCAAAATCGGTCTGCCCGGACAGGTATTCCAGCAGCCGTGCAGCGGCGTAAAGTCCGTCGTCAAAACCATACCAGCGCTCGGCGATGAAGATGTGGCCGCTCAGTTCGCCGGCCAGCAGGGCGCCGGTCTCCCGCATCCTGGCCTTCATCAGGGAATGGCCCGATTTCCACAGCATAGGCTCGCCCCCCCGGTCGGCGATCCACTGGTGCAGATGGCGTGTGGATTTGACGTCATATAGGACCCTGGCTCCCGGATGGCGGGCCAGTACGTCGTCCGCGAACAGCATCAGCAGCCGGTCCGGATAGACGATGTCACCGCCCTTGGTCACCACCCCCAGACGGTCGCCATCGCCGTCGAAGGCCAGGCCGATCTCGGCGTCGCCCTCCCGCAGCCGGGCAATCAGGTCGCGCAGGTTGTCGGGTTGGGAGGGGTCGGGGTGATGGTGGGGGAAATGCCCGTCCACGCGGCAGTGGAGTGGGTCCACCCGGCAGCCCAGTGCCTCGAACAGCCGGGGGGCGATCACACCCGCCGCGCCGTTGCCGCAATCCACGGCGATCTTCATGGGCCGGGCGAGATGCACGCCGGCGACGATGCGCTCCAGGTAGGCCTGTGCGATGTCCTGTTCCCGATATCCCCCTTCGTCGTCGCTGTAGGACTCTGTTTCGATGCGCCGCCGGAGTCCCTGGATGGCGTCGCCGGCCAGGGTTTCGTCCCCCAGGACAATCTTCAGGCCGTTGTAGTCGGGCGGGTTGTGCGAGCCGGTGACCATGACCGCGCTGTGGCTGCCCAGGTGGTAAGCAGCGAAATAGGCCATGGGCGTGGCCACCAAGCCGATGTCCACCACGCCCACGCCGGCAAGTCGCAGGCCGGTGACGAGGGCGGCGGACAGTTCCGGACTGGACAGACGGCCGTCACGGCCCACCACGATCTCGGCCAAGCCGCGCGCGCGGGCCTCCGAGCCAATGGCGCGCCCCAGCCGTTCCACCACCGGGGGGGTCAGGGTCCGGCCAACGACGCCGCGGATGTCATAGGCCTTGAAGATGTCGGGAGAAATTTCACACATTGGGTTTCCTGCTCGGGCGATTATGGTGGCTCGACCGGCCTGCTGCTAGCATCCGGACATGGACGACCGACAACTGCTGCGTTATTCCCGCCATATCCTGCTCAACGAGATCGGCATGGAGGGCCAGGCCCGCCTGCTGGACAGCCAGGCCCTGATCATCGGCGCCGGCGGCCTGGGCTCGCCGGTGGCCCTGTACCTGGCCGCGGCGGGGGTGGGGCGCATCACGGTATGTGACGACGACAGCGTGGATCTGACCAACCTGCAGCGGCAGATTGCCCATGATCACGCCGGTCTGGGTATGAACAAGGCCACCTCGGCCGCCGCGCGCATGGCCGCCATGAACCCGGAGACGCGCGTCACCCCCCTGCCCCGCCGCCTGTTCGGGGAGGACCTGCTGGAGCAGGTGGCGGCGGCCGACGTAGTCCTGGATTGTTCCGACAATTTCGCCACCCGCCATGCCGTCAATCGCGCCTGCGTGGTGGCGCGCAAGCCTCTGGTGTCGGGGGCGGCGGTGCGCTTCGACGGCCAGTTGAGCGTCTTCGACCTGCGCCGGGAGGATGCCCCCTGCTATGCCTGCCTGTTCCCCGCCGAGGCCCAGGACCGGGAGATGCGTTGCGCCGAGTTCGGCGTGTTCTCACCCCTGGTCGGCGTCATCGGTACCGTGCAGGCGGCCGAGGCCCTGAAGGTGCTCATGGGCATCGGCCGCGACCTGACCGGCCGGCTGCTGCTCTACAACGCCCTGGATGGGGAATGGCGGGATATCCGGCTGAAGAAGGACCCGGCCTGCCCGGTCTGCTCCGACAGGGATCAGAAGTCAGGGATCAGGGATCAGACGGAGGCGGGGGCGGCCTGTTCGGGGCGCGGCTGAGGATGGCCCACTGGGCCTCCCAGTGCTCCAGGGGCGGGCGGCGGAAGCCGCTCTTCACGAACTGCTGCCAGCGGCCCTGCACCCAGGCCAGGCACAGGTTAGCGAGGGTGTTGGCGTCCTGATCCGCAGCCAGGGCCTGCTGGCTGGCGGCGATGCGCAGGGACTGGCGCAGGCTGGCCTCAACCCGGTCCAGGAGCTGGTTCACCCGCGCCTGCAGGCGGTCGTTCTCGTTCACCAGCACCTCCCCGGTGAGCACCCGCGTCATGCCCCGGTTGCGCTCGGCGAAGGCCAGCAGCATCTGCGCCATGGCCCGCGCCTGGGCCAGGCCCTGGGGCTCCTCGGCGGCGATACGGTTGATCAGGCCGAACAGGGTCTGTTCGATGAACTCGATGAGCCCCTCGTACATCTGGGCCTTGCTGGCGAAATGCCGGTAGAGGGCCGCCTCGGACAACTCCAAACGGGCAGCCAGGCCGGCGGTGGTGATCTTCTCCGCCACCGGCGCCTCCAGCATCTGGGCCAGGGTTTGCAGGATCTGCAGGCGGCGCTCGCCGGCTTGGGGCATGGTCAGGCAGGGGCCGTGCAGGTCGGGGCGACGGCCTCCCCGTCCAGGAAACATTCCACCCGCCGTGCGCCGTCGATGAACATGCCCAGGTCGAATTCGTCCGCCTTCTGGGCCAGCAGACGCTCGAAATCCAGGCCGTCGGGCACCCCTTCATAGACCTCCATCCACAGGCGCGGCTCGCCCCGCTTCCTGAGCAGCCGGCCCGAAACGCCGGCGCGGCAGCCAACGCGGGCCATCATGGCACGGATGAGGGTCTCGGTCTCCGTTTCGTCCCTTTCCACCCGGTACCAGACGTAGTAGTTCACGCGGTCGGATAGGGCAGCGGCCGGAACGCCAAGGGCGCGCCGTCGCGGGCCTTCAGATGCACCTGGCCTGCCTCCACGCTGGGCCCCAGGACCACCGCCAGCACGTCCCAGCCGCCGCCGGGGGCGGGGGCGGCGTTGGCAACGACACCGACTGCCTGGTCACCCTGCTCGGCGGCGTACAACTCGTCGCCGGGGTGGGCGGATGCATCCACGTGGGCCAGGTAGAGGCGGCGCTTGACCTTGCCCAGGTACTGGCTGCGGGCGACGATCTCCTGGCCGGGGTAGCAGCCCTTGCTGAAACTCACCCCGCCCAGCACCTCCATGTTGGCCATCTGCGGCACGAATTGGTCCTGGGTGGCGGGCAGGACGGAGGGCACGCCGGCGTTGACCAGCAGCCAGTCCCAGACGGGGGCGCCCACCGGCCGGGCGTGGGCCTGGAGTTGCTGCCAGACCTCGGAGGCACGCTCAGGCCGCACGAACAGGTCGAAGCGTCCCTCGCCCAGACACAGGGCAAAGGCCTCCGTCCCGTGGGCCATGGCCATCAGGCCGGATGGGGCCGCGCTGCCCAGGACCTCACCCACCAGCCGGGCGGCGTCGGGGCCGTTCACCCCCAGACGCACCCATTCCCCGCTGCCATCGCGGGCCTTGACCTTGGATCGCAGGATGAACATGGACAGGCGCTTCTGGATGGCCTCCCGCAGGCTGGCGGGCAGCAGCACCAGGACGTCGATATCCCGCTTCATGACCAGGAAGTTGGCCAGCATGCGGCCCTTGGGCGACAGGTGGCCGGCAAACACCGCGCGCTCCGCCGTCAGGCCGCGCAGATCGTTGGTGATCTGGGCGTGGAGGAAGGTCTGGGCGTCCTCGCCGCTGAACACGATCAGTCCGTAGTGGCTCAGATCGGCCAGGACGGTGGCATCCCGTGCGGCGGCCAATTCGCCGGCCGGGTCGCCGAAGTGGGCCACCGCGCCGTCGGCGAAGACGGCGCCTCGGGCCAGGAGGAATTCGTTCCAGATGGGGGACATGATGTTTCGGTCAGTGGAGGGCAACCCGGACAAGTTAAGGTCGGGCCGGCGAAAATACAAGGCGAAGCGAACCGGCCGCCGGCCCGGGCGCGCCCGCTATTGGGCCGACGCTTCCTGGGGGACCGGCAGCCGTTCCACGCGCAGGGTGTGCAGGCGGCGGCTGTCGGCGCGCAGCACCCTGAAGCGCAGGCCGGCGATGTCGATGGCCTCGCCCCGCTTGGGCATGCGCCCGAAGGCGTGCAGTACCATGCCGCCCACGGTATCGAAATCCCCCTCCGCGCAGGTCACGCCGAGTGCCTCGCAGAAATCATCCAGTTCGGTCTGGGCCTTGACCCGCCAGACGTCTTCAGTCCAGCGCAGGATGTTGTCCTCGTCCTCGTCCTCGTCGAACTCGTCCTCGATGTCGCCGACGATCTGTTCCAGCACGTCCTCGATGGTCACCAGGCCGGACACACCGCCGTATTCGTCCACCACCAGGGCGATGTGGTTGCGGGAGGCGCGGAACTCCCGCAGCAGCACGTTCAGGCGCTTGGACTCCGGGATGAACACCGCAGGGCGGACCATGTCCGCCAGGACGACCCGCTCGCCCTTGCACATGCGCAGCAGGTCCTTGGCCAGCAGGATGCCCACCACGTTGTCCCGTTCCCCATCTACCACGGGAAAGCGGGAATGGGCCGTCTCGACGATGTAGGGCAGGAGCGCCTCGGGGGCATCGTTGATGTCCACCACGTCCATCTGGGGGCGGGGGATCATGATCTCGCGCACCTGCATCTCGGACACCTGCATCACCCCCTCGATCATGGACAGGGCGTCGGCATCCAGCAGGTTCTTCTCGTAGGCCGCGTGCAGCAGTTCCAGCAGTTCGTCGCGGTCTTCCGGCTCGCGGGAGAGCCAGGAGGTCAGTCGTTCGAGGAATGTAGGTCGGGGACTACTGTCGTCGCTCATTTTCGTAGGGGTCCGGATAACCCATGCGCCGCATGATAAAGCCTTCCACCGCCTCCATGGCAACCGCGTCCTCGGGACCGGTCTCGTGGTCCCAGCCTTGCAGGTGCAGCAGGCCGTGCACGGTGAGGTGGGCATAGTGGGCCGCCGGGGCGATGCCCTGCTCGGCGGCCTCTCGCGCCACCACCGGGGCGCACAGGACGATGTCGCCAGTCAGGGCGCCGCTCTCCGGGTCGGGGCCGTACTCGAAGGTGAGCACGTTGGTGGCGTAGTCCTTGCCCCGGTAAGCGCGGTTGAGTTGCCGCCCCTCGGCCTCGCCGACGATGCGCAGAGTGGCGGTCACGTCGGCCATCAGGGCCGCCTTGGCCCAGCGACGGAAGTCGGCACGGCCGGGCAGTACCGTCTTGTCCACCGCGAACTGGATGGCCAGTAAGAGGCTCGGCCCGGCCGGGGCGATCACCTCTCCGGCTCCCGACCCCCGCCCCCCTCCTTCTGCTTCCAGGCATCGTAGGCATCGATGATGCGCGCCACCAGGGGATGGCGCACCACGTCGTCGTTGCGGAACTCTGTGAAGGCGATGCCGCGCACCTCCCTGAGCACCTCCCGGGCCTCGATGAGCCCGCTCTTCTGGTGGCGTTGCAGGTCGATCTGGGTGATGTCGCCGGTGACCACCGCGCGCGAGCCGAAGCCGATGCGGGTGAGGAACATCTTCATCTGCTCCGGCGTGGTGTTCTGGGCCTCGTCCAGGATGATGAAGGCGTGGTTGAGCGTCCGGCCGCGCATGAAGGCGAGGGGGGCCACCTCGATCTGCTGCCGCTCGAAGGCTCGGTTGGCCTTGTCGAAGCCCATCAGGTCCCAGAGCGCGTCGTAGAGCGGGCGCAGGTAGGGGTCCACCTTCTGCACCAGGTCGCCGGGCAGGAAACCCAGGCGCTCCCCCGCCTCCACCGCCGGACGCACCAGCACGATGCGCTTCACCATGTCCCGCTCCAGGGCATCGACCGCCCCGGCCACCGCCAGATAGGTCTTGCCGGTGCCGGCCGGGCCGATGCCGAAGGTGATGTCGTGCTCCTGCATCTGGCGGATGTAGGCGTTCTGCCGTTCGGTGCGGCCGTGCAGGCCGGGCCGGCGGGTCATCAGCACGGGCATGTTGTCGAGGGCCTCGGAGGCCGCTTCGGCCGCCTTGCCGGGCTTGTGGGCCACCTCCACCAGGGCCAGCTGGATCTCCTCGATGTCCAGGGGACGGCGGGCGCGCTGGTAGAAATCCTTGAGCAGCAGGGCCGCCTGTTCCACCCGTTCGGCGTTCTCGCCGCTCACCTGGAACAGCTCGCCCCGCCGGCTGATGGACACGTTCAGGCCGGTCTCGATCTGGCGCAGGTTCTCGTCCAGCACGCCGCACAGATTGGCCAGGCGCGGGTTGTCGGCGGGGGTGAAGCGGACGTCCAGGCTGGGTCTCACTCAGCGGTCCGTGATCACCGGCTCGCCCCGCAGGCTGTTGGGCAGGGCGCGGGTGATGGTGACGTCAATGAATCGGCCGATCAGCCGCCCGTGGGCGTGGGGCGGGGCGGCAAAGTTGACGCTGCGGTTGTTGCCGGTGCGCCCCATCAGCTCGTCCGGGTCCCTCCTGGACGGACCCTCCACCAGGATGCGCTGCACCGTGCCCACCATGGCCTCGCTGATGGCCACCGACTGGCGGTTGATGGCCTCCTGCAGGCGGTAGAGGCGTTGCAGCTTGATGTCCTGCGGGGTGTCGTCGGCCAGGGAGGCGGCCGGCGTGCCGGGCCGGGCGCTATAGACGAAGCTGAAGGAGTGGTCGAAGCCCACCTCTTCGATGAGCCGCATGGTGGCCTCGAAGTCTGCCTCGGTCTCGCCGGGGAAGCCGACGATGAAGTCCGTGGCCAGGGCCAGGTCGGGCCGCACCGCGCGCAGCTTGCGCACGATGGATTTGTATTCCAGCACCGTGTAGCCCCGTTTCATGGCCATCAGCACCCGGTCGGAGCCGGATTGCACCGGCAGATGCAGGTGGGAGACCAGCTTGGGCACGCGGGCATAAACGTCGATGAGCCGATCGGTGAATTCGCGCGGGTGGGAGGTGGTGAAGCGGATGCGTTCGACGCCGGGAATCTCGGCCACCAGTTCCAGCAGGAGGGCGAAGTCGGCGAGTTCACCCGACTGAGCGCCGTCGTCCATCGCCCCCCGGTAAGCGTTCACGTTCTGGCCCAGCAGGGTGACCTCTTTCACGCCCTGCCCCGCCAGCTGTGCCACCTCGGCGAGTACGTCGCCCAGGGGCCGGGACACCTCCTCGCCGCGGGTGTAGGGCACCACGCAGAAGGTGCAGTACTTGGAGCAGCCCTCCATCACCGACACGAAGGCGGTGGCCCCATCCACCCGCGCCGGCGGCAGGTGGTCGAATTTCTCGATCTCCGGGAAGCTGATGTCCACCTGCGGGCGGCCGGTCGCCCGCTTGCGCGCCATCAGGTCGGGCAGGCGGTGCAGGGTCTGGGGGCCGAACACCACATCGACATAGGGCGCGCGCCGGACGATGGCCGCGCCTTCCTGACTGGCCACGCAGCCGCCAACCCCGATGATCAACTCGGGGTTCCTCTGCTTCAGGTGCTTGACGAAGCCCAGGTCGGTGAACACCTTCTCCTGGGCCTTCTCGCGCACCGAGCAGGTGTTGAACAGGATCACGTCGGCCCGTTCGGGATCGTCCGTGGCTTCGTAGCCCTCGGCGCTCCCCAGCACGTCGGCCATCTTGGCCGAGTCGTACTCGTTCATCTGACAGCCGAAGGTCTTGATGAATACTTTGCGGGTCACGCGAAAGGCTGGGGAGGGGGGTGGTGGTGAAGGGCGGAATCGAACCGCCGACCTGAGGGTTATGAATCCTCCGCTCTAACCGTCTGAGCTACTTCACCCGGATCAAACAGGCAACCGAAATACAGGCCACCGGGAAAGGCGCGGATTATCCCCATCCGGGATGCAAAGGTCAAGAATTACAAGGGCTTCTGCCCGCGGGCCGGCGGCCGCGCAGCAGCGGCAGTCGCGCCCGCCCCCAGGCCGCCGGCGCCCAGGCCCAAAACGCGACCGGATCGGCCACTTCCCGCGGACAGTCCATGCCCAGAAAGGCCGCGGCGGCGCGCAATGCCGGCAGGGGCGCGCGAACATCCAGGGGCGCGGCCAGGGTCTGCTTGGAGAGCTTGTCGCCCCGCGTGTCCAGCACCACTGGCAGGTGCAGATAGGCCGGGGTGGACAGCCCCAGGCACCGCTGCAACGCGATCTGGCGCGGCGTGGAGGTGAGCAGGTCGGCGCCGCGCACGACGTGGGTAATTCCCTGCTCGGCATCGTCCACCACCACCGCCAGCTGATAGGTGAACACGCCGTCCGAGCGGCGCAGGGGGAAATCGCCGCATTCGCCGGCCACGTCGCAGCCCACCCGGCCGAGCAGGCGGTCCTCGAAAACGATCCGGCCGGCCGATACCCGCAGGCGCAGGGCGTGGTCATGATGGGAGAGTCCGGCCGCGCGGCAGGTGCCCGGATAGACCGGGCCGTCCACCCCGCGCCGGGCGGCATCGGCCAACTGCCTGCGGCTGCAGGTGCAGGCGTAGATCAGTCCCAGCGCATCCAGTTCGGCCAAGATCGCGCGATAAGCCTCGCCGCGCCGGCTCTGGTACATGACCTGGCCGTCCCATTCGAAGCCGAACGCCTCCAGGCCGCGCAGGATGGCATCGGCGGCTCCGGGCACCGCGCGGGGCGGGTCCACGTCTTCCATGCGCAGCAGCCAAGCGCCCCCCCGCACGCGCGCATCGAGGTAACTGCCGAGAGCGGCCACCAGGGAACCAAAGTGGAGCGGACCGCTGGGGGTGGGCGCGAAGCGCCCACGGTAGGGAGGTGGCGGGGCGTCGTCGCGCACCCTAGCGCGGGGCGGGGGTTTGCGCCGCCAGGTCGGCGTACAGGCCGCTCATCCGCTCGGCCATGTGCGCCGCGCTCCATAGCCCGGCATGTGCCCGCGCCCGTTCCGAAAGACGGGCGTGCTGGGCGGGGTCGGTGAGGACTTCGTCCACCAGGCGGGCAAAACTGTCCACGTCATCCGGGGCGATGCGGCAGCCCTCGCCTTCCAGAAGGATGTCCTTGGTGCCCATCTCCGCCAGGGCCACCACCGGTGTGCCTTGGGCCATGGCCTCCAGGAGCACCAGCCCCTGGGTCTCGGTACGCGAGGCGAACACGAACACGTCGGCGGCGCGGTAGCAGTCGGGCAGTTCCCGCTGCCGGTCCAGATAGCCGAGAAAGTGCACTCGCTCGGTGATGTTCAGGTGCCTGGCCTCCTTGTGCATGTCCCGTTCCGCCGGCCCTTCCCCGGCGATGACGAAACAGACGTCCTGACGCGTCCCCGTCAGCCGGGCCACCACCCGCAGCAGGAAGGCGATGTTCTTCTCGAACGCCACCCGTCCCACGAACAGCATGATCTTTCGTTCGGCGGGGATGTTGTGCCTGGCGCGGAAGCCGGCGCCCTCGCCGGGGTTGAAGGTAGCCGGCGGCAGGCCCGTGGGCAGCACCTCGATACGCGTGCTCACACCGTATTCCCGCAGCGCGTCACGCATCGGCCCGGAGGGGGCGACCACCGCATCGGTGGCATTGCACTGGCGGCGCGACAGGCCCCTTGCCAACCGCTTCAGCCAGGAATGGGGCAGGATGGGCAGGTAGTGGTAGAAATATTCCTCGAACAGGGTGTGGTAGGTCTCCAGCACCGGCAGCCCGTGAAGACGGGCAAAGCGCACACCCGCGTAGTGAGCGAAGAAGGGAGTATGGATGTGCACCACATCGAAAGGTCCGGGCAGCGCCTCCAGATTGCGCCGCAGGTCGCCCCAGTCCATGAGCCGATCCTCCGGATCAAAGGAGAAACTGCGTCCGGCGACACGGATCACGCCGTCCTGCGAGGCCTCGCCATCGTAGGCCGGCACCACCAGGGTGACCGCGTGGCCCGCCGCCAGCAAGCCATCGCGCAGGGTCTCGATGGAGGTGGACACGCCGTTGACGCGCGGATGATAGACGTCGGACAGCAGCAGGATGTTCACGCCTTCTAGGCCTCCTGCCCGGCGGCATCGCCAAACTGGAGTGCATGCAGCCGTGCGTAAACGCCGTTGGCCGCCATCAGATCGGCATGGCGGCCCTGTTCGACGATGCGGCCCCGGTCCATGACCACGATGCGGTCGGCCCGCTCGATGGTGGACAGGCGATGGGCGATGACCAGGGTGGTGCGGCCACGCATGAGGTTTTCCAGGGCGGCCTGGATCAGCCGCTCCGACTCGGTGTCCAGGGCCGAGGTGGCCTCGTCCAGGATCAGGATGGGTGCGTCCTTGAACAGGGCGCGAGCGATGGCCAGGCGCTGGCGCTGGCCGCCGGAGAGCCGGACGCCGTTCTCGCCCACCGTCGTGGCCAGGCCCTCGGGCAGCTCGCGGATGAAGTCCCAGGCCAGGGCGGCCTCGGCCGCCTGTCGCAGCCTTGCTTCGTCCGCCTCGCCCTGATGGCCGTAGGCGATGTTCGCCGCCACGCTGTCGTTGAACAGGGTGATCTCCTGGGACACCAGGGCAAGGTTGGCGCGCAGGCAGGCCAGGCGGATATCGCGGATATCCGTGCCGTCGAGCAGGATGCGCCCGGCGCTGGGCGTGTAGAAACGCGGCAGCAGATTGACCAGGCTGGTCTTGCCGCTGCCCGACGCACCCACCAGCGCGACGGTCTCGCCGGCGGCCACGGTCAAATCGACCCCCGCCAGAGCCGGACGCCATTTGCCGGAATAGGTGAGCGCCACCCCGTCGAAACGCAGCGCGCCCTGGGCACGGCCGATATCCAGGGTGCCGCTGTCTTGCTCTCCCGGACGGTCGATGAGGGCGAACACCTCCTCCGCCGCCGCCAGGCCGCGCTGCAGGGAGACGGTGACCCCGGACAGCCGCTTCAGAGGCGCCGAAAGCATGAGCATGGCCACCATGTAGGACACGAAGCCGCCCACCGTGGTCTCGTTGGCCGTCGCCTGCAGGGTGGCCATATAGACGATGACCGCCAGGGCAAGGGCCGCCAGCAGCTGCAGGATCGGGCCGTGCGCCTGCGAGGCAGCGGTCTGCTTCATGGCGAAGCGGCGCGCCCGTCCGCTGGCCTCGCCGAAACGGCCGCGCTCATAGTCTTGGCCGCCGAACACCTTGATGATCTTGTGGCCGGCGATGCTTTCCTCCAGCACGTGGGTGATGTCCCCCAGGTTGCGCTGAATTTCGCGACTGGTATGGCGCAGGCGCCGACTGGCGACACGGAACACCCACAGGGCGGGGGGCAGGATGGCCAGCGTGACCAGGGACAGCTTCCAGTTCAGCCAGAACAGCCAGCCCACCAGACCGACTATGGACAGGGTGTCCCGCACCAGCGCGGTCAGCACGGTGGTGGCCGAATCGGTCACCTGGGTGACGTTATAGGCGGCGCTGGCCACCAGCCGCCCCTTGGTGGCATGGTCGTAGAAATCGCTGGGCTGGGTGATCAGCTTGTCGAACATGGCCCGGCGCAGATCCATGACCACCCGGTGGCCCACCCAGGCCATGGTGTAGCCCGAGGCAAACATGGCCAGGCCGCGCACCACGAACAGGGCCACCAGGGCGAAGGGTATCCAGCGGATAACGGCCGGGTCCTTGTCCACGAAGCTGCCGTCCAGCATGGGCTTCATGAGGGCAGGCAACACCGGCTCGGTGGCCGCCACCGCCACCATGGTCAGCAGGGCCGCGGCGAACACCCGCCAATGGGGTCGCACATAGCCTAGCAGCCGGAGATAGAGGGTGCGGTTGGTCATGGGTTCAGGAAAGAGGCCGGGGGGCCGCCGCTGGAGGTCGCCCGAGTCGCCCGTCGTTCGGTGTTGACGCGGCAAAATAGCGCCAATTATAGTGTCAGAATGATCGATCAAATCGACGCACTGGAAGGCAAGCTCGCGCTGCTGCTGGAGCGGTACAAGGCGCTGCGCGACGAAAACAACCGCTTACGCCAGCAGGCCGTCGCCATGGAGAACAGCAACAAGCAGCTTTCCGAGCGGCTGAACGAGGCACGCGGCCGGCTCGAATCCCTGTTCAACAAGATTCCCGATTGAGATCGCGCAGCATGCCAGCCGAAAAACAGGTCAGTCTAGACGTGACCATCATGGGCCGTGAATTCCGCGTCTCCTGCCCCGAACGGGACAAACAGGGCCTGCTCCAGGCTGTGGACTATCTGGACCGCAAGATGCGCGAGATCCGCGACGCGGGCAAAATCATCGGCTTGGAACGCATCGCCATCATGGCCGCCCTGAACATCACGCACGACTATCTGAACGCCTCCCCCACCGCCGCCGCCGATCAGGAGGCAAAAGCACGGCTGGCCAACCTGCACGGCCTGCTTGATCGGGTCCTGGCACCGGAAGATAATCTGTTCTGACTCCCTGCCGCGTTCGCGACGGTTATGTATCTCTGAACCGATATGTAACTTGTGGTTGCGGCTAGACATTGTCGGTGTGCGCGCGGCTCGCTCCATGCGCCTGATGACGATGCGTCGCGGCCCCCCCTGAACCTCTGGGTTCGGGAAAGTAACCAGGACGGCGTGTGCGGGGAGTCCACTCATCCATGCCAGCCGTGTCCCCTCCCCCCACCAAGTCCGAACTGCGCCGCCAGCTGCGCCTGCATCGCCGACAGATCCCGGAAAACGTTCGCCGCCTGGCCGGCCGCCAAGTGGAAAGACTGGCCCTGCGTCATCGGTTGATCGCCAGGGGACGGCGCATCGGTTTCTATATCCCTGCCAACGGCGAGTTGAATATTTTGCCCCTGCTGAACCGCGCCCTCTGGCTGCACGCCTTTTGCTACCTGCCCATCGTCCCGCCGCGCGGCAGACGCAAGCTGTGGTTCGCGCGCATGGGCGACGACGACCACTGGTCGGTCAACCGCTTCGGCATCCCCGAATATGGCCGGCAGTTGAAGAAACTGCGCATCGGCCTGCTGGAACAGGTCTTCGTGCCCCTGCTGGGATTCGATACGCGCGGCTATCGCATGGGCATGGGCGGCGGTTACTACGATGCCAGCCTGGCCCACCTGCGCACCCGCCGCGCCTGGCGCCGGCCGAAGCTGATCGGCGTGGGCTTCGAGGCCCAGAAAGTGGATGTCCTGCCCGCCGATCCCTGGGATATCCCCCTGGACGCGGCAATAACCGAGAAACGCTACTACCGCTTTCCCCGTCAATAACGCTGGCTGGGCGCGGGGCCGGGTAACACGGTCTTGTGCTGCGACTTCGGAAGGCGCAGCCATTGACCCTCCGGCGCCTGCCCGGTCTGCTGGCCATGCCGTTCCCTCTCCACAGCGGACACCAGGAATAAGGATTGCTCGGGATTGACCAGGCAGTTGTAGATGGCGCTGTAGATACGGGCATCCAGTCCCGCCAGCAGCTGGCGCAGATGGAGACTGGGATCGGCGAATTCGTCCCAGTTGCGGACAGAGGCGGGGTCGATGTACCGGGCCGAGGACTTGGCAGTGGCATCCGGCCGGGCCACCGTGGCCAGCGCGGTCATGGCCCGCGGCTCGCCGATGGCCTCCAGCCATGCCGAAAAAGCTTCCGGATGCCGGAATACCTGGCCGGTGCGGCTGGCCGCCAACAAGCGTGCCAGCCACTCTTCGGGCAAGGCAGGGAAGTGTCCACGGCCCGGCTCCCCGGCACGGGCTGCCCCACTAATCCCCGGCAGGGCGTTCCAATCCGTACCCCCCGCCTGAGCCGTGTCGCCGTTGCCGTAAGCCATGCCGGAGATTGCGCCCAGCAGGAGTACAAAGAACCGGAAAAAAATTACCTGACGCATAGATCAGCCAATCAAAACAACAAGATAGGGTAAAGTCAGGTGAATTTTACCATGGCGTTTTCCGTAACCCGAAAACGGCAGACCGAGGCGATAGAAATAAAAAAAGGGTGGAACCGAGGTTCCACCCTTTTCCCGATTGGAACTGCTGATGCCGATTACTTGGCCTTGGCGGGAGCGGCCGGGGCGGCGGGAGCAGCCGGGGCCTGGGGCACGAAGGCGGCGAACGGGTTCGCCATGGTGCCGTAGGTGGCCGGGTTCAGGAAGGCACCCCAGGTACCGTAGGTCTTGGGATCAGCCGCGGCGGCCGCCCACTGGCCATACAGGTTGGGGTTCAGGGGGGCCATCATCAGGTTCAGGTTGGCGGGCGCCATGGGAGCCACGGCCCAGTTCAGGTACAGGTTGGGGTTCAGGCCCTGCAGCATCATGTTCCAGACGCGGGGATCCAGGGGAGCGCCCAGCCACTTCATGTACATGTTGGGGTTCAGCATGGGAGCCATCATGCCCAGGTAGAAATTGGGGTCCAGGCTGGCGGCCAGCCACTTGGTGTACATGGCGGGATCCAGGAAGCCCATGTAGGCCTTCAGGATGTCGGGAGAGATGCCGGACTGGGCCATCTTGGTGTAGGTGGCGGGGTTCATGGCCATCTGGGTCATGGCGATGTAGGTGGCCGGATCCATCAGGTTGGTCATGGCGGCGACCGCAGCCTTGGGATCCTGTACGGGCTGGACCATCTTGGCGGGATCGAGCAACTGGGCGGCGGTCTCTTCGGGGGTGGCGGAGAACGCGGATTGGGACAGGGCAGCCACAGCCAGGGCGGCGGCGATGGTGGTCAGTTTCATGGGGTAACTCCTCAACAAGTTTGTGACAGGGGGTTTGCGACAGCAGCAACAAAGTTGTTCTTTGTTGAAGAGAAGTATAGATACGCAATATTAGTACATCCTACTATAACCAAAGGCTTTTCCAGACCCGGAACCGGTTTGTTGCCATGTCGCAACATGGGCAGGCGGGTGGGCTTCCGGACTGCGGCCTTCCGATCACTCGCCCAGATACGCGGCCCTGATCTGGGGGTTCGACATCAGTTCCGCGCTGGCCCCATGGAGGGTGACTTCGCCGCTTTCCATGACGTAAGCACGCTGGCTCACATGCAGGGCCAGATTCGCGTTCTGCTCCACCAGCAGGATGGTGACGCCCTCGCCGGCGACACGGGTGATGGTTTCGTAGATCTTCTGCACCATGAGGGGCGCCAGGCCCATGCTGGGCTCGTCCAGCAGTAGCATGCGCGGCCCACTCATCAGGGCGCGGCCGATGGCTAGCATCTGCTGCTCGCCGCCCGACAGGGTGCCGGCCATCTGCCCGCGGCGCTCGGCCAGGCGTGGAAAAAGCTCATAAACCCGTTGCCGGTCGATGTTGACCGCCGTCCGGTCGCGCCTGACGAAAGCCCCCATGTCCAGATTCTCCGCCACCGTCAGGCGGGCGAAGATGCCCCGCCCCTCGGGCACCAGGGAAACGCCGCTGGCCGCAATGGCATGCGTGGGCCGACCGGTCAGGCGCTCCCCGGCGAAGCGGACCTCACCCCCATGCTGCACCAGCCCCACCAAGCCCTTGAGGACACTGCTCTTGCCGGCGCCGTTTGCGCCGATCAGGCAGACCAGCTCGCCCTCCGCCACCGTCAAGTCCACACCCCGTACCGCCTTGATGCCGCCATAGGCGACCTTGAGCTGTCTGACTTCCAGCAGGCTCACGGCGCGGCTCCCGCGGCCCGGGTCTCGGCGCCCAGATAGGCGGCGATGACCGCCGGATCCCGTTGCACCTGTTCGGGCGTGCCTTCAGCGATTTTGCGCCCGTAGTCCAGCACCGCCACCCGGTCGCAAACGTCCATCACCAACTTCACGTCGTGCTCGATGAGCAGCAGGGTGATGCCGGCGTCGCGCAAGCGGCGGAACAGCTCACCCATCTGCCGGCGCTCGGTGGGATTCATGCCGGCCACCGGCTCGTCCAGGGCCAGCAGATGCGGGTCGGTGGCCAGGGCGCGGGCGATCTCCAGGCGGCGCTGGTCGCCGTAGGGCAGGTGCCCCGCCAGGAAGCGGCCCTTGCCGTGCAGGCCGGCGAAATCCAGCAGTTCGCGGGCACGCTCGCGGATGGCCCGCTCCTCCGCGCGGGTTCGCTCGCAGCGCAGCACCGCGCCCAGCACTCCGGCGCGGGTGCGGGTGTGACGGCCTACCATGATGTTCTCCAGGGCCGTCATGTTGGCGAACAGACGGATGTTCTGGAACGTGCGGGCGAAACCCCTGGCGACGATCTCGTGGGGCTTGCGGTTGTGCAGGGGATGGCCTTCCAGACGGATCTCGCCGGAGGTGACGCTGTACAGCCCGGTCATGCAGTTGAACAGGGTGGTCTTGCCGGCGCCGTTGGGGCCGATGAGGCCGTAGATCTCGCCCTTGTTGACCGCCAGGGTCACGTCCTCCAGGGCCGTGACCCCGCCGAAGCGTTTGCTGACCGCGTTGACTTCCAGCATGAGCTAGCCGCGCGCGTCGTAAAGGCTGGCCTGTTCCTGCTCCGCCACACCGTCCTCGGCGGCGAACTCGCGCTTGCGCTGGCGCGACGGGATCAGGCCGGCGGGCCGATAGACCATCATCAGCACCAGGGCCAGACCGAACAGGAGCATGCGCAGATCGGAGGGATCGACATAGACATGGCCGAAGGCATGCCGCTGCCAATCGCCGATGTAGCGCAGGGCCTCGGGCAGCACAGTGAGCAGCACCGCGCCCAGGATCACGCCGGGGATATGCCCCATGCCGCCCAGCACGATCATGCACAGGATCAGGATGGACTCCCACAGGTTAAAGCTCTCCGGGCTGATGAAGCCCTGGAAGGCGGCGAACAGCCCGCCGGCCAGTCCGCCGAAGGTGGCGCCCATGGCAAAGGCGAGCAGCTTCAGGTTGCGGGTGTTCACCCCCATGGCCGCGGCGGCCACCTCGTCCTCCCGCAGGGCGGCCCACGCCCGGCCGATGCGGGAATCCTGCAGGCGCATGGCGATGAAGATGGCGGCCAGGGTGAAGGCCAGGAACAGGTAGTAAAAGAGGTAGGTGGAGGGCAGGCTGACGCCCAGCACCTGTTGGGTGCCGGCGAAGCGGAAGCCGCCCAGGGCCACCGGGTCGATGAGGTTGATACCCTGGGGGCCGTTGGTGATGTTCACCGGCGCGTTCAGGTTGTTCATGAAGATGCGGATGATCTCGCCGAAGCCCAGGGTGACGATGGCCAGGTAGTCGCCCCGCAGGCGCAGGGTGGGCGCCCCCAACAGTACCCCGAACAGGCCGGCCAGCGCCGCCCCCAGGGGCAGCACGGCCCAGAAGGGCAGATGCACGCCGAAGTGGGGGCTGGCCAGCCAGGCGTACAGGTAGGCCCCCAGGGCGTAGAAGGCCACGTAGCCCAGGTCCAGCAGGCCCGCATAGCCCACCACGATGTTGAGGCCCAGGGCCAGCATCACGTACAGCAAGGCGAAATCCAGCACCCGCACCCAGCTGTTGCCCAGGGCCGCGCCGGTCAGGAACGGCAGGGCGACGAGCAGCACGCTCAACCAGAAGAAGGCGATCTGCGGTTTACGCCGCATGCGCTCAAGCACGGCTCGCCACCCGCTCGCCGAGCAGACCCGAGGGACGCAGCACCAACACCAGGATGAGAACGAAGAAGGCGAACACGTCCTGGTAGTGGCTGCCCAGGAAACCGCCGGTCAGGTCGCCGATGTAACCCGCCCCGAGCGCCTCGATGACACCCAGCAGCAGGCCGCCCAGCATGGCCCCGGCGATGTTGCCGATGCCCCCCAGCACCGCCGCGGAGAAGGCCTTCAGGCCGAGCAGGAAACCCATGTAGTAATGGGCCAGGCCGTAATAGGCGCTCACCAGCACACCCGCCACCGCGGCCAGGGCGGCGCCGATGACGAAGGTGGCGGAGATCACCCGATCCACGTTCACCCCCATGAGGGCCGCCACCTCCTTGGACTGGGCGGTGGCGCGCATGGCCCGGCCCAGGCGGGTCTTCTGCACCAGCAACCACAGGCCGGCCATGATCAGCAGGGAGAGGGCGACGATGGCGATCTGCAGGTCGGTGATGTGGGCGCCGAAGAGTTCATGGCGCGCTTCCGGCAGGATGCGCGGGAAAGACACATACTGCCGTCCCCAGATCAGCATGGCGGCGTTCTGCAGGATGATGGACACGCCGATGGCGGTGATCAGGGGGGCTAGCCGGGGCGCCTTGCGCAACGGCCGGTAGGCCATCTTCTCGATGGCGAAGGCCAACAGCATACAGGCGGGGATGGCTACCAGCACCCCCGCCAGCACCACCATCAGGCCCGGCAGGTCCGGGGCCGCGCCCATGAGCAGGCCGATGACCGACAGGGCCACCATGGCGCCGATCATGGTCACCTCGCCATGGGCGAAGTTGATCAGCTCCAGGATGCCGTAAACCATGGTGTAGCCCAGGGCCACCAGGGCGTAGATGCTGCCCAGCACCAGGCCGTTGATGAGTTGCTGGGTGAAGATGTCCATGATCGGGCGTGTAGGAGCGGACCCTGTCCGCGATTGGCTGGCCTGGAATCGCGGACCGGGTCCGCTCCCACAGGGGGTTTACTTGACGGTCTCCAGCACCTGCCAGGCGCCACCCACCGCCTTGTACAGGGTTACCGCCCCACCGGTGGTATCGCCCTTGGCGTCGAACTTGACCGGCCCGGTCACCCCCTGCATGTCGGTCTTAGGCAGTTCGGCCAGCACCTTGACCGGCTCGACGGTGCCGGCCCGCTTCATGGCCTCCACCAGGGCATAGACGGCGTCGTAGGCGTAGGGCGCATAAACCTGGATGGCGCCGTATTTGGCCTCGAATTTCTTGCGGAACTCGGCGCCGCCGGGCATGGCGTCGATGGGCAGACCGGGCGACGAGGCGATCACGCCCTCGGCATCCACCCCGGCCAGCTTGAGGTAGTTGATGTTCTGCAGACCGTCGCCGCCCAGCAGTTGCGCGCGCAGGCCCAGGCGCTTCATCTGCTGGGTCATCGGCCCGCCCTGGGGATCCATGCCGCCGAAGAACACCAGGTCCGGGTCCTTGCCCTTGATGCTGGTCAGGATGGCGGTGAAATCGGTGGCCTTGTCATTGGTGAATTCCCGCGCCAGCACCTCGCCGCCCGCGGCCTTCGCGGCGGCCTCGAACTCGTCCGCGAGGCCCTGGCCGTAAGCGGTGCGATCATCGATGATGGCGATCTTCTTCGCCCCCAGCTTGCCCACCGCGTATTGGCCCAGGGCCTTGCCCTGCTGAGCGTCGTTGGCCATCACCCGGTAGGCGGTCTTGTAGCCCTGGGCGGTGTAGGCCACAGCGGTGGCGGAGGGGGAAATCTGCGGGATGCCGGCGTCGAAATAGATCTTGGATGCGGGGATGGTGGTGCCGGAGTTCAGGTGACCGATCACCGCCACCACGCCCGCATCCACCAGCTTCTGGGCGACGATGGTGGCGGTCTTGGGTTCCGCCTGGTCGTCCTCGCCCAGCAATTCCAGTTTCACCTTCCTGCCGCCCAGCTCAAGCCCCTGGGCGTTGATCTCGTCCACCGCCAGGCGGGCGCCGTTTTCATTGTCCTTGCCGATGTGGGTCTGGGGGCCGGTCAGGGGGGCCACGGAGCCGATCCTGACGATCTGCGAGCCGTCCCCGGTTTCCGTTTTCTGGCCGCAGCCCGACAGTGACAGCGACGCCGCGACCGCCAGGACCATGCCGGCGGCGAGGGACGGGAGGGAAGAGACTGCGCGTTTGATGCTCATGGGCTACCCCTGGAAATCCAAACCGAATCGCGGATTTATACCATAGCGGCCGCGCGCCACCGGACGCCCGGACACCGGGAAAATGAAAAAAGGCCGGACTAGCCGGCCTTTTCATTGGCTGGATCGCGCTTACAGACCCAGCACCCAGGTGACGATGGACTTGGCATCGGCCTCGGAAACCTGGGGATGGGGAGGCATGGGCACATTGCCCCAAACACCCTTGCCACCCTTCTTGATCACACCCAGCAGATGGGCTTCGGCACCGGCATCGCCCTTGTATTTCTTGGCGACGTCGGTGAAAGCGGGACCCACCACTTTCTTGGACACCTGATGGCAGCTCATGCAGGCATGCTTCTGGGCCAGTTTCTGGTCGGCCGAGACTACGCCGGACATGGCCACCAGGGCGGTGGCGGCGGCAGCGATAACGATGGATTTCATGTCTTGCTCTCCTGGATTGTCAGCAACCCCTTGTTGCAGGGGGCCATATTAATGCAGCACCCCCTCCCTGAGAATGGCGGAGAACCCGTCCAATCGGACTACCGGGGCTAGACAATTCACGCCACTGGAAACATGGGCCGCGGCCGCCGTTGGCGCGCATCCCACGCCGGTCCGCCCGCGCCTCACGCACCGAAGCGTTCCGGCCTCGACGGCGCGGACTCTCCAGGGGGCCCGCCGGGCGTTTCCTCGGAGGCATCCTCCATCACCTCCAGCCGGTAGGTGACGTGGCAGGACACACAGTGCGACATAACACGGCCCAGATGGACCAAGGCCGTCCGGCCATCGCCGCCGTTTTCCGCCTGAACGGCCATCTCGGCAAAACCGGCCTGGGTGGCCACGGCCAGTTGCAGGAAGGGATCGGGCAAGGCGGCATGGAATCCCTCCGGCATCGGATGCTCGGCGGCGCGGTTGATCTCCCTGGCCGCCTCGGCCACCCGTTTCATGTCGTTGGCGCCGGCCGCATCGACGATCTTTTTCACGCCGATCAGGTACTGCCGCATCTCCAGTCGCAAGCGGACAGCCGCCTCGCCGCTGACCGGGATGGCCCGGCGGTACTCCGGCGGCGGCGCCTCGGGGGCGGCGAACCCGCCGGCGGGCACCAGGAAGGTAGCGAATGCCAACAGTGGAATGTGGAAGTGACGCATGGGGTTCCTTATTAGCGGCGACCCAGAAGGTCGAGGGTGACATCCACCAGCAGGGCCATCTCGGCCTCGCCGATGACATAGGGCGGCATGAAATACACGCTGGCACCAATGGGCCGCAGCAGTACGCCCCGCGCCAGGGCGTGGCGGTGGAAATCGGCCGCGAAACCGGGTGCCGCATCGGCCACGTCGAATGCCCAGATCATGCCCCGCCGGCGGAAATGGCGCACCCGGCCATGAGCGGCCACCGGCGCAAGCATGTCGGTGAAACGGGCCGCCCTGGCCCGGTTGACAGCAATCACGTCGTCCTGCGCGAAGATATCCAGCACCGCCAGTGCCGCCCGGCAGGCCAGGGGGTTCCCGGTGTAGGAGTGGGAATGCAGGAAGCCGCGGGCCGTGGCATCGTCGTAGAAGGAGTCATAGACCTCGTCCGTGGTCAGCACGCAGGACAACGGCAGATAGCCGCCGGTGAGTCCTTTGGACAGGCACATGAAGTCCGGCCGGATGCCGGCCTGCTCGCAGGCGAACATTGTCCCGGTCCGACCGAAGCCCACTGCGATCTCGTCGGCGATGAGATGCACCTGGTAACGGTCGCACAGGTCTCGGGCCAGGGTGAGATAGAGCGGGTCGTACATGGCCATACCGGCCGCGCCCTGCACCAGGGGCTCCAGGATCAGGGCGGCGGTGGTGGCCGCGTGCGTTTGCAGGCAGGCCTCCAGGTCCCGCGCCGCCCGCCGCGCCACATCCCCGTCCGTCTCACCCGGCAGCGCCTGGCGCGCGTCCGGCGACATAACCTGACGGGACGGGCGCAACAGAGGCGCATAGGTTTCCTTGAAGATGGCCACGTCGGTCACCGACAGGGCGCCCAGGGTCTCGCCGTGATAACCGTTGGCCAGGCTGACGAAATGGGTCTTCTCCGGCCGACCGACGTTGCGCCAGTACTGGAAGCTCATTTTCAAGGCTATCTCGGTGGCGCTGGCCCCATCCGAGCCATAGAAGGCATGGCCCAGGCCGGTCAGTGCCGCCAGCCGTTCGGACAGCTCCACCACCGGCCCATGGGTGCAGCCGGCCAGGATGACATGCTCGATTCTGCCCAGCTGGTCAATGACGGCTGCGTTGATGCGCGGTTCGGCGTGGCCGAACAGGTTCACCCACCAGGAAGAGATGGCGTCCAGGTAGCGCCTGCTGTCGTAATCCACCAGCCACGGGCCCTCGCCCCTGGCGATGGGCAGCGGCGGCTCCGCCTCCAGATGTTTCATCTGCGTACAGGGGTGCCAGAGGGCGGCGCGGCTACGGGTGATCCAGTCCTGATTATGCATGGGCCTTGCGGGGTCATACCGATGAGCGGAAAGGATAGCCCCTCGGCGGGGAACTCGCAGGCATTAGCACTCTCAAATCCCGAGTGCTAAACTTGGATTAAATTTTCAGCGGAGAGAAAGATGACGAGCGATACCCTGCAGTTTCCGGTACCGGCTTCCCTGGGCAGCCTGGAGAACTACATCCAGGCAATCAACCGTTTTCCCATCCTCAGCGCAGAAGAAGAACACGATCTCGCCAAACGCTTTCACGAAGAGAGCGACCTGGAGGCGGCCCGCAAGCTGGTCCTCTCGCATCTGCGGCTGGTGGTCTCCATCGCCCGCGGTTACATGGGCTATGGCCTGCCCCAGGGCGACCTGATCCAGGAAGGCAATGTGGGCCTGATGAAGGCCGTCAAGCGCTTCGACCCGGAACGGGGCGTGCGTCTGGTGTCCTTCGCCGTGCACTGGATCAAGGCCGAGATCCACGAATTCATCCTGCGCAACTGGCGCTTGGTCAAGGTGGCCACCACCAAGGCGCAGCGCAAGCTGTTCTTCAACCTGCGCAGCCTCAAACAGAGCGACGGCAGCCTCACCGCCGATGAGATCGGCAGCATGGCGCGTACCCTGAACGTCAGTCAGGCCGACGTGAAGGAGATGGAAACCCGCCTCTACGGCCACGATGTCGCCCTCGAACCGTTCAGCGACGACGAGGAGGATGCCTTCGCACCCATCGCTTACCTGGCCGCGCCGGATGCCGAACCTTCACTGCATCTGGAATGGGCGGAACGGAACACCCTGGCCACGCACGGCCTCAGCGGCGCGCTGGCGACCCTGGACCCGCGCAGCCGGCACATTGTCGAAGCCCGCTGGCTGAACGAGGACAACCCCATGACCCTGCACGAACTGGCCGCCGTGTACGGTATCTCCGCCGAGCGTGTGCGGCAGATCGAAGCCAAGGCCCTCCAGAAAATGAAGGGCGTGCTGACCTGATGGCGCTGTGAGCGCCACCTTGCACAACAAAAACAGAAAGCCCCGCGCTGCGGGGCTTTCTGTTTTTTCTGCTTGTCTGTGTCTTAGGACAGCAGCTTACCCAGGATCGCGGAAAACAGGCTGAACCAGGCCCACAGGATGAGGATAAGCACCACGGTAATGGGCAGGTTGGTTTTGTTGAACATTTGCATCATGGTGGTCAACCTCACTTGAAACAGGGCTGATTCTAGCCCTGGCAACGCGTCGAAACAAGACCGCCTCGGAAGCCAAACCTGCCTGGATCGCCCGTAACGCCCCTCAGTTGCTCTTCTCTGCTTTTCCGGTAGGTTTTGCCGCACCAACGGTGATTTGGCCCTCCAAACGCTTGATGGAGGCCTTGCCGAAACCCTTGATCCGGTCCAACTCGTCCACGCTCTTGAACGGGCCGTTCTTGTCCCGGTAGGCGATGATGGCCTGGGCCTTGGCGGGCCCCAGACCCTTGACGGATTCCAGTTCGGATTGCGTCGCGGTATTCAGATCCACCGCCGCATGGGCACCGAACATCAGGCCAAAGAAAAGAATGATGCCGCTGACGATCTGCTTCATGGCTGCTCCTCAAGTTATTGGTCAAGGCCCACATGGGCCAAGTGAATATAGGGCAGCATTGGGGGGAGGGAAATTTGGCATAGGTTATATAGGTGGATGACCAAAGATATATGGTCACGGATTCAGGTTTTACAGCAGCAAGTGGAGTGTAGCAATAACAAAACGGGCGCCGTTTCCGCGCCCTGATTGGACTCCGCGGTTCTCTGGATCAGCTCGTCAGTTCGAGGCGTCTCTCGATACGTTCCAACCGCTCCGCCAGCTGGTCAATGCGAAGTTGTTGGCGCACCACATCACCCATCTGATCCGCCGCATCACGACGCACCGTAACTACCGCGGACTCGACCGACCCCAAGCGCAACTTGACATCCCTGAACCCCTCATGCATATCCGTGCGCAGGCTGGCGATGTCGTTACGCAGCTGGGGCAGATGCTCGAGGATCAGATTTTCGATGTTGTCGGTCATTTCATGATTTCCAAACAGGAGTGAGCCGATCATAAAAAACAAAACGGGCGCGGTTTCCCGCGCCCGTTTCTGCTTGCTAACTAGCTGTTAGGCCAGATTAGAAGCTGTGCTTGATGCCGAGGGAGAAGCCACTGACCTCGGTGCCAGCCGCGTTGTAGCCCGCACCGCCGCGCAGGCCATAACCGGAAGCACCAGCCTGGTTGGCAGCGGAGTCGTGATCCAGATTGGCATACACGGCATAGATGGAAGTGCGCTTGGACAGGTTGTAGTCCGCGCCGATGGTCCAGAAATCAGCCTCGTCGTTGCCGGCGGCATCGCTGTCGTCGGCATTGCCGTAGGCGGCCTTCAGGACGATCGGGCCCATGGCGTAGGAACCGGTCAGGTACCAAGCGGAACGGCTGTTGGAGTTCGCGGCGGCGTCGTGCTCGATGTCCTCATACACGAAACCGACCTTGCCATCGCCGAAGGAATAGCCCAGACCCAGTTTCCAGGCATCGATCTCCTGGGTGGCGGTGGCACCTAGAATGTTGCCAGAGTGGGTCTCATAGGCCAGGCTGGCGAACAGGGGGCCGTTGTCGTACATACCCATGATGCTGAAGGCCTGGGTCTCGTCGTTGCCAGCACCTTCGTTCGCCTTGGCTTCGACATAGGCCGCAGCGGCGTGGAAGCCGCTGAAGTTGGGGCTGATATAGGCGATGGTCTGGGGAGCGCGCACATCGAAGCGGCTGGATTGGTTGGCAGCCTGGGTGGCGCCGATGACGGCGTTGTAGTCACCGATGGTGTCGGCGAAGGGGTCCAGCTTGCCGGTGGCCAGCTTGTAGGGGGTGTCGTGACGGCCCAGGACCAGGGTACCAAAGCCGCCGGCCACACCGACGAAGGTGTTGCGCATGGAGTTGCTACCGGTGGCAGCCAAGCTACCAGCAGCCATGGCATCGGTGTTCAGCTCGGTTTCAATTTGCCACAGGGCCTTCAGGCCGCCGCCCAAGTCCTCGGAGCCCTTGAAGCCGATGCGGGAAACGTTATCCACAGCGGTAGCGAAGTCGCTGTCATCACCAGCGGCATCATCGGTGTTGGCCCAGTCCAGGGAGAAGGACATGACACCGTAGATGTCCACGTTGGAAGTGGCGGCGAAAGCGGGGGCAGCGAAGGCGCCAGCAATGGCCAGAGCGATCAGAGATTTTTTCATCAGTAAACTCCTTACAGGTTTAAAAAAAACTTGCTCTGCGGGAAGGAGGGTTTCCTTGCCTCCCGCCCTCTCATGAGAAGGGGCCCTATGGAACCTCTCCCGCGAGAAGTGAGCCAATTGTGTCAAGGCTCCAAAAGGACAAGCAAATCTTTTGCTGAGTTGCAACCTGAGCACTGTTGCGGATGTAGCTGATTTGCAACACGACTTTTACATCAATCAGCAAAAAACAGTTGACGCAGCGCACCGCCCGGGTGTTCAGCTTTCATGAACGCTTCGCCCACCAGGAAGGCATGCACGTCATGGCGGCGCATCCTGGCGACGTCTTCGGCGGTCAGGATGCCGCTTTCCGTGATGGCGATGCGGCCGTCCCCTCCAGCCCTCCCGGAGGCCGAGGGGGTGATCATGGGCAGCAGGTCCAGGGTGGTTTCCAGGCGGGTTTCGAAGGTGCGCAGGTTGCGGTTGTTGATGCCCATCAGGGGGGTGTCCAGTTGCAGGGCGGCTTGCAGTTCATCGGCATCGTGGGATTCCACCAACACGGCCATGCCAAGCCGGTGGGCCTGGGCTTCAAGGGCGCGCATGGCGGGGATGTCGTAATCCGCTACTGTCCCGCCCTCCGACGACGAGGATCGTCGGAACGCCGCGACGATGAGCAAGATGCAGTCAGCACCCATGGCGCGGGCCTCGGCCACCTGGTAGGGGTCGATGATGAAATCCTTGCGCAACACGGGCAGGTGGCAGGCCGCGCGCGCCTGTCTCAGGTACTCGGCGTCGCCCTGGAAGAACTGCCGGTCGGTGAGCACGGACAGGCAGGCCGCTCCACCCCGTTGATAATCGGCGGCAATCTCCGCCGGGCGGAAATCCGCCCGCAGCATGCCCTTGCTGGGGCTGGCCTTCTTGATCTCGGCAATCACGGCGGGCTGGCCCGCGGCGAGCCTGGCGCGCAGGGCGCCGACGAAATCCCGCGGAGGCGTGGCCGACCGGGCGGCCAACTCAAGTTCTGAAAGAGGGATGGCCCGACTGGCAGCGGCGACCTCTTCACGTTTGACGGTCAGGATTTTTTCCAGGATGTCGGACATGGCTGGGATTCCAGGCAGTTTTCAAGACAGGTGACGATTGCCGCGCGTCGCCACGGCCGGTCAGGCTTCTTCCACCCTGACCCGGCGGGCCAGGGCGGTGAAGAGTTCGTAGGCGATGGTGTCGGCGGCGCCGGCCACTTCTTCCGCTGCCAGGCCCACGCCCCAGAGGGTGACCGGGCTGCCCACATGGGCGTGGGGCACGGGAGTCAGATCGACGCCGAGCATGTCCATGGACACCCGGCCGACGACCCGCGTGCGCCGGCCCTCCACCAGGATGGGGGTACCGGTGGGGGCATGACGGGGATAGCCGTCCGCATAGCCGCAGGCCACCACGCCCACTTTCATGTCCCGCTCGGCCACGAAGGCGCCGCCATAACCCACGGCCTCGCCGCGACGCACGGTCTGCACGGCGATGAGCTGGCTCTCCAGGGTCATGGCCGGCAGCAGCCCCAACTCCTCGCCGCTTTCGTCGGTGAAGGGCGAGGCCCCGTACAGCATGATGCCGGGACGCACCCAGTCGCCATGGGTTTCCGGATAGCGCAGGAGGGCAGCGGAATTGGCCAGACTGACGGTCATTCCGGCCGCAGGGCCGTCCGTCGCGGGCAGACCCAGTTCACCGGTCAGTTCGGCGAAGCGGCTCATCTGCGCCTCTACCCCCACGGCCGGGTCATCCGCGCATGCGAAATGGCTCATCAGGACGATCTTGCCCACGTGAGCCGCGCCGCGCAGTTGCGCCAGCACTGCCTTCACCCGCTTGAGGTTCAGTCCCAGGCGGTGCATGCCGGTATCCACCTTGAGCAGGATGTCCAGCTTGTGTTCGAGCCGGGCACGGCACAGGAGGTCGGCCTGGTCTTCCCGATGAATGACCGGCCGCAGGCGCAGACGGGTGATCTCGGCCAGTTCGTCGGGATGAAAGAAACCTTCGAGCAGGACGATGGGATGGGTGTAACCGGCACCGCGCAGGGCCGCGGCCTCCTCCAGCGTCAGCACCGCGAAACCGTCGGCGGCGCGCAGGGCGGCGGCCGCGCTCAACAGGCCGTGGCCATAGCCGTTGGCCTTGATCACCGCCAGGACTCGCGACCGGCCGGCGGCCCTCCGGGCCACCATCAGGTTGTGAGTGAGGGCGGCGGCGTCGATGCGGGCAACCAGGGGGCGGGACATGGGGGCTCAGTCCGCCATGCCGGCAGCGAAATTCTCGAAGCGGGTGTACTCGCCCAGGAAGGTCATGCGCACGGTGCCGATGGGGCCGTTGCGCTGCTTGCCGATGATGATCTCGGCGGTGCCCCGGTCCTGGGTTTCCGGGTTATAGACTTCGTCGCGGTAGATGAACAGGATGACGTCGGCGTCCTGCTCGATGGCGCCGGATTCGCGCAGGTCGGACATCACCGGCCGCTTGTTGGGGCGCTGCTCCAGGCCGCGGTTGAGCTGGGACAGGGCGATGACGGGCACGTGCAGCTCCTTGGCAAGGCCCTTCAGGGAACGGGAGATTTCCGAGATCTCGGTGGCCCGGTTTTCCTGGGCGCCACCGCTGCCGGCCATCAGTTGCAGATAGTCGATGACGATCAACCCCAGGCGGCCGTCTTTGCATTGGCGCGCCAGGCGGCGGGCGCGGGCGCGCACCTCCATGGCGGTCAGGGCCGGGGTTTCGTCGATATAGACCGGGGCCTCGTTGAGCCGGCCCAGGGCGTTGGTGAGCTTATGCCAGTCGTCCTCGGCGATCTTGCCGGTGCGCAGCTTGTGCTGGTCCAGTTTGCCCACCGAACCGAGCATGCGCATGACCAATTGGGTGGCGCCCATTTCCATGCTGAACACGGCCACCGGCAGGTTGGTGTCCAGGGCCACGTTCTCGGCAATGTTGAGGCTGAAGGCGGTCTTGCCCATGGACGGCCGGCCGGCGACGATGATCAGGTCCCCGGGTTGCAGGCCGGAGGTCTTGCTGTCCAGGTCGGAAAAGCCGGTGGGTACGCCGGTGACGTCGCTGGGGTTGTCCCGGCTGTACAACTCGTCGATGCGGTTGACCACCTGGATGAGCAGCGGTTGCAGGTCCTGAAAGCCCTGACTCGTTCGGGCACCGGCCTCCTTGATCTCGAACACCCGTGCCTCGGCCTCGTCCAGAATCTCCGAGGCGCTGCGGCCGGACGGGTTGTAGGCGGATTCGCTGATCCGGGCCCCCACCTCGGCCAAGTGGCGCAGCACCGCCCGCTCCCGCACGATCTCGGCATAGCGGCGGATGTTGGCGGCGGACGGGGTGTTCTGGGCCAGGGTGGCCAGGTAGGCGAGGCCGCCCACCTGATCCAGCTCGTTGAAGGTCTCCAGGGACTCGGCCACGGTCACTACGTCGGCCGGCTTGCGCTCGTCGATCAGGCGGGTGATCTGCTTCCAGATCGTGCGGTGGGCGGCGGCGTAGAAATCCTGCTCGTTGATCACGTCCGCCACCCGGTCCCAGGCGCCGTTTTCCAGCAGGAGACCGCCCAGGACCGATTGCTCGGCCTCCAGGGAGTGGGGCGGCAGCTTGATGGCGGCTAGGTCTTGATCGAGAACGGCGGACATTAACGATGTGTCGAGTGGGAGTGGCGAATGGATTCTAGCTTGAGCGGGGGGCGATGAAAAAAGGCCGCGCTAAGCGGCCTTTTCGGCGAGGGGCTGAGAGCCGTTCAAGCCTCGGGCACCACGTTGACGGTGATGTCCACCAGCACATCGCTGTGCAGGGCCAGGGTGATGGGGTACTCGCCCACGGCCTTCAACGGGCCTTCGGGCATGCGCACCTCTTGCTTGTTGACCTCGTGGCCCTGGGCACGGAGCGCGTCGGCAATGTCGGCGTTGCTCACCGAACCGAACAGACGGCCATCGACACCCGCCTTCTGGGCGATCTGCAGGACGAATTCCGCCAATTTTTCGGCGCGCGCCTGGGCAGTGGCCAGCTTCTCGGCGGCGATGCGCTCCAACTCGGCCTTCCGCTCCTCGAACACGGCGATGTTGGCCTTGGTGGCGCGCTTCGCCATGCCTTGCGGGATCAGGAAGTTGCGCGCGTAACCGTCCTTGACCTTGATCACGTCGCCCAGATTGCCCAGGTTGGCCACCTTCTCCATCAGGATGATTTCCATGTCGCCCTCCGGTTAGACGTGCAGATCGGTGTAGGGCAGCAGGGCGAGGAAGCGCGCCCGCTTGATGGCCACGCCCAGCTGGCGCTGGTAATGGGCCTTCGTGCCGGTGATGCGGGCGGGAATGATCTTGCCCTGCTCGGTGATGAAGTCCTTGAGCACATCGACATCCTTGTAGTCGATTTCCTTGACCTTCTCGGCGGAGAAACGGCAGAACTTCTTGCGCTTGAACAGGGCATTGCCGGTCTTGCCTTTCCGGTCGCCACCCTTGCCGAAGGGTTTTTTCTTCATAAAAGCCATGATTACTCCTTAATCAATCTCGTATTCGGTCACATGCAGGACGAGCTGGGGGTTGCGCGCGCTCTTACGGTCCAGGAACCCCTTGCAGGCCAGTTCCACGCCGACATCCAGGGTCGCCATGCGGGCGGCCAGTTCACCAAACACCTGGCCTTCCACCTCGCATTCCACCTGCCGGGGGCGCCCCGCTTCCGTCTGAGGCCCTCGATGGGCCAGTCGCAATTGCAGGCTGGGCAATCCGGCCGGGGTGTGGCGCAGGCCGCCTGTTTCAAGCAGGCGCGCGGTCAGCTCGACCAGGTTGGCGTTCAACCCCGCTCAAGCCCCTGCCGCGGCTTCGGCAGGCGCGCTCTCGCTGGCGGCGGACTGCGGCACCAGGAGGTTGCGGGCCTTCTCTTCCTTCATCATCGGCGAGGCGACGGTAATAGCCTCGTCGCGCTGGATGATGAGGTGGCGCAGAATGGCATCGTTGAAACGGAAGCCATGCTCCAGCTCGTCCAGGGTGGCCTGGTCGCACTCAATGTTCATGAGCACGTAATGGGCCTTGTGCATTTTCTGCAGGGTGTAGGCCAACTGCCGCCGGCCCCAGTCTTCCAGACGATGGATGTGGCCGCCGGTGCCGCTGATCAGGCCGCGGTAACGCTCGATCATGGCGGGCACCTGCTCGCTCTGGTCCGGATGGACGATAAAAACGATCTCGTAATGACGCATGTCGCTCCTTTCGGGTATCAGCCCCCCGCGCGACCGGTGGGGCAAGGGATGAAGGCCCGCACGGGGCGGGCCAGGGAAAGCAGGAGATTTTATAGGGGAATCAGTGGGATAGCAAGCTAGGCGACGCAATCCACGAAATAACGGGTCTTGCTGTTGAATTTCTCTTTCACCAGGCCATGTATGTCGGTCTCGAAGCCGGGAAACTGGTCGTTGAAGGCGCGCGCGAATTTCAGGTAGCGGACGATGGTCGCGTTGAAGCGCTCGCCCGGGATCAGCAGGGGGATGCCGGGCGGATAGGGGGTGAGCAGGATGGAGGTGATGCGCCCTTCCAAGTCGTCGATCTCCACCCGCTCGATGTCCCGGTGGGCCATCTTGGCGAAGGCATCGGCGGGGCGCATGGCCGGCGCCATCTCAGACAGATACATCTCGGTGGTCAGCCGCGCCACGTCGTTGGCCTTATAGACCTCGTGGATCTGCACGCACAGGTCCTGCAGCCCGACCCGCTCGTAGCGGGGATACTTGGCCACGAATTCCGGCATCACCCGCCACAGGGGTTGGTTCTTGGCGTAATCGTCCTTGAACTGCTGCAGTTCGGTGAGCATGGTGTTCCACCGACCCTTGGTGATGCCGATGGTGAACATGATGAAGAAGGAGTACAGGCCGGTCTTCTCCACCACGATGCCATGCTCGGCCAGGTACTTGGTGAGGATGCCGGCGGGGATGCCCCAGTCGGCGAAGTCGCCGTCCACGTCCAGGCCGGGGGTGATGAGGGTGGCCTTGATGGGATCCAGCATGTTGAAGCCGGGCGCCAGGTTGCCGAAACCGTGCCAGCGCTCGCCGGCCTTGAGCATCCAATCCTCCTGATCCACCTGACCTTCTTCGGCCAGATAGTCGGGGCCCCAGACCTTGAACCACCAGTCCTTTCCCCATTCCTCGCCCACCTTGCGCATGGCGCGGCGGAATTCGATGGCCTCGGCGATGCTCTCCTCTACCAGGGCGGTGCCGCCGGGGGGCTCCATCATGGCCGCGGCCACGTCGCAGGAGGCGATGATGGCGTACTGGGGCGAGGTGGAGGTGTGCATCAGGTAGGCCTCGTTGAAGCGGGAGAAGTCCAGCTTCCGGGTCTCCGAGTCCTGCACCAGGATCTGGGAGGCCTGGGACAGGCCGGCCAGCAGCTTGTGCGTTGACTGGGTGGCGAACACCAGGGCGTCCTTGGCGCGCGGCCGGTCCTTGCCGATGGCGTGCATGCCCCGGTAGAACTCGTGGAAGGTGGCGTGGGGCAGCCAGGCCTCGTCGAAGTGCAGCGTGTCGATGCTGTCGCCCAGCAGGTCCTTGATCATGTCCACGTTGTAGAGGATGCCGTCGTAGGTGGACTGGGTGATGGTGAGGATGCGCGGTTTGGACTTCACGTCCTTGGCGAAGGGGTGGCTGGCGATCTTCTTCTGGATGGTTTCGGGCCGAAATTCATCCAGGGGAATGGGACCGATGATGCCGTAGTGGTTGCGCGTCGGCGTCAGGAAGATGGGGATCGCGCCAGTCATGATGATGGCGTGCAGGATGGATTTGTGGCAATTGCGGTCCACCACCACGATGTCGTTGGGGGCGACGGTGGCGTGCCAGACCATCTTGTTGGACGAACTGGTGCCGTTGGTGACGAAGAACAGGTGGTCGCAGTTGAAGATGCGCGCCGCGTTGTGTTCGCTGGCCGCCACTGGCCCGGTGTGGTCCAGGAGCTGGCCCAGTTCATCCACCGCGTTGCAGACAGAC
>DEQR01000018.1 GCA_002360535.1 Thiobacillus sp. UBA3361
CCGCACCGCCGCCGCCACGGCCGGGCTGGCCGACCGGGAGTTGGCCCGCAGCGAATCCCTGGGCCGAGAGAACTTCCTGTCCAAGTCCGCCGTGGATCTGGCCCGCACCCACGCCCGTCGCGCCCAGGCCGTCCGCCAGGCCGCCGACGCCGCCGCCAACGTGGCCCGCTACGAACTGGAGGCCGCCCGCGCCGCCCTGGCCCAGTCCGCCGCCCTTCGGGACGGCGGCCGGGCCGACGCGGTGTCCGTGCCCTCGCCGGTGGCCGGCCGGGTGCTCAGGGTGACCCACGAGAGCGAAGGCTCGGTGCAGGCTGGCCAATCTCTCATCGAGGTGGGCGACCCGGAAGGGCTGGAGATCGAGGTGGAGGTGCTGTCCACCTCCGCCGTGAAGATCGCCCCCGGCACCCCCGTGCGCCTGGACCGCTGGGGCGGCGAGCAGACCCTGGAGGCCGTGGTGCGGGTGGTGGAGCCCACCGGCTTCACCAAGGTGTCCGCCCTGGGGGTGGAAGAGCAACGGGTGCGGGTGATCGCCGACTTCACCTCCCCCAAGGAGGCCTGGCGGCGCCTGGGCGACGGCTACCGGGTCGAGGCCGCCTTCGTGGTCTGGGAGGGCCGGGACGTGCTGTTGGCCCCCACCAGCGCCCTGTTCCGCCACAAGGACGGCTGGGCCCTGTTCGTCCTCGCCGACGGCCACGCCCAACTGCGGCCGGTCAAGGTCGGTCAGCGCAACGGCCTGGAGGCCCAGGTGGTGGAAGGCCTGAAGGCCGGGGAAAAGATCATCGCACACCCGGACGACAAGATCGCGGACGGGGTGCGGGTGAAGGTGAGGGGGGAGTAGGGGCGCACGTTCGGGGCATTCGGCGCGATGCCCTTCGGTTATGGCGCCCTATGGCTCTCGTACGGTGCCGTAACGGAATGACGTTGCCACGCCGTCCGTGCTTCGCTGCCTTTCCGGCCCCCGCGGCCCCATCGTCATGATCCCCATCCACGAACTGCTCGCGCGCATCCGCTGGGATGAACACTTCGCCGGCGGGCGATTCGTCATCGGTTATTGGGACCGGGTGGCGGGGCGGATCCTGTACGCGGATTTGCGGGAAATCGCCTGGGACGCGGACAACCCATCCCTCTTCGATCTGCTGGATGAGGACGGGGTGTCGCACAGCATCCCCTTCCACCGCGTGCGCGAGGTGTGGCGGGACGGCGAACGGATCTGGCGGCGCCACCCGCCGGGCGAAACAGACTGAGGGCCACGCCGAGGACGGTCATGCGCCACGCGGCAGCGTCAGCGTGACCCGCAGCCCGCCTCCCGGCCGGTTGGCCAGGCTGACCTCGCCACCGTGGGCGCGCGCCAGGTTGCGGGCGATGGCCAGGCCCAGGCCGGTGCCGCCGGTGGCCCGGCTGCGAGAGGACTCGCCGCGCCGGAACGGCTCGAACACGCGCGCCAGCTCCGCCTCGGGGATACCGGGCCCCTGGTCGTCGATAATCAGCACCAGGTTGTCCGGGCGGTCCTCCACCCGCAGCACCGCGCTGCCGCCGTAGCGCAGCGCGTTGTCCAGCAGGTTGGCCAGGCAGCGCTTGAGGGCCTGGGGACGTGCGACCAGGGGTCGCTCCGCCCGGCCGGCGATCTCCACCCGCCCCCCCAGGGCGGCAAAGTCGTCGCTCAGGGTGGATAGCAGGGCGTTCACATCGACGGGCAAGCCCGCCTCCTTGCCGGCCTCGCCGCGCAGGAAGTCCAGGGTGGCGCCGATCATGGTCTCCATGTCCTCCAGGTCGCGCAGGATCTTGTCGCGCTGGGCGGCGTCGGCCAGCAGCTCGGCACGCAGCTTGAGGCGGGTGATGGGGCTCTTCAGGTCGTGGGACACCGCCGCCAGGATGTGCAACCGGTCTTCCATGTAGCGCGCCAGCCGTTGCTGCATGGTGTTGAAGGCGTGCGCCGCCTGGCGCACCTCGCGCGGCCCGGTCTCGGACAGGGGGGCGACCTCCAGGTTGCGGCCCAGGGCATCGGCCGCCCCGGCCAGGCGGCGCAGGGGCCGGACGGCCCAGCCCAGGGCGAGCAGGGCGAGGAGGGCGATGACCAGGAAATAACCGGTGAGCAGGGGCAGGTGTCGGCTGGGGGCGATGAGGGGATCGTCCGGGTAGTGGTGCTCGGCCAGCAGCACCTGGCCGTCGCCCAGGGTGAGGGAGACGCGGATGGAGGCGGGCGGGGTGTCCTCATCTTTCCCGGCCTTGCCCGCGGCCACCGCCACCGGCCAGCGGCCGCCCAGGTTTTCCCGCAGGTGCGTCTGCAATCCCTCCAGGGTGCCGCCGTGGGAGCCGGGCAGGGGCGCCGTGGCCAGGTTGAAGGTGATGCGCGGCGAGGTGAGCAGGTGCAGCAATTCCGGGCGCTCCGCCTGCGGCGTGTGCTCCAGCTTGTCCGCCACGGTGGCCAGGCGCTTGGCCAGGGGGCCGGCCAGCAGGTGGGACAGCACCCGCTCGCGCTCCTCCTGGTACAGGCGGTCGGCGGTCCATTGGGCGGCCAGCAGGCCGACCAGCAGCACCCCGGCCACGCGCAGGGTGATGGAGTCCAGACGCCGCAGGGAGAAGCGCTTCATTCCTTGTCCACCACCGCCGCCAGCACGTAGCCCTCGTTGCGCACCGTCTTGATCAGGCGCGGCTCGCGCGGGTCATCGTCCAGCTTGCGGCGCAGCCGCCCGATCTGTACGTCGATGGAGCGGTCGTAGGCGGTGGCCTCGCGCCCCTGGGTGAATTCCAGCAGCTGGTCGCGGGACAGCACCCGGTTGGGGTGTTCCGCCAGCACGTGCAGGATCTTGTATTCCGCCCCGGACAGATCGACCACCACCCCGGTGGGGGAGAGCAGCTGGCGGGTGCGGGTGTCCAGGCCCCAGCCGGCGAAGCGGAAGCGGTGCACGTCCTCGCCGGCCAGGTTCTCCGGCAGGCTGTTGGCACGACGCAGGATGCTGCGCACGCGGGCCAGCAGCTCGCGGGGGTTGAAGGGCTTGGCCAGGTAGTCGTCGGCGCCCATCTCCAGGCCGACGATACGGTCGATCTCGTCGCCGCGGGCGGTGAGCATCAGGATGGGGATGCGGCTCGCGGCGCGCAGGCGGCGGCACAGGGCCAGGCCGTCCTCCCCCGGCAGCATGATGTCCAGGATGACCAGGTCGAAGGGCGACGCCGCCAGGGCGTGCTGCATCTCCCGGCCGTCGGCTACGGCGGCGACCTGGAAGCCGGCCTGGCCCAGGTATTCGCGCAGCAGGTCGCGCAATTCGGCGTCGTCGTCCACGATCAGGAGGCGTTCCTGTTTCATCGTCCGCTGTCCCTTGGGGTGAGGTGAGTATCGTCCCGCCGCGCCGGGTGCCGGGCGCCGTTTGTAAATCCATGTAACAGGCGCGGCCGGATGCAAGCCGGTTTACAAAACGGCCCGGTGGCCTCACCGGCCGGTTACAGCTTCCTGCTGAAATGGAATTGTCGCAAGACGCAGTCCCGAACGGGCCGTGCATCGAAGCCCAACATTCGACAGGAGCCGAACATGAAATCACCCGCATCCCTTCTCCTTGCCTTGGTCGTGGCCCTCGCCGGCGCGGCTTTGCCCGCCCAGGCCGCCAGCCGCAACGCGGCGCAGAGCGCCGCCAGCCTCTCCGCGGCGGAGCGGGCGGACCTGAGCTTCATGCGCGAGGAGGAAAAGCTGGCCCGGGACGTCTATCTGGCCCTTTACGAACGCTGGGGCCTGACCCCCTTCTCCAACATCTCCGCCAGCGAGCAGCAGCACATGGACGCCATCCTGATGCTGCTGCGCAAGTACCGCCTGCCGGACCCGGCGGCGGGTCGCCTGGTGGGCGAGTTCAGTGACCCCGACTTGCAGATATTGCACGACACGCTGCTGGCCCGGGGCCTGACCGGCGACGTGGCGGCCCTGAAGGTGGGCGGCTTCATCGAGGAAACGGATATCCGCGACCTGGACGGCGCCCTGGCGCGGGCGGACAACACCGACATCGACCAGGTCTATGCCCGCCTGCAATGCGGTTCGCGCAACCACCTGCGCGCCTTCGCGCGGGTGCTGGAGGCGGTCAGCGGCCAGGCCTACCAGGCGCAGGTGATCGACCCGTTGGCGGTGGAAACCATCCTCGCCGGCGACAACGAGACCTGCGGCCGCTGAATGGCCGCGAAGGGAAGCATTGAAGCACCGTGACCCGCCGGGGTGGGGCGGGTCACGGTCCGCGTGTTGAACGACCGCCCGGGAAAGGAGGTTTGCGATGAGAACCCCGAAACTGTTGGCCCTGATGCTGGCCTTGGCGTTGAGCCAGGCCGTCTTCGCCGAGGGCGGCAAGCAGCGCGGCGACGAAGGCCAGGGGACCGTGGTCCAGAACCAGGTACGCGAGGTCGATCCGCCGGCGCAGTGGAGCGCTGCGGACGAGGGCAGCGCGCAGCCATCGGCTGAACAATCCGCGGACGAACTGGAAGAGTGGTTCTGAACGGCAGTGCCCCCGGTCGGGTGCAGAGCGGGTTTGGACACGTTTTAATCTCCGTTTAAGCCTGCCCCGGCAAGCTCCCGCCCGGTCCTGAGATGAAACGTCCGCCTCCTGGGAGGCGGACCCGAGCGGAGGAATGCATGCCCAAGTCGGCGCTGCTGCTGTTGCTGTTGTTCAGTCTGTCGTCCCCGGCTCTGTCCGGCGACAAGTTGATTTCGGTTTCCGCGTCCCAGCGCGCGGCCCTGCGCGTGAGCACCGCGCCCATCGCCGCCCATGCCGGGGCGATCAGTGTCGGCCTGCCGGCGCGGGTAGTCGTCCCGCCCGCCCAGGAGCGGGTGGTGGCCGCGCCCATGGCCGGTCTGGTCACCGAGGTCCGGGTGGCGATGGGCGACACGGTGCGCGGCGGCCAGGTGCTGGCGGTGCTGCGCGGCGAGGAACTGATCGGTGCCCAGCGCGACCTGGCCCAGGCCGCCGTGCAGGCGCGCCTGGCGGAAGAGAGCGCGCGCCGCGACGAGGCCCTGTTCCAGGAAGGCATCATCCCCGAATCCCGCGTGCAGTCGGCGCGCGCCGCGCTGGCCCAGGCCCATGCCCTGCTGCGGGAGCGGCGCGCCTGGCTGCGCCTGATGGGCCTGTCCCAGGCGAATGTGGAGGCGGCCGAGACCGGCCGGCGACTCATCGACAGCGTCGCCCTGACCGCGCCTATCGCCGGCGTGGTGCTGGAGCAGTCGGCGCTGGCGGGGGCGCGGGTGGAGGCCGCCCATGCCCTGTTCAGGGTGGTCCGCCTCGACCCGCTGTGGCTGGAGATCCAGGCACCCGCCGAGGTGGCGGCCCTGGTCAAGACCGGTCAGAAGGTCGGCGTACCCGGTACGCCGGCGACCGGCAGCGTGCTCTCGGTGGGACATGCCGTGAGCGCGGCCCAGACCGTGCCGATCCGCGCCCGGGTGGGCAACCCGGACGGCCTGCTGCGCCTCAACCAGAGTGTCTCCGCGCGCCTGGAAGGGGTGGCCGGTGCCCGCCAGTGGCGCGTGCCGGTCAAGGCCATCGCCCGCCAGGGCGGGCAGAACTGGGTGTTCGTGGAACGCCCCGGCGGTTTCGAACCGGAGGCGGTCAAGGTGCTGTCCCAGTCGGCCCAGAGCGCGGCCATCGACGGCCCCTTCACGGGCGACGAGATGATCGCCGTGGAGGGTGTGGCGGCCCTGAAGGCCGCCTGGCAGGGGCAATGACATGCTCTCCCGCTTGACAGAATTCTCCCTCACCCAGCGCCTGCTCATCCTGGGCCTCACCCTGCTGCTGGCGGCGGCGGGCATCCAGGCCTGGCGCGGCCTACCCATCGACGCCTTCCCGGACGTCTCCACCACCCAGGTGAAGCTGATCCTCAAGGCCCCCGGCATGACCCCGGAGGAGGTGGAGACGCGCATCGCCGCGCCCATCGAGATGGAGATGCTGGGCATTCCCAGGCAGCGGTTGCTGCGTTCCATGTCCAAGTACGGCCTGACCGACATCACCATCGACTTCGAGGACGGCACGGACATCTACTGGGCGCGCCAGCAGGTAGCCGAGCGGCTCAACAACGTGCTGGCCGACCTGCCCGACGGCACAAGCGGGGGCCTGGCGCCCATCACCACACCCCTGTCGGAGATGTTCATGTTCACGGTGGAGGGCGATCACCTGAGCCTGGCCGAGCGGCGCGCCCTGTTGGACTGGGTGATCCGGCCCAAGCTGCGCACCCTGCCCGGCGTGGCGGACGTGAACGCCCTGGGAGGCCACGTGAAGACCTTCGAGGTGGCGCCGGACAACGCCGCCATGAGCGCGCGCGGCGTCACCCTCACCGAGCTGGCCGAGGCCATCCGCGCCAACAACCGCAACGACGGGGCGGGGCGGCTCACCGAGGGCGAGGAGGTGTGGCTGGTGCGGGTGGAAGGGGCCGTGAAGTCCCCTGAGGACCTGGCCGGCATCGTGGTGAAGAATGTGGAGGGCGTGCCGGTGCGGCTGTCGGACGTGGCCCAGGTGCGCCTGGGCAGCCTGACTCGCTACGGCGGGGTCAGCCAGGACGGGAAGGGCGAGGCGGTGGAGGGCCTGGTGCTGGGCCTGCGCGGCGCTAACGCCCATCTGGTGGTGAAGGCGGTCAAGCAGCGCCTGGCCGAGATCGCCCCCAGCCTGCCCCAGGGCGTGACGGTGCAGCCCTTCTACGACCGCTCGGCCCTGGTGGAGCGGGCGGTGGGCACCGTATCCAAGGCCCTCATGGAGGCCATCGTCCTGGTGCTGGTGCTGCTCGTCCTGTTCCTAGGCGACGCGCGGGCGGCGCTTACCGTGGCGCTGACCCTGCCCCTGGCGGCCCTGGCCACCTTCCTGCTCATGCGCCAGTTCGGCCTGTCAGCCAACCTGATGAGCCTGGGCGGGCTGGCCATCGCCATCGGCATGCTGGTGGATGGGGCGGTGGTGGTGGTGGAAAACATCGTCAGCCATCTGGCCCGCGACGACAGCCCCCAGCCCCGTCTGCACCGCATCTTCCGGGCCGTGCGGGAGGTGGCCACGCCCACCGCCGCCGGGGTGCTGATCATCATGATCGTCTTCCTGCCCCTGCTCACCCTGGAGGGCCTGGAGGGCAAGCTGTTCATCCCGGTGGCCTTGACCATCGTCTTCGCCCTGGGCGCGGCGTTGATCCTGTCGCTGACCGTGGTGCCGGTGCTGTCCGCCTACCTGCTCAAGGAAAGCGCGCACCAGGACCCCTGGCTGGTGCGCCTGGCCACGCGCCTGTACACGCCCATGCTGGACTTCGCCCTGGCTCGGCCGCGCTGGGTCCTGCCGGCCGCCGGCGTCCTGCTGGCAGCGGCCGTGGCCCTCTACCCCCAGATCGGCAAATCCTTCATGCCCACCCTGGACGAGGGCGACCTGCTCATCCAGCTGGAGAAGCTGCCCTCCATCAGCCTGGAGGAGAGCCTGGCCCTGGACCTGTCGGTACAGCGGGCGCTGCTGAAGCGTGTGCCGGAAGTGGCCGGGGTGGTGGCGCGGGCGGGATCGGACGAATTGGGTCTGGACCCCATGGGTCTGAACCAGACCGATAGCTTCCTGGTGCTCAAACCGCGCGAGCAGTGGCGCCGCCCGGACAAGGACTGGCTGGCGGAGGAAATCAGGAAGGTCATGGCGGACTTCCCCGGCGTGGCCTACGGCTTCACACAGCCCATCGACATGCGGGTCTCGGAGATGCTCACCGGCGCCCGCGGCGACCTGGCCATCAAGGTGTTCGGCGCCGACATCGACACCCTGAACGGCCTGGCCGGCCGCATCGAGGACCTGCTTGGCCGGGTACCCGGCGCCCAAGACGTGTTCAGCCTGAAGAACGACGGCGTGCAGTACTTCAAGGTGGAGGTGGATCGCCTGGCGGCGGGCCGTTACGGCCTGTCCATGGACGACGTCTCCGCCTTCCTCAGGGCGCATCTGGAGGGCGTGCGGCTGGGCATCGTCCAAGAGGGTATGCAGCGCACCCCCCTGGTGTTGCGGGCGGGGGAAAACGTGCGCATGTCGCCGGCCCTGTTCGAGGCGCTGCGCATCCCCACCCCGGAAGGCATCGCCATCCCCCTCCGGGAAGTGGCCGGGCTGGTGCGCACCGAGGGGCCGGTGGCGGTGAGCCGGGAGAACGCGGCGCGCTACGTCACCATCCAGTGCAACGTGGCTGGCCGCGATCTGGTGGGTTTCGTGGACGAGGTGAAGGCCCGCATCGGCAAGGACGTGAAGCTGCCCGCCGGCTACCAGGTGGTCTATGGCGGCCAGTTCGAGAACCAGCAGCGCGCCGCCGCCCGCCTGGCGGTGGTGGTGCCGGTGGCCCTGGCCCTGATCTTCGCCCTGCTGTTCGCCACCTTCAAATCCGTCAAGCAGGCCATCCTGGTCCTGGCCAACATCCCCTTCGCCCTGGTGGGCGGCATCGCCGCCCTGTGGCTCACCGGCGAGTACCTGTCGGTGCCGGCCTCGGTGGGCTTTATCGCCCTGCTGGGCATCGCCGTGCTCAACGGCGTGGTGCTGGTGAGCCATTTCAACCAGCTGGCCGCCCAGGGGCTGGCCGCCGACCGGGTGGTGCGCGAGGGCGCCCTGCGCCGGCTGCGCCCGGTGCTGATGACCGCCAGCATCACCGCCTGGGGGCTCATCCCTTTGCTGCTGGCCAGCGGGCCCGGTTCGGAGATCCAAAAGCCCCTGGCCATCGTGGTGGTGGGCGGGCTGTTCACCTCCACGGCGCTGACCCTGCTGCTGCTGCCGGTGCTGTACCGGCGCTTGATACTGAAAGGTGCTTGAGATGTCCCTGGTGCAACTCACGTTGGTGGCGCCCCGCCATCTGGAAGAGGAGCTGGTGGAACAGTTCCTCGTCCATCCCGACTGGGCGGCCGGCTTCACCCTGTTCCAGGCGGAAGGCTACAGCCGCCACCACGAAACGCTGAGTGCCCAGGAACGGGTGCGCGGCCGGGCGCTGCGCATGGCGGCGCAGATCGTATTGGAGGCCGAGCATGCCCAGGCGCTGCTGGACCACCTCCGCCAGCGCTTTCCCAAGCGCGACGTGGCCTGGTGGCTGACGCCGGTGCTGGCGTTCGGGAGGCTGGCATGAGGATCTGGCTGGCGGCTTTGATGTTGGGCGCGGGTTGGGGGGCGATTGCCGCAGAGCCGCCGCCGCCCGCCGATCTGCCCCCCGCGGCGGCAGTGGAGCAGGCGCTGGACGGCCATCCGCAGGTGCGCGCCGCCCAGGCCGAACTGCGCGCGGCCGAGGCCGAGCACGGCCGCCTCACGGCCGGTGGTTATGAATACGGCCTGAGTCTGGCCACCCAGCGCCGCAATGTGCGCGGCGGCCCGGACCACACCGAATGGAGCGCCTCGCTGGCGCGCGGCCTGCGCCTGCCGGCCAAGGCGGAGTTGGACGACCGGATCGGCGGGCAGGGGGTGCGGGCGGCCGAGGAGCGGGTGGGCGATGCCCGCCACGAGGCCGCCCGCCAGCTCCTGGGCCTGTGGTACGCCGCCCGCCAGGCCGCGTTGGAGGCCGGTCTTTGGGAACGCCAGGCGGCGCTGCTCCAGGAGCAGAAACGTGTGGTGGAAGCGCGTGTCAAACGAGGTGACGCGGCCCGTCTGGACATCCTGCACGCCGAGGCCGCCGTGGCCCAGGCCCTGTCCCAGGGGGTGGCGGCGTCGGCGCGGGCCAGGTCGGTGCAGTCCGAGCTTGCCGCCCGGTTCCCCGAACTGCCGCCGCCGGAGGACAGCCAGCCTGCGCCAACCGCCCCCGCGGGCGACGCGGACCTGTGGGTGGCTCGCACCCTGGCCCACAACCATGAACTGCTGGCGGTGCAGCGGACGCTGGACAAGGCCCGCCTGCTCACCCGCCGCGCCGAGGCGGATCGCACCCCCGACCCGACCCTGGGCCTGCACCTGGCCAACGAGATGGGGGGTGACGACCGCATCCTGGGCGTCAGCCTGTCCATCCCCCTGCCCGGCAAGACGCGGGGCTGGGAGGTCCAGGCTCGACTGGCCCAGGCCGAGGCGATGGCGGAAATGGAGTCCGCTACCCGCCGCCGCCTGAGCGCCGAGGCCGCGGCGAACTGGCAGAAGGCCGCCGCCGGAGTGGAAGGCTGGCGGCGCCTGGAAGAGGCCGCCCAGGCCGTCGAGCGCCACGCGGACCTGGCGCGCCGAGCCCACGAGCTGGGCGAGCTGGGCCTGTCCGACACCCTGTTGGCGCGCCGCGCCGCGCTGGAGGCACGGCTGGCCGCCGGCCAGGCGCGTCTGACGGCCAACGAGGCCATCGCCCGGCTGCTGCTGGATGCCCACCGGCTGTGGCCGCTGGGCGCGGACGGGGCGCATCACTGAACGGGGCCTGCCGTGTCCGGTTAAACGAGAGTCCAGGAAAGGAGCAAACGATGAAAAAAATGATATTGACCGTTTTGATGCCGCTGCTCGGCGGCTGCGCCGGCACGGCCGAACTCGCCGGCAGCGGCGCTGGCACGGAAACCCTGCGGCTGAACTGGGCCGCGCCCGGCGTCATGGAGGTGTCCCTGGACGGCAAGCGCTACGCCGGCGCATGGGACGCCGCCAAGTGCTTCACCGACGCCTGCCGGGGCGTCTTCCGGAACGTGCCGCGCATCGACCGGCGCCACGTCCGGCACGGCCAGGCCGTGTTGCTGGCCAAAGACGGCAGCCGCCTGGTGTGTGCCGGGGTCGGCTATCGGGAACGATTCGAAGGAACCTGCGCCGCCGCTGACGGCCGCAGCTTCAGGCTGCTGAGCACCTGAGCGGGCGGCGGGCGCCCGGCCCGGCATCAGGCGCGCTCGATGCCCAGGCGCTTCATCTTCTCCCACAGGTTCTTGCGGCTGATGCCCAACAGGTTGGCGGTTTCCTGTATTTGCCAGGACTGGGACTCCAGGGCACGCAGGATGTAGTCCCGCTCCCGCCCGGCCAGGTAATCGCCCAAGGTGTCGGAGGGGGGTGGGGTGGCATTGCCCGCCGCGCCGTCGAACAGCAGCTCCGGCGTCAGGATGGGCCCCTCGGCCAGCACGCAGGCCCGCTCCAGGACGTGGCGCAGTTCGCGCACGTTGCCGGGCCAGGGGTAGTCGAGCAGGGCGCGTTCCGCGGCCGGTGCCAGCAGCTTGCGCTGGCCTTCCCGGCCATTGGCGAACTGCTCCAAGAAGCGGCCCGCCAGCCACAGGATGTCTTCGCGGCGCTCGCGCAAGGGCGGCACGCGCAGCTGGATAACGTTGACCCGGTAATAGAGGTCTTCCCGGAAGCGGCCCTGCTCCACCAGGGCCTTGAGGTCCAAGTGGGTGGCGGCGATGAGCCGTACGTCCACCGGGATGGGCGTCTCGCCGCCCACCCGCTGGAGTTGGCGCTCCTGGATGACACGCAGCAGCTTGACCTGCATGGATGGAGGCATGTCGCCGATCTCGTCCAGGAACAGGGTGCCGCCCTGGGCCTGCTCGAACAGGCCGTGGCGGGCGCGCACCGCCCCGGTGAAGGCGCCTTTCTCATAGCCGAACAGCTCCGCCTCCAGCAGGCTTTCGGTGAACGAGGCACAGTTCACCGCCACGAAGGGGCGCTGCCTGCCGTCTCCACGCAAATCGTGCAGCCGGCGCGTCACCACTTCCTTGCCGACACCGGATTCGCCGCTGATGAGCACCGTGGCCTGGCTGTGCGCCATGCGCGGCAGCAGCTCGGCCAGGGACAGGATGGCGGGAGAGATGCCCAGGGCCTCGCCGCCCGGCGCCGCGCCGGCGGCACAGGCGTTCAGCGCCCGCAGCTTGCCCAGCAGCAGGTCGGGTTCGAAGGGTTTGAGCAGGTAATCCACGGCCCCCAGCTTGAGCAACCGCACGGCCTGGTCCACGGCGCCGTGGCCGGTGATGAAGATGAACGGCGGCACCTGCATGCCCTTGTCCAACAGGCTGGCATACAGGGCCTCGCCGCTCAGGTCGGGCAGCCGGATGTCGCTGACCACAGCGGCGTAGCTCTGCTTCTGCAGGGCCGCCAAGGCGGCCTTGCCGCTGGTGTGCCAGTCGTACTCGTAGCCTTCCAGGTCGAAACGCAGGGCCAGGGCGCCACCCATGACCTCGTCGTCCTCGATCAGGCAGATTCGGCAGTTGCCCATTACGCTTCTCCCAGGGGTAGGGACACGCTGAAGGCGGTCCAGCCCTCGCGGCTGTCCGCCCGGATGTCGCCGCCCAGTTGCTGGACGATCTGGTAGCTGATCCAAAGGCCCAGGCCGGTACCCTCCTCGTTGCCGCCGGTGAACGGCTCGAACAGGTGCTCCATCAGTTCGGGCGGGATGGTGCGGCCGTCGTTGCGGGTGTGCAGGGCGAGGCATCCGTCCCGCATGGCGATGCGTGCCTCCACGTGCCCCCGCTCGCCCGCCGCGCGTACCGCGTTGAGCAGCAGGTTGATGAGCAGCTGGCGCACCAGGGTGGCGGGCAGCGGGACCTCGCCGCTCAGGGTGTTTTCCCATGTCCATTCGACATTCCGTTTGCGGGCCTCCTGGGCGAGCAGGGTGTGCACGTCCTCCACGTCCTGGGCGGTCAGGGGACGGCTTTTGGCGCGCGCCTCCACCAGCAGGGCGCCGACGATGTCCTGGATCTGGATCAGGCCCCGCTCCAGCAGGGGCAGCACCTTCCGGGTCACCGGGTCGGGGCCGGCGTGGCGTTTCAGGGTGTCCACGGCCGTGAGCAGCCCGCCCAGGGGGTTGTTGATCTCGTGGGCGATGCCGGCGGTCAGGCGCCCGAGGGCCGCCAGGCGGTCGGCCTTGAGCATCTGCCGCTCCATGGCGTGCTTGTCCCGCAGCTCGCGCTGCATGCGGTCATAGACGCGGAACAGTTGGCCGAGCTCGTCCTCATGGGGATAGGTCCGCTCAGGCAGCGGCTCGGGTGGGCCCTTGCCGACATCACTCATGCGCCCGGCCAGCAGCACCAGGGGATGGGCCATGCGCCGGCCCCAGAACCAGCTGATCGGCAGCAGGATGAGGAGGATGATCAGGGTGGTCCAGGCGGTGCGTTTGAGGATGCGCAGGTAGCTGGGCTGGTAGTAGTCGGCCTTGTGCACCACCACCAGGGTCCCCAGCGTGACGCCCTCGGCCACCACCGGGATGCCCAGCAGGATGTGTTCGCCCTCCACCACCCGGGTATGGCCGCGGCTTTGGGCGAGGCTGGCCTTAAGGCGGGCGAAGTCCGGCCCCAGGCCGGCCAGGTCGGTCAGCAGGGGATGCCGGCGCGGCTCGCTGGAGACGAATACGGCATGGTTCTCGTCCAGCACGATGAAGCTCTGGATCTGGAAGCTGGGCTGCCGTTTCTCGGCCCTCGCCGGGGCGGTGATCCGCTCATAGGCGCCCCACACGTCATCGTTGACCAGGTCGTCATACAGGTTGGAGATCATGGCCCGGCCCAGGATTTCCGAGCGGGCCAGCATGTTGCGCTTGATGTTCTCCCGTGTCTGGAGCAGGTTGCTGCCGGTCACGAGCAGAGCAGTCAGGACGATCAGCATGCCGCCCCACAGGGGCAACTTGTGGCGCAGGCTGAGATCAAAGGCCCGCATCGCGGCCATCCTGCATCCGCCGCACCATTTCCTCCGCGTTGCGGTAATACGCCGGAGAGGGGTCGCCGAAGCCATCCAGGTTCATCTGGCGCAACAGGATCTGGCCCGCCGGATCACGTGCCATGCCCAGCAGGACCTGCCGCAGGGACTGGAAGTCCTTCTCGGACAGGGTCTGATGGGCGACCAGGGGCGGGAAGCCGAATTCCGCCAGCCGCCCGGCCACGCGCGTCATCCCGGTCAGGGCCGGGCTTTGCAGTTGCAGGGTCTCCCAGATGTAGCTGTTCACCGCGGCCGCATCGGCCACGCCTTCCGCCACTGCCTCTATGGATTTGCGCGGCGAGCGGGTGAAGAAGGTGCGGCGATGGAAGCCGTTCGGCTCCTCGCCCAGCTGCCGCACCAGGTAACGGGGGGTGAGATAACCCACGTTGGAGTAGGCGTCAGTATAGGCGAACACCTTGCCCTTCAGGTCGGCCATGCCGCGGGTCTTGATGTCCTGGCCGTGGACGATCAGGTAGGCCTGGTAATAGGGACGTCCCTGGAACCAGGGCGTGGCCAGCAGGCGGAATTCAGGATGGGTGGTGACGTAGGGACAGTCGCACAGCCAGGCCACATCCAGCTGCTGTCGCTGCATGAGTTCCAGGATACCGTGGGAGCTGTCGCGCACCTGGAAACTGACCGGCCGTTGCAGTTTGCGTTCCAAGTAGGCGCGCAGCTCGGAGATCAGGGCATGCCGTTCCTGGAGAAAGATGGGCGTGAGGCCGAAACGCAGGGGTTCGCCGGCGCCTGCCAGTCCCAGGTCGGGGAGCAGCCCCAGGCCCAGGAACGACATCATTACCGCCAATCGCCGAAGGAAATGCATCGTCTGTCTAGTCTCAAATGTTACCAATTCGTTACACGATATACCTTCGTGCTAATGCACGTCACCGATCGGTAACGATTCGAATCGATAAATCGTCGCTTGATTGGCGGATTTTCATGAGAAATCTAGCTGCATGAAATTACTCAGTTACCAATCCGTGACACTGAATACTCATGTGCGCTGTTAATTTTTTCAACAAATCAAAAAACACTATATGAATCATCGGCTTGTAAACTTAAGAGGAGCTAAGTTAACGGCACGATTCATGCAATAAACTGGATACCTACCGTCCCTATTCGCCATGAACGGCAAATTTCTTCCTCTCTCCCACATGCAGGACACGCTAGGCCGCATGTCCTGCTTCAAGACTTGGCGCAAGGAGCAACTCGCCCTGCTGGCGAGCGGTGCCCGCAATGTGGTCGTGGAGAAGAATGTCCCTTTGGTCCGCAAGGGGAGGCGAGTCGATTCCCTGTACGTGGTGCTCAGCGGCCAAATGCGGCTGTTCATCCCCCTGCCCAACGGCATGGAGCGGGTGGTGGCCCTGATGGGGGCCGGCGACAGCTTCGGCGAGTCCTGCCTGGTGCTGGAAGAACCCTGCCCCTATGACATCGTCGCCGGCAAGAAGACCCACCTGCTGAGCATCGACGGCCTGATCTTCAGGCAGGAACTGCACACCAACCACGCCTATGCGGAATGCATTCTGGAGCAGGTCTGCCGCCGCCTGATGGAGACCCTGCGCGACACGGAAATCTGCGCCCAGCGCCTGAGCATCCACAAGGTGGCCACCTTCCTGCTGCAGTTCCGCACCGGGGCCGGCGGGGAGGGCTTCGAAGTGCGGCTGCCGGCCCGCAAGCGAGACATCGCCGCCAGGCTGGGCATCTCCCAGGAAACGTTTTCCAGGACGCTGGGGTTCATGAACAAGCAAGGCCTTATCCACGTGGAGGGCGGCCTGATCCGGGTTCGGGACGCGCACACCCTGGCGGCGATCAATGCCACGGACTGCCAACACACCCCGGCAGAGCATCAGGATGTTTCTTGACACGCATCAATACGCAGGTCGGGTTTTCGAGGGGCGCGACATTGCATTCGCTAGTCTGCGCCTCGTGTCGAAGGCATGGCGTGGAGTCGCGGACTCCCCGCGTGTCGCCTGATTTCCGGCCCACCCACGGCTATGCCCGACAAGTCGCCCGTGCCCATGATCTACCGCAAGCTGGAGGCCGAGTACGCCGACGGTTGGCTCACAAACGTCATGGCCGATGCGTTCGGTTGACAAGCGGTGAGACCCGCCCACCGCCCCGAAGCAGGGCAGTGGGCGGATGTCGGTCAACATACCGATCGGACTAGTGAGGAGCGGTGGAAGAGATGGGGATGTTTCCGGACTTGATGTTGCGTTCCCTGGATGGGCTGTTCGCCGTCGATGCCAACCAGACCGTCGTGTTCTGGAACCCGGCCTGCGAGAGCATCACGGGTATTGCGGCAAATGACGCCGTCGGCGGCAGTTGCCATGAGTTGCTCAAGGGGCAGGACCCGAACGGGCGGCCTCTATGCCGTTCGGATTGTCCCGTGGGTTCCCTGGCTAGGGGCGGCCCGCCTCCGTCGAAGCTGTGCATGCGCATCGATCGCCCAGACGGCCGGAAGATCCAGCTCAACGTGGGCACCATGCTGATCCCGTCGGACCTTGAAGATCGCTGGCATGTCGTGCATGTGCTTCGCCAGGGCAGGGAACCCCGCACCGCGGGCATGTTCGACTATTCCTCCGCCCAGGGCACCCACCCGGCCCGGCAACGGTGCGCCTGTGCGGCCGCACCGGCCAGGGGGGCCTTGTTGACCGGCCGGGAGAGGCAGGTCCTGCGTCTGATGTCCGAGGGCCATGCCGCCCATGCCATCTCCGAGCAGTTGAACATCGGAGTAACCACGGTGCGCAACCACATCCAGCGCCTGATGGCGAAACTCGAGGTGCACACCCGCCTGGAGGCGGTGGCCTACGCCTTGCGCCATCAATTGGTCTGAATGCCGCGAGCTCCCGCATCGGCACAGGTGAGCGCAGGGTGTGCCAGTGCGCCGGCGGTGGCGGCCCATGTCTTCACGCCGGGCGCTATGCCAGCCTGGTAGCGGCTTTGGGGCAGTAATTGATGTAAACGCATCATTTCGACTCTGTCTTTCGTACTACATGATGGTTCTCAGGAGAGATGGGTCGGGTTTTTCAGTGGGTTGTTTCCATTATTTCAACCCCGTTGCTGGGGAATCGCAGGTTTGAACAGGGTTTGGAGGAGATGAGCATGATCAAGACAGGAAAGCCCACCGTATGGGGCGCCATGGGCGCCTTGGCGAAGTGGATACCCGGTTTGGTATTGGCGGCTGCCTTCTGCCTGAGCCCTGCCACCCGCGCAGCAGATCTGCCCGACCTGGGCAAGGTGGGAAAGCTGGGCAAGGGGGACACGGTTCTGAAGGGCGATGCCAAGTGCACCTCCTGCCACGACGAATCCGACAATCCCAAACCGACCATGCTGGGCGAGCACCCCTGGGTGCTGTCCATCGCCAAGACCAAGCACGGCACGGTCGCTGATGGGCGCACTCCCACCTGCGCCAATTGCCACGGCGAGAGCGAGGCGCACATGAAGCGGAAGGATCCCTCCATTCCGCGCCCCGCGCCGGATCGCACCTTCAACAAAACTACACCCGCCGAGAAACAGGATGAGGCATGCACCTCCTGCCACAAGGGCGGCAACCGTATGTTCTGGGAGTCGAGCGCCCACCACAATCGCGGCGTGGCCTGCGTCACCTGTCACGACATCCACAACGGCGGACATGACAAGGCACGCGACAAGCGCACCCAGACCGAGGTCTGCTTCGGCTGCCACAAGGACCAGCGCGCCCAGGTCAACCGGCCGTCCCATCACCCGATCATCGAGGGCAAGGTGGCCTGCTCCGACTGCCACAACCCGCATGGCTCTACCGGGCCGAAGCAGTTGAAAAAGGATAGCGTCAACGAGACCTGCTACATGTGCCATATGGAAAAGCGCGGGCCTTTCGTGCACAACCACCAGCCGGTGACCGAGGACTGCACCATCTGCCACAACGCCCACGGCACCCCCATCGCCAACCTGCTCAAGGCCCGTCCTCCCTTCCTCTGCTACGAGTGCCACAACCACAGCGGCCATCCCGGTCAGGTTCCCAGTGTGCCGGCCTCTATAACGGGACGGACCACTTCGTCAAGCCTCCTGGGCACCATCGGCCGCGGCTGTCTGAATTGTCATACCAACATCCATGGCAGCAACAGTACGCAGAACAACGCGACTGTTAACCGCTTCCGTCGTTGAATCGGCTGAGGGAGAAAGATCATGCGTGACCAGAACCTGAAATTCAGATTGACCGCCCTCGCCGCCGCCATGTTCATGGTGTATGGGCCCACCCAGGCCGCTCAGGTGGATGACCTCGCCAGCCAGACCTTCATCGAGAGCACGATATCGGTCGGGATCGGGCATCAGGGCGGTGAGCGCCAACAGTTCGGGATGTTCGACGGACTGATGGACGACGAGACCGTGTTGCTGCTGGATGCGGACATCAAGACGCGGGACGATGCCACGGGCACCTGGAAGACCCTCAGCGTCACCAACCTCGGCCTGGACAACCGCGAGATCAAGGCCGGGATGGAACGGCAGGGCAACTGGGGCATCGGGATCGGATACAACCAGATCGTTCGCGACGCGCCCTATATCGTCAACACCTACTGGCAGGGCATCGGTACCAACCAGCTGGTCCGTTCGGAAACCCAGGGCACAAACGCCTTTGCGGGCTTGGGGACCGATTACCGGATGGGCACCGAACGGGACATCCTGAGCCTGGATTTCTTCAAGTACCTGTCGCCGAACTGGAACGTCAAGGTCAGCTTCAAGAATGAAGAAAAGGAGGGCACCCGCCATTGGGGCCGAGGCAACCCCAGCAACGAATTCGCCGTCGAGCCCATCGATTACACCACACGCCAGCTGGAGGCCACATTCAACTTTCTGGGTGAAAAGCTCCAGTTCTCAGGCGGTTACTATGGCAGTTGGTTCGAGAATGCCAACAACCTGGTGTGTGAGAGGACGTCCAGCGTCTCGTGCATCGACACGGGCACGTTTACCAGCAGCACCAGTAACCCTACGTTTTTATCCGTCCCCCTGGACAATCAGGCCCATCAGGTCTTCGTGAACGGCGCATATAGCTTTACGCCCACCACGAAAGGTACCTTCAGGGCGGCCTATACCCATGCCACGATGGACGAAAGCCTACCCCATGCGAGTATTACCAATCTGTCCCTGGCGGGTGCACCCAGCAAGCTGGAAGGCGAGATCAACACCACCTTGGTGCAGGCGGGTCTGTCCGCCCGTCCGCTGCCCAAGCTGAGCCTGCTCGCCAACCTGCGCTATCAGGATGTGAAGGATGAGACGCCCGTCGCCCAGTTCATCAACAGTGGCGGGACAACGGTCAGCAACACGCCCTATTCCTATGAGACGCTCTCCGGAAAGGTGGAAGGCACCTACAGTCTGGCAATGGGTTACAGCCTGATCGCGGGCCTCGACTACAGCAATCAGGACCGGTCCGTTCCGGTCGGCAGATTGGTCGCAGGCATCGACCAAGAGCGTTTCGTTCCCTTCCGCACCGATCTGGATGAAACCACCTACCGGTTGCAGGTGCGCAAGTCTCTATCCGAAACTCTCAATGGTTCCCTGGCCTATCTCCATAGCGCGCGGGACGGTTCCACCTATACTACCGCGGCGGCGGCCGCCGGCGGCGGAGCGGCCATTCAGGACCTGATCGCACCGATCCACATCGCGGACCGCGACCGCGACAAATGGCGCCTGACCGTCGATTGGTTGCCGTCCGAGGTGTTGAACCTGCAGGCAAACTACGAACACGCCAAGGATGACTACACTGGCCGTGACCGTGGGCTTCTTGACGGCAAGGCCTGGCTCTTCTCTCTTGATGCCACCTATGTCATCAAGAAGGATTGGCAACTGACGGCTTGGTATTCCCACGACTACACGGAGGCCAATCAGCTCAACGGCGCGGCCGTGGCGCCCAACAGGCCTGCCAAGCTCAAGGACACGGGTGATTCCGTCGGTCTGGGTGTTCAGGGGCAGGTCAATCCGAAGCTGAAGATCGGTGCGGACCTGCAATGGATACGCACGCACAGCGAGTACGAACTGACCACCCTGGAAGACATCAAGAACAGGTCAACGCGTCTGAAGCTGTTCGCGGACTATGCGCTGAAGAAGAACGCAGACCTGAATTTCGAGGTGATCCACGAGCGTTGGAAGACGGATGACTGGACCTGGCTGTTCAGCAATGACACGCCGTACGTCTATGGCAGCAACGCCGCCAACTCGGACAGCACCATGGTTATCACCGATCCGAAACAGAATGCCACCTTCGTGGGCATTCGCTACAAGTACAAGTTCCATTAGTCATCAACCCGTTATGGCTGAAGGCACTCAAAGGGCGGCGTTAGCCGCCCTTTTTATTGGTGGCCAAGGGGTATGGCCGGTTCCGGCCACAGGGTGACTCAGACCTCCGCCGGCAGCCGCGACACCGCCAGCCGCCTGGAAACCGGCCGGCGCTTCACCTGGTGGCCGCTCATGCGTTCCAGCACGCCGTCCAGGAAATCCACCGTCTCGACGATGTAGGGTCCCTTGTTGAGCATGACGCATTCGGCGCGCACCGCCAGGGCGGCGTCGGACACCTCGGCGCGGGAGGGGATGCCGCGCTTGGCCATGCTCTCCAGCACCTGGGTGGCCCAGATCACCGGGATGTGGGCCGCCTCGCACAGCCACAGGATCTCCTCCTGCACCTCCGCCAGGCGCTCGAAACCCACCTCCACGGCCAAGTCGCCGCGCGCCACCATCACTCCCACCGCCGGGTGGCGCAGGCTGGCCAGCAGGATCATGGGCAGGTTCTCGAACCCCTGGCGGGTCTCGATCTTGAGCACCGTGCCCAGGTGGGCCGCGCCGAGGCGCCGCATCTGGTCCTGCAGGGCCAGCACGTCGCCCGGCGCGCGCACGAAGGACAGGCCGACGATGTCCACGTGGGGCGCCAGGGTCTCCAGGTCGGCCAGGTCCTTGGCGGTCAGGGCCGGGATGTCCAGGTCGGTGTCGGGCAGGTTGATGCCCTTCTCCGCCCGCAGCTTGCTGCCGACGGGCGCGGCCTGGGTGATCTCCACCGTGATCACCCCATCCAGGTTGGACTGGATGCGGCCGCCGATCTTGCCGTCGTCGAACCAGACCGCCTGGCCGGGGTGGGCGCTGTCGAACACCGCGTCCAGGGTGCAGGGGATGCGCGCCGGGGCCGGCGCCCGGCCTGCGTCATCCGCTTCGGCCGGGGCGCCGGGCGTCTCGCCGCGGGTGAGCAGGAGGGTGTCGCCCGCCTTCAGGACGATGGGCTGGAAGACCTCCGGGAGGGGGCCCACCGTGCCCTGGAGGAGAAGTTCGTCGCCCCGGTACAGGCGGCACTCCGCCCCGTCGCCGATGTAGGCGCGCTGGTGGCAGTGGGCCAGCCAGGAGTCGCCGAAGCGCTCCTTCATGATCAGGTGGCGGCGCGAGCCGCGGGTGTCGTCCACGTCCAGGGTGTCGCCGGCGTGCACGGCGACCATGAGGGTATCGTCGATGGGCAGGACGGTATCCACCTCGATGGGCGGCTGCTCGGGCTGGTCGCGGGGGGTGAGCCAGACGCGGGCCGGCGTGGTGACCCGTCCCCACACGTCGCGCCGGGTCTTGAATTCGGTCAGCCGCCCCACCGGCCGGATGGGGCCGGTGCGCAGCTTGGGTCCGGCCAGGTCGGCATAGACGCGGCAGCTGCGGCCGGTCTTCGCCTCCGCGGCGCGCAGGTGGCGGATCATGGCCTGCCAGGCCTCCGCGTCGTCGTGGGCGCAGTTGATGCGCATGATGTCCATGCCTGCCACCAGCAGCCGGCGGGCGAGATCGGGGTCGGTGGCGGCCTCGCTGGGCATGGTGACCATGATGCGCGTGGCACGCTTGCCCGAGGCCGAGCCCAACAGGGCCTTGGCGTGTTCGTTCAGGTGCATGGCGCCGGTGGTGATGTCCACCGAGGTGGGTGAGCGGTGGCCGTTGCGGCGCACTCCGGCCAGGGCGCGCAGGGCATCGAGCACCGCGTCGATGCTGGACAGGGCGTGGGCCTCGGCGCGGCCCAGGCGGCTCAGACCGAGCAGCGAGAGGTCCTGTTGCAGTTCGCGCAGGTCGCTCTGGCGCAGTGCCAGGTAGTGCAGCAGATTGCGGGCGCTGTCCTGATGGCGGGGCAGCACCCGTTCCACCATGCCCCGATGGCTATGCTCCAGCTCCAAGGCTTGCTGGCGCAGGGTCTCCAGGGCGGGGATGAGGGTGTCGGTGATGTGGTGGATGGGCAAAGGCATGAACGGGGCGGCGATCTGTGGGTTTGACCGGATAAGGTATCAGCCGGGGGGTTCGGTTAGGTTGCAAAACGATGACAGTTGCGGCGGCAGCCAGTGCCCCACGCCGCGAACCCTGTCGCCGCCACACCACAATCTTCACGACACCGGAAGAAAAATATTTATGAATCAATGGGCTGTGCTCCGGTTCCGGGTATATTAGATAAATCTAATTAACTCTCGGAGTCGATCATGGATCGATGGGTCCTCGTCGTGGTCGCCTTGGCCCTGTTAGTGGCCACTCAGGCCCAGGCGGATGAATGGTTCGATGCCCACTGCCTGGAAAGCCGCAGCATCGTCGCCTCGGCGCAGCCCGAGGCCGCGCCGTTTGCGCGGAAGGCGAATTCGGCACTGAGCGGCATGCCGTCGCGGAACAAGGTGCGCGCCCGCCGGCCCGCCGGCACCCGTCCCGGACGCTGATCAGCCATCCCCCGGCAGGCTTCGGTTGCGGCAATGGGTCTCGCGCAGGAACAGGGCGCCGATCACCGCTAGGGCGGCGAAACCGGCCGACACGGCGAGGCCGTTGCGGTAGCCGGTCCAGGGATAGACCCGCGCGCCATCCACGAGGGTGCCGTCCCAGCTCAGGTCGGCCACCCAGCCGAACAGGGGCTGCATGATCGCCGCGCCCAGGAACAGCCCCGTGTTGACCAGGGCGATGGCCATGCCGGCGTTGGCCGGAGGGACCACTTCCTTGGCGGCGGCGTAGGTGACCACGAAGCCGCCGGCGGTCAGGCCGAGCAGGGCATAGAGCGCGTAGCCGGACAGGCCCGGCCCCCAGGGCAGGAACATCAGGGCCAGCCAGCTCGCGCAGGACAGCACGCCGGCGCCCAGGATCACCGGCTTGCGCCGGCCGATGCGGTCAGACAGGCTGCCCATCAGGAATGAACCCAGCGCGAAGCCGGCCAGGGCGGCGGTGGTGTACAGCGACGCCGTGCCGCGATCCAGGCCATGCACGTCGCGCATCAGCGGCACGCCCCACAGGCCGGCGAAGGCGAACAGGCTGCCCGTCACCCCGAAGTTGACCCAGAAGCCCGGCCAGGCGGCCCGGTTGGCGAGCACGGATTTCATCTCCTGCCACCAATGGCGGCGCGCGGGGCCTTGATCGGTGGTGTTCACGGGCGGAAAGCCGGCGTCCTCCGGCCGGCTGCGCACCCGCCAGAAGGTGAGCCCGGCCAGACCCAGCGACGCCACCCCGGCGCCGACGAACACGCTGCGCCAGGAGAAGAAGCCCAAGGCCGCCGCCAGCGGACCGGCGGCCAGGATGGAGCCGAGGTTGCCGAGCAGCAGGGTGAGGCCGCTGACCATGCCGTAGCGCCGTTCGCTGAACCAGACGGTGTTGGAACGCATCAGTCCGACGAACACCACCGACACCCCCAGACCGACCAGCAGCCGCCCGGCCGAGGCGGTGGCGAAGTCCGGCGCCAGGCCGAACAGGATGGAACCGGCGCCGGCCACCAGGGAGCCGATGCCGGCGCTGATCCGCGGCCCGAAGGTATCGGCCAGTACCCCGGCGGGGATCTGCATGGCGGTATAGACGTAGTAGTACATCGCCGCCAGCGAACCCAGCGCCGCGCCGGAGATGGCGAAGTCGCGCATCAGGTCGGCGGCCACCACGCCCGGCGCCATGCGGTGGAAGTAAACCATCATGTAGGACACCACCAGGACCGCGAAAATGGTCCAGCGGACGCGGTTGAAACGGCGGTATTCGGCGGGGGTCAGCATCACGCGGGAGCGGGTACGTTCGGTCCCGGTGTGGGTGGCGGGAACGGGTTAACTTTGCAGTCCCCTGGGCAGCGGGAAATTAACGTTCTCCGCGATGCCGGTCTGGGCGTGGACCTGATCCGCGCCCAGTTCCCGGAGCCGTTCGATCACCCCTTGCACCAGCACCTCCGGTGCCGAGGCGCCGGCGGTGACCCCGACGCTGCTCCTGCCCACCAGCCAGGCCGGGTCGATCTGTCCGGCGTTATCGACCATATACGCGCTGACATTGCCCTGGGCGGCCACCTCGCGCAGGCGGTTGGAGTTGGAGCTGTTGGGCGAGCCGACGACGATGATCAGATCGCATTCGGCGGCCAGCCTCTTGACCGCATCCTGTCGGTTCTGGGTGGCGTAGCAGATGTCGTCCTTCTTCGGCCCGCGGATGGCCGGGAAGCGCGCCCGCAGGGCGGCCACCACCCGCGCCGCGTCATCGACCGACAGCGTGGTCTGGGTGACGTAGGCCAGCCTGTCCGGGTCGCGCACCTTCAGCCCGGCGACGTCGCCCGGGGTTTCCACCAGGTACATGCCGTCGGGGCTCTGGCCCATGGTGCCTTCGACCTCCGGATGGCCCTTGTGGCCGATCATGACGATCTCCAGACCTTCCGCGCGCATCTTCTTGACTTCGACGTGCACCTTGGTGACCAGCGGGCAGGTGGCGTCGAACACGTTCAGGCCGCGCCGCTCGGCCTCATCCCGCACCGACAGGGGCACCCCGTGGGCGCTGTAGATCAGGGTGGCACCGGCCGGCACCTCGGCCAGCTCCTCGATGAACACGGCGCCCTTGGCGCGCAGGCTGTCCACCACGAAGCGGTTGTGCACCACCTCGTGGCGCACGTAGATGGGGGCGCCGAACTTCTCCAGGGCGCGTTCGACGATGGTGATCGCCCGATCGACCCCGGCGCAGAAGCCGCGCGGGTTGGCGACGAGGATTTGAGTAGTCATGCGTGCTCCACGGCCAGGATATGCACCTCGAAGGTCACCGGCTGGCCGGCCAGGGGGTGGTTGAAGTCCAGTTTCACCCGTTGCGCGTCCGCCTCCAGGATGGTGGCGCTGAGGATCTGGCCGTTGGGCAGGGGAAAGTCGGCCATGTTCCCCTCAATGGGCTCCAGGCCGGGGGGAAATTCGGCGCGGGGCAGTTCCTGGATCAGGGCCGGGTCGCGGTTACCGAAGGCCTGGCCGGGCGGCAGGTCGAAACGTGTGGCCTCTCCGCTGGCGAGGCCCAGCAGCAAGGCCTCCAAGCCGGGAGACAGATCGCCTGCGCCGAGGATGAAGGTTTCCGGCGCGCCGCCGAAGGTGCTGACCACTTCCTCGTCCCCGCAGTTCAGACGGTAATGCAGGGTGACCCGGTCACCGGGGCGGATGCCGCCGGTCATGGGGTCTGTCCCCGGTCTTGGGTGGGCCGTCCGTCGGGATTGCGGAAGGCGTCCAGGATCAGCAGGCCCGCGCCGAGGGTGATGGCGGAGTCGGCGACGTTGAAGGCCGGGAAGCTCCATTCGCCTACATAGAACAACAGGAAGTCGATGACGTGACCGTACAGGGCGCGGTCGATCAGGTTGCCGATGGCGCCCCCCAGCACCAGGGCCAGGGCACCGGCGAACAGCGGCCGGCCGTGGGTCTTGCGCAGCAGGTGCAGGATGATGCCGGCGGCGACGATGGCCACCCCCATGAAAAAGCCCTTTTGCCAGCCCGGCTGGTCGGCGAACAGGGAAAAGGCCGCGCCGGTGTTGTGCACGTGCACCAGCTTGAAGAAGCCGGTGAGGGGGATCGAATCCCGGTAAGGCACCAGGTTGTCCATGATCGCCCACTTGGTGAGCTGGTCCAGGACGAGGGTCAGGGCGGACAGCCAGAGCCAGCGCAGGCTGTTCCTGCCGTGTCCTGCCGTGCGCAGATCAGGCGAACTCACGCGCCTCCCCGTCGCCGTGGAGATTGCTCACGCAGCGTCCGCACAGGCCCGGATGCGCGGCGTCCGCGCCCACGTCCTCGCGGTAGTGCCAGCAGCGCTCGCATTTTTCATGGCTGCTCGCGGTGGCCTCGACGCGCGGCTCGCCGGGGCTCTTCTCTACCCGCGCCGCCGAGGTGATGAGCACGAACCGCAGGTCGTCCCCCAGGCTGGCGAGCAGGTCGTGGTCCGCCCCATCGGCGTGGAACAGCACTTCGCCCTGCAGGGACGAGCCCAGGGTGCCGGCGGCGCGCAGTTCCTCCAGGCGCTTGGTGGCCAGGGCGCGCAGCTCCCGCAGGCGGCCCCAGCGGGCCAGCAGGTCGGCCTCGTCGGCCAGCTCCGGCAGGGTGTGCCAGCGGTCCAGGAACACGCTCTCCGAGCGGCCCACCAAGGCCCAGATCTCCTCGGCGGTGAAGGACAGCACCGGCGCCAGCAGCCGGGTCAGTGCCTGCAGGATGTGCCACAGGGCGGACTGGGCCGCCCGCCGGGGGCGGGAGTCGGCGCCGGTGGTGTAGAGCCGGTCCTTGAGGATGTCCAGGTAGAAGGCCCCCAGGTCCTCGGAACAGAAGTTGTGCAGGCGGTGCACGGCCGTGTGGAAACTGTATTGCTGGTAATCGGCCAGGGTGTCGGCCTGCAGCTGGCGCGTCAGGGCCAGGGCGTAGCGGTCGATCTCCAGCCACTGCCCGGGCGGCAGGCCGTTGGCGGCCATGTCGAAGTCGGCGGTGTTGGCCAGCAGGAAGCGCAGGGTGTTGCGCAGGCGGCGGTAGCTTTCCACCACGCGCTTCAGGATCTCGTCGGAGATGGACAGCTCGCCGGAGTAATCGGTGCTGGCCACCCATAGGCGCAGGATGTCGGCGCCGTAGGTGTCCATCACCTTCTGCGGGGCGATGACGTTGCCCTTGGATTTGGACATCTTCATGCCCTTGCCATCCACCACGAAGCCATGGGTCAGCAGGGCGGCGTAGGGGGCGTGGCCGTCGGTGGCGCAGCCGGTGAGCAGCGACGACTGGAACCAGCCCCGGTGCTGGTCCGAGCCCTCCAAGTACAGGTCGGCCGGGTGCTTCAGCCCTTCCCGTTCCTTGAGCAGGCAGGCGTGGGTGACGCCGGAGTCGAACCACACGTCCAGGGTGTCGCGGGTCTTGTCGTACAGTTCGGCTTCCGCGCCCAGCAGCTCGGCCGGGTCCAGGCTGAACCAGGCCTCGATGCCCTGTTGCTCCACCCGCCGGGCGACTTCCTCGATGAGTTCCTGGGTGCGCGGATGCGGCTCGCCGGTGGTCTTGTGCACGAAGAAGGGCATGGGCACGCCCCAGTTGCGCTGTCGCGAGACGCACCAGTCGGGCCGGTTCTTCATCATGGCCTCCAGGCGGGCGCGGCCCCAGGCGGGGAAGAACTCGGTGTCGGCGACGGCGCGCATGGCCAGGGCGCGTAGGGTGGCTTCGCCGCCGGCAGGCGCCTGGCGTTCCATGCCGATGAACCACTGCCGCGTGGCACGGAAGATGATGGGGGTCTTGTGCCGCCAGCAGTGGGGATAGCTGTGCAGCGTCTTTTCCTCGGCCAGCAGATGACCTTTCTCGGTCAGGGTGGTGAGCACGGTCTTGTTGCCGGCCCAGATGCTCTGGCCGCCGACGATGGGGACGTCAGCGTAGAACTTGCCGTCGTCGCCCACCGGGTTGTCCACCTTCAGCCCATACTTCAGGCCGGCGATGTAGTCGTCGTGGCCATGGCCGGGGGCGATGTGCACCAAGCCCACGCCGGCCTCCAGGCTGACGAAGTCGGCCAGGATGATCGGAACCTGCCGCTCGTAGAAAGGATGCTCCAGCTTGAGCCCTTCCAGGGCCGCGCCCTTGACCTGACCCAGGGTCTCCACGGTCTCGAAGCCATAGCGCTTGATGGCCGATTCGGCCAGGTCGCGGGCCAGGATCAGGATGCCCTTTTCCGTGCGGATCAAGTCGTAAACGAAGTCGGGATGTACGGCCACCGCCTGGTTGGCGGGCAGGGTCCACGGAGTGGTGGTCCAGATCACCGCGTAGGCCGGGCAGTCGGCGGCCTTGCCCAGGCCCAGGCGGGCGGCCAGGTCGGCGCAGTCGGCCACCGGGAAGGCCACGTCGATGGCCGGCGAGGTCTTGTCCTCGTATTCCACCTCCGCCTCGGCCAGGGCCGAGCCGCAGTCAACACACCAGTGCACCGGCTTGGCCCCCTGGTACAGGTAGCCGTTGGCCTGGATCTTGGCCAGCTCGCGGATGATATCCGCCTCGAAGCGGTAGTCCATTGTGAGGTAGGGGTGGTCCCAGTCCCCCAGCACGCCCAGGCGGATGAAGTCGGTCTTCTGGCGCTCGACCTGGCTGGCGGCGTATTCGCGGCAGAGTTCACGGAATCGGGCGGGGGGGATGTCCTTGCCGTGGGTCTTCTCGACCACCAGCTCAATGGGCAGGCCGTGGCAGTCCCAGCCCGGCACGTAGGGGGCGTCGAAGCCGTCCAGGGTCTTGGTCTTGACGATGACGTCCTTGAGGATCTTGTTCACCGCGTGGCCGATGTGGATGTCGCCGTTGGCGTAGGGAGGGCCGTCGTGGAGGATCCACTTGGGCTGGCCGGCGCTGGCGGCGCGGATCTTTTCATAGAGCTTCTGTTTCTGCCATTGCTTCAGCCAGCCCGGCTCCCGATTGGCCAGGTCGCCACGCATGGGGAAGGGGGTGTCGGGGAGGTTCAGGGTGTCTTTGTAGTCGGGCATTTGTTGGTTCGTGCCTGCGGTGGCGGTTATGCGGGGTGATGCGTCGTAGGCCGGGGGCCCCGGGCAGGGGCGTTACTTTCTTTGCTTGTGCAAAGAAAGTAACCAAAGAAAGCACGCCCCGCCTCGTCGCCCTTCGGGTGCCCAATTTTTCCGAACCCGTTCGGGCGGCTGCGCAACTCGCCCTGCGGGCTCAAACAGTGCTCGCCGACTTCCCCCGAACGGGTTCGGAAAAATTGGCGACTCAGAGGGGGGGTAATGCGGTGGTTGGCGACGGCCCGCGGACTGCAAAAGCCGTCATTCCAGCGCAGGCCGGAATCCAGAAGATCGATGGCTCTGGACCCCGGCTTTCGCCGGGGTGACGGGTGGGACGACGAGGGGGTGTGGGTTTTCCCTCCCCTCTGCCGGAGCCGAGGATTTTCGGTTTGGCTGGGGGAGCCGAAGGCCGGCGAAAGCTGTTTGAGCGCAGCGAGTTCTTTCGCCGCCCAGCCTAACCGAAAATCCTCGGGGTTTCGACGGCAGCGGGGCGTGTTTTCTTTGGTTCCTTTCTTTGCACGAGCAAAGAAAGGAATGCGCCGCCGGGCGCCCCCGGCCAACCGCCCGCAGTCAAACCACGAACGGTGGCAAAGCACCAAGAAAGCCGAGTCCTCACACATTCAACAACTCCCGCGCCTGCCGCGCATCCAGATCAATCTGCGCGACCAGCGCCTCCATGCTGGGAAACTTGGCCTCGTCGCGCAGCTTGTGCAGAAACTCCACCCGCAGATGCCGCCGGTAGATGGTCTGGGAGAAGTTGAACAGATGCACCTCCAGCGTCGGCCGACCGTTGGCGTGCACCGTGGGCCGCGTGCCCAGGCTGGCCACGCCGGGCCAATCCGGTTCATCGAGTCCCTGCACCCGCACCGCGAAGATGCCCTTCACCGGCGGCCGGTTGTGCTTCAGCTGGATGTTGGCGGTGGGATAGCCGATCTTGCGCCCCAATTGGTCGCCGCCGACCACCCGGCCGGAGATGGAGTAGGGCCTGCCCAGCAGTTGCGCTGCCAAAGCCATGTCGCCCTCGGCCAGTGCCTCGCGGACGGCGGTGCTGGAGGCACGCTGGCCGGCGGCCTCGACGGTATGCAGGGCCTCGGCCTGGAATCCGTGGGCGGCGCCCAGGGTTTGCAACATGGCAAAGTCCCCAGCCCGTTTGGCGCCGAAGCGGAAATCGTCACCGACCAGCACGTAGCGCGCCTTCAGGCCGTCCACCAGGATGCGGCCGACGAACTCCTCGGCCGTCAGGGCGGCGAAGGCGCGGGTGAAGCGGCAGACGTGCATGTGCGCGACGCCCAGGCTGCGCAGGATCTCAATCTTTTCCCGCAGGCTGGTCAGCCGGGTGGGCGCGGCCTCGGGGGTGAAGACCTCGCGCGGATGGGGCTCGAAGGTGAGCACCGTGGGCAGGGCGCCCACCGACGCGGCGCGCGCGGTGAGGCGGGCCAGCATGGCCTGGTGGCCCTGGTGGATGCCATCGAAGTTGCCGATGGTGACGGCGTTGGGGCGGCCGGCGCGGGGCCAGCCGTGGGTGACAAGCATGGGAAGGTAGGTGCTTGAAAAACGTGCAATTCTAGCCCCCGCCCAGGGGTGAGTCCATGCGCCGGCTAGCCGGGTCGCGGTGCCGAGGCCTGGCCCGAGCCGCGCTCCAGCAGATAAGCAGCCAGTTTCTTGTCGGTGTTCAGGATGTGGTTCACCAGCCAGGCGTTGAGGAATCCCAGTAGTTCCTCACGGCTCACCAGACGCCCGTCCTTGAGCCCCTCGCGGATGGCTACCACTTTCTGGGAGAAGCCACGGTGCTCTTGGCGATGCCGGTCGTTGTCCGCCGCTGCCCGGGCGGCGTAGTCGTTTTCGGCCATCAGCTCCTCTTCGGTCTCGAAATGGTAGAGGGCGTAGCTGAGCAGCTCGCGGGTGATCTGCTCCAGCAGGTCCCGCGTCACCCCGTTGGCGAGCCGTTCGTTGGCCTCGTTGAGGGTGTTCACCAGCACCTGGTGCTGTTCGTCGATGCGCTCCACGCCGGTGAGATAGCTGTCGTTCCAGACGATGGGTTCATGGCTGATCATGGGTTTACCTCCTAGTTGTCTATTGCCCCGCGTCAATGTACATGACCGCAGCGCGCAGCCGGCTCAGGGCATCCAGCAGTTCACTGCGTTGGCTATGCAACTCCGCCTCCAGGTATTGCGTCCGCTGCCGGTCGCCGTCCTGCACGCTCAGTATGTATTCGTGCGCCAGGGCGTGCACCCGTTCGTGGATGGGACCGGTGGCGCGGAAGGGCGCCAGGTGGCCATATCGGCGTGTCCCTTCGCCGTGGAACCACTGGCCGAAATTGCAGGCATGGGGATCCTCGGGCGGCGGCGTGCCCCGATCGTCCAAATCGGCCCGCCCCCAGCTCAGCAGATGGGCCAGCCATTGGCGGTGGTGTACTTCGGCCAGCACCAGCTGGTGGTCATCATGGGCCAGCCGCTTGCTGGCGTTGACCAGCCAGCGCGGATCGGGCTGGAATGCCCGCAGCCAGTCCGTGGTCTCCTCGGCCGGCATGGGGCTGGCGATGCCGTGGCCCTGCACCAGGTGACAACCCATTTCCATGAGCATCAGGGCATGGTCGGTGGTCTCCACCCCTTCGGCCACCACCCCGTGGCGGAAGGCATTGGCCAGGCCGATGATGCCCTCGACGATGGTCATGTCCTCCGGATCCTGGAGCATGTCGCGCACGAAGCTCTGGTCGATCTTAAGGGTGTGCACCGGCAGGCGGCGCAGGTAGGTGAGCGAGGAGTAGCCGGTGCCGAAATCGTCCAGGGCATAGTGCATGCCCAACCGCTCGCCGGCGCGGATCAGCTGGATGACGCCTCCCATGTCTTCCAGGGCAGTGGTTTCCAGGATTTCCAGGGTGAGGTGTTTCGCGGGCACGTCGGGGAATTCCTTGAGCAGTTTCTCCAGCATGGACGGGAAGCCGGGGTCACGCAGATGCTGGGCGAACATGTTGACGCTGACCGAGACTGCCAGGCCTTCGCGCTGCCAGGTGTGGAGTTGCTCCAGGGCTTGGCGCAGTACCCAGCTGCCGATGCGTACCACCAGGGTCTGGTCGTTCTCCACCAGAGGCAGGAATTCCGGTGGCCCCAGCAGTCCCAGCACGGGATGCTGCCAGCGCAGCAGGGCCTCCATGGCGATAACGCGGCCCTGGCGGCTGTCAACGATGGGTTGGTAATACAGGCACAGTTCGTTGCGTTCCACGGCCCGTGCGATGAGCTGCATGGCCTTGCGGTTTTCACGTTCCCGGTGCTCCAGGACCGGGTTGAACAGGTGGTAGCGGTTCTTGCCCGCCTGCTTGGCCAGGTACATGGCATGGTCCGCGTGCCGCAGCAGGGTGTCGGCGTCCCCCCTGTCGTTGGGGAAGACAGTCACCCCGATGCTGGCCGAGATGGTCACCTGCTGGTCATGGATCTGATAGGGCAGGGAGATCAGCGCAAGCATGCGATCCAGGGCCTCCTCCGCTTCCTTGATGCTGGCCAGCCCGCCGAGCAGCAGGACGAATTCGTCGCCCCCCAGCCGCGCCACCGTGTCGTCCCCGCGCACGCCCTCCTGCAGCCGTTGGGCGAGCTGGACAAGGAGCTTGTCGCCCGCCTCGTGGCCGTATTGGTCGTTGACCGGCTTGAAGCCGTCCAGGTCCAGCAGGCAGGTGGCCAGCAGCTGCCCGCTGCGCCTGCTGCGCGCCAAGGCCTGGCGCATGCGGTCGGCGAGCAGCAGGCGGTTGGGCAGCCGGGTCAGGGCGTCGTAATGGGCCAGATCTTCCAGATGCCGCTGGTGCTCGTGCCGTTCGGTGATGTCCTCGGCGATACCCGCGACCCCGATCACCTCTCCGCGCGCGTCGTGGATGGCGAAGGCACGCGCGGCAATCCAGCGGATGCCGGTATCGGGGTGGCGGATGCGGTAAGGCGCGAATTCAATGGATTGCCAGGCCTGCGACCCCGCGGCGGGGATCCTCGCCATGATCGCCGGGCGGTCCTCTTCCAACACGGCATCGAACCAGTCCATGCCGTCCGCGTAAAGCCGCTGGGCGCTGCGCCCCCAGATGCGTTCGTAGGCAGGGCTGACGTATTGCACCCGGCGCCAGTCCGGGGAGATCATCCAGAACGCAGAATCGATGTTTTCCGCCAGCTGCCGGAAGCGGGATTCGCTCTCCCGCAAGGCCTGCTCGACCTGTTTGTGCTCGGTCACGTCGTGGATGATGGAGTAGAGCAGGCGTCCCCGCGCGGTGTCGATCGGCCCGCTATAGACCTCCACATCGCGCATCTCTCCGCCTGCCAGGCGGTGCCTGAACGAGAAATGCAGGCGCTGTGTCTCCCGCGCCGGTGCCATCTCCGCCTTGACCTCGGCTTCCGGTAGGGTGTTGATGTCGTCGATGCGCATGCCCAGCAAGGTTTGCCTGGGGTAGCCGTAGAAGGACACGGCAGCGCTGTTGGCATCGACGATGCGGCCATCGGCCGGGTCGATGATCAGTTTGATAGCCGAGTTGGTTTCGAAGGTTTGGCGTAGGCTGTCCTCGGCGGCGCGGCAACGCTTCAGGAGCGCGGCACGGCTGAGGTTCTGGTGCACCAGGATCGCAAGCAGCAGACAGATCAGAAAAGTGGTGCCCAAGCCAGCGCCCAGGAGGGTCAGCGCTTCGCCTTCGGCCGTGCCGTGGCCGTGCGTGGTCAGGTAGAGCGTGCCCGACAGGCCGAGGCCCAGAAGGCCGAGCAACCCGACCCAGCGATAAGGGGAACGCAGCAAGGCCCTGGCAGAGATGGCCATGTCCCCTCAGCCGGCCGGGCCTGGGACGGGTGGGGGGTGCCGCCGCGGCGGCGAGTCGCCGGTCACGGAACGGGCGTCGTTCCGGACGCCGTTCGTGTGGTGTCCCGCCGGGGTACGGTCAGCGCTATTCACCGAATTTGCCCTCCAAACTCCTAAGCGATGCCTCCATATCGGCAGGCTCGGAGGGGGGCTTTAGATCAGGGGCGGCGGGGTTAGGCGGCGCGGCGGCGGAATTGGTGGGGTCTGAAGCCCAGCAGCCAGAGGGTGGCGAAGTAGGCGGTGGCGCCCCCCGCCACCAGGGCCGCCAGGTGGCCCACCCGCTGGCCGAAGTGATAGGCGGCCCAGCGTGCCTCGCCCATCATGCCCAGCCACAGCACGGCCCCCATCAGGATAAGGGCCAGGGCCAGTTTGGCGAGGAAGGCCGCCCAGCCGGGCTGGGGCTGGAAGATCGCCTGTCTGCGCAACTGGCGATACAGGATGCCAGCGTTGAGACAGGCCCCCAGGCCGATGGACAGGGCCAGGCCGGCATGTTTCAGATGCCAGATGAACATCAGGTTCATCGCCTGCGTGGCCAGCAGGGTGAAGATGGCGATCTTCACCGGTGTCCTGATGTTCTGCCGGGCGTAGAAGCCGGGAGCCAGCACCTTCACCAGGATGATCCCCAGCAGACCGACGCTGTAGGCCAGCAGGGCCCAACGGGTCATCTCCACGTCGCGGAGGGTGAATTCTCCGTAGAAGAACAGGGTGGTGATCAGCGGCACGGCCAGCACCCCCAGGGCCACTGCCGCCGGCGCGGCCAGGAGCAGGGTCATGCGCAGGCCCCAGTCCAGCAGACGGGAATACTCGCCGGTGTCGTTGTCCGCGTAGTGCTTGGCCAGCGAAGGCAGAAGGATGGTGCCCAGCGCCACGCCCAGCATGCCGGTGGGGAACTCCATCAGCCGGTCGGCGTAGTACAGCCAGGACACGCTGCCGGTCTCCAGGAAGGAGGCAAACAGGGTGTTGATGAGCAGCGAGATCTGCGCCACCGACACGCCGATGGCCGCCGGACCCATCAGCTTGAGGATGCGGCGCACGCCCTCGTCGCGCGGGTTCCAGTCCCAGCGGGGCAGCAGGCCCAGGCGTCTGAGGGCGGGAACCTGCAGCGACAGCTGCAGGACGCCGCCCAGGAACGCGCCCCAGCCCAGGGCCAGCACGGGTGG
>DEQR01000021.1 GCA_002360535.1 Thiobacillus sp. UBA3361
CACCGCGTCCCAGGCCAGGGGGCGGCCGGCGTCGCCGCCCAGCCCCAGGTCGGCCTCGGTCAGCACGCGGCCGTCCGCCTCCGCCACCAGGAAGGGGGCGTCGCTCCACAGGGCGAGGAATTCACGATCGAAGCGGCCGGATTCGATGAGGACATGGGCCAGGCCCAGGGCCAGGGCGGCGTCGGTGCCGGGTTTCGGCCGCAGCCAGAGGTCGGCGCCCGCTGCCAGGCCGGCCCGGCGCGGGTCCACCACGATCAGCTTCGCGCCGCGCTGGCGCGCCCGCTTGACCGCGGTGGCCTGGGACAACCAGGAAGTGGCCGGGTTGAAGCCCCAGAGCAGGATGCAGCCGGTGTTTTCGTAGTCCGGCATGCCGATGCCCGCGCCCCAGGTGTAGGCCGGGGCGAAGTCCTTGTGCCAGTTGCAGTTCTCGGTGGCGAACACCAGGTTGGGGCTGGCGCAAGCGTGGGCGAAGCGGTGGATCCAGGCGAAGCTGTCCGCCACCGCCGTGCCGCTCGGGGTGGCGACGCCGAAGGCCAGGGCCTGGGGGCCGTCCATCATGGCGGCGCGCATCTTGTCGGCCATCAGGTCCAGGGCCGCGTCCCAGGAGAGGGGCTGCCAGCCCGGATCGGGGTCGCCCTTGGGCCGGGTGCGGCGCAGGGGCCGCAGGATGCGTTCCGGGGCGTAGACCGATTCCGGCGCGGTCCGGGCCTTGACGCACAGGGCCTGGCCGGTCGGGTGGCCGGGGTCGGGGTCGACCCGGGTCAGCACGCCGTCCTCCACCCGGCCCACGCAGCCGCAGCGGGAGACACACAGGGCGCAGTAGCCCCGGCGCAGTTCCACGCTCACTGGACTACCCTCCTGTCACTGCGGGACATCCTCCCCGGGGGAGGGAGAGCGCCTCCTTCGGACGGCCGGGCGGGGACGCTCACGACCGACTCCCCGGACATCGAGTCGTTACAGGCCGTAGACCTCGGCCACGCCGGTGCCTGCCAGGCGGTCGAAATAGCGGGCGCGGTAGTAGTGGCGCTTGTGGCCGGCGTCGTCGGTGAAGGCGGCGCGGTCGTGCAGCACGTTGTTGCTCACCAGGCCCATGCCGGATTCCAGGCGGCCGCGGTAGAGGTAGGGCGAGCCGCCGTCGAACAGCCCTTGCAGGCAGGCCAGGGCCTCCCGGCTGAGCGGGTCGTCGGCCCAGATGACGTTGTTGACGCGGATGGTGTAGCGCATGTGCAGGTTGCCGGCCGGGGTGATGCCGAACACCGGGCCGGCTTCTTCTTGCCGGGCCACCGTGCCACCCTCGTCGATGCGCGCCGGGATGGTCATGGCCTTGGGCGCCATGAGGGCGCGGATGTAATCCGGGTTCTTTTCGCGCAGGAGGATATAGGCGATCTCATGATCCATCAGGGCGTTCTCGCCGCCGCTGGCGGCCTGCTGCACCACGTGCAGGTTGAGGGCGTGGATCTGCTTGGCCGCGGTGTTGTAGTAGCCGTCGGTGTGCCAGTTGATGGCGCGGTTGGTGTAGGGGATGTAGTGCTGGCGGACGCCCTCGTCCCGAACCGTCAGCGAGGTGAGGCCGGTCTCGTCGGCCAGCCAGTTCTTGTTGATGTCCTGCAAGCCGAAGCGGCGCCCGAGGGAGAGGGGGATCTCCGGGTCCGGGTCGGCGCCGGTCTTGCCGGCGTAGAGCGCCATGTTGGCCTTGCGGCAGCGCGCCAGCAGGGCGTCGTGCTCGCGCTGGGTGAGTTTGCGGGGGTCGTCGATCTCCACCACCAGGTCGCCCAGGCCGGCGGGGTAGTCCTTCAGCTTGGCGTCGCGCCAGCGCTGGTACAGGGCGTCGTCGTCGAGGGCGAAGGGGCTGGGGACGGGTCTGGATTGCTGCAACGGCTGGTTCATGGGCGGACTCCGGCGAAGAGATGGATGCGAGGTGGTTTGCCAGCCCGGCAGTCTAGGGGTTCGCCCTGGTGCGCTCATTGATCAAAGACAAGCGCCGCCGCGCGCCCTGGGCGTGTATCCGCCCGTGACCGGCGCGCGGCGGCCGCGGGTTGACATCAATCAACCCGGCGAACGTGGGCGGCGGCGCCGGGGCGTTGCGTCAGGCTCGCCAGCCTGTCCGTGCTTGCCGTGCCGTACAGGGCGGCCTGGATGGCATCGGCCAGGGCGTCTTCCTCGGCCAGGGCCGGACGGATTTCCTGAGCGGCGGGTTCGCGCACCAGGTCTCGTTCGAAGCTCAATTGCAGGGGATCCTGGTTATCGGCGGCGACGGCCAAGGCGGGCAGAAGGGCGGCAGTGAGGGCAAGGATGAGTTTCATGCGGGGTCTCCGGTAAGAAAACAATGAGTGAACAGGCAAGTCTGACTATGCACATACCGTGCCATCCATGGATCCACCCTGATTCTGCGGCTTGCGGCCCCAATCTACGGGTTGAATGTGTCCACATTGAACGTTAACATTGCGTTCGCATTAACACATTGACCCCCCCGAATGATTACCCTTACCGGCCTGACACGCTTTCTCGACAACCTGGAGGAAGGCATCCTGTTTCTCGACCACCGCCGCCACGTCGTGGCGGCGAACGCCGCCGCCCGGCGCCTGCTCGGGCGGGGCGAGGAGGAGGTGCTGGACCGGTTCTGTCCCAGCCTGTTCCAAGGCACGCCCTGTGCGCGCCACTGCCAGCAGGGCGGCGGCTGCGCCCTGCGCTCCGCCTCGGACCGGGAACGGCTGACCCAGGACCTGACCGTGCAGCAGCCCGGTGGCGACCTGGTGTCCTTGCGCATGTGGGCCATGAAGCTGCCCCGCGACGCGGGCCTGGCCTACTACGCGGTGGTGCTGCGCGACCGCAGCCGCGAGGTGCGCCTGGAGGAGGCGGCCAGCGAGCGCCTGCAGCTGGGCGGCCTGGTGGGCCAGGCCGCGCCCATGCGCGAGCTGTTCCGCCAGATCCTGCGGGTGGCGGCCAGCGAGGCCAGCGTCCTCATCACCGGCGAGAGCGGCACCGGCAAGGAGCTGGTGGCGCGCGCCCTGCACGACAACTCCAGCCGGGCCAACGGACCCTATATCCGGGTGCATTGCGCCGCCTTCCCGGAACAGCTGCTGGAGGACGAGCTGTTCGGCCACGCCCGGGGCGCCTTCACCGGCGCCGAGTCGGCCCGCGAGGGCCGCTTCGAGGCGGCCCACGGCGGCACCCTGCTGCTCGACGAGATCGGCGAGGTGCCCCTGAGCGTACAGGTGAAGCTTCTGCGCGTGCTGCAGGAGCGGGAGATCGAGCGCCTGGGTGAAAACCGGCCGCGCAAGGTGGACGTGCGCATCCTCGCCGCCACCCACCGCGACCTGCCCGCCCTGGTGCGCAATGGGGAATTCCGCGCCGACCTGTATTACCGCCTGAGGGTGCTGCCCCTGCATCTGCCGGCCCTGCGCGAGCGCCGCGAGGACATCCCCCTGCTGGCGGACAGCCTGCTGGCGCACCTGCGCGACCGCCACCGCGGGCGCGACCTCCAGGTTTCCACCGCAGCCCTGGACACCATGCAGGCCTATGCCTGGCCCGGCAACGTGCGGGAACTGTCCAACGCCCTGGAGTACGCCCTGGTGCATGCCGAGGGCGACGTCCTGCTGCCGCGCCATCTGCCGCCGGAGGTGCGCCAGGCCGCCGTCGCCCGGCCGACCGCCGAGACGGTGCCCGGCCTGGTCCAGCGCTACTACCGCCCTCCCGCCGACAGGGTGGAGGACGAAAAGACGCTGCTCGCCACGGCCCTGCGGGAAAGCGCAGGCAACCGCGCCGCCGCCGCCCGCCGACTGGGCATGTCGCGCACCACCCTGTGGAAGAAGCTCAAGCAATACGGCCTGGAGGGTTGAACAGGTTCAGGGCGTGTCCGGCCGCCAGCCCGGATGGTCGAAGTAGACAGGGTATCGCGCCAGGGCCGCACGAACCCCGGCCAGACCGGCGGTTGCGGTCTCGGGCCTGGCCATGGCCTCGGCGCCCGCCAGCAGCTCGCCGATCAGGGCATGGAGCACGGTATCCGCCCTGGGCTCCAGGCGGCAGTTCGCCACCAGGGCGGCCACCTCCCCGTGGATGGCCTCGGCGGTCCGGCCGGGGTCGCCGGGTGCCGCCACCAGGGCCTGGATGCGCGTCATGCCTTGGCGCAGCTCGGCGTCGGTGGCCCATTTGCGGCCGTCGTCCAGGCTCAGGGCGGCGTGCCCGGCGTGGTCCGCGTGGCCGGCCGGCCCGCCATGCAGGTGCCACCCGGCGTAGACCGCCAGAACTGTGCCGAGCACGGCCACGAGAATCAGGGAACGTTTGAATGGCGTCATGGTGCGATCCTCTCCGCCCGCCTACCAGGACAGCTGTTCCAGCCAGTCGGCCAGAAGGCCCGCGCTGGCTGCACGCAGGCCCGGCCCGAGCGCCTGGCTGCGCGCCCGCAGGGCGGGGATGTCGATGCCGGCGGCGGAGAGCTCGCCAGTGTGGCCGATCAGCCATTGCTCGATGCGGCGGCTGTCGGCCTCGGCGTGGAATTGCAGGGCCAGGGCGTTGCGCCCCAGGGCGAAGGCCTGGTTTGCGTAGACATCGGTGCTGGCAAGCAGGGTGGCGCCCGCGGGCAGGTCGAAGGTGTCGCCGTGCCAGTGCAGCACCGGCAGGCCGTCGAGGCGTCCGAGACAGGAGGCGTGGCCGGCCTCGGTCAGGCGCACCCCGCCCCAGCCGAGCTCCTTGCGCCCGCCCGGGTAGACCCGCGCCCCCAGGGCGGCGGCCATGAGCTGGGCGCCCAGGCAGATGCCCAGGGTGGGCCGGCCTGCGGCCAGGCGTTCCTTCAGCGCGGCCAGCTCGGTTTCCAGGAAGGGATAGCGGTCGGTCTCGTAGACGCCGATGGGGCCGCCCAGCACCACGGCCAGGTCGGCGTCGCGCAGGGGCGCAGCGAGATCCTCGAGGCCGGCCTCGTGGTAGCGGAGGGTCCAGTCCGGTCCGGACAGGGGCTCGGCGAACAGGCCCAGGTCCTCGAAGGCCAGGTGGCGGATGATTTCGACGCGGCGGGGGGTGGCTTGCATGGGTGCGCTCCTATTCGGGTGTTGCGGGCGTTTTGCTGCGTCCTTCAGGGCATGATTTCCACATATTCATAGACCTCCGCGCCCAGCAGCCGCTGGCGCGCCGGCACGGAAAGGTTCGCGAACCAGGCGTGGGGGTCGTGGCGGTCAATCTCTCGCCCCATGAAGCGGATCAGCTCGCAGATCGGCTCCACCACGTTGGCGCGGTAGCGCAGGTCGTTCTTCACGTAGCCCAGCCAGAGGTTCTTCATGCAGTTGCGGCGGCACCAGGAGAAGGCCTCGCAGCCTTCGCAGGGCATCTCCGGCGTGGGCTGCAAGGGGCTCCGCTTCAGCCAGTTGCCCTGGATCTCGCCCATCTGCATGGCGTGGGCGTACATCATGTCCGGGCAGGGGTAGATCTGGCCGTTGGGCATGACGTTGATCAGGTGGGTGGAGACGCGGCACTGGGTGAGGCCGGCGTACAACTCGCGGCCGCGGTTGGGCAGCACCTTGTTGCGCACGATGCCCATGATCGGCACCAGTGGGTAGAGGCGGTCGCCGCGCGCGAAGAAGCGGTCGATCAGCTTGACCAGCACGGCCTTGCGCTTTTCCACCGCATCGCCGCCGTACATCTCGTCGGCGACGAACTGCCAGTAGACGTAGTCGATGGCCTCGATGGCGCTGGCCAGTTCGTCGAGCTCCTCGAAGGTGGTGTCGGCGTTGCCCCAGGTGACCCGCGCGGTGATCGTGCCGCCGACGCGCTCGTGGACGTGGTTCAGGTTGCGGATGACCTGGCGCCAGATGCCGCGCCCCCGGTAGCCGTCGGTGATGGCCTCGCCGCCGTCGATGGAGACCAGGATGTTGGAGAGCTTCGCCAGAACCCAGCCCGGCAGGTCGTCGAGCAGCGTGCCGTTGGTCTGGAGCTGGTAGCGGAATGCCGGGAAGCGGGCCATCACCGCCCGCATCATGTCCTGGTTCAGGGTCGGCTCGCCGCCGTAGAAGGTGACGTAGATCTCCTTGCCCTTCAGGTGGCTGTCGATGAAGGCGGCGAGTTGGTCGATGTCGTAGCCGAGTTCGGTCTGCGAGCCGAGCACCTCGCCCACCCCCAGCGAGCAGTAGGTGCACTTGAGGTTGCACTTGAGAGTGGTGAGCAGTTGCAGCTCAACGCGGTCGCCGACGATGGGGTCGGGGTCGGAAACGGGGGCGGTAATGGGGACGGACGGCGCGAAATGGATGGTTTGGGTGGACATGCCTTACTCCGGAAACAGGAACGGGCCGCGGCGGGGTCCGCGGCGGCGAGTCGGACTGCTCGGGGAAGGCGGGGCGGTCTTGGGCTGGGCGGTGATGCCGCTGCGCAGCCAGTCGCAGATGGCGCGGTCGGGAGTGCGGTCGGGAAGGGAAAACATGGCCGGAGAATCTACATGCTGCTCCCGGCCAGGCCGATACCACCTTGTAGGTACGGCATACATAGCCCTTCCGGTCGAGCTGCCACCCTCCGCTTGAGCTTAGGCAAGGAATAAACAAGGGCGTGGAGGGGCAGTACAAAAAACCTCACTCGGCCATTGTTGCCATCTGGGCCAGCGTGTTCTTGCTGGCAGGTCATGTAGTGCCTATAGCCTGATACAAAGCCACACTATCGGCTAAACGCTGGGCTTGAGCGGCGGCCAGGCCAATACGGGTCTGCTGGGCCTGTTGCTGGGCGACGAGTAGTTGTAGGTAGCTGGCCGCGCCGAACTGGTATTGCCGCTCCATCGAGTGCAGGGAATCCCGCGCGGCGGCGTCGGCGGCGGCTAGCGCGGCCAGCGTCTGGGCGTCGTTTTCCACGGCGCGCAGCGCATCGGCCACATCGCGTAGCGCCCCCAGCACCACGCCCTGGTAGTTGGCGGCGGCCGCGTCGAAGGCGGCCAGCGCGGCGCGCTTTTCCGCGGGCAGCCCCGGATTGAATAACGGCTGGGTCAGTTGCCCGAGCAGGCTCCACACCGCCGACCCGCTGCCGAACAGGGCGCCGCTGGTGAGCGCCTGGCTGCCGAGGCTGGCGCTCAGGTTGATCTGCGGATAAAGCCTGGCCACGGCCACGCCATAGTCGGCGTTGGCCGCGTGCAGCAGGGCCTCGGCGGCCTGGATGTCGGGGCGTCGGCGCGCCAGCTCGGAAGGCACGACGAGTGGCAGTTCAACCGGCAGGGAGAAGTCCGCCAGGGTGAATGCAGGTATTCCGCCCGCGCCCGGCGCGCGGCCGGCGAGTACGGCGAGCAGATGCTCGGCCTGCTGCATCTGTTTGCGCAATGCAGGCAACTGCGCCCGCGTCTGCTCTGCTTGGGTCTGCAACGCCAGCGCCTCGTCCGGCGTCGCCTGGCCGAGGCGCGCACGCTCGCGGGCCAGATGCACCTGTTCCTCCTGGACCTTCAGGATGGCGGCGGTGGCCTCGATCTGGTCGGCGAGCCTGGCCCGGGTGATGGCGGCCGTGGCGATGTTGCCGGCCAGGGTCAGGCGGGCAGACTCCAACTCAAAGCGGCGGAAGTCGGAGCGGGCGGCCAGGGCCTCCAGGGCGCGGCGGTTGCCGCCAGCGAGATCAAGGTTGTAATGCACGCCGACGCTGGCGTTGAAGAGGCTGAATTCGCGCGCATCGCCCGCAAGGCCCTGGGCGCTCGGACTCATGCGCTGGCGCTGGGCGCCGAGCCCCGCATCCACCTGCGGATATTGCGTCGATCCGGCCTGCGCGGCATGGAGCTCCCGCGCCTGGCGCAGGGCGGCCTGCGCGGCGGCAAGCGAGGGGTTGGCATTGAGCGCCGATTCGATCAGCGCATCGAGCTCCGCGGATTTCAGGTTTCGCCACCACTGGGCATCGGCCGCCATGCCATCGACCAGGCGCTGGGCCTCGCCCAGCCGCACAGCGGCGGATTCGGTCTGGGCGGCGACCGGCGTCGCCGTGTAACCCGCCACCTCCGGCGCGGACGGACGCTTGAAGTCCGGTCCCGCGGCACAGCCGGCGAGCCCCAAGATCAGGGCCCATGTCGCGACTGTCCGGAGATGGGGCCGGCCGGTTTCGATGGGATCGGCACCCGGGCCGGGTTTCGTCTCAAGGTTTGCCATAAAAGTGCTCCATGAACGGCTTGCGGAAGTTTTGATGACAGGCCAGGCAACTGTTCTGTAGCGCCGCGAAGGAAGCAATGACGGATTGACCGTCACCGCGCTTGGCCGCCTGTTCCAAGGCCCTTGCTGCTTGGTGGGTCTGTTCGTCGAATCGCTTGAACCGGCCGGCGTCGCTCCCGACGAAGCCGAGAATGCGCATTTTCTCCCCCAAGGGCGGTTGCGGATGCTCGGCGATGTGCGGCGCGGTATCGGTAACCCGCACCTAATCCTCGCGGGAGATGGCATCGATTACCACCTGCATGTTCTTCCCGAGTTCCCGCATGATCCGGCGCAGTTCCATCGGCTCAGCCGTGGTATTCCCGTCAGCCCAGGCCTGTGCGCCGATCGTTGCCATGGTCGCGCCAAAGATCGCGGTAGCGACGATATTCCCGTGTATGAGTTTGTGTTGCATGAAAACCTCCAGGTCCTGTTTCGGTAAAACGGCTTGTCGCATGGTCAGGCATTGCCCTTAGAACTCGACGCTCAGGGCGACGGAGCCGTAAGCCTGATTCGTGCCTTGCTCCTCAAACTCGCGCGTGCGGTAAACGCGCATCACGGCCAACCTGACGCCATGCCCTGCCAGAATGCCCTGAGCGCTGACACCCACCGCCACCTGGGCAACCCACGGCTGGCGCGTGACACTGTGGCTGGACCGAAAGAGGTTGCCGTCGAGGGAAAAATCGTAGGCGACAGCCTTCGCTTCCACGATCCCGAAGAGGTGAACGCCGGGGCGCGGCCGACTGGCGGCCGGGACGGAATCGCTGGGCTTGCCGTGGATGGAGGCGGCCGATGGCGGGCGGTTCTCGGCGCCCGGCCGGATGGGATAGCTTCCGAAATCATTCGGCAGATTCCAGCCGAGGCGACCCTCGATGCCCAACGTGGCCGAGGTCTCGATGTTGCCGAGCCTGAGCCCCACCGAACGTATCGAATCAGCGGAGAAGCCTGGAATGATTGCCCCGGCCCCACGAAATGCCCTGAATTTGCGGTCCATCGCTACCTGAAAGGCAGGCTCGTTTTCCAACTGATGGTCCCAGCCGAGGAACCTGTCGATGTTCCGCGCATCGTGCACCAGGTTCTGGGTTTGCTCCGCGAGCGACCAAGGGCCGATCACGCCGAGCGTGACCTCGCGCGTGTCGAGCATTTCCTGATTCAACGCGGGTTTGTGTTTTCGCCGGTTCCATGCCAATCCCATGTAGAGCAGGCCCGCGTAGGGCCGATCGTCGGGGATCAGGTCGGTTCGGGTGTAATCCTCCGGGGTGTACATGGACTGGCCGAATCGGACCACCACGTTCTGCGTGGCCGCGGCATCCTTCGCATCGGCCCAGAATCCGGGGTTCATGAACTGGATGAGTTGCGCGTGCAGCCGGATCGGCGCCGGGAAGCACTCGGGCCTCGGCCTGCCCGGGATGTCGTGGGAAATCAGGGTGAACGCCACGCCATTGGTGTAGTTCTGGTCGGTGCCGGTGAATAGGTCGTTTTCCAGCCTCGCCGTGCCGCCGCGGAATCGGAGTGTTTCGTCCACGGCGCAATCCCCGGCGCCGACCGCGCCTTCGTTGACGGCTTGCGCCAAGGCCGGCGAGGGAAGGAGAGCACTCATCGCCAGCGCCAGCATCGAAAGGATGGAGAAGCAGGGGAACGGCGTGTGCGGCAGATAATGGCCCTTCATCGCACATCTTCTGGTGCGGTGCTGACATTCTGCTGTGCCGGGTTTCTCTCTGCCTCGGGCTTGCGCCGGGCATAGACGAGGCGATAGGAAACCGGCGGCCCTTCCGAAATCTGCGCCACGGAGGAGATGACGAGTTGTCCATTCCCGCCATCGATCTGGTAGTTCTGGGTCATTTTCTTCCCCAGCATCGTCGTCTCGACCACCAGCGCCTCGCCTTCCCAGCCCGCGACGGACACGCGCTGCTGCAGCCCGCCGCTGGCGGAGACGCTGGCACCGCGAAAATCGGTGAAGAGGCGCTGGTGCTGATCGTTTTCGTCCGCGATCAGCAGCGTGGGGTCCTGATGGGTGATGTGGAGTTCTTGCGCAGGAGCCAGCAGCGCGGACAGTTCTCCGGAGGACAAGCCGCCGCTTCCACCCATGCCGCCCCCGCGGCCCCGGCCGCCGTCGCCCATGCCGCCGCCTCGCCCCATGCCGCCACCCCGGCCCTTCCCGGCCGGGCCGCCCATGGCCTGTCTCGACGCCTGCATGGCCTCCTTGGCCTTTTCCCGCGGGTCGTCGCTGGCCTTGGCGTTGAGGACCCAGTCGCCGGAGAAATCCGGCCTGGGCGGCGATGCAGGCGCACGCCGATCTCCAAGACACTGATACAGCGCCCAGTGCGCCGCACCAGCCGACTCGCTTGGCGATTCCGCGTCACAGATCGCCTGAGTCGCGGATGCGTCCCCATCCCCCTGTGCCGCCCCCGTGGCGCCGGCCGCCAATGCCAAACCGAGCCACAGCACGGTGGCGAAATGCTTCTTCAGGTTCATTTCATATCTCCCGCCGTTATGGCGGGCTTTCCGCGCGGCAGAGCACGCCAGGAAATGGCTGCGATCGCCCCCCACACCAGCGTTCGGAAGCTCATCGCGATGACCGTGCGCATTTCATAGGTCCCGCCGGCATGGACGTGCGCGCCAAATGCCGCAAAGGCAAACGCAGTCGCTGCGGCGATGACGACGGCCAGCCACACTGCCCAGCGATGCCGCAGCCACAGTCCAGCACCAGCGATGACGTAGGCGAAGCCGGCCAGGAAGTTGAACCAGAGCACAAACGGCACGTAGTTCCCGGCAGAGGCTTGAGCCGCTTCGCCACCGAACAGGATCGCGCCGCCTTCCTTGATCGTCAGCAAGCCGAAGCCGACAGCGACCAGGGACATTGCCCAGATACGGAATCCGTTTCTTTGCATGGATATCCTCACGTTTTTCCCATCCCCCGGAAATTTCCCGCCTGCCTTCATTTCGAAGGAACAGCCAATGCGGCCCGGTACAGGGCGAAAGCCTCGGCAGCCTTCCGCAGGAACGATTCCCCCCACCTCGGGGCGGCAGGGGTTTCGAGCACCAGTTTCTGGATGATGCCGACAAGGGAAATTGCCGCGGCATCCGGTTTGATGTCAGCTCTGACCAGGCCCTGCTGTTTGGCGCGCGCGATGATTTGCGCCAGGCGGGTGGCGTAGTAAGCGATGAGCATCCGCACGTGCCGCTGAAGGCCGGGATCGTCGTCGTGAGCCAACCACGACAGCAGGCGCCTGGGGACGTCGGGGTGCCTGGCGATGAACGTGATCTGCCGTTGGAACACGCTCTCCAGTTCCCGCAGCGGATCATCCTTCCACCCGCGCTTGACTGAGCGCAAGAGCCGGCCTCTCACCCTGGCAATGAACCTTTTCCGGCCACCGTGGCTGTCCGTCTGCGGCGGCGACCATCCATCCTTGGCCTCGGCGACAGCCCCGTGCAGGCTTTCCATGTCCGCGAACAGGTAGTAGCGCGTGGTTTCCCACCATCGCTCGAGGTGCTCCTGATCGAACCGATTCATGCTGTCGCTCGTCATGGTGACCGCTCCTTTACTTTCATGGTCAATCAAATCCTCGTCCTTCACCGGCTTCCTCATGGGTCACGCCATCGCGGATGTGATAGATGCGCTTGAAGGTGGGGATGATCTTCTCGTCGTGGGTGACGACGATGATGGCGGTTTCATACTTCTTCGCCATGTCGTTGAGGATGCGGATGACCGCCATGGCACGCTGTGAATCCAGGGGTGCCGTGGGCTCGTCGGCCAGGATGACCGGCGGATGGTTGACCAGGCCACGGGCGATGGCCACGCGCTGCTGCTCGCCGCCGGAGAGTTGGGAGGGCATGGCCTGGGCGCGATGCTGCACGTCGAGCGCCATGAGCAGGTCCAGTGCGCGCTTGCGCGCCTCGGTGTTGGGGACGCCGGCCAGCATGGGCGGCAGCGCCACGTTGTCGGTGACGTCGAGGAAGGGAATGAGGTAGGGCGCCTGAAATACAAAACCGATTCTGTCCCGGCGCAGGGCGCGCAAGTCAGGCACCTTCCAGCCCTCGTCGTAAATCACTTCGTCGCCCAGTGTCATGCGCCCGGCGGTGGGGTCGATCACAGCGCCCAGGGATTTCAGCAGGGTGCTCTTGCCAGAGCCGGATGGCCCGACCAGGCCGACCACCTCGCCTGGTTCCACATGCATGTCCACGCCCTTGAGTGCATCGACTGCCGTGTCCCCGCTACCGTAGCGCTTTCTTAGCCCCTCAATGCGTATGCCCTTGCCCGCCATGTCAGCCTCCGATCGCTTCCGCCGGATCAACCCGAAGTGCCATGCGGATAGCGACAACGCTGGCCAGGGCGCAGATCACCAGCACGGCGAAGAAGCCGATGATGGAGTCCTGCGGCACCAGCAGCACATATTTGGGGAACAGCGGCGCAGTGAAAGTGGCGGTGATCTTGCCCACCGCGAAACCGATCGCCCCGAGTGCGAGCGCCTGCTGCATGATCATGGCGGCGATGGTGCGGTTGCGCGTGCCGATGAGTTTGAGAACAGCGATCTCGCGAATCTTGTCCATGGTCAGGGTGTAGATGATGAAGGCGACGATGGCCGCGCTGACGACGGCCAGGATGACCAGGAACATGCCAATCTGCTTGGCCGAGGTAGCGATCAGCTTGCCGACCAGGATGCTCTCCATTTGCGCGCGGGTGTACACCGTCAGCCGCTTCCAGCGGTGGATGCTGCGGGCCGTCTCATCGGGGTCGGCGCCCGGTTCGAGGCGCACCAGGATGGCGTTGACGAAGTTGTTGCTGGACTGGGATGCGATCACGGCGTCCAGCACACCCGGCGCGCCGGGCCGGTTGAACGCCGGATTTTCGCCGGTGCGGCGGCGGCTCTGCCAGATGGCGTCGTTGTCCTTGAGGAACTGGGCCTCCTGGGCGTCCTTGAGGGGGACGAACACCATGGGATCGCCGCTGGAGGAGACCATCCGGCGGGTGAGCCCGACCACGGTGTACTGGTTGCGGCGGATTTTTATCGTATCGCCGAGCCTGAAACCGGTGGCCACGTCGGCGACCGCCTCGTAGTGCCCCCGGGTGATCTGGCGCCCCGCCACCAGGTAGGGCGGCGTGCCGGGCGTGCCCGCCGGCGCGCCGGCCGCGACACCCACCACCATGGCGCGCACATCGCGCGCATCGCGTTCACCCTGCCTCACCTGCATGGTCAGATAGGTGACGTTGGCGGCCCGGTCCACGCCGGGCATGGCCAGGATGGCGCGATACAGGTCGTCGTTGAGGCTGGAGGATTCGGCGTAGGGGCCCAGGGTGTCCTGCTGCACCACCCAGAGATCGGCGCCGCTGTTGTCCAGAAGCGCCTTGCCGTCGTCCACCATGCCCCGGTAGACACCGGCCATCACCAGCGTCACGCCGATGAGCAGGCCCAGCCCCACGCCGGTGAAGACGAACTTGCCCCAGGCGTGGAGGATGTCGCGGCCGGCCAGGCTGATCACTTGCGGGCTCCGGGGATGCTTTCCACCACACGGATGCGGCTCTTCGGGCCGAGGGCCTTTTCGCTGTAGACCACGATGCGTTCGCCGGCCTTAAGGCCTTCGGCCACCTGCACCCGGCCGTCCAGGTCAGAACGCCCCAGCCTGACGGGAGCGAACTCCAGCCCACCATCCTTGATCCGCCATACGCCCGGCCGATCGCCTTGGCGTTGCACGGCAGCATTGGGGATCGCGGGCATCGCGGCCAATGCGGGCAGATCGACGGTCACCTCGGCCAGCTCGCCGATGGGTGGCAGGGGCGCGGGCACTTTGTCGAAAACCACCTTGGCCAGGATTTCCTCCGTGATGGCATCCGCCATGGGCTCCAGGCGCAGCACCCGGCCGTTCAGGGCCGCGCCGTTGCTGGAACGCAGCGTGACGCGCGCGGACAGGTCGGCCGCCAGCCCCGCCGCGCTGATCTGGTCGAAGCGCACGTTGATCCACAGGCTGTGGGGGTCGATCAACTCCACCACGGCCTGGCCCGCCACCAAAGTCGTGCCCGGGTCGGCATCGCGCACCGTGACGATGCCGGCCATGGGCGCCACCAGATTCAGGTTGCCGCGCTGGGCGCGCAGGGCCTGAAGGTCGGAGCGGGCCCGGGTCAGGTCTTCGCGCGCCGCCGCCAGTACCGACTCGGCGATCTGCAACTCCTGCCGCTTGCCCAGCAGGATTTCCTCGCTAGTGGAGCGGACGGTGAACAACTGCTCGTAGCGCGATGCCTGGGTTTTAGCGAAGCTGAGCCTGGCCGTCGCCTCGCCGATGGTCGCCTCGATCCGTTTGATGGCGGCTTCCTGGGAGCGCATCCGGTCATCGAGATCAATCGGATCCATCTCGCCCAGCACCTGTCCTGCCTCGACCCGGTCGCCGACATGAACATCCAGCCGTTTGAGGCGCCCGGCAAGGGTGGGCCCGATCTTGTAAGTGTAGCGCGCCTCGACCGTACCGATGCCGAACAGGGCGGGGGTGATCGCGCGCGACTCCACCTCGACCTCGGTCACCGCCACGGGGGCCAGGGGCCCGGAGCGCAGCGCGACATAGATCAGAAGCGCCAGGAGCGGAACGATCACCGCGACGAGCGCCAGGGTTCGGCGTTGCATAGGCTGTATCTTCATTTCCCGCTCCCAATGCCATGTTCAATCCCACGCCGATAGATCGCGAAAAGCGCTGGCGCATCACGGCGTATGCGCTGGACGTCATCGGCCAGCAGCGATTGCATGACCAGGCCCTGGACCATGCCGATCAGGAGAGTGGCGGCGGCTTCGGTATCCAGTGTGGCCGACAGTTCCCCCGCCGCCTTGCCTTGCTCGAGCAGCGCTTGCAGACGCTCGCCATAGCGTCGGATGAGGGTCTGGGCCATGCGTTTGGGCGCCGTTTGCTGGGCGCGTTGGAGCTCGCCGAACAGCATGCGCGGGACGCCCGGGTGCTCCGTGACGAACTCGACGTTCGCCATGAACATGGCCTCGATGGCCGCGATCGGCGACGAGGCGGACCGCGAAGCCATTTCCATGCGAGCGAGAAGGCGTTCGGCCACCCACTCCATGACCGCCTGCAAGATGGCCTCCTTGGTTGGAAAGTGCTTGAACAGCGCCCCCTGGGTGACACCCATGTGTTTGGCGATGGCTGCGGTCGTGATCTCGCTCGGATTCTGCTGTGCCGCAAGTTCCACCACGGCTTCAACCGTGACGGCGCGACGTTCTTCGGCGGGTAGGTGCTTTGGGTGGGTGACCATGATAGGCGCATAAAGAAAGTAACTGATTACTATCCTATGTATTGCCAAGCTCATGTCAAGGCTTTGCTGGGCTTACGCACCGCCAACTATTCGATGTGATGCCGTTTCCGCTTGGATGAGAGCAAAAGCTGCCGTGAATTCGTCCCCTACCGCTGAAAGCTCTCTGCTTTTATTGACCGGATTGAGGCGCGAGTACTCATTGGCCGGACTGTGAAGCTGCTGTTGATCTCTACATAAGGCCGACAGCACGCCTACGGTGTCGGGCGGGTATCAGATGTAGTCCGGCCGTTTGAATGACCGACTGAGGTAGCCCGCGAGCTTGGGCGGGAGCGAATCAAGCCACGTATGGGCGCTGCCCTCTCCTGCATATCGCAAGGCGCAATCATGCTGCGGCTAGAGGCGTTCGCTAACAAGGAGGGCAGGTCACAGGTAGCAGACTCGCGGAAGAGAGGAAACAAGTGGAACTGGGGCGCACCGTCCCTGTGGCGCACCGTCAACTGCTTACGGTGCACTATGAAAATCGACAGCATGAACCGCTTGTCGATCACGGCAGGGCCCGGGGCCCCGAGTCTATCCAGCGGATGCTCGAGGGTCTTTGGAAAAACGACCGTCTGATTCTCTGATTTCTCGCTGTCATGGGATGGCGGCGATCGCTACGGTATCTCCCCACCCCATCGAGCAGCGAGCTTGTGCATGAAGCCGCCTCAGGAATCCGTATTGACGAGGCCACCCCCATTCCAGACAGCCAATACCATCCGTGTGCTTCAACACCGTTTGGGCTGGGGCTTCTCACCGAAATCCACTGGTCCAGGCCTGTTTGGCCGCAATGGGCAATGATGGAGGCAGTCGCCGCCTTGCTCGGTGCCGCCAGTCTGGCCGCAGGGGTGGCCGTTACCTTCACCACGAGAGGTATGCGAATCCGGCAGAAGCAGGAGACAGACATCCCACCGGGCTGGATGCCTGTCCTGCCCGAAGAGGAATTGAAACGGCATCTGGACACGGGTGCTCTCCTGGCTTCCATTTGCGTGGAGACCGGTCTTGCAGCGTCCAACTTTGAGCGGGACTATGGCCAGACCATAAGCCGGTTCATGACTTTTGCCCAGTTGCTGCCGGCCTCGGAATCCCACCACCATGCCCAGCCCGGAGGCCTGCTGCTGCATGCTCTGGAGACGGCGAACATCGCCCTGCGTCTGCGGCATGCCCAGGTTCTGCCCCCCGGCGTGGCGCCCGAGGACATCCAGCGCCGCGAACACCGCTGGTCCTTCGGGGTGTTCCTGGCGGCACTCCTCCATGACGTGGGCAAGCCCCTCACGGATCTGCATGTGGTCATCGCCAAGCCGCGTGGGGAGGTGCCCTGGTCGCCCCTGGCCGGTAATATGGCCGAGAGCGGGGCGATCCGTTACCGCGTGATGTTCGAAGCCTCGTGCGCCTCTCCGGCCAGCCTGTCGGGTGGGCGGGACTACGCCGCCCATCAGCGTATGGGCGTGTTCCTAATGCAGCGGCTGGTGCCACAGTCCACCCTGGCGTGGCTCTCGGAGGATGCGGAATTGCTGACCCAGCTCACCGCGTTTCTCTCGGGCGAGGACAAGGCCAGTGCCCTGGCCCGGATCGTGATCGAGGCGGACCGGGAATCGGTGCGCCGTAACCTGCTGGAGGGACCGCGCACCCGCTTCGCCAACGCCAGGGCGGTGCCTCTTGTCGAACGCCTGATGGAGGCCCTGCGCCGGATGCTGGCCGAGGGGGGGCGCCTGCCCCTGAACCGGCCGGGCGCAGCGGGGTTCGTCGCGAATGGATGCCTCTGGTTCGTCTCCAAGCGTCTGGCAGACGAGGTACGAGACTATCTCGCCGCCCACGAGTCCGCCGCCGGCATCCCGGGGACGGAGAAGAACGACCGGCTGTTCGACGTCTGGCAGGAATACGGTGCCCTGGCCCCCAATCCGGATACCGGTGGGGGGATCTGGCGAGCCCGGGTGCGCATGGAAGGATTCGACCAGGTGCTGACCCTGCTGTGCTTCCCTCTCGCGAAGCTCTATCCTGATCCGGAGCATTACCCGACGGACTTCGTGGGCCAGGTCATTCCCCTGACCGGTGATGCGGAAGCGGCCGGAGAGCCACCCCAGCAGGGGGTCGGGAACGTCTCCGTCGAAGTCCCTGCCGACGGTGGGGGGGCGAAGGACCGGACAGGCCCCGTGCGGGAAGGGGGCGACACAATATCTACCAGCGTCCTGCCTTCCCGTCTACCGTCCATGTCGACCCCCGACCCGGAGGCGGCGCCGCTACCCATGCAGGAGGAGGAATTCCTGGAATCCGAGGAGGACGCCACCCACTTCCTGCCCAGGCCACCAGCGGCTCGCCGCATCGCGCCCATGCGCCTGCCGGACAAGCCGGACCAACCCGCCAAGGGCAAGGATGCGAAATCTGCTAGGAATGCGCCCCAGGCCCCCTCCGAGGCAGCTCTGCGCTTCATGGCTTGGTTGCAACAGGGTCTGGCGGGCGGCACCGTCGCCTACAACGAGACCGGCGCCATGGTGCACTTCGCGGCCGAGGGCATGCTGCTGGTCTCGCCGCGCATCTTCCGCCACTTCGCAGAGCGCTTCGGGGAGAAGGGTGACGGCACGCCCTCCGCCCTGGCGGCGGACAAGGTAGGCACCGGCATCCAGCGGGAGGTGATCAAGGCCGGCTGGCATGAACTGGGCCCCCGGAAGACCAACGTGCACAAGTACCAAGTGGTGCGCCGCAGCGGCCAGGCCGGCAGCTCGCTGTCGGTGATGATCATTCGCGCCCCCCAGCGCTTCATCGAACCCGTCCCCCCGGTTAACCCCCACCTCGTCAAGGCGAACCACGAATCAAGCCCGGATACCCTGTCATGACACCCATCCCCGACCCGCTCCAATCCTTGCTGGACCGGATCCTCGCCAGCGCCGTGCCGCGCGCGGTGTTCCTGCTCGATGGCGAGATCGTCTCCTGCCCCTCCAGCGGCCAGCTGGAGGCGCGCTGGCTACAACGCCCCGAGGCGGTCTTCGTGGGCACCTATGACTGTGAGGTCAGTGCGGCCATGCTCCTGGAGGATCTACAGGCCGCCGGGGTGGCGTAGCGGCCCATGGCCTATCCTGTGGAGAACCTGCTGCGCCGGCCGGTGGAGTTCGTCCCGGCCGGGATGTTCTTTCTGGCGGCCCTGGGGATCGTCCTCAACCCGGAAATGTTTCTGCTGCCGCCGGTGCTGGCCTACCTGGTCGCCACCGTTCTGATGCTGGTGGCCGGCTGGCGTCTTGCCCTGGGCAGCCGGTTGTTGCGCTACCAGGCCAACCTGCGGCGCCTTCCTCGCTACCGCCTTGCCGCCGAGGCCATCCCCTGGTCGGAACAGGGACTGTTCCTGGGCATGGGCTTCGCCTGGGACCGGCGCCACTCCCAGCGGCTGCACGACACCCGCAACCCAGCCTACCGGGAGCTACTGCGGCCAAGCTGGTTATATCGAGCGGCCCGGCGATTGGAACGTGGTGTAGAAGGCACTGGTTTTGGTTGGCTGGGCCGGCTCACACGCAGCGAGGCCTGGTGGAACGTGGTGGCGCCGCTTCCCCCGGTGGGGGGCGATGCGGCCATCCACGGCGTGGAGCCGGACGAGGACGCGGTCTGGATGGACCTCGGCGAGCGGGTGGGCCACATGCTGGTGCTGGGCACCACCCGGGTGGGCAAGACCCGGTTGGCCGAACTCCTCATCACCCAGGACATCCGCCGCGGCGACGTGGTGATCGTGTTCGATCCCAAGGGGGATGCCGATCTGCTCAAGCGCATGTACGCCGAGGCCCGGCGCGCCGGCCGGGCGGGCGAGTTCCACTTCTTCCACCTGGGCTACCCGGAACTGTCCGCCCGCTACAACCCGGTGGGCAGCTTCTCGCGGGTGACCGAGGTGGCCACGCGCATCACCAACCAGCTGCCCAAGGAGGGGGAGGGGGCGAACTTCGCCCAGTTCGTCTGGGGCTTCGTGAACGCCATGTCCAAGGCCATGACCGCTTTGGGGCGCACACCGTCCTACCAGGACATCTACCGATACGCCAACGACATCGAGCCCCTGGTGCTGGACTACTGCCGTTTCTGGCTGGACCGGGACCCACGCGCGGCGGGCTGGCGCGATGCGGTGGAGGCCCTGGAGGTGGAGCCCAAGTCCCTGGACCGGGCGATGAAGAACCGGGACATGGAGGTGGTGAAGTTGCTGGAGTACATCCGCGCCAACGATCTCCACGACGACACGGCGGCGAGCCTGATGAAGATCATCAGCTACGAGCAGAGCTACTTCAACAAGCTGGTGGCCTCCCTAATCCCGCTGCTGGAGAAACTCACCACCGGCAAGGTGGCGGAACTTGTCTCCCCGGACATGAACAAGCTGGACGACACCCGGCCGTTGTTCGACTGGATGGGGGTGATCAACCGGGGCGGCATCGTCTACGTGGGCCTGGACGCCCTGAGCGACTACGAGGTGGCCGGCGCAGTGGGCAACTCCATGTTCTCCGACCTCACCTCCACCGCCGGGCGCATCTATAAGCACGGCGAGACCTACGGCCAGTCGGCGCCGGCACCGAAGCGGCGCATCTCCATCCACGCCGACGAGTTCAACGAGCTGATCGGCGACGAGTTCATCCCGCTGCTCAACAAGGCCGGTGGCGCGGGTTACCAGGTGACGGTCTACACCCAGACCTGGTCGGACGTGGAGGCGCGCATCGGCTCCCGGGCCAAGGCCCAGCAGATCGGCGGCAACCTGAACACCTTGATCATGCTGCGAGTGAAGAACGCGGATACGGCGAAGATCCTCACCGACCAACTGGACGAGGTGGAACTGGTGACCACCATGAGCGCCAGCCAGGCCTCGGACAGCAACGACCCCCTGGATTTCTCCGACTTCACCAGCCGCAACGAGGACCGCCTGAGCGCCCGTGTCGCCCCCATGATCAGCCCGGCCGACCTCACCCGCCTGCCCAAAGGCCAAGCCTTCGCCCTGATCGAGGGCGGTCGGCTTTACAAGCTGCGTCTGCCCCTGCCGGATGCGGAGCACGACCCCATGATGCCGGAGGACCTGGAGGCGGTGGCGGAGGATATGCGGGGGCGATACGTGCGGGTGACGCCGGGAGAGTTCTCGCAGGGGACCGGTTGGGTTACCGGGGAGACGCCCCCCTTCGACGGTCCGGACTGGCTGCGCCATGTGGTGGTGGAGGGCAAGGGCAGTGGCTTCTAGGCGGGGCGAGGGGCTGGCGGCCCACAACTTGTTCCTGTGGCCGCTGAAGCTGGTCTTCTATACCTGGCTTACCCTGGCGCTGATGGCCTTGGCCGCCATGGGGATGGAGGTCGTCCTGGCCAAGCAGGTCTGGGGTGAGGCCCAGGGATTGACCCAGGCACAGCAGACCCTGAGCCGCGATCTGGCCCTCACCCACGACCTGCGCCCGGACGCGCCTTTGACCGGACTGGCCCGGACCTGCGCCAGGGGAGTGTACGGTTTCTTTTTCCAGCTGATCCCCATCGAGCGCTGGATGACCAACGCGGCCCTGCTGCCGGCCCAGCCCGACGTCACCTACTACGGAGGTGACGTCATCGCCCGGAAGGATTTCGTCTACCCCCTGCAGGACGAGATCTACCTGGCCATGGTCCGGGCCCAGATCTTCGGGGTCCGGTTGGCCATCCTAATGGGGGCGGCGCCCCTGTTCCTGCTGGTCTGGGCCCTTGGCCTGGTGGACGGGCTCACCCAGCGCCATATCCGGCGCGCCTGCGCAGGGAGGGAATCCTCCTCCATGTACCACCGTGCCAAGTTCTTCCAGTTCGCGGGGCTGGCCACGGGGGCGATGGTCTATCTCATGTGGCCGGTAAGCATCCGGCCGGAGTGGATTGTGCTGCCCCTAGCGTTGCTTACTGGACTGCTGTCGCGGGTGCAGTGGACGTATCTGAAGAAGTATCTGTGATCGCGCCTTGTGGGATCCCGCTTGCCGATCAAGTGCAAACCAGGATTGAAAACAACGTTCCCTAGTCAGTCTACGCATAATGGACGCGATCAGTTGGCAAACCACGATTTAATACGCGACCAGAAGTTGACTGGCACCCTGGTTGTTCGGCTGGCGATCCTTGACTTTGAAACAGCTTCAGTGGGTAGGGTGATGGTGCCATCACTGTGACTCTTGAATTGGTCGTAGTAGGCAGCTTTCGCTTGCTGGTCACGATGGCGTTCCACATCTATCTGTTTGCCAGACCAAGGGCTGGCTTCCACGACACGGCTCCGCTTGATGACATAGTGAGACTGGCACTTCTGGTTCCAGTTGCCAATGGATGGGTGAAGAGACACGGATTCGCCATCGAAAATCATTTTCCAGTCTGTTGGAGTGAACGGCGTCACCACGCGGTCACCACAACCACAGCAGCACGAGTGGACTGCGGTTGCGTATTCCATTGAAATGTAGAGAACCCCAGGCTCCAACGTGCGCGGAACATTGCGGACGAACCTGTGTTCCAGAGTCTGATGTCGCATCACGATTGGTCTCCGTTCAGCAACATGCCGCCGTCCGTGGTGTAGGTGGTGTGGTGCTCCTGTTCCAGATCTCGATAGAAGCCGCGCAACTTCTTCCACTTCACGATTGCCAAGCACGCGTTCAAGGCGTTCAAGTCCGCCACTTGAATGTTGGAAGCATAGACATCCTGACCGCCACCACCCATGAATGAAATGCGGCCTTGGTGCACGTGCTCCCGCTTCTCCGGTGTGCTCGTCGTGACGCGCAGGATGCCGCCAAGGCTGCCTTTGGTGAGCTCCAGCCCCATACCGACGTCGATGAACGGCACACCGAGCGCTTCGAGCTTGTCCACGACAGCCCGCTTTTCTTCCCCTGCGTCCATGCTGATGAACGCGAACGTAATGCCCTCAAGGAGACCAAGCGTATCCGCACCCATCTTTACGGCGTGCGCCACAATGCCGCGATGCATCCGCTCGTAGATGCCCTTCAGGTAGTACACCTTCTTCGGCGCATCGCGCAGTTCATCGAGAGAAGGTGCCCCGGGCGCACGGAAGGCGTTGTGGGAGAGGAAGTCGTCGTCGTCGAACAGCCGAATTTCCTTCACTGGCGTCTTCGCTACCAAGTCGAGGATGTAGCTCCCAGTTCCGCCCGCGCCGATGATCCCGACTACCTCGTTCTCCAACTTGCTGGCGAGGGCCCCGATGCCCACCCGGCTTGTCGCGGTATCGAGATAGTTGAAGACGCTGGGTTCATCGTCATCGTCGGCACCACGAATCAGCCGCGGACTAATTCCGGGCTGTAAGACAGCCGCCGGGCCGGCCAAGATAGTCGCGTAGGTGGCCATCTTGGCGTAATAGTCCGGGTAGCCGTCCGGGTTGGGCTTGCTGGAGAAGCTGTGCCGTGCGGTGAGCCCGTGACCGAGGTCGGTGTTGGGCGACGCATGCGAGATGCCAGGCAATGGCGTTCCGTCCGCATTGCAGGGGAAGTCGCCATCCCAGTGGATGACGTGCGTCTCCGGCTTGCGTGTCCGGTCCCCGGCCAGGTCCAAGTTGGACACCAGCGTGCCGGTGCGCACACGACGCTGGGCGTCGACATAGGGCACCTCCTGCATGACCAGGAGGCTCCCCTGAATGCGAACGAAGTAGCCCTCAGCACGCAGCCGGGCCAAGTCGGCATTAAGACTGAACAGTTCGCGTGACATTGAAGATAGTCCCATGTTTTTTGACTTCAACAGAGCCGCCCTCACCCAGTTCACCGTTGTGGGGGTACGACGCCGCGTTGCGGTATGTCATCGAGTACTTGACGTTGGTCTCCGGCGGTGCGTCCGGATACGCCAGCTTGACCACCTGCTCGAAGCTGACGTTGTTGTCCGGCACCGTCTCCTCAATGGCGTTGACTACGATGACGAAGCCTGTATGTGGCCGCGGGGCGGTGATGAACCGCTCAACGCCAGGGGCGTCGAGATTGATCCTATCGTCCGGTTCAATGAGGCGGCCCTCGCCGCCCCGGACCTCCAGGAAAATGGCTGCCCCGGGCGGGGCCTCGGCGAGGTCGTACAGAACGCTGCCCGGCAGTTCCGGACGGCCCCAGGCCATCTGGTGGTCATTCAAGGCGAACTTGAAGTCGCGGTCCGACTTGAACGCAATGAAGCGTTCAGCTCCCTTGCCGCGCAGATCCACCGTCTCGTCAAGGCGGATATCCTCAAAATCGCCCGAGGCGAGGAGCGCGTAGAGCAGATAATCGCCGCGGCGGTCGAGCCCAGCACTGTCCAGGATTTGCCGGCCGGTGGGAACCGGGTCAGGCACGTCGATGTTGCGGAAGGTGAGCCCTTCCAAGCCGAATCGGATACGGTAGGCGGCAACCTCCCGCAGGGGACGACCCTCACGGATCGCGTCACCAACGTCGTCAAACTCAATGTGTTTCATATGGTCCTCTTAAGTGATGCGGCGAGGATTTCTCGCCTACGACCCTTTAATCGGACTCACCGGCAGCCGCCGGTAAACTTTATTAAAACTTTTTTGATAGCGTCCCAGGTGGGACTGCACCGCACACGAAGAAGGCTGGGCAGTTTGGGCAAGTTGCGTCCGACGCGTCGGTTCGAAACTGGCCGCCTCGGATGCCGCGCAAAATCTCGCCCAGCTTCTCTTGGCGGTTGCTCAACTCTCTTGGAGTGAGTGTCAACGCCTTGCTTTCAGCATCCGCCAAGTAGACCAGTTCCACTTCGGCGTTCGGGAACGCCGCTTGGGCCGCCAGGACAAATGCAGCGGCGCCGACGTCCTTGCTGTCGCGGCTGGGCGCGTGACCGGTTCTCACACGGCGTATGGTCCGCTTTCCGCCTCGCACGAGGACATCATCTGGCGTTACCTCTATTTCATGGCGGTCGAACGTGATGCGGAGTGCGGTCGGCGTTTCGATTAGCGCGCCGGTCCTCGACGCCAAGAAGTACCGGAGCATGGTGGTGGCCATCGCGCGATATTCATCAATGTAGCCATGCTCGTGCAGTCCATGAGCGGCAAACGCTTGAGAAAGCAGTTCTTCCCACTCAACCGTATGTGCGTTCCCCTGCGCAACGACCGCACGGTAGACCTCACGAATTGCTTCGTGCATCTGCAAGAACGAACTCATGCGATGCCGGCCGCCAACCTGAAGCAGATGCGTATAGAGGAATCGCCTTGCACACGACTCGTAAAGCGCGACCGCATCTGAGTTGAACCGTGGGGTCCCAGTGAAGGCGATGGGTATGTGCACTTCGTCCGACGCGGGAGGCAATATAGTGGTGGGCGTTACGGCACGCCGTTGGACCGGACTGATTCGACCCAGAAACGGCGACAGCGGCCGCGCTCGCCCATTCGCTGTCGCAGTTGCCCCGTAGAACGCCAGACGGGTCTTCGCCCGGGACATTGCCACGAAGAACAGGCATTCCTGCTCTTCGTTGTGGGCCGCCCGTGCAATGTCCTCTGCGCTTCCTTGACCGCCTGCGACCATGCCTGCGGGTGGAGGGCACTTCGATGTCCGAAGTGCCCCGGGGATGGAGTCCTTATTGACACCGGCAATGTGAACCGCCGGAAACTCCAACCCTTTCGAGCCATGGATCGTCATCAGGCGGACCGCATCAATCCCCTGAGCTGCCGCAGGTAGCTGCCTCAAGTCTCTGTCATCCCTGAGGCGCAGTAACCTCCTCACACGGTCGGAAAGCCGCTGGATCGGGAGGCCCTGGCCGTTTGGCTGCATCCGCACGAAGTTCATGAACTGCCAGATGGCAATTCCCTGAGCTTGTTCCGCAACACTGGACGACGATGCGATTCGTGCGGCTTGCCTGGTCCGGTCGAGCAGCAGGGTCGCTAGCACAGTCCAAGGCTGCGAGGTTGTATCAAACCCGGCAAGGGCATTATGAAGAGCAGCCAGCGCCGCGCACCCGGCCGGAGTGAGGCCTGGAGCGCCAAGTCGCCAGGCGCCAGCCTCCGCATTGGAGCCCCGAAGGTGTTCGAACAACCGGACTGCATCTTCGAGTCCCATGGCGAATTCCGGCCAGCAGGCGGTGCGAATCAACCCCATCGCTCGCCTATCCACCAGAAGTGAGAGCACGGCCACGAGGTCCTTCACCTCTGGGCGTTCGAAAAGGCTGCCGAGGAACAGCACGGGCACGCCAGCGCGTTCCAGATCACGTCCTGTGTCTGATAGGCGGTCGTTGCCTCGACAAAGGACGGCTTGGTCGCGATAGCAATACCCCATTTCCCGCAGCTGCTCGATGCTGTCAGCAAGCGCAGATGTGAGCAGCGAGCCTTCCGCCACTGTGATGACTTCTGGCTGTTCACCACTGGACCCGCGACTTGCTACAAGGGAAGTCGCCCCATCAGCAGTGCTCATGGTGGCCGCGAAGCTGGAGAACGCATCAACGACTTCCGAGGTCGAGCGGTAGTTGATGGTCAAACTGTCGCGGACCGCTCCCGGAAAATCTTCGCGTCCGAAACGGGCCATGTTGAAAGAGGATGCGCCTCGGAACCGGTAGATCGACTGTTTGGAGTCTCCGACCACCCATAGATTTTCACCCGTCGGCTTCAATGCCGACAGCAGTCGCACGCTGCTGCGGTTCACGTCCTGGTATTCATCCACCAGGATGTGGTCGTAGTCTGTCTGGAGTTGGGCCCGAACCGCGTCGTCTGTCTCAAGGAGGAGAACTGGTCGCATTACGAGGTCACCGAAGTCCACATACCCAGAAACAGCCTTGAGTTCCTCGTAGCGGGCGTAAAGCCTCGCGACTTCCATTGCCTTCTCGGCAGCCACAACATCTTCCTGGTCCTCTGCCGCTGCGCGCATCGCCTCAGCAAGAGCGAGGTAGCCTGGAGCATCGACGACCTCATCCTTAGCGCGGGAGACCGCACTCAACATCTCAGCTACGGTTTGCGATGGGTCATAGAGGTTTCGGTAGTGGGTCAGCCCCAGGCGCGGGAACTCGTTCTCCAACAGTTCAACCGCCTCCGTACGGTCCATCAGGCGAGGATCTGTGGGCAGGCCGCATCTGTCGTTGAACCGCCTGAGGATATCCAGGCCAAAGCCATGGAATGTGCCAATCCAGAGGGCAGCCGCTTCTTTTGGGCGCTTCTGTGCAATCCGCTCGGTCATCTCCGCAGCAGCTTTATTGGAAAAGGTCAGCAGGAGAATTCTTCGAGGGTCGACTCCATCGTCGAGCAAGCTCTCAACGCGAGCAACGAGCGTGCGGGTCTTCCCGGTTCCTGGTCCAGCCTGAAGCAGGAACGCGACGCCCCGATGTTGGGCTGCATCGCGTTGCTTATCGTTGAGAGGTGTTTCAGTAGGGGCGACTTCAGCGACCACCGGAATGGGCGGTAGCAGTAGCGCATCTAGCATCTGCTGTGCGACGACTTCAAACGGCGCACCTAGACGCTCCGTGATGTCGGAACAGGTCTGACCTTGAACCACATGCAGGTCAACGACCAAAGGTCTGGGTAGGAGAAGCTCCCTCGCAAAGAGGTCCATTTGGACTTCTCGTCGCTGCCGTCGGCTGTAGTCGACAACCCGATCCATCCCGACAGGACTGGCCTCGGACGCACGAGCTGGGTCAATCTGGACCGGAGACCCACCGTCTTCCTCGCCGTCACCTAGCTCGGCGTGCCCGATTTCATGCGCCACCAGGAATGCCCGTTCGAACGGCGTCCCGCAGTTCTCGTGGACGATTAGTGGAATTCCACCATCGAAGGCTGCACGTGCACCATCGAGGAGCGCTGCCCCGGGGGCGCAAGCTTCTACGGCAATACCGAGCTCGTTGGCTATATCGACCGCGAATTGATAGGGCGACCATGGGTCGCTCCCACGCTCGACTGCTTGATCGTGCAGCCGCTTGGCATACTGTCGAGCCAGCTCAACAGCGTCCATGGTTACTCGTTGTTGAGCAGCGTCGACAGAGTCTCTTCATCGACGCCCGCGTCCCTCAGGATTCTTTCAAACGACACCTTTTCTGCCGCCGTCGGCTTAGTGCTCGACTTGCTTGCGCGAATCTGGGACACCTGCGGCGGCAATGCTAGGTAGGAGTGAAGAACCACAACTGACGCCTTTAGCGCTTGGGCCAGTTTCTCGATGATGCGTGAAGGTATAGTTGAAACATCGATCCGCCGCTCGCGCAGAGCAAGGCCGGCCTGAATTGGCAGATCCAGTGCTTTGGCCGCATTAGTGAACATCTTGGCCGGCGCCTCCAGTAATGACTGAAGAGTTGCGGTGCATTCCTGAAGCCTACGTATGCCTGCTTTCACAGAGGCAAGGTCATCAGCGCTCAATGGCCTGTCGTCATCGAACTCCCTAGACAGTTCTCTGGAAAGATCTACAAGCTGTAATGAGTACTCTGGGTACTGCGAAAGATATCGCTCAAGGATTCCTGTTCCCGGTTCGAATTCCATGGCGAAGGCGCCCAAGATATCCTCTCGTGTGACTGGCGAATGTCTAGCCATTACGTCCTCCCTTTGCGTTCAAGACGCAGCCGCAAGGATGCGAACGCTTTGTCGCGATGTATGCGGATGGTCTTCTCGGCCTTGCCCAACACCTTGCTAATGGAGGCGACCGAAGGATCCTGCGACTCAATGGGGATTTCTTGGCGCAGCATTTCGACGATTCTCCGTTGGAACTCAGGCAGGCTGTCAATCGCATCGTCGAGCAGCAACCGGTAAATTTTCTTGTCGAGTTCGTCGGCATCGAAGGGGTCGTAGTCTCCGACAGCGGCTTCCACCTGGTCGGAGACCTCAACCTCGTCAGAACCCAGTTCATCGCTTCGATTCTCGTGTGTCCAATGGCGAGTACTTGCGTCTAGCCGGTCCCTGGCTATGGCCGAGTTGAAGTTGACTTCGTAGTAGTCGAGGCGGTCGTCGTACCTATCCCGGTCGCTCAGCAGTAGATCTACGAAATGGTCGACCATGTCCTCACGAATGTTCATGCGGGTGAGGGACGTCGTGTGGCCACTTGCGTCGGAAGCGCGCGGCACGCTGCGAACCACGCGGCCTAACAATTGTTCAGTCAGTTTGTCACGGTGAGCACCTGTGGGCAGGTTGCGAACAAAATACACCAATGCTTCCGGTGAAACGTATCCCAGCGTAGTACTTGGCCAAAGTGCGGAACGGCGCTCAAGTTCGGAGGCGCTGATCGTTTCGAGCTCTTGAATCTCCGCTTCAACAGCCTCGCGCCTGTGATAGGGCGTGCCATCCAGCTTCGTCTTTTGGAGGTGGCGTGCCACGATGATTCCTCTGATTTTCGTAATTTCGTGTGCCCAAACTGGTGTCTACAGGGACTTCTTGCAAAAGGTAACACGCGGGAATCCAGCTTTGACCGGCGGGCAAAGGATGCCCTATCCATCCAGCCACAAGTTCCGATGGGCGACATAGACTGACCAGAAAACTTTGTTTCCATCCCTGGTTTGTACTTAGCCCTCTGTTCTTGAAGCTTTGAGGCCCGCAGCCGTGAGCATAGCTGTGGTGGCTCGCTCCACCGACTCGCGCACCGGATCGAGGTCCAGCCTGGCATAGATGGCCGTGGACTGAATGCTCTTGTGGTTGAGACTCTTGCCGATGATGGCCAGCGACGCTCCTGTTCTGGCCTGCCAGCTGCCCAGTGTGCGGCGCAGGTCATGGATGCGCAGGTCGTGGATTCCGGCGCGCTGAAGGATGCGGTCCCAGCCCATTTTCGGTTCCATGAGATGACCGCTCCGGCCGCCAGCGGGGAACACCCATTCGCTGCCGTTGTTCTTGCGGGCTTCAAGGATGGCCAATGCCTCGGAGGTGAGGGTGACGACCTGCGGGGTACCGTTCTTGGTTACCGGGATGCGCCATTCACACCGTTCGAAGCTGATTTCGTCCCAGCGCATGGCCAGTGTGTTGGATCGCCTGGCCCCGGTCAGCAGGGCGATCAGGAAGTAGTCCCGGATGGTCTCGTTTGGCTCATCACGCAAGGCCTGAAAGAAGCGCGGCAGCTCATCAGCTTGGAGAAAACGATCCCGGCTGGTTTCCTTGAACCGGTCGACACCATGTGCCGGATTATCACCCGTCCACCAGCGCTTGTTGCGTGCCTTCTCGTAGATGGCATGGAGGAGGGCGAGGGCGGTGTTGGCGGTGCGGGTGCCGGCCACAGGGGTGGACTTCACACCTCGCCCCACGCGCCCCTTCTGGGCCAGCACCTCCTGGATGCGCTGGCGTTCCTGCTCGCGGCGTCGGTTGATTACTACCGGCAATTCCTTGTGCCAGCGATCCACCATCGGATAGGTGATCTGGGAAGCCTTTTTGTCCGCGAGCGGAGCCAGGTAGAGACGGAACAGATCGCGCATCTTGTCCGGCCGTTTCATCAGATCGCCATGGGCCTTCATATACAGCTCGAACAGATCATTCAATGTGGGCTCGGCCTTGTGGGCACGTTTGACGGACGCCGGGTTTGCGCCTTCCTCGATCTCGGCATTGACTCTGGCCGACAGCTTGCGGGCCTGCTCGATGCTCATGTCGGGATAGCGGCCCAGCGTGATACGCTCCACATCGCCCCCTTTGGTTCGGCGACGCACACAGAAGGTTTTGATCCCCTGACTGGTAACCCTGATTTGCAGGCCAGTGATCTTGGCATCGTGTACAGTCGCGCGCTGACCTGGGGCAGGTATTGGAATCGCATCCAAGGCCGCCTTGGTAAAATTGAGTTTGTTCGCCATGAGTTGCCTCCTGGTGGGTCCGCCCGGGGTCACGCTGGGGTCACGCTGGGGTCACGCCGGGGTCACAAAATTGGTGAAAACGGGGTGTTTTTCATGTTACTGCATTAAGCAGGGTTTTTACGTAACATGTTGTTTTATTAAAGAGTATTAAGCTTGGTGCTAGCCGGTGAAAGCCGGCTCAGTCAGACTTGTAAGCGGTAGGTCGTCTGTTCGAGTCAGACTGTCGGCACCAATCGCCTCTCGCGGTCGCGGCGAGCCGCGACCCGGAGGGCTCCAGACCGTTCAATCCATGCGCATCGAGGCCATCCCTTATCCTGCGGACAGCGCGGACCTGTTCGAGGCCGTTGCTGACGCGCCGTGGGCGGTCTTCCTGGACAGTTCCGATGCCCGGCCGGGCATGCGGCGGGTGGACATCCTGTCCGCCTGGCCCTGGAAGACACTCGTCACACGGGGCGATGTGACCGAGATTCAGGTGGGAGACCGACTCCTCGGTAGCACCGAGGCGCCTTTCGATCTGCTGCGCCGCCACCTGGGTCCGCTCACGGACCCTGCGCCGCTGCCCTTCGCCGGCGGTGCCATCGGCTATTTCGCCTACGATCTGGCGCGCCGCATCGAGCGCCTGCCCGAACATGCCCTGGCAGATCCCCAACTGCCCGACATGGCGGTGGGCCTGTATGACTGGGCGGCGGTGGTGGATCACGACACGCGCCAGGCCTGGCTGGTTGCCGCCGGCCGCGACCCCGGCACGGATACGCACTGGCCGGCGCTGCTCGCCCGCTTCCAGCATCCCCCACGGGCGCGGCCGGCCGGGCCGTTCGTGATGTCGTCCCTGCTTCGCGCGGATCTGAGCCGGTCGGATTATGCGCGGGCTTTCGCCCGCATCCGGCACTACATCCGCGAAGGCGATTGCTATCAGGTCAACCTGGCACAGGGGTTTGCCGCGCGGGTAGGCGGCGACCCCTGGTCCGCCTACCTCCACCTGCGCCGTCTGAATCCGGCGCCGCATGGGGCCTACCTGCGGCTGCCCTTCGCGGAGGTGCTCTCTTCATCCCCCGAGCGTTTCCTGCGGGTGCGCGATGGCCGGGTGGTCACCCGGCCGATCAAGGGCACCCGTCCCCGCTCCGCGGACCCTACGAGGGATGCCGCCCTGGCCGCGGAACTGGCCGCCAGCGCCAAGGACCGGGCCGAAAACCTGATGATCGTCGATTTGCTGCGCAACGACCTGGGCAAGGTCTGCGCGCCCGGCACGGTGCAGGTGCCTGAACTGTTCCGGGTGGAAAGCTTCACCAACGTGCACCACCTGGTCAGCACCGTGGTCGGCCAGTTGCCGGCGGGCGGCCATGCCCTGGAATTGCTCCGCGCCGCCTTCCCCGGCGGCTCCATCACCGGCGCCCCCAAGTTGCGCGCCATGCAGATCATCGAGGAACTGGAGCCCGTGCGGCGCGGCGTCTATTGTGGCGCCATCGGCTACATCGGTTACGACGGCGCCATGGACACCAGCATCGCCATCCGCACCCTGCTGCACCGGGAAGGGGAGGTACGCTTCTCGGCTGGCGGTGGCATCGTCGCCGACTCCGGAGAGGATGCCGAATACCAGGAATGCCTGGACAAGGCGGCGCCCATACTGCGCCTGTTGCAGGCGCAATAAGCCGGACGCCCGGCGCCTGCCTTGGCTAAAATCCGCACCTGAACGGAAGCGTGGCCGAGTGGTTTAAGGCACCGGTCTTGAAAACCGGCGTGGGGCAACCCACCGTGAGTTCGAATCTCACCGCTTCCGCCAAACAACATTCCACACTGATCCAAATAAGTCCACAAAGCCCGCATCAGACTGGCTTTTTTCTCGTCTGTATGTTCCAGGGTGCTCCACTTGATACCCCCAAAATCCGGGCTAGAATGGGGGTACATCCGGGGGTACGAAATACCCCCATCATGGAGATACCCCCAAATGGCAAATCTGAACACTCTGACCCCTGTAGCCATCAATGCGGCAATGCCTGGCCTCAAGCCAGTCAAGGATGAAAAAGGCAAGTGGAAGAAGGATGTTCAAGGAAAGACCGTCTGTGAGGTTGTTGATGGTCCATACAAGCTGCCCGATGGTGGGGGTATGTTCCTGCTGGTGAACCCGAACGGCTCACGTTACTGGCGCCTGAAGTACCGTTGGGCCGGCAAGGAAAAGCTGCTGGCCCTGGGGGTATATCCGGAAACCACGCTGAAAGAGGCCCGCCGCAAGCGGGATGAGGCCCGCAAGCTGCTGGCCGATGGCATCGACCCCGGCGAAACCCGCAAGGCCGAGAACCGCGCCCGCAAGCTGGCTGCCGAAAACAGCTTTGAAGCTGTGGCCCGCGAGTGGTACGGCAAGCATTCCCCCACCTGGGTTAAGACCCATGCCAAGGACGTACTGCGCCGCTTGGAAGGCAACATCTTCCCGATCCTGGGTCACCGACCCATCGGCGAGATTGACCCCCCCGAATTGCTGGCGGCTGTCCGCAAGATCGAAAACCGGGGGGCTTTCGACCTGGCCCATCGGGTTCTGGCGGTATGCGGGCAAGTGTTCCGCTACGGGGTGGCATCCGGGCATTGCACGCGGGACATGGCCGCCGATCTACGCGGGGCACTGACCCCCCACAAGAAGAAGCATCAGGCGGCGGTGAAGCCCGAGGAACTGCCCGACCTGCTGAGGAAGATCGACGCATACGACAAGGACACCGGCGACACCCTGACACGCCTGGCCCTGCAACTCATGGCGGCAACCTTCGTGCGCACGTCGGAACTGATTGGCGCGAAGTGGGCGGAGTTCGACCTGGACGCCGCCGTGTGGGCTATCCCCGCCGAACGCATGAAGATGAAGACCGAGCACCTTGTCCCCCTGTCACGCCAAGCCCTGACCATCCTGGAGGAGATCAGGCCCATTGCCGGGCGGAGTGCCTTCGTCTTCCCCGGCCGCAATCGGGACAAGCCCATCAGCAACAACACGATGCTCTTTGCCCTTTACCGTATGGGGTACAAAGGCAAGATGACCGGACACGGATTCCGCGCCGTGGCTTCCACCGTCATGAATGAATCCGGATTTAATTCGGACGTGATCGAACGGCAATTAGCCCATTGCGAACGGAATGAAGTCCGGGGCGCATACAACCGGGCGGAATACATGCAAGAACGTCGGAAGCTCATGCAATGGTGGGGCGATTATCTAGACGGGGCCAGGGCTGGCGGGGAAGTGGTCCCGTTCAAGAGGATGGCGGGGTGAAATCAGGCCTATCCGAATTTTTGTGTAAACGGGGTTTTGTTTACGCCTGAGGGATGCGCTCCTCGAACTGGATGGTAAAACGAGTCAGGGCGGCCTTCCAATCCCGGATCGGCATGGTCCATTTCTGGCTGATGTTTTTCAGCGCCAGGTAGAACAGCTTCATCAGCGCCTCGTCGCTCGGGAACGAGCCGCGATTCTTGGTCAGCTTGCGCAGGCTCATGTTCACCGACTCGATGGCATTGGTGGTGTAGATCAGGGGTGAAGCAAGGCTATCACTTAGCCGACTGCCCGAATTTCCAGAGCCCCCTCTAGGTGCGCGGACATCTCGGCGTCCAGCGCCTTCTCGACCAGCAGCTTGGTCAACTGCTTGAGCAGGCCGTTCTCGCCAATCAGGTCTTCGGGTTTCTGGTGGTCGGCCAGCAGGCTGGTCAGCAGGGCTTCAGGTACGTCGTGCTTCTTCGTGCTCATTGTGTCTCCGGATATCGCGGCAGTTTCCTGCCAATAGTCCGTTTACACAAAATTCAGTACACACCCGTGTGTCAGCATGCTGCGCTCGTCGGCAATGCTCTGTGGGGAGAAGAAGCCATGATGGCGCGGGTGACTGCGATTGAGGGCTGACCAGAAAACTATGGGTAGCGTGGCGATCTTGGGGGTACATTTGGATGTATATGTAGTCAACAAATCGCCAGAACCAATATTTCATGCGGGCCTCAGGCTATAGTTCGTCTGTCACCGCCACATGGCAGCGGAATCCTGCTGAGCTCAGCTTCTGGAGGGGGGCACCGTTTGCAGGCCCGGATAGTTCTTCGGGTCCGACAGTACCCGCTGCCAGGCTTCCGCGGTACGCGGGTCCAGGGCCTTGGCCAGCAGGGCCTGGGTGCGCGGATCGAAGGGGGCGGTGAGCCACTTGGCCCAGGTCTCCGGGCTCATGGCGGTGAGTAGCAGGTGCCAGGGCCGTGGGTCGAGAGGCAGGGCGGTCCAGCGTTGCAGACGCTCCGGCTCGGTCAGGATGCCGGTGACCGCGTTCAGGAATTCGGGCCGTGCCAGGGCGCCCAGCCATCTCTCATACAGGTAGGGGTCGGTCCATTCCAGGTAGTTCTGGGCGGTGGCCGGGTCCAGCAGGCTGTCCAGGCTGCGCACGTAGTACTGTGGGTCGAGCCCGCGCCGGGCGAATTCGAGCCAAATGTCGGGGGCACTGAACACGTCCAGCCAGAGAATGAAGTTGTTGGGCGCTTTGAATGCCCAGCCGTTGGTGGTGAAGCGGGTGCAGCGGTCGGCCCAGCGGCTGATCTCCGCGGAAGGCGGGGGCGGATCGAAGAAGCTGTGTTCGGAAACGATTGGCGTCATCGGCGGTGCCGGCGGCGGCGCCGTTTCCGCCGATACGGCCAGGCTGATGCCCAGAATCAGCGGGAACAATCCCGCCCAAAACAGAATCCGGTTCATGCGTGCTCCCAATGGGATATTAGTATTGGTTAATGTAGCTCTCATCGGTGGGCGCCGGTTACCGTGAGTTTGCCTGCGCCGCGATCGATTCCTCCGTTGTTGTCTTTTCCTCACGCAATTGCAGGCGCCACATGGCGGCGTAGCGCCCGTCCAGGGCCAGCAGAGCGTCGTGGCGGCCGCGCTCGACGATGCGCCCGGCGTCCATCACTAGGATCTCGTCCGCGTCCACCACCGTGGACAGCCGGTGGGCGATGACCAGGGTGGTGCGGTCTTCCGAGATGCGCCGCAGTTCGGCCTGGATGGCCTGCTCGGTGCCCGAATCCAGGGACGAGGTGGCCTCGTCGAACACCAGGATGGGTGGGTTCTTGAGGATGGCGCGGGCGATGGCCACGCGCTGCTTCTCACCGCCGGAGAGCTTCAGGCCGCGCTCGCCCACCACCGTGTCGTAGCCGTCCGGCAGGGTCTCGATGAAGCGGTCCAGGTGGGCGGCGCGGGCCGCTTCCAGCACCGCTTCCCGGGAGGCATCGGGGTCGCCGTAGGCCAGGTTGTGGTACAGGCTGTCGTTGAACAGCACCGTGTCCTGGGGGACCATGCCGATGGCCGTGCGCAGGGATTTCTGGGTGACGCGGGCGATGTCCTGGCCATCGATGCGGATGCTGCCCGCCGACAGGTCGTAGAAGCGGAACAGCAGCCGGGACAGGGTCGATTTGCCGGCGCCGCTGGCGCCCACCACGGCCACCTTGCGGCCCGCCGGGATGGTGAAGCTCACGTCCCGGAGGATGGGCCGGCGTGGGTCATAGGCGAAGCCCACCCCGTCGAACACCACCTCGCCGCGTTCCACCCGGAGCGGCATGGCGTTCGGCGCGTCGCGGACGTCCGGCGGCCGTTGCAGCAGGCCGAACAGTTTCTCCATGTCGGTGAGCGCGTTGCGGATCTCCCGATAGACGGTGCCCAGGAAGTTCAGCGGGATGAACAGCTGCAGCAGGTAGGCGTTGACCAGTACCAGGTCGCCGAGGGTCATGCGCTTGTCAACCACGCCCTGGGTGGCCAGGGCCATCATGGCCGTCACGCCCAGGGCGATGATGGCCGCCTGGCCGCCGTTGAGCAGGGCCAGGGAGATCTCGCTCCTCACCGCGGCTTCCTCGGCCCGGCTCAGGTCGGCCTTCAGCCGCTCGGCCTCATAGTCCTCGTTGTTGAAATATTTCACCGTCTCGTAGTTGAGCAGGCTGTCAACGGCGCGGGCGTTGGCGGCGGTGTCGGTCTCGTTCATGGCCCGGCGGTGCTGCAGGCGCCAGTTGGTGATGGCCACCGTGAAGCCGATATAGACCGCCAGGGTGATCAGAGTGATGCCGCCGAACCAGGGGTCGTACTTGGCGAACAGCACCCCGGCCACCATCAGGATCTCCAGCAGGGTGGGGCCGATGTTGAACAGGGAGAAGTTGATCAGGAAGCGGATCGAGCGCGCGCCCCGTTCGATGTCCGACGCGAGCCCCCCAGTGCGCCGCTCCAGGTGGTAGCGCAGGGATTGGGCGTGCAGGTGGCGGAACACGTCGTGAATGACGCCCCGCATGGCCCGTTGCAGCACCCGGGCGAACAGGGCGTCGCGCAGCTCGGTGAAGGCGGTGTTGCCGAAGCGCAGCAGGCCGTAGAGGAGCACCAGCAGCAGGGGCAGGGTGAGGGACAGGTCGGGGTGCTGCAACCCATCGACGATGTCCTTGAGCACCAGGGGCACCGCGACGTTGGCCAGTTTGGCGCAGATCAGCAACAGCATGGCCCCCACCACCCGGCCCTTGTATTGCCAAACGTATGGGAAGAGCTTGAGGGCGGCGCGCCATTGCGGCAGGGCGCCGGCGGCTGCCGCGGTGGACGGCGGGGGGGAGAAATCGCGCATGGGCCAAGTAAACCCGCACCGGCGGGATCAGGCAACCACCCGGGCGAGGGATGGCGAACGGATCAGTGCAGCGGCTGGAGCTTGAGCAGGTCGGTGGCGTCTTCCGCGCTGACCGCCTGGCTGTACAGGTAGCCCTGGTAGGCGTTGCAGCCCACCTGGCGCAGGTAGGTGAGCTGGTCTTCCGTCTCCACGCCCTCGGCGACGATGTTCAGCTTCAGGCCCTTGGCCATGGCGGCGATGCCCGCCACGATGCTGGAGCCGTTGGCCTGGATGCTCAGGTCATGGACGAAGCTGCGGTCGATCTTCAGGGTGTGCACCGGCAGCTTCTTGAGGTAGGACAGGGAGGAGTAGCCGGTGCCGAAGTCGTCGATGGAAATTTCCACCCCCAGGGCCGAGATCTGTTTGAGCTTGTGGATGGAGCCATCCATGTCGCGCATCAGGGTGCTCTCGGTGATCTCGATGTCCAACTGCCCGCCGTTCAGGCTGTTGGCGCGCATGGCATCGTGGAAGTGTTCGACGAAATGCGGGTGCTCGATCTGCCGGGCGGACAGGTTGATGGCCAGGGAGCCGGTGGGCAGGGCCATCTGCATCCAGTGGCTGGCCTGCTGGAAGGCCGATTGCAGCACCCATTCGCTGATCGGGGCGATGAGGCCGGATTCCTCGGCGATGGGGATGAACTCGCCGGGCGACACCATGCCCCGCTTCGGATGGCGCCAGCGCACCAGGGCCTCCATGCCGACGATGAGGCCGCTCATGATGTCCACCTGGGGCTGGTAATAGACCTCGAACTCGTTGCGCTGCAAGGCGCGGCGCAGGTCGTTTTCCACCGCCAGGCGGCCGTCCAGGGTGAGATTCTGCTGCGGGTCGTAGAAGCGGTAGTCGTTGCGGCCGTTGTCCTTGGCGGCATACATGGCGATGTCGGCATGTTTGATCAGCACCTCGATGGTGTCGCCGTCCTCCGGATAAACGGAAATGCCAATGCTGGCGCTGATGAACAGTTCGTGCTGGTCGATGCGGAAAGGCGCCTTCAGGGCGGCGAGGATCTTCTCGGCGATGTGGCTGGCGGCCTCGCGGGTGCGGATGTGCGGCAGCAGCAGCATGAATTCGTCGCCGCCGATGCGCGCCAGGGTGTCGCCCTCCCGCAGGCAGCCGCGCAGGCGGTGGCTAACCGCCTGGAGCAGTTCGTCGCCCACCAGGTGGCCCAGGGTGTCGTTGATGGTCTTGAAGCGGTCCAGGTCCAGGAACATGACCGCCAGGATCAGACTGTGCCGGCGGGCGTTGGCCATGGCCTGGGTGAGACGGTCCTTGAACAGGGCCCGGTTGGGCAATCCGGTCAGCAGGTCGTGGTAGGCCTGGAATGTGATGGTGGCCTCGGCCCGTTTGCGGTCTGAGATGTCCCGCGCCACGCCGTAGGTCCCCTGGAACAGGCCGGTCTGGCCTTCCTGGGGCTGGTAGATGCCGGTGGCGTTCAGTTCCACGCTGACGAAGGACGGTTCGTCGTCGGGCGAGATGCCGTCCGCGCGCCGCTTGAAGCGCAGTTCCAGGTTCTGGGTAGCCCGCTCGCCGGTGCGCCGTTCGTTCATGTGGTAGTGGGCGACCTCCAGGTCGTTGCCGTGCACCAGCATCTGCCACGGCTGCCCCAGCAGCTCCGCCCGGCTATAGCCCAGCAGCCGCTCGGCGCTGTTGTTCAGATAGTTGAAGCAGCCAGCGCTGTCCAGGGTGAAGATGATGTCCGGCGAGTTGTTGACCAGGAAGCGGTGCCATTGCTCGGACTGGGCGAGCTGCTCGCGCATGCGCAGGTTGGATTCGCGCAGGCCGATTTCCTGGCTGGCGTTGCGGATGGATTTGATCAGTTCCTCGGGCTCGTAGGGCTTGCGCAGATAGTCGTAGGCCCCCAGGCGCAGGGCATCGACGGCCGACTCCAGGGTGGCGTCGCCGCTCATGACGATCACCAGGGTATCGGTGTGGCGCGCGGCGATGTGCTTCAGGATGTCCAGGCCGGAGGCGTCGGGCAGGCGCAGGTCGAGCAGCACCACTTGGAATTCGCGCGCCTTGAGTTGGGCATAGGCCTGCTTGCCGGTGGCCGCCCCTTCCACCCGGTGCCGGTAATGGCTGAGCAGCAGGCGGGTGCTTTCCAGATAGCGTGGCTCGTCCTCGATGATCAGAATGTCGAGCGGAGGCTGTTCCTGAACGGTCGTCATGGTCCTGTGTACCGCGGTCTCGTGTGTCAGGTCAGGGGAGTAACCATCAGGTCAGGGGCAGCAGCACCTGGAAGGTGGTCAGACCATTATAGCTGCGGCAATTTACATCGGCATTTAACTCCAATGCCAGGGATTTGACGATGGACAGGCCCAGCCCGGCATGGCCGTTCCCCTTGTCGCTTTCCTGCGGATCGAACAGCCGGGCCAGCACGTCCGGGCGCATGGGGTGGCCGCTGTTGGTGATCAGCACCTCCAGGTGGCTGTCCTTGCGCATGCCCACGACCCGGTGCGTTTCCAGGGTCACCGTGGCGGCCGGGGGCGAGGCCTCGATGGCGTTCAGCAGCAGATTCAGCAGGAGTTGTTTGGCCCGGTCGCGGTCGATGCTCAGGGCCGGCAGGTCCGGATCCAGGCGGGTGTCCAGATGCACCTGCTTGTGGGCCATCATGCCCGGCTCTGAGACCCTGATCAGTTCTTCCAGCAGCGCATTCAGATCGATTTCCTGGCTGGGGGAAACGGCTGAAGGGCTCGCGCCCACCAGCTGCCAGGTGATGCGTGCGACCCGGTCGAGTTCTTCGTGGATGATGCGTAATTCCTCGTCGATGGCCGGGTTTTCGCCCAGCTTCACCCGCAGGATGGCCATGTAGTTCTTGATGATGCCGAGTGGGTTGTTGATCTCGTGCACCACCCGGCGCGCCAGGGCATGCCAGTTCTCGCCGGCCGCAGCGTCATGCTCGGCTGCGGCCTGCCGAGGCATGGCCAGGGCCAGCAGCCTGGCCAGGTAGGGGGTGTCGCCGGTCAGGCCGCGCAGGCGTTCCCGATCCGTGAACGCCAGCAGGATGCGGCGCGGCCCGCCAGCAGGGGTGGGTACGGCCAGCATGGCCTCCGCCCGGGCCCAATGCAGCAGTTGCTTGTCCAATACGCTGCTCGCCCGCCCGGCATCTTCCAGGAACAGGGGCACCCCTTCGCGCAGGGCTTGCGCGGCCAGGTGCCCGCCCTGGGCGCGCAGGGCCAGATCGGGCTCGCTGCCTTTGCCCAGGTTGGTCACGCCCAGTCTCGATTCGTCCTGGTCCGGTTCAAGCAACAGGGCGTGATGCAGTCCGAACATCAGGCGCAGATGGTCGGACAGCTGGTCGAGAAGCCGGGTCCGGGGTCCCGCCGGCACGTGGCTGCATCCTTCCACGAAGGCGTAAAGGCTCAGGTCGCGAACCAGGCGCTCGGTCCCGTAGCCGTTTCCCGCTGCCGGTGGCTCGCTGAGTAGGGTCTCGTCGCGCAGCCTTTCGATCAGGGCGGAGGGGAGTCCCGTCAGCCGGCCGGCATCTTCGACGGCGCGGAATTCCGGTCCGTACAGCAAGGTATGGGCGGCGGCCGCGATGCGCACCAGGGTGGCCGCATCATCCAGGGTGTCCGTGGGCAGGTGCTGATAGCGCAGGGCGTCACCGAGAAAACTGTCATAGCCCCAGGCATCCACCCGGTCGGCGAGCCGTTCGACGGATGAAATCTCAGACAACTGTGTCGGGTTGTACAACAACCCGGTCAGTCCGGCTTCGTGGGGACGGGGGTAAAACAGCGCCTCGGCCAGGCCCGTGGCCATGCGGGCGGCGATGTGTGCCTGGCGCAGGCCCTGGGGGTCGGGCTGACCGGCCGCCGGGTCGCGTAAGTGCTCGCGCAGGGTTTCCATCAGCAGGCTTTTCAACAGGGGCGCGCCCAGTTCGGTCAGGCAGCTGGCCAGGGTGGGCAGCTCCGAGGCCCCCTGGCCGGGCAGCTGGCTGTGCCGCTCCAGGATGATGAATGTGAGCCCCGGATCGCGTGCGATGACCCCTTCCGCCTCCTCGGGCAGTTCCCGCACCCCGGCCAGCAGCATCAGCATGCGGCTCAGGGTTTCGTTCAGGACGTGGGGCCAGCCGGTGTCATTCATGGACGGGGTATGGGGCGGTGGGCTCGCGGGTGAGTTTCAGGTATGGCCTCAGTCTCAAAGCAATAGCCATGCCATGTTTCCAAGCAGGCATTTCGACTATCGCCGAGGACGGTTGCGGACAGTCTGTGTAAAAAAAACCGACCGAATTCGGGTTGCCAGTCGCGGGGACGAAAGGGAAGGCTGATCGCGTTCCCTACTCCGACCGGTAGTCGGGATCTGTCCGTTCCTCTTCGCGCTGTTCGGACTCCGTTTCCCGCAGCAGCCGGAACAACTGACGGCTTGCCTTGGGAGGCTTGCCCTCCGCCTGTTCGCGGCGGGCGTTGCGGATGAGTTGCCGCAGTTGCTGGACATCGCTTTCCGGATGCCGATCCAGCCAAAGGACCAATGCCTGGTCATCCTCCAGCAGGTGCGAGCGCCAGCGCTCCAGGGCATGGAATTCGGCCTTGGCGGTGGCGGATTCGCCGCGCAGGCGGGCCAACTGTTCGGCGATGTGTTCCGTGTCCAGGTCGCGCATGAGCCTGCCGATGTACTGCAACTGCCGGCGATGGGCGCCATGCTGCCGAAAGCGTTTTGCGTCCAGAACCGCGGCGAGCAATGCATCCGGAAGGTCCAGGCGTCCGAGGGCATCCTGGGACAGGGACACCAATTCGGTCCCTAGGGCCTGCAACGCCAGCATGGCCTTCTTGAGGCTGGTTTTGCTGGCGGCGGGTTCCGGGGCGGTTTCCAGGTTCGTGTCCTGCTCTTCGCCCGCATCCCGGATCGGCTCGTCATCGCCGGGGTGTTTACGGTTTCTCATGGGTGGGCCTGATCAAGGGGGGAAGCGCGGCCGCCGAACGACACCACCGGGTGAGGCCGGGAAGCGCTCGACAAGCACGAGGAGGCATGGATCGGCCTCCACCGCACGGCGGGTGGCACGGATGACTGAGCATGGCGCTGCGGGTCAGGTGGGGGAGATGGGCCCGTGCGGGCGGGGTCCGCGCCGTAAAGCTCGGTGCATGGTCGTTCCTCGAAATCCTGGTCTGGACCGCCGTTGTGGACGGGGCCGGGCTGCGTCCTGGTCGAGGCGCATGCCCGTGGCGGCCGCGTTCGCCGGCGATCTTGTATGGGTTCGGGGCGATTATAGAGGTTGGCCGGGTCCGGCGGCCATAGAGTAGAGTTGCACCTATTTGGCTGGAGAGAACGGACCGTGTCGGAGCAGCAATTCAACTATTCCCAGGCCGAATTGGCCGATCTGTGCGGCCGGGTACTTGGCCTGGCTCGCGCCGGCGGCGCCAGCGCGGCGGAGACCGAGGTGTCGGAGGGCTTCGGCCAGAACGTCAGCGTGCGCAAGGGCGAGGTGGAGACCATCGAGTTCAACCGCGACAAGGGCGTGGGGGTCACCGTGTTCGTGGGCCAGCGTCGGGGCCATGCCTCCAGCTCCGATTTTTCCGACGATGCCCTGCGCCGGGCGGTGGACAAGGCCCTGGCCATCGCCCGCTATACCGCCGAGGACGATTGCGCCGGCCTGGCCGACGCGGAGTTGATGGCCGCGCCCGGCTTTTCCGACCTGTCCCTGCATCACGGCTGGGACCTGTCCGTGGACCAGGCGGTGGAACTGGCCCGGGGCTGCGAGGCCGCCGCCCTGGCGGTGGACCCGCGCATCCAGAACAGCGAGGGGGCCACGGTCAGCCGCCAGGAATCCCAGTTCGTCTATGCCAACAGCCACGGCTTCTGCGCCGGCTACCCCACCTCGCGGCACAGCGTCTCCTGCGCGGTCATTGCTGAAGAGGATGGGGCCATGCAGCGGGATTACTGGTACACCACGGCGCGCGCGGCAGCGGACCTGGACCCCGCCGATGCGGTGGGGCGGCGGGCCGGCGAGCGCACCGTGCGCCGCCTGGGCGCCCGCCGCCTGGACAGCCGCCAGTGTCCAGTGCTGTTCGAGGCGCCCGTCGCCACCGGCCTGATCGCCAGCTTCGTGTCGGCGGTGTCCGGCGGCCACCTGTACCGCAAGTCCAGCTTCCTGCTGGACAGCCTCGGCCAGCGGATATTTCCCGTGTTCCTACAGGTGCAGGAAAGGCCCTTCCTCGAAAAGGGCCTGGCCAGCGCCCCGTTCGACTCGGAAGGGGTGGCCACCCATGAGCGCGACGTGGTTGCCGACGGGGTGCTGCAAGGCTATTTCCTGTCCGCCTACAGCGCCCGCAAGCTGGGCATGAAGAGCACCGGCAACGCGGGCGGCAACCACAACCTGATCGTGCCCTCCACGGGGGAGGACTTCGCCGGCCTGCTGCATCGAATGGGCACCGGCCTGCTGGTCACCGAGATGCTGGGCCACGGGACCAACATGGTCACCGGTGACTATTCGCGGGGCGCCGCCGGCTTCTGGGTGGAAAACGGCGAGATCGCCTACCCGGTGGAAGAGATCACCATCGCCGGCAACCTGCGCGATATGTTCCTGGGCATCCAAGCGGTGGGCAGCGACATGGAGACGCGTGGCTCGCGACGGGTCGGTTCCATCCTGGTGGATCGCATGACCCTGGCCGGCACCTGATGCGCGGCCTGCTCGTCCTTTCCGGCGCCATCGACGCCCTGAACGAGCGGGTCGGCCGTGGGGCACTCTGGCTGGTGCTGGCGGCTGTCCTCATCTCCGCCGGCAACGCCCTCGCCCGTTACGGCCTGAACATGAGTTCCAACGCCTGGCTGGAGATCCAGTGGTACCTGTTCGCTCTGATCTTCCTGCTTGGCGCGGGTTACACCCTGAAGCACAACGGCCATGTACGCATCGACATCCTCTATGGCCGGTTTTCCCCGCGCGCCCAGGCGCTCATCGACCTGCTCGGCGGCTTGCTGTTCCTGTTGCCCATGGCCGGGCTGATCGGCTGGCTAGGGTGGAGCGGGGTGGTGGAGTCCTACGTCCGCGGCGAGATGTCGCCCGACGCCGGCGGCCTGATCCGCTGGCCGGCCCGGCTGGCCATCCCGGTGGGCTTCGCCCTGCTGTTCTCGCAGGGGGTGTCGGAGGTCATCAAGCGGCTGGCGCAGTTGACCGGCCATGCACCCTTCCCGAGTGAAAGGGCCGAGCAGACGGAGGAGCCGGTCTGATGGGCTTCGAACTGATGGCCCCGCTGATGTTCGCCGGTTTGATCGTATTCCTGCTCCTGGGCTATCCGGTGGCCTTCGCCCTGGCCGCCAATGGCCTGTTGTTCGGCCTGATCGGCATGCAGGCGGGCCATTTCGAATTCAGCCTGATGCAGGCCCTGCCCGAGCGGGTGTTCGGCATCATGTCCAATGCCACCCTGCTGGCCATCCCCTTCTTCACCTTCATGGGCCTGATCCTGGAACGCAGCGGCATGGCCGAGGAGTTGCTGGACACCATGGGCCAGTTGTTCGGATCGTTGCGCGGCGGCCTGGGCTACGCAGTGATCTTCGTCGGCGCCCTGCTGGCGGCCACTACCGGCGTGGTGGCCGCGTCGGTGATCGCCATGGGTCTGATCAGCCTGCCCATCATGCTGCGCTACGGCTACGACAAGCGCTTGGCATCGGGAGTGATCGCCGCCGCCGGCACCTTGGCGCAGATCATCCCTCCCTCCCTGGTGCTCATCGTGCTGGCCGACCAGCTGGGGGTGTCGGTGGGTGACATGTACCGGGGTGCCCTGACGCCCAGCCTGATGCTGGCCGGTCTGTACATGCTGCTGGTGCTGGCCGTGAGCCTGGCCCGCCCGGACCTGGCCCCAGCCCTACCTGCGGGGGCCCGCACCCTGCGCGGCGCGGCCCTGCTGCGCCGGATGCTGATTTCCATGCTGCCGCCGTTGCTGCTGGTTTTCCTGGTGCTGGGCACCATCTTCCTGGGCGTGGCCACCCCCACCGAGGGCGGTGCCATGGGCGCGGTGGGCGCCCTGGCCCTCGCCCTGCTGAAGGGCCGGCTGAGCCTGGACGTGCTGCGCCAGGCCATGGACAAGACCGCCCGCCTGACCAGCTTCGTCATCTTCATCCTCATCGGCTCCACTGTTTTCACCCTGGTGTTCCGCGGCATGGACGGCGACCGCTGGGTGGAGGGCCTGCTCACCTCGCTGCCGGGTGGCGAGTTGGGTTTCCTGCTGGTGGTCAACCTGCTGGTGTTCGGCCTGGCCTTCTTTCTGGATTTCTTCGAGATCGCCTTCATCATCGTGCCGCTGCTGGCGCCGGTGGCGCAGAGTCTGGGCATCGACTTGGTGTGGTTCGGCGTGCTACTGGGCATCAACATGCAGACCTCCTTCATGCATCCGCCGTTCGGCTTTGCCCTGTTCTACCTGCGCAGCGTGGCGCCGCGGGAGGTACGCACGGCGGACATCTATTGGGGGGCGATCCCGTTCCTGCTTATCCAGCTCGGCATGGTGGCGCTGGTGCTGGGCTTCCCCGAGGTGGTGGGTGTACGGCAAACGGTGGTCGATGACACGGCCGTGGAAATCCAGCTGGACGCGCCCGGGGCGGGTTATCTGTTGCCCCCGGGAGACCCGCGCTGAATCTGGCTTCCTGGCTGGAACCCTAAAGATTCCGAGGATTTCGACGATATGCTAGCCTGGTAATGAGATTTCATGCGGGTTTCACGGGAGACGAAAGATGAAATGCCGATTGCTACTGGTTTCTGGCCTGGTACTTGGCCTCACCGGTTGCGCCACCGAGGAATGGGTGCGCGGCTATGTGCAGCAGGAACTCAAGCCGGTCAACGGCCGCCTGGATGCCCTGGAGGGCCGCGCCGGCACCGCCGATGCGGGCATCAAGAGCGCCGCGGCGGGGCTGGAGGCGGTGAACAAACGCCTGAACGGCGTGGAGGGCACCCTGAGCGGCGTGCAAAGCACTCTCAAGGATCACGACGATCGCCTGGCCCAGATTTCCAAGACGGCCCAGGAGGCCCTGGATCGGGCCACGGCCGCCGGCAAGCTGGCCGAGGGTAAGCTGGTCTATGAAACGGTGCTCACTGACGATACGTTCAAGTTCAACTCCGGCCATGCCGTGCTGTCCGCCGAGGCCAAGACCGCCCTCAAACGCTTCGCCGACGATCTGAAGCGCGACAACAAGAACGTCTTCGTCGAGATACAGGGGCACACCGACAGCACCGGCCCCGAGGCCTTAAACGAGAAGCTGGGCCTGCAGCGGGCGGAGGCGGTGCGGCGCTATCTGGCCCTGGCCGGCGGTATCCCGCTGCATCGCATGTCGGCCATCTCCTACGGGGAGAGCGAGCCCGTCGCCGACAACAAGACCCGCGCCGGGCGCAAGGACAACCGCCGCGTGGTGCTGGTCGTGCTGCGCTGACGAAGGCGCCCCCCGGACAGCCCCCGAACCAATCCTGACGGGGGCTTTTTCATTATGTGGCCTCATCGATGACAGGCCTGCGTGTGGTCATCGAGAGGCTGCGATATTTCAACCAGTGTGGAGAAGAGCGGACATGTCCAGCATGAAGACTGAGAGCGGCCTGATCATCGAGGACCTGAACGAGGGTCAGGGGGACCGGGCCGTGGCCGGCCGGGTGGTCAGCGTGCATTACACCGGCTGGCTGACCGACGGCACCAAATTCGATTCCAGCAAGGACCGGGATGACCCGTTCGACTTCCCCCTGGGCCGGGGACGGGTCATCCCCGGTTGGGACGAAGGGGTGGCGGGCATGCAGGTGGGCGGCGTGCGCAAGCTGACCATCCCGTCGCACCTGGCCTACGGCGAGTACGGTGCGGGCGGCGTGATCCCGCCCAATGCGACACTGGTGTTCGAGGTGGAGCTGCTGGCCGTGCGCTGAACAGCGCCGCGGCCGGAGAAGCGGGATGGCGGCCCGGGCGCCCTGCCCGGGCCGTTTCAACTCACCCCTTCAGGCCGGTCATGAAATTGGCCAGGGAGTCGATCTCCTCGTCGGTCAGGTTCTGGGCATTGGGCGCCATCATGGCGGTCTGCTCGCCGAGGGTCTTGCCTGCCCGATAGTCCCTGAGCTTGGCGGCCAATTCCTGGGCCGGCTTGCCGGCCACCTTGGGGAAGATGCCCATGCCTTCGCCGTTCTTGCCGTGGCAGCCGGCGCAGATGCTGCCGTACTTGATGCGCCCGCGTTCCATGGCGGCATCCGCGGGTGACGGTTCGGCTGCCGGCGCCGCGGCGGGTGCTTCCGCGACTGCGGCGGGCTGGGTCTCCGTCGCCGGCGGTGGGGCCGACTCTTCCTTGCCGCAGGCGGCCAGGGCGGACAACAGGATCAGGCTGGTGAGGATTCTTGCTTGCATCGGGTTCTCCATGATCAACGGTTGTAATAGAGGAAATTGGCGTAGCTGGCCTCGGCCACCTTGAACCACTGCAACTCCAGGTCGCGGAATTTCTTCCATTCCGTATAGACCTTGGCGAAGCGGGGATTCCGGCCGGCTTCTTCCTCATACAGGGCGAAGGCCGCCTGCTTGGCGGCGGCGAGCACGTCCTCGGGATAGGCGTGCAAGCGGACCCCCTGCTTGACCAGACGCATCAGGGCCTGGGGGTTCTTGGTGTCGTAGGCGGCCATCATGAGCAGGTTGGCCTCGGCGGCGGCGCTTTCGAAGGCCTGCTTGTAGCTCACGGGCAGGGCATTCCATTTTTCCAGGTTGACGTAGAAGGACAGCTGCGGGCCGCCTTCCCACCAGCCGGGGTAGTAGTAGTGCTGGGCGATCTTCTGGAAGCCGAGTTTTTCGTCGTCGTAGGGCCCCACCCATTCGGCGGCGTCGATGGCGCCCCTTTCCAGAGAGGGGTAGATGTCACCGCCGGCCAGGGTTTGCGGCACCGCGCCAAGCTTGGCCATGATCTGCCCGCCAATGCCGGGGATGCGCATCTTCAGGCCGTTCAGATCGGACAGCTGCTGGATCTCCTTGCGGAACCAGCCACCCATCTGCACGCCGGTGTTGCCGCCGGGGAATTGGGCGATGTTGTAGCCGGCGAATAATTCGCGCATCAGTTCGATGCCGCCGCCATGGTACATCCAGGCGTTCTGCTGGCGGGCAGTGAGGCCGAAGGGCACGGCGGTGTCGAAGGCGAAGGTCATGTCCTTGCCGACGTAGTAATAGCTGGCGGAGTGGCCGCATTCCACGGTGCCCTGCTGTACCGCGTCCAGCACCTGCAGGCCGGGTACGATCTCGCCGCCGGCGAAGACCCGGATGTTGAACCTGCCGTTGGTGAGAGTCTTCACCCGCTCGGCCAAGACTTCCCCAGCCCCGTAGATGGTGTCCAGGCTCTTGGGGAAACTGGAGGCCAGCCGCCAGTTCACTTGGGGCAGGGCGCCGCTGTCGGGGGCGGGGGTCGCCGCCTGTTTTTCGCAGCCGGACAGGCCCAGGACGGCACCGCCGGCCAGACCGGCGCCGGCGCCGGCGCCTTTCAGGAAGTCGCGTCGTTGCATGAAGGCTCCGCTGTCAGATCAACGGCGTGATTATAAAGGTACACGCCACCTCGGCCTCTCCGGGCGGGTGCGGAACACGGTGAACCTGGTCAGGGAAGGGGTTTGTGGCCCGGGAGCAGGACGGTGTAGTGCTGTTCCGATAATTGGCTGCGGATGACGACCTGCCGTCCCACGTGGGACAGGAAGTCCTGTCTCGACAGGAAGTGCAGATTGATCGGGACCCCCGTGCGACCGTCCGCGAAGCGGATCAATGGTCGGTGCCCCTTGCCTTCGATGAGCTTTGCTTTCATGGCAGCATGGGTTCGGTTGGTTGACACTTGGTATCAAGCATCACGCGTGCCATGCGTGTCGGAACCCGGGTAGCCATGCGGCGCCGGGTCAGGACGGATGTGTCGCCGCGGGAGGGGCAGCCCTGTCGCCAGGCCGTCAGGAAACGTCGATATCCCGTCGCCTTGTGAACAGCAGATCCCAGACCCCATGGCCCAACTTAAGCCCGCGGCGCTCGAATTTAGTCAGGGGGCGGTAGGCGGGGTGGGGGGCAAAATCAACACAGGTGTTTGCGAGGGCGGGTTCATGGACCAGCACATCGAGCATCTGCGCCGCATAGTGCTCCCAGTCCGTGGCCAAGTGCAGGTAACCGCCCGGCTTGAGCTTGCCGGCCAACAGGCGGATGAAAGCGGGCTGGACGAGGCGGCGCTTGTGGTGCTTCTTTTTCGGCCAGGGGTCGGGAAAGAAGATGTGCGCACCGTCCAGACAGGCGTCGGGGAGCATGTGTTCCAGCACATCCACGGCATCGTGCTGGATGATACGCACGTTGATCAGGGCGGCTTCGCCGATGCGCTTCAGCAAAGCACCGACGCCGGGGGTGTGCACCTCGATGCCCAGGTAATCGTTCTCCGGGTGGGCGGCGGCGATAGTGGCGGTGGTGTCGCCCATGCCGAAGCCGATCTCCAGGATGCGTGGCGCTTCCCGTCCGAATGCCTTGCCCAGGTCGAGCGGCGCGGCGTCGCTGTAGGGAATCAGAAAACGCGGCCCCAACTCGGCCAGGGCGCGTGCCTGGCCAGTGCCCATGCGCCCGGCGCGCAGCACGAAACTGCGCACGGCGCGGGGAAACAGCACCGGGGACTCGCTCAAGATGCCTAAGCCGTCAGGAGCCGATCATGCCGCCGGTGGGCGAACTGGGGCTGGCCTGATAGACCTTTTTTGGCATCCGCCCCGCCAGGTAGGCCTCGCGGCCGGCCTCCACCGCTTTCTTCATCGCCGAGGCCATCAGCACCGGATCTTTCGCCTGGGCGATGGCGGTGTTCATCAGTACCGCGTCGCAGCCCAGTTCCATGGCAATGGCCGCGTCCGAGGCGGTGCCGACGCCGGCATCGACGATCACCGGCACCGACAGGCGGTCGATGATGATCTGCAGGTTCCAGGGGTTGAGGATGCCCATGCCGGAGCCGATCAAGGAGGCGAGTGGCATGACCGCCACGCAGCCGATCTCTTCCAGTCGCTTGGCGACGATGGGGTCGTCGGAGGTATAGACCATCACCTTGAAGCCGTCCTTGACCAGGATGTCGGCGGCCTTGAGGGTCTCCACCACGTTGGGATAGAGGCTCTGGGGATCGCCCAGCACTTCCAGTTTCACCAAATCATGGCCATCCAACAACTCACGCGCCAGGCGCAGGGTACGGATGGCGTCGTCAGCGGTGTAGCAGCCGGCGGTATTGGGCAGATAGGTGAATTGGCTGGGGGGCAGGGCATCCAGCAGGCTGGGCTGGCTAGGGTCCTGGCCGATGTTGGTGCGGCGGATGGCCACGGTGACGATCTGGGCGCCGGAGGCGTCGATGGCCCGGCGGGTTTCGTCGAAATCCCGGTATTTACCGGTGCCCACCAAGAGGCGGGAGGAATAAGTCGTTCCGGCGATGGTCAGTGTGTCCATGGGTATTCGCTCATGACATGTGGGAGAAAACGGGGCGGGGTGGCGAGGGTTTTCAGCCGCCGCCCACCGCCACCACGATTTCCAATTGATCCCCGTCGCGCAATTCGGTTTCCGGGTGTTGGCTGCGGGGCACAATCTCGCCGTTGCGTTCCACGGCCACACGCTTGCCGACCAGTTCGAGCCGATCGAGCAGCGCGGAAACGGTCAACGGGGAAGGGAAGGCCTGGCTTTGGCCGTTGATGCTGAGGCTGATCATCTGTCGCCATCCCAGAACCTATTGCCGGCCTGGGAAATCGAGTAGGATTGCGGGCCGCGAATTTACCACGCGGGTGTAGTTCAATGGTAGAACGGCAGCTTCCCAAGCTGCATACGAGGGTTCGATTCCCTTCACCCGCTCCATTCCTCCCATGCCCTCCATCCAAGAAGCCCTAGAGGTCATCCAACGCGGCTGCGACGAATTGTTGGTCGAGGCCGAACTGGTCGAAAAACTGAAGTCCGGACGACCGCTGCGGGTCAAGGCGGGCTTCGATCCCACCGCGCCGGACCTGCACCTGGGCCATACGGTGCTGCTCAACAAGATGCGCCAGTTGCAGGACCTGGGCCATCAGGCCGTGTTCCTGATCGGCGATTTCACCGGCATGATTGGTGACCCCACCGGCAAGAACACCACCCGGCCGCCCCTGTCGCCGGAGCAGGTGGAGATCAATGCCCGCACCTATCAAGCGCAGGTGTTCAAAATACTCGACCCGGAAAAGACCGAGGTGGAGTTCAACTCCCGCTGGATGGGCGGCATGCACGCCGCCGACATGATCAAGCTGGCCGCCACCCACACCGTGGCGCGCATGCTGGAACGGGACGACTTCTCCAAGCGATATACCGGCGGCCAGCCCATCGCCATCCATGAATTTCTCTATCCCCTGATCCAGGGCTATGACTCCGTCGCCCTCAAGGCGGACCTGGAATTGGGCGGCACGGACCAGAAGTTCAATCTGCTGATGGGGCGCGAATTGCAAAAGCACTATGGCCAAGCGCCGCAGTGCATCCTCACCATGCCCCTGTTGGAGGGGCTGGACGGGGTCAACAAGATGTCCAAGTCCCTGGGCAACTATGTCGGCATCACCGACTCGCCCGCGGAGCAGTTCGGCAAGCTCATGTCGGTCTCGGACGATCTGATGTGGCGCTATATCGAACTGCTGTCCTTCGAGTCCCTGACCACCATCCGGCAGTGGCGCCTGGAAGTCGAGGCAGGCCGCAATCCCCGCGACATCAAGGTGATGTTCGCCCAGGAGATCATCACCCGCTTCCACAGCCGTACCGACGCGGAGCATGCTCTGGCCGACTTCGAGGCGCGTTTCCGTCAGGGCGCCCTGCCTGAGGAGATGCCGGAATTCGTCCTCGCTTGTCCCGCGGAGGGCTTGCCGGTTGCCGCACTACTCAAAGAGGCGGGGCTGACGGCCAGTACATCGGAGGCGTTGCGCATGATCCAGCAAGGCGGTGTGCGGCTGGATGGCGAAAAGGTCGCCGATAAGAGACTTTTGGTGGCCAGCGGAACCACCGTGGTGGCCCAAGTCGGCAAGCGCAAGTTTGCCCGCGTCACCTTAAGCGCCTGATGTCACAAAGCATTCACCTGAGTGACAACAAACTTTAAAAAAAGCGCTTGACCGGTTTTTCTCGGTCCCTATAATGCGCGGCTTCGCTGCTGATGCGGCCGGTTCTTTAACAAGTCAAACAGCCTTAAGGTGTGGGCATTGGGTTAGGAGTTGAGCTAGTGGGTTTAGGCCTGCTGGTGAACGCGAGAAGACCTGAAGCTCATACTTGAAGAGTTAATTCTGAGAGATTGAGCGGCCTGCTCGGAAGAGTGGGTTGAAGCAAGAGTTTGCAGTGATTGAACTGAAGAGTTTGATCCTGGCTCAGATTGAACGCTGGCGGCATGTTTTACACATGCAAGTCGAACGGTAACAGGGAGCTTGCTCCGCTGACGAGTGGCGAACGGGTGAGGAATGCATCGGAACGTATCCAGTCGTGGGGGATAACGTAGCGAAAGTTACGCTAATACCGCATACGTCCTGAGGGAGAAAGCGGGGGACCGTAAGGCCTCGCGCGATTGGAGCGGACGATGTAGGATTAGCAAGTTGGTAGGGTAAAGGCCTACCAAGGAGATA
>DEQR01000002.1 GCA_002360535.1 Thiobacillus sp. UBA3361
TCACTTGGCGGTTTCAATTCCCAAGTGCAACGCCCCTGAATCAATGAATTGAGGAAGAGGGTTGATGGGCCAAGGCCAGCATTCTAGCGAACACCTCCAAGGGGGAATGGAAGGCATGGGTAGCCCGCGGTCGGCTGTTGAGGCTATCGGCGATGGCATCGAGATCGGCCTGGCTATGCAGAGACAGGTCTGTGCCCTTGGGCAAGTACTGGCGCAACAGTCCATTGGTGTTCTCGCAGGTGCCGCGCTGCCAGGGGCTGTGCGGATCGCAGAAGTAGACCTTCACGCCGGTGCGGGCGGTCAGTTCCGCGTGCCGGGCCATTTCCTTGCCCTGGTCGTAGGTCAGGCTCTGGCGCAGCGGCGCGGCAATCAGATTGAGCTTGGCCGTGAAGCCGGCCAGCGCCGAGGCGGCGGTGGCATCGTCCATCTTGGCCAGCAACACCAAACGGCTGGTGCGCTCCACCAGCACGCCGACCGCGGACTGGTTGCCCGCGCCCTTGATGAAGTCGCCCTCCCAGTGTCCCGGCATCACCCGGTCGTCTACCTCGGGCGGTCGTACATGGATGCTCATCATCTCGGGCAGTCGTCCTCTGCGGTCAGTGCCCCGGCTGCGCGGCAGGCGCTTGGCGTGCCCTTGGCGCAAACAGGCGATCAATTCACGGCGCAGCTCCCCGCGAGGCTGGGCATAGATGGCGGTGTAGATGGTCTCGTGCGAGACCTGTCGGCTGGGGTCATCGGGGAACACGCGTTTGAGGGTACCTGCAATCTGCTGGGGCGAGTACTTCCAGCTCAGCAGGGTGAGCACCAGCCCCCAGGTCACGCTGGCCGTATCGAGTTTGGCCGGCCTGCGCGCGGCCTCACGGCGTTGCATGCTGAGCGCCTGGGCCGTTGCCGAGGCATAGCCCAACTCAGGGCTACTGTTTCGCGCCAGCTCTCGACTGACGGTTCCAGGCGAGCGCCCGAGTGTTCGGGCCATGGCCCGAACACTCGCCCCCTGCTGTCTCAGACTCGCAATCGTCATGCGCTCTTCAGGTTGAAGCTGTTGGTACGAGGTTCGTTTCTGCATGGGCACACCTTAAAACATCCAAGGTGTTGCACTTCAGATTTGAGGCCGCCCGCCTTTTCACGAAAATCTTGAAGGGAAGCACGTTGCTGCTTTCGGTATGATTCTGGAATGGCCGCGCTATCCCTGATTCCCCAAAAAGTTCGAGAGAACTTCGAGATCCATGAATGGAAGCATGCCTGTGCGATCCTGGCGACCGACTTCCCGGATGAGTGGAGAGACATACTCGATCTGTTGCGGGATTTTCGACTCTGCAAGAGTTGGATCACCGACCCGGGCGGCAACAAGTCCAAGGTGGCAAAGTTCGTTGATCAGTACCTTGGTGCGAGAGGCTGGGTGGAAAAGCAATTCGATACCAGCGTCCAAGTCGATCAATCCATCATGGTATCGCCGACACATGATGTGGACTGCTACAAGAACCGGGTCGCCATCGAAGTGGAATGGAACAACAAGGACCCTTTCTATGACCGTGACCTGAACAACTTCCGATTGTTGTTTGATCTCAGGGCAATTAGCGTTGGCATCATTTTTACGCGCTGCGACCACTTGCAGACCATCTTCAACAACCTTGGGCGTGGTTCATCCTATGGCGCGTCCACCACTCACATGAGCAAACTGCTCCCGCGCATCGAGGGTGGTGGTGGCGCCGGCTGCCCTCTGCTTGTTATCGGGATTTCGGAGAAGGTATACGATGAAGGCTGCTGATGACTTTCTCGCTGTCGTGCATGGTAGCTATGGGACCATCCTCGCCGATCCACCTTGGCAATTTCAGAACCGCACCGGCAAGATGGCACCTGAGCATAAGCGTCTGAACCGTTACGGCACCCTGACCCTGGACGATATCAAAGCGATCCCCGTGGCCAAGGTAGCTGCCGAGCCGGCGCATTTGTATCTGTGGGTTCCGAACGCGCTACTGCCAGAAGGTCTGGATGTCATGCGCGCTTGGGGCTTCGACTACAAGACCAACCTTGTATGGCACAAGACCCGCAAGGATGGGGGGCCGGATGGCCGAGGCGTAGGCTTCTATTTCAGGAACACCACCGAACTGATTTTATTTGGTGTCCGCGGAAAAAACGCCCGGACGCTCCCCCCAGGTAGACGGCAGGTCAACATCATCAAGAGCATGAAACGGGAGCACTCCCGCAAGCCGGACGAACTATACGAACTCATCGAGTCATGCAGTTCCGGTCCCTACCTTGAGCTATTCGCTCGCGGTACCCGTCCAGGTTGGACCGGCTGGGGTAACCAAGCGGACAACTACACACCAACCTGGCCTACCTATGTGAATCACAGCCAGGCCACACTATTTCAACCGCAAGCGGAATATTCCTGTGATATCGAGGACCGGCTTGCACAAAGTGGTATCAATTAAGCGTGCCATCAGCTTCGGCCGACTTCTTGCCATCCACAACCGCTCTTTCCGAGTCCGCGCTCGTGTAAAAAACCCGCCATAAGTGCTTCAAGGCAGATGGTTAATTCTCGACCATGGATAGCGTCCGGCGCTTTACCCACCCCGGCGTCCTATGAACGCTCAAACAACGCGATGCTCTCCACATGCGCCGTGTGGGGGAACATGTTGGCCACGCCGGCGGCCTTGAGGCGGTAGCCCTTGGTGTGCACCAGCACCGCGGCGTCCCGGGCCAGGGTGGAGGGGCTGCAGGAGACATAGACGATGCGCGCCGGGGCGGTGTCTTCCTCGATGGCCTTGACCAGTTCGATGGCGCCGTCCCGGGGGGGGTCCACCAGCCATTTGTCGAAGCGGCCCAGCGCCTTCAGCTCCGGGGCGGAGAGGGTGAACAGGTCCATCATGCGGAATTCGCACAGGTCCGCCAGGCCGTTGAGGCGGGCGTTCTCCAGGGCGCGGCCCACCAGGGCCATGCTGCCTTCGTAGCCCGACACCCGGGCGCCACCCCGGGCGATGGGCAGGCTGAAGTTGCCCAGGCCGCAGAAGAAGTCGGCGATGCGCTCCCCGGGCCGCGCATTCAGCATGCCCATGGCGCGGCGCACCAGCATGCGATTCACGTCGTGGTTCACCTGGGTGAACTCGGTGGGCTTGAAGGGGAATTCGAGCCGGAACTCGGGCAGGGTGTAGGCCAGGCGGGGACCGTCCGGGGGGTGGAAGGGATGGGCCGTGTCCGGCCCCTTGGGTTGCAGCCAGATCTGGATGCCGTGGGTGTCGGCGAAGGCGCGCACGACGGCCTCGTCGTCCGGCGACAGGGGTTCCAGGATGCGCAGCACCAGTACGATGACCGTGTCGCCCATGGCGAGTTCGATCTGGGGCAGGCGGTCGCGGATGGACAGCTCGCTCACCAGCCGGCGCAGTTCCGGCAGCAGCCGGCCCACCTTCTCCGGCAGCACCTGGCAGCCCAGCATGTCGGCCACGTAGCTGGAACGCCGCTCGTGGAAGCCCACCAGCACGCCGCCCTTCTTGGGCACGTTGCGCACCGACAGGCGGGCCTTGCGCCGGTAGCCCCAGGTGGGGCCATGCACCGGGGGCAGCATGGTCTCCGGCTTCAACTTGCCGATGTGGGCGAAGCAGTCCTCCAGCACCCGCTGCTTGGCGGCCACCTGGGCCGACTCGTCCAGGTGCTGGTGGGTGCAGCCGCCGCAGGTGCCGAACCAGGCGCAGCGGGGCGTGACCCGGTAGGCGCTGGGGCGGACGATGCGCGTCACCTGGGCCTGCTCGTAGCTGTCCTTTTTGCGGTAGCTGGACGCCTCCACCAGCTCGCCGGTCAGGGCGCCGTCCACGAAGACGGTCTTGCCGTCGGCCCGGTGGGCCACGCCCCGGCCCTCGTGGTCCAGGGATTCGATCTTCAGCGGCTCGCTCATCGCTCTTTGGGCCAGGCCGCCAGGAACTCCCGCCAGTGGGGCGCGTCCACGGCCGCCAGGGCCTCCCGCACCAGGGCGGTCTCCCGTTGGTAGTCGGCGGCCGTCAGCGCGCCGCGCATCTTCAGAAAACGCAGATAGACCAGGTGGGTGTTCACCACGTCGGTCTCGCAATAGTCCCGGATGGCGGCCATCTCGCCCCGCTGGTAGGCGTTCCACACCTGGCTGCCGTCCATGCCCAGCTTGCCCGGAAAGCCCAGCAGCTTGGCCAGTTCGTCCAGGGGCGCGTTGGCCCGGCCGGAATACATGGCCAGCACGTCCATCAGGTCCAGGTGGCGGGTGTGGTAGCGGCCCAGGTAGTTGTTCCACTTGAATTCCCGACTGTCGCCGTAGTCCCCGTCGCCCCAGTCCCAGTAGCGGGGCGCGGCGACCCCGTGCAGCAGGCCCCGGTAGTGCAGCACCGGCAGGTCGAAGCCGCCGCCGTTCCAGCTCACCAACTGGGGGGTGTATTTCTCGATGCCGTCGAAGAAGCGCTGCACGATCTCGGCCTCGCCGGCCTCGGGCTCGGAAAGCGAGAACACCCGGAAGCCGTCGCCGGCGCGCAGGGTGCAGGAGATGGTGACCACCCGGTGCAGGTAGTGGGGCAGGAAGTCCGAGCCGCCGGTGGCCTGGCGGCGCATCAGCAGGGCCATCTCCGCGGCGTCATGGTCCGACAGATCGTCGCCCAGCCGGTGCAGGCGGCGCAGGCCGGGCACGTCGGGGATGGTCTCGATATCGAAGGTCAGGATGGGGGTCATGGGGACGGAAGCGGGCAGGGGGCGCGTAAAATGGGGGCGATTTTACCCGTTAAGCAGGTGAGGCCTTGGAAACCCGTTGGCAGACGGCCCATGACATGAGGGATTGGCTGGCCCGCGCCCTGGCATTCGTGGCGCGGGCCGAACACGCGGCCATCGCCGCTCGGGGCGAGTTCCACATCGTGCTGGCCGGGGGCGGCACGCCCCGCCGCCTGTACTCGGCCCTGGCCGGGCAGAGCCACGACTGGCCCCTCTGGCGGGTCTGGTTCGGCGACGAGCGCTGCCTGCCGGCGGACCACCCGGAGCGCAACAGCCGCATGGCTCGGGAGGCCTGGCTGGACCGGGTGGCCATGCCCGCCGGGAACATCCGGCCCATGCCGGCGGAGTTGGGCGCGCAGGCCGGGGCCGAGGCCTACGCGGCCGGCCTCGCGGGACTGGGGGATTTCGACCTGGTCCTGCTGGGCCTGGGGGAGGACGGCCACACCGCCAGCCTGTTTCCCGGCCGGGAGTGGGGCGAGTCCGAATCCGCCCCCGACGCCCTGCCAGTATTCGACGCCCCCAAGCCCCCGCCGGAGCGGATCAGCCTGTCGGCCCGGCGGCTGTCCCGGGCGCACCGGGTACTGTTCCTGGTGAGCGGCGCGGGCAAGCGCCGGGCCCTGGAGGACTGGCGGGAGGGCGCGCCCATCGCGGCGGCGGCCATCCGGCCGGCGGCCGGGGTGGACGTGCTGATGGATGCCGAGGCCAGTCCGGAGGGGTGAGGGGGGGGGTGGGCTGGGGGACGCGGATGCCTTGGACTGGCGCCGCTGATCCTGCCCGCGGGACCGATTGCGCGCCGGGCCATGCTGCAATCCCCCACGCTGTAACATTTCAGTGGTATTAAAGTCGCTTTTCCCCATGAGCCGCCCAACGAACATGTCGTCCCGTCTTCGTCGCGCCCCCCGCCGGCCGTCCGGCTTCACCCTTCTCGAACTGCTGGTGGTGCTGGTCATCATCGGCCTGCTGGTGGGTTACGTGGCGCCGCGCTACTTCTCCCAGGTGGGCAAGTCGGAGGTGAAAGCCGCCCGCGCCCAGATCAAGGCCCTGGAGGATGCCCTGGACCAGTACCGCCTGGACGTGGGCCGCTACCCGGATACCGAGCAGGGGCTGGGCGCCCTCAATACCCAGCCCGCGGGCGAGGCGCGCTGGCAGGGTCCCTATCTGAAGAAGGCGCTGCCCGACGACCCCTGGGGCCACCCTTATCAGTACCGCTCGCCGGGCGAACACGGCGAGGCGGACGTCTATTCCTACGGCACGGACGGCCAGCCCGGCGGCAGCGACGCGGCCGCCGACATCGGCAACTGGTGACCCCCCGCCCGAACAGCGCGCATGCAGTTTCAAATCACAGCACTTTCCGCCGCCGGGCGGGTGCGGCTGACCCTGGAGGCGGCCCACCCGGAGGATGCCGCCGAGCAGGTCCGCCGCCAGGGCCTGACGGTGCTGGCGGTCAGGCGCGGCGGCGGCCTGGCCCTGCCGGGCCTGGCGCGGCGCTACCGTTTCCCCCTGACCCTGTTCTCCAAGGAACTGCTGGCCCTGCTGGGCAGCGGCCTGGCCTTGGTGGAGGCCCTCCAGACCCTGGAAGAAAAGGAGAGCAAGGCCGAACCCCGAAAACTGCTGGGCCAGGTGCTTGTGCACCTGTATGAAGGGGAATCCTTTTCCGCCGCCATCGCCCACTACCCGGAGGCCTTCCCGCCCCTGTACGTGGCCTCGGTGCGGGCCTCCGAGAAGACCAGCAACCTGGCCGAGGCCCTGGGCCGCTACGTGGCCTACCAGGAGCAGGTGGAGACCCTGCGCAAGAAGGTGGCCGCCGCCGCCGTCTATCCGGTGCTGCTGCTGGTGCTGGGCAGCCTGGTGGCGATGTTCCTGCTGGGCTGGGTGGTGCCCAAGTTCGCCGGCATCTACGAGGGCAACCTGGACCGCTTGCCCCTGGCCTCGCGGCTGCTCATGGAGTGGGGCGTGCTGCTCCAGGACCATGCCCTGGCCGTCGGGTTGGGGGCGCTGGCCCTGCTGCTCCTGGCGGGCTGGGGCTTCACCCGGCCGGCGGTGCGCGCCGCCCTGTCGCGCCGGGTGTGGCGCCTGCCGGGCCTGGGCGAGAAGCTGCGCATCTTCCAGCTCACCCGTTTCTACCGCACCGTGGGCATGCTCCTGTCCGGCGGCATTCCGGCGGTGACCGCCCTGACCATGGCCGAGGGCCTGCTGCATCCCGAGTTGCGCGCCCGCCTGGACGCGGCCGCGCGCGACATCCGCGAGGGCAAGCCCATGTCCCAGGCCCTGGAGCGGGCCGGCCTGACCACCCCGGTGGCCCTGCGCATGTTGCGGGTGGGGGAGAAGAGCGGACGCATGGGGGACATGATGGAGTCCGTGGCCGCCTTCTACGACGAGGACCTGAACCGCACCGTTGACTGGTTCACCCGCCTGGTGGAGCCCCTGCTCATGGCGGTCATCGGCCTGGCCATCGGCGTCATCGTGGTGCTGCTCTATCTGCCCATCTTCGAACTGGCGGGGAGTCTGGAATGAACGTGGTCACCCCCATCACCGCCGAACTGGTTCGTGCCGCCCGCGGGCACGGCCGGGGCGCCCAGGCCCTGAAATACCTGGACGAGGCCCTGTCCCTGCCGCCCGAGGCCTTCCTGGCCGAACTGGGCCGCGCCTTCGCCTATCCGACCCTGGACATGGCCGGCCTGCGCGACATGCAGCCGGCCTTCGAGCTGCTGCCCTTCAACCAGAGCTTGGACAAGGAGTGCGCCGCCTGCCGCGACGCCGCCGGCCGGCTATGGCTGGCCTTCGCCGACCCCCTGGAGCCGGCCCTGATGGACTGGGCCGAGCGGCGCATCCCCCAGGCCTTCACCCCGGTGCTGGTTTTGCGCGACGACCTGCTCGCCTGGCTGCACCGGTTGGAGGTGAACCTGAAGGCCATGGACGGGGTATTGGCCGGGACGGCCGACGGCCGGGGCGGCGACCGGGTGGAGGAGATCTCGCTCCAGGCCATCGGCGCCGACGCCTCGCCGGTGGTCAAGCTGGTCCACTCCACCCTGTACGACGCGGTGGCCAGCGCCGCCTCCGACATCCACCTGGAGAACGACGCCCAGGGCCTGCACATCAAGTACCGCATCGACGGGGTGCTCACCCCGGTCGCCCAGGCCCCGGGCCGGGAGATGGCCGAGCAGGTGATCTCCCGCATCAAGGTGATGGCCGAGCTGGACATCGCCGAGCGCCGGGTGCCCCAGGACGGCCGCTTCAAGGTGCGCATGCGCGGCCGCGAGATCGACCTCAGGGTGTCCATCATGCCCGGCGTATTCGGCGAGGACGCGGTGCTGCGCATCCTCGACCGGCAGCAGCTTGCCGACGAGTTACAGGGCATCTCCCTGGAGCGCCTGGGCTTCAGCCCGGCCATGCTGGCCGGCATCCGCCGCCTGTCCCGGGAGCCCTACGGCATGTTCCTGGTCACCGGCCCCACCGGCTCGGGCAAGACCACCACCCTGTACGCCGCCATCTCCGAGATCAACACCGGCCAGGACAAGATCATCACCATCGAGGACCCGGTGGAGTACCAGCTCGCCGGCGTCCTGCAGATCCCGGTCAACGAGAAGAAGGGCCTCACCTTCGCCCGCGGCCTGCGTTCCATCCTGCGCCACGACCCGGACAAGATCATGGTGGGCGAGATCCGCGACCCGGAGACGGCGCAGATCGCCGTGCAGTCCGCCCTCACCGGCCACCTGGTGTTCACCACCGTGCACGCCAACAACGTCTATGACGTGATCGGCCGCTTCATGCACATGGGCGTCGATCCCTACAGCTTCGTCTCCGCCCTCAACGGCATCCTGGCGCAGCGGCTGGTGCGGGTGAACTGCCCCCATTGCGCTGCGCAAGAGCAGCCGTCCGGGCAGCTCCTGGCCGATTCCGGCCTGTCGGCCGCGGCGGTGGCCGGTTTCGACTTCCGCGCCGGGCGTGGCTGCGGCCAGTGCCGTGGCAGCGGCTTCAAGGGCCGCAAGGCCATCGCCGAGCTGATGCCGCTGAACGACGAACTGCGCGAGCTGATCGTCGCCCGCGCCTCCATCCGCCAGGTCAAGGAGGCCGCCGCCCGTGCCGGCGTGAAGAGCCTGCGCGACGCGGCCCTGGACCTGGTGCGCCAGGGCGAGACCACCTTGGAAGAGATCAACCGTGTCACTTTCGTGGCTTAGTTCCCCGGCTCGCATCGCCCTGCTGCCTGGCCAGGCGGCCATGGCCGCCTCCAGCGCGCGCGCGCCGACGGCGGACTGGGCCGGCGCCCTCCAGGCACTGGAGTCGCTGCTGGCACGGGGCAAGGTTTCGGGACGGGCCCACATCACCCTCTCGCACCATTTCGCGCGTCTGTTCCTGCTGCCCGCCCCAGCCACCTGGCTGCGCAGCACCGAGATGTCCGCCTGGCTGGCGGCGCAATTGGATACCCCCCTGGGCGGTGCGGCCGGCTGGCGGTTCGCCTGGCGGCCCACCCCGCCGGGCCGGCCCATCCTGGTGTCGGCCATGCAGCAGGCGAGCGTGGCCGAATTGGAGCAGCTCCTCGGCCGTCACGGCCTGGCCCTCGGCCGCCTGCGGCCCTGGCTCAGCGATGCCTGGGCCAGGCGGCGGCGCAAGCTGGGCGGCGCCAGCGGCTGGTATGCCCTGGCGGAGCCCGGCCAGTTGGTGCTGCTGCACCTGGCCGCGGGCCGCATCCGTGCCTTGCGCCAGCGCCAGGCGGGCGGCGATGCGGACGCCGATGCAGCTGCCGGGCTGCATGCCCTGCTGACCCGTGAGGCCCTGCTGGCCGGGGTGGAGCCGGGCGGCCGGGTATGGCTGGAACAGGCCGGCGTGGACTTGGACGCCGCCGCCCTGGGGGGCGGATACCGCGTCGAGGCGCTGGCCGGCCCCCGTGACGCGGCGGGGGCACTGCTGTCATGAGCCGCGCCCTCCCCCTGGATTTCACGGCCCGCCCGGATCGGCCGCCGTTCTGGGCCTGGCTGCTGCTGGCCGTGGGTGGCGTCTGCGCCCTGATGGCGGCCCAGGCCTACCTGGCCGCCGAGGCGGCCCGCGTCGAGGCCCGATCCCGCCTGGCCGCCCAGGAACAGGCGGTCCGGCCCAGGCCGAACAAACCCACGCGGCCGGACGCCCGCGCCGAGGCAAGGCAGCGTCTGGAGCAGGCCGCCCGGCACCAGCTGGACCTGCCCTGGGCCGGCCTGGTGGACAGCCTGCAACGCACCCGTCCGGCCGACGTGGCCTTCCTGGCGGTGAACGCCGACGGCCGGCGGGGCGACTTCCAGATCAATGCCGAGGCACGGGATCACGAGGAAATGCTGGACTATCTGCGCCGCCTGCAATCCGCCGAAGGGCTGCGGGACGTAGTGCTGACCCAGCACGAGAGGGTGGATTCGGATGGCATGGCCGCCGTGCGCTTCACCCTCCACGGCACCTGGTCCCGGCCCGGCGGGCCGGCGGGCGAGGCTGCCCAGGTTGCACAAGCCACGGAGGCGGGCTCGTGAAGCCGGGCCTGTACGACTGGCTGGCCTGGCTGGCCGCGCGCCTGGCCTGGCCCGGCCTGCTGGGCCTGGCCCTCATGCTGGTCGCCGGCGCCGCGCAGTTCGGGCTGACCCGGCCGATGTCTGTCGAGACACGGGACCTG
>DEQR01000080.1 GCA_002360535.1 Thiobacillus sp. UBA3361
CCAGAAGTCCGGCATCAGCCAGGGGTGGGGGTAGGACGACAGCCCCTGTCCGTCCACCTCCTGGCGGAAGTTGTCCATCTGCGCCTCGGTCAGCCGGCCTTCGAGAAAGGCGCGGGCGTAGATGCCGGGCGAGGAATGGCCCTGGAAATAGATCAGGTCGCCGCCGTGGGTGGCCGAGGGCGCGCGCCAGAAATGGTTGAAGCCGATGTCGTACAGGGTGGCCGAGGACTGGAAGCTGGCGATGTGCCCGCCCAGTTCGGAGGATTCCTTGTTGGCGCGCAGGATGAGCGCGATGGCGTTCCAGCGGATGTAGGTGCGGATGACGTGCTCGATGGCACGGATGCCCGGCGTCAGTTCCTGCTTGTCCGGCGGGATGGTGTTGATGTAGGCGGTGTTCAGGGAGTAGGGGAACCAGGCACCGCCCCGGCGTGCCTCGTCCACCAGCCGCTCCAGCAGGAAGTGGCCCCGCTCCGGCCCCTGGGTCTGCATGACCGCGCGCAGGGCCTCCACCCATTCACGGGTTTCGGTGGGATCCAAATCGTGGGGGATATCCATATGCTCAGTGCTCCTTTATTCGGGACCGCGCCGGCGGTCGGGTCTGCCCTGTCCGGCCGCCGGCGCGCCGGCAGGCTGGAAAAACGCGTTAGGTTAGCAGCAGTCCTGGAAGTTAAACCGGCATAGGATCGCCCAGACAGGCTGCAATTTCATGCTGCATGGCGTCAAAACATCATCGCCGCCGCCGCCGTTCTTCGCCGCGGCCCTGAATTGGCGGATACTTGCCCGGTCCCCGTGGGTGTCATGAGACCAATGTTTTGAGCTACCCCTTTTCCGCCGCCGACCACGAACACATGGCCCGCGCCCTGCGACTGGCCGAGCGGGGCCTCTACACGACGACTCCCAACCCACGGGTAGGCTGCGTCATCGTTCGCGACGGCCGGGTACTGGGCGAGGGCTGGCACCGGAAAGCCGGCGAGCCGCACGCCGAGATCGCCGCCCTGCGCGCTGCCGGCAAGGCCGGGACGGACGTGCGCGGGTCCACCGTCTATGTCTCGCTGGAGCCATGCAGCCACCACGGTCGCACCCCGCCCTGCGCCAACGCCTTGATCGATGCCGGCGTGGCGCGGGTGGTGGCGGCCATGCGCGACCCCAACCCCCAGGTGGCCGGGCGCGGCATCGAGCTGTTGACCCTGGCCGGTATCCAGGCTCAGGTCGGCCTGCTGGAGGCCCAGGCCCAGGAGCTGAACCTCGGTTTCGTCAGTCGCATGACCCGCGGTCGCCCCTGGCTGCGCCTGAAGACCGCCGCCAGCCTGGACGGCAAGACCGCCCTGCTCAACGGCGAATCGAAATGGATCACCGGCGCGGCGGCGCGGGCCGACGTGCACCGCTGGCGGGCGCGGGCCTGTGCCATCCTCACCGGCGTCGGCACGGTGAAGGCGGATGATCCGCGGATGAACGTGCGCGGCATGCAGACCGACCGCCAGCCGCTCAAGGTCATCCTCGATAGCCGGCTGGCGACTCCGCCGGGGGCGCGCATCCTGGACGGCGGGGCGCTGATCGCCTGCGCCGCCGCCGATCCGGAACGACGCGCCACCCTGGAGGCCGCGGGCGCCGAGGTTCTCTCCCTGCCCGGCGCCGACGGCCGCGTCGATCTGGCCGGTATGCTGGCGGAACTGGCCCGGCGGGGCGTCAACGAGTTGCACGCCGAGGCCGGCGCCACCCTGAACGGTGCCTTGCTGGCGGGCGGGCTGGTGGACGAATGGCTGGCCTATTTCGCGCCCCTGGTGATGGGACACGAAGCGAGGGGGCTGTTCAGCCTGCCGGCCCTGGCCGACATGGCCGGGCGGCGGGGTTTCGCGGTGCATCATCTGGCGCGCGTGGGCGACGACCTGCGCCTGCTGTTGCGGCCGGTGCCATGACCGGCTTCAAGGACCATTTCTCCGTCAACGCCGGCGGTTATGCCGCGCACCGGCCCCATTATCCGGACGCGCTGTTCGCCTGGCTGGCGGCCCGCTGCCCGCGCCAGGACTTGGCCTGGGACTGCGCCACCGGCAGTGGCCAGGCGGCGCGGGGGCTGGCCGCCCACTTCCCGCGGGTGATCGCCACTGACGCCAGCGCCGAGCAGATCGCCAACGCCTTGCCGTGTGCCGGCGTGGAGTTCCGGGTGGCGCCCGCCGAGGCCAGTGGCCTGGACGCCGCCGGCGTGGACCTGGTGACCGTGGCCCAGGCGGCCCACTGGTTCGACCTGCCGCGCTTCCATGCCGAGGCGCGTCGGGTGCTGCGGCCCGGCGGGGCCATCGCCCTGTGGGGCTACGAGCGTCTGGAACTGGAACCGGCGGTGTCGCGGCTGGTGGGGCATTTCTATCACCGCGACCTGGACGGCTTCTGGCCGCCGGAGCGGCATCACGTGGAGACCGCCTACCGGGAGCTGCCCTTCCCCTTCGTCGAGGAAGCGACGGCCGAATTCGCCATGACCGCCCGCTGGGACCTGCACGACCTGCTGGGTTACCTGTCCACCTGGTCGGCGGTGAAGAACTACCGCCAGGCCCGTGGCCGCGATCCGATTCCCGAGTTGGGCGAACGACTGGCGCGGGTCTGGGGTTCTCCGGACACCCGCAAAGACATAAAATGGCCGCTTTTTCTGCGGTTCGGCCGCCCATGATCTTTCACACGAAGGCAGCGCCATGTTTACAGGCATCATCCAGGCCGTTGGCCACATCAAACACCTGACCGAGAAGGGCGGCGAGGGTAGCAACTCAGGCGCGCGCATCACCGTCGCGGGCGGAGGCCTGGACCTGTCCGACGTGGCCCTGGGCGACTCCATCGCCTGCAACGGCGTCTGCCTGACGGTGGTGGAAAAGGGGCCGGAGCATTTCGGCGTCGATGTCTCCCAGGAGACCTTCTCCTGCACCATCGGCTTCGCCCCGGGCGAGGCGGTGAACCTGGAAAAGGCCCTGCGCGCCTCCGACCGCCTTGGCGGCCACTTGGTTTCGGGGCACGTGGACGGGGTCGGCGAGGTGATCCTGTTCGAGCCGGTGGGCGATTCCATGCGCCTGGACATCCGCGCCCCTGCCGGCATGGCCCGCTTTCTGGCGGCCAAGGGTTCCGTGGCGGTGAACGGGGTGTCCCTGACGGTGAACCGGGTGCACGGGGCCGAATTCTCCATCAACCTGATCCCCCACACCCTGGAGCAGACGCAACTCAAGGACCTGAAGACGGGCAGCCGGGTGAACCTGGAGGCGGACATGCTGGCCCGCTACGCCGAGCGCCTGCTGGCCTACACGACCACCGTTGATAAGGACTGACATGACACTGGCATCGACCCGGGAAATCGTCGCCGAACTGAAGGCCGGCCGCATGGTCATCCTGGTGGACGAAGAGGACCGGGAGAACGAGGGTGACCTGGTGATGGCCGCTGAGCACGTCACTCCGGAGGCCATCAACTTCATGGCCAAATACGGCCGCGGCCTGATCTGCCTGACTCTCACCGACGAGCGCTGCCGCCAGTTGGGCCTGAAGCAGATGGTGAGCGACAACCAGACTCCCCACGGCACCGCTTTCACCGTCTCCATCGAGGCCGCCGAAGGCGTAACCACCGGCATTTCCGCCGCCGACCGCGCGGTGACCGTGCTGGCGGCGGCGAAGCGCGACGCGAAGCCGAGCGACATCATCCAGCCGGGCCACATCTTCCCCCTGCGCGCCCAGCCCGGCGGCGTGCTGGTGCGCGCCGGCCACACCGAGGCGGGTTGCGACCTGGCTGCCCTGGCGGGGCAGGAGCCGGCGGCGGTGATCTGCGAGATCCTCAAGGAAGACGGCACCATGGCCCGGCTGCCGGACCTGCTGGAGTTCGCCGCCGAGCACGGCCTGAAGATCGGCACCATCGCCGACCTGATCCACTACCGGGCGGCCAACGAAAGCCTGGTGGAGCGGGTGGGCCGGCGCACCATCGGCACCGCCTACGGCGACTTCGAGCTGACCGTCTATCGCAACAAGACCACCCGCGCCACACATCTGGCCCTGACCCGCGGCGACATCCGTCCGGACGCGGAGACCCTGGTGCGGGTGCATGAGCCGGTGTCTCTGCTGGATGTGCTGGAGGAGGGCGCCGACGGCCACTCTTACAGTGTCCCGCAGGCCCTGCGGATCGTCGCCGCGGCGGAGCGCGGGGCGATCGTCCTGCTGCACCGCCCCGAATCCGCCGACGAACTGGCCGACCGCGCCCTGCTCGCGGCCGGCGAGGGCGCCGGCAAACGCAAGTACGACCTGCGCGACTACGGCATCGGCGCCCAGATCCTGCGCGATCTGGGCGTCGGCAAGATGCGCCTGCTGGCCACGCCGCGCAAGATGCCGGCCATGGACGGCTTCGGCCTGGAAGTGGCCGGCTATTACGAAAGGGACTGAAATGGGTTACAGCAGCAACATCCGCGAATACGACCCCAACTTGGACGGTCGCGGCCTGAAGATCGGCATCGCCCTGGCGCGCTTCAACCAGGACATCGGCGAGGGCCTGCTAGCCTCCGCCAGCGCTACCCTCACCCGGCACGGCGTGGCCAAGGAGGACATCCTCATCGTCAGCGTACCCGGTGCCCTGGAGCTGCCCCTGGTGCTCCAGAAAATGGCCCGCTCCGGCAAGTTCGATGCGCTCATCGCCCTGGGCGCGGTGATTCGCGGCGACACCTACCATTTCGAGATCGTCTCCAATGAAATGGCCGCCGGCATCACCCGCGTCAATCTGGATGAAGGGGTGCCCATCGCCAACGGCGTGCTCACCACCGACACCGACCATCAAGCCACCCATCGCATGTCCGAGAAAGGCCGCGACGTGGCTCTGTGCGCCATCGAGATGGTGCGCTTGCTGAAGGCGCTATGAGCGGCCCCGTTACGCCCGCCGCCCAGGGCAGACCGCGTGGCAAGTCGCGCGGCAGCCGGCCCGTCTCCCGCGAACTCTGCCTGCGCGCCCTCTACCAGCGCCAGCTGACCGGCGACGATCTGGCGCGGCTCATCGCCCTGGGCGAGGAGGACGAGATCTACCCGCGCGCCAACGGCCCCTTCTTCGCCACCCTGCTGGCCGGCGTGATGGCGCAGTCCGATGCCCTGGAGGCCGACTTGGCGCCCTACTTGGACCGGCCCGTCGATCAGCTCTCACCCATCGAGCGCGGCTGCCTGCTGATCGGCGCCTACGAACTGACCCACAGCCTGGACGTGCCCTACCGGGTGGTGATCAACGAGGCCGTGGAACTGGCCAAGCGTTACGGCGGCACCGAGGGCCACAAGTACGTCAACGGCGTGCTGGACCAGCTGGCCAAGCAGGTGCGCCGGGCGGAGACCGAAGCCGGCAAGCGGTGAGGTCGTCGCGCTGGAGCCTTGCGCCTCACGCCTCACGCCTCACGCCTCACGCCTCACCCAGCATGTCCTCCGAATTCGATCTGATCGCCCGCCATTTCACCCGCCCGGCCCCCACCGCCAGGCTGGGCGTGGGCGACGATGCCGCCCTGCTGGGCTGTACGCCGGGCATGGAGCTGGCAGTCTCCAGCGACATGCTGGTGGCCGGCACGCATTTCCTCGCCGACGCCGATCCCCTTTCGTTGGGCCACAAGACCCTGGCGGTGAATCTCTCCGATATGGCCGCCATGGGGGCCGTGCCGCGCTGGGTGCTGCTGTCCCTGTCCCTGCCCGAGGCGGACGATGCCTGGCTGGCGGCGTTTTCCCAGGGGTTTTTCGGCCTGGCGGCGCGCTTCGGCGTCGAACTGGTGGGCGGCGACACCACCCGCGGGCACTTGAACCTGTGTGTCACCATCCTGGGCGAAGTGCCGGCCGGCCAGGCCCTGCGCCGGGACGGGGCGCGGCCGGGCGACGACATCTGGGTGTCCGGCGAATTGGGCGGCGCGGCCCTTGGCCTGCGCCATCTGCTGCGTGATGCGGAACTGGACCCGGAGGCGGCCGGTGCCTGCCTCGCGCGCCTGCAGCGGCCGGAACCGCGTGTCCCACTGGGACTCGCCCTGCGCGGCCTGGCCAGCGCCGCCATCGACATCTCCGACGGCCTGCTGGCCGACCTGGGGCATATCCTGGAACGCTCCGGCGTGGCGGCGGAGTTGGACTATCCGTCCCTGCCCGCTGCACCCGCCGTGGCCGCCCGTCTGCCCGCCCCGCCGGTCATGGCCTGCCTGCTGGGCGGCGGCGATGACTACGAGCTGTGCTTCACCGTGCCACCCGGACAGGCCGCAGCTGTTCGCGTGGCCGGCCAGGCCGCCGGCGTGGCGCTGAGCCGCGTCGGCCGCATCACCGCCGGCGCCGGCCTGCGGCTGCTGGATGCCTACGGCCGGGAGATGGCCCTGCCTGCACGGGGCTTCGACCATTTCGGCGCCGAACATGCGGCCTGATTGGGCGTTCCTGATGGCTCACCCGGCCCACTTCCTGGCCTTCGGCTTCGGTGCCGGGCTGAGCCCCCGCGCCCCCGGCACGGTGGGCAGCCTGGCGGCACTGCCGCTGTTTGCCCTGCTGTCCCTGTCGCCGGCAGGTTGGTATTGGGCCTGGGTGGGCGTGGCCCTCTTTGCGGGGGTCTGGATATGCGAAGTCGCCGGCCGTGCGCTCGGCGTGCCGGATCACGGCGGCATCGTCTGGGACGAGATCGCCGCCATGCTGCTGCTGCTGCCTTTCGCTCCCCCCGGCTGGCCGGGCTGGCTGGCGGCCTTCGTGCTGTTCCGGGTGTTCGACATCCTCAAGCCCTGGCCCATCGGTTGGCTGGATCGTCGGGTCAAGGGCGGTCTGGGGGTGATGCTGGACGATGTGCTGGCGGCGGTCTATGCCGTCGTTTGTTTGCAGGTGATCAAGCCGTGGATGTGAGTCAGGAAGAACTCGAACGATTGGCCGCGGAACTGGGCCGGATTCTGCTGGCGCGCGGCTGGATGCTGGCCACCGCCGAGTCCTGCACCGGCGGCTGGGTGGCCCAGGCGGTGACCGCCGTGGCCGGCAGTTCGGCCTGGTTCGACCGGGGCTTCGTCACCTACGGCAACGCCGCCAAGATGGACATGCTGGGGGTGAAGCCCGGCACCCTGGACCGCCACGGCGCGGTGAGCGAGGCCACGGTGCGCGAGATGGCCGAGGGTACCCTGCGCCACAGCTGGGCCCAGGCGGCCCTGGCCATCAGCGGCATCGCTGGCCCCGGCGGCGGCACGCCGGACAAGCCGCCGGGCCTGGTCTGCTTCGCCTGGGCCATCGCCGGCGAGCCCACCACCACGGCGGTGCTGCGCTTCGCCGGCGACCGCCGGAGCGTGCGCGCCCAGTCCGTTCGGGCGGCCCTGCGCGGCCTGCTGGACCGCCTGGCTGCTATGCCATAATCCCGCAAATTTTTTAGGAGGTGTCATGGACGACAACAAGAGCAAGGCCCTGAGCGCGGCCCTTTCCCAGATCGAGAAGCAGTTCGGCAAGGGCTCCATCATGCGCATGGGCGACGGCAGCGTGGCCGAGGACCTGCAGGTCATCTCCACCGGTTCCCTGGGCCTGGACGTGGCCCTGGGCGTGGGTGGCTTGCCCAAGGGGCGGGTGGTGGAGGTCTATGGCCCGGAATCCTCGGGCAAGACGACGCTGACCCTGCAGGTGATCGCCGAGGCGCAAAAGGCCGGCGGCACCTGCGCCTTCATCGACGCCGAGCATGCCCTGGACCCCAACTATGCCCAGAAGCTGGGCGTGAACGTCAACGAGCTGCTCATCTCCCAGCCGGACACCGGTGAGCAGGCCCTGGAGATCGCCGACATGCTGGTGCGTTCCAGCGCCGTCGATGTGATCGTCATCGACTCGGTGGCGGCCCTGACCCCCAAGGCGGAGATCGAGGGCGAGATGGGCGACTCCCACGTGGGCCTGCAGGCCCGCCTGATGAGCCAGGCCCTGCGCAAGCTCACCGCCAACATCAAGCGCACCAACACCCTGGTCATCTTCATCAACCAGATCCGGATGAAGATCGGCGTCATGTTCGGCAATCCCGAAACCACCACCGGCGGCAATGCTTTGAAGTTCTATGCATCGGTGCGCCTGGACATCCGCCGCATCGGCGCCATCAAGAAGGGCGACGAGGTGATCGGCAGCGAGACGCGGGTGAAGGTGGTCAAGAACAAGGTGTCGCCCCCCTTCAGGGAGGCCATCTTCGACATCCTCTACGGCGAGGGCATCTCCCGCCAGGGTGAGATCATCGAACTGGGCGTGGCCCAGAAGCTCATCGACAAGTCCGGCGCCTGGTACGCCTACCAAGGGGAGAAGATCGGCCAGGGCAAGGACAACGCACGGGAATACCTGCGCGAGCACCCGGAGATGGCCACCGAGATCGAGGCCCAGATTCGTGAGCGCTTGGGCGTAAAGATGCCCGGCGGAGTGCCGGCAGAGGCCTGACGGCAGGCATGCCCAGCCTGCGGGAGCGGGCCCTGGGGTATCTGGCCCGGCGCGAGCACAGCCGGGCCGAACTGGCCCGTAAGCTGTCGCCCCATGGCGAGGCGGACGAGATCGCCGCCCTGCTGGACGCCCTGGAACAAGAGCGGTTGCTGTCCGACGGCCGCTTCGCCGAATCCCTGCGTCACACCCGCCAGGGCCGCTACGGCAGCCTCAGACTGAGACACGAATTGCAGCAGAAAGGCGTGGCCGCCGGCCAGGCCGAACGGGAAGTGGAACTTGCGCGCGTCTCCGACCTGGAACATGCGCGCGCCGTGTGGCTGAAGAAATTCGGTGCGCCGCCGGCGGATGCCAGGGAGCGGGCCAGGCAGATGCGCTTCCTCCTCGGGCGCGGCTTCCCCATGGACGTGGCCGTCCGGGTGGTGGGTGGCCGGGAGGTAGATTAAATCCGCTCCTCCAGAATCGCCGCGATCTCCCCGTCTTCCAACACCAGCGGATTGGTCTTCATGCTGCTGCCCCGGCTGTTGGCCACGATGTGGTCGATGTCGCCGCGGGCCGCGCCGTAGGCCGAGAGGCGAGGCAGTTCGAGCCGCCGCTGCCAATCCTCCAGGATTTCCAGCAGGGCTGCTCGGGCCGCGTCGCCGTCGAGGCCGGTGCGGTTCGCCAGCAGGCGCCCGGCGGTGGCGTATTTCCCCAATGCCGGGCTGTCCGGCGCACGCCTCCCTAGAGCCTCGATGTTGACCCGCGTGGCGGTGGCCACCAGGGTGCCGCACACCACACCGTGGGGGATGGGGAAGAACGCCCCCAGCGGTGCCGCCAGGCCGTGCACCGAGCCCAGTCCCACCTGGGCCAGGGTGATGCCAGACAGCAGGGCGGCATAGGCCATGCGCCCGCGGCAGGCAGCGGCATCCCCTGTGCCCGAGTACCAGGGCAGCAGACTGTCGCGCACCGCCTCCATGCCGGACAGGGCCAGGGCGTCGGTGAAGGGGTTGGCCCGAGTGGAAACATAGGACTCCAGCAACTGGGTGTAGGCATCCATGCCGTTGGCCGCCAGCACCCGCGGCGGACAGGTGGCCAGCAGGTCGGGATCGACCAGGGCGTATTCCGCCACCAGGCGCTCGTCCCGGAAAGACTTCTTGAACCCCGCCGGACCGTGGACGCTGAGCACCGCGTTCTTGGTGGCCTCGGAGCCGGTGCCCGCCGTGGTGGGCACGGCGATGAAGGGCGTGGCGGGGCCGAGATACGGCCGTTCGGGTCCGACCCCCTCCAGGTGGTCCATGACCGAATTGCCGGGCCGCAGCAGGCCGGCGATCGCCTTGGCCGCGTCCAGGGCGCTGCCGCCGCCGATGCCCGCCACTAGATCGAACCGCCCCGTGCGGTGGTCCCGCACTGCGCCATCCACCAGTTGCGGGGAAGGCTCGCCGGCGACCCGGCAGAGGACCCAGGATATCCCCGCCGTCTCCAACCCGTCCCGCAGCCGTGGCCAGGCCGGGCCGGACAGGAAGGAACTGCCGCCGGTCACCAGCAGCAGCCGTTTTCCGTAGCGTCCGGCGATTTCCGGCAGGCGGTCGAGGGCTCCGGCGCCGAACTCTATGCGCGGCAGGCGGGCGATGCTGAAGGGGGCGGGCATGGCGACTCCCGGTTTCGAGAAAGGATGCACCTAGTTTTACACCACAAGCCGGACGGCGGGTTACGTACCGCGTTTGGGAGAGCGTTCGCATGCCACGGCTTGTTCCACGCGGGCGCGCTCGGGTATAGTGGCCGGGCTATCGTTTCCGCGGGAGAGCGCCCGGAAACCGAAAGGTTTTCGCGGGCCGCCGAAGGCGTAAAACCACCCGTAATCGCTCAGGCAAAAGGGCCGCGGAAATTGGGCAACTCTGGAGAGCGCGGCTGCCGTCGAAGGGTCAGGCCGCCACCGATGGGGTAACACTCTCAGGTACCGGGACAGAGGGGTGCAGGCGCCAGTCCGCACCCCTTTTGCATTTCCCCGGCGATCGCCGGAATGCATGGGCGACCGGGCCGCGTGAACCCCACCGCCATCGAGACGCGAAATGCTCAAACAGACGCCGCTGAACGCCAAACACCGGGAACTCGACGCCAAGCTGGTGGACTTCTCCGGCTGGGAGATGCCCATCCACTACGGCTCCCAGCTCGAGGAGCACCACCACGTCCGGCGCGCCGCCGGCATGTTCGATGTGTCCCACATGCTGCCCGTGGACCTGCGCGGCGAGGCCATCCGGGACTTCCTGCTGCGCCTGCTGGCCAACAACGTGGACAAGCTGCAAACCACCGGCAAGGCCCTCTATACCTGCATGCTGCACGAGGGCGGCGGGGTCATCGACGACCTGATCGTCTATTACATGCACGAGGGCTGGTTCCGCGTCGTGGTCAACGCAGGCTGCGCCGACAAGGACCTGGCCTGGATGGAGGCGCAGCAGAAACAATTCGCCCCCGGCGTGCGGATCCAGCCGCGCCGCGACCTGGCGATGATCGCCGTGCAGGGCCCCGAGGCCGCCGACAAGCTGTGGCAGGCCATGCCCGGCAGCCGTGAGCTGACCGAGCCGATGAAACCGTTCACCGCCGTCACCGTGGGCGACATGTTCATTGCCCGCACCGGCTACACCGGCGAGGACGGCTTCGAGGTCATGCTGCCGGCCAAGGCCGCGCCCTATTTCTGGCAGGCCCTGCTGGACGTGGGAGTGAAGCCCTGCGGCCTGGGCGCGCGTGACACCCTGCGCCTGGAGGCGGGCATGAACCTCTTCGGCCAGGACATGGATGAAAAAGTCACGCCCCTGGAATCCGGCCTGGCCTGGACCGTGGATTTGAAGGCCGAACGCGACTTCATCGGCAAGGACGCCCTGCTGCGCCTGCCTAGGGTGGGGCCCACGGCGCGCCGCCTGGTGGGCCTGAAACTGCTGGACAAGGGCGTCCTGCGCGGCCACCAGAAGGTGGTCACCCCGGCCGGCGAGGGCGAGATCACCAGCGGGAGCTTCAGTCCGACACTGAACGCCTCCATCGCCCTGGCGCGGGTGCCGGCGGCGGTGAACGTGGGCGACGAGGTGGAGGTGGAAATCCGCGCCAGACGCCTCAAGGCGGCTGTGGTGAAATATCCTTTCGTGCGCCAGGGCAAGGCCCTGGTGTGAGGCGAGAGGCGTCAGGCGTGAGGCGCAGGGTTGCCGAGGTTTTTCGCCTCACGCCTCACCCCTCACACCTCACCCGTTACGGAGCAACACGATGAGCATCCCCGCCGACCTGAAATACACCAAATCCCACGAGTGGATCCGCCGCGAGGCGGACGGCAGCGTATCCGTGGGCATCACCGACCACGCCCAGGACCTGCTGGGGGATATGGTATTCGTGGAAAACCCCACCTTGGGCCGGCATCTGGCCGCCGAGGAAGAATGCGCCGTGGTCGAATCGGTCAAGGCCGCCTCCGACGTCTATGCCCCCGTGGCCGGCGAAGTGGTGGCGGTGAACCAGGATCTGGAATCCGCCCCCGAGAGCATCAACCAGGATCCCTACGGCGCCTGGATGTTCAGGCTCATGCCCGCCAATCCCGGGGATATCGACGGCCTGCTGGACGCGGCGGCGTATCAGGCCCTGGTGGAGTCGGAAGGCCACTAAGGCAGATGCAAGGTTCAAGATACAAGGTTCACTATCCAAGACTCAGGAACGCCACGGGTCTAGCCTTTCCTTGCGCCTTGAACCTTGAATCTTGACTCTGATCAGACATGCCCTTCATCCCCCATACCGAGTCCGACATCGCAGAGATGCTCGCCGCCATCGGCGTGCCGTCCATCGACAGCCTGTTCGACGAAATTCCCTCCGACCTGAATTGCGCCGGCCTGGCGGGCGTGCCCGAGGGGTTGTCGGAAATGGCCGTCACGCGGCTGATGCACGAGCGCGCGGCGGCGGACGGCTTCTATCTCAACTTCCTGGGCGCCGGCGCTTACGAGCACCACATCCCGGCGGCGGTGTGGCAGATCGTCACCCGGGGCGAGTTCTATTCCGCCTACACCCCCTACCAGGCCGAGGCCAGCCAGGGCACCCTGCAACTGCTCTACGAATACCAGTCCATGATGGCCAGCCTCACCGGCCTGGACGTGTCCAACGCCTCCCTCTACGACGGCGCCAGCGCCCTGGCCGAGGCGGTGCTGATGGCGGTGCGGGCCAACAAGGCGGGCCGCAGGCGGGTGCTCATGCCGGCCACCGTGCATCCTCGCTACCGGGTGGTCACCGAGGCCATTGTCGGAAATCAGGGTATCGAACTGATCGGCGTGCCCTACGACCCGGCCACCGGCCAGACCCGCCTGGATGCCCTGGACGCCCTGGACGGCGCCGCCGTCCTGGTCATCCCCCAGCCCAACTTCTTCGGGGTGCTGGAGCCGGTGGATGCCCTCACCGACTGGGCCCACGGGCACGGCATGCTGGCCATCGCCGTGGCCAACCCGGTCAGCCTGGGGCTGCTCAAGCCGCCGGGCCGGTGGGGCGAGGGTACGCAACCCCGCGGTGCCGACATTTGCGTCGGCGACGGCCAGCCCCTGGGCGTGCCCCTCAGTTCCGGCGGCCCCTATTTCGGCTTCATGACCGCCCGGCAGGCCCTGGTGCGGCAGATGCCCGGCCGCATCGTCGGTCGCACCGTCGATCTGGACGGCCAGCCCGGCTTCGCCCTGACCTTGCAGGCCCGCGAGCAGCACATCCGCCGCTCCAAGGCGACTTCCAACATCTGCACCAATCAGGGCCTGCTGGTCACCGCCGCCACCATCCACATGGCCCTGCTGGGGCCGGCCGGCCTGAAGAACGTCGCTCTCCAATGCCATGCCACTGCCCGCGCGCTGCTGGAAAAACTCACCGCCATCGACGGTGTCGAGCGGGTCTTCGGCGGGCCGCTGTTCCACGAGGCGGTGATCCGCGCGCCCGTACCGGCGGCCGATGTCCTCAAGGCCCTGCGTGCCCAGGGCATCCTGGGCGGCCTCGACCTGGGCCGGGAGTATGCGGAACTGGCCGGCTGCATCCTGGTCTGTTCCACGGAGACCAAGACCGATGGCGACCTGGATGCTTATGCGCAACAATTGGCGCGTATCGTCAGCCGGCGGAGGGAAGGCCCGCCCTGCGGCTACAAATCCTGAGATGGCGAATCAATCTGCCGCGCGCCCGCCTGCAACAATTTCTTCACCCACCCGGAAGGGGAGGGGAGTCGCAACAACCGTTCATCAACATAGGAGATTTGACAGATGGCAACCGTAACCCTGGGCGGCGAGCCCATTTCCGTCGGTGGCAACTTTCCCCGCGTGGGCGATTCTGCCCATTCCTTCATGCTGGTGGACAAGGACCTGAAGGACGTCTCCCTGTCCTCCTTCTGGGGCAAGAAGAAGGTGCTGAACATCGTGCCCAGCCTGGACACCCCGGTATGCGCCGAATCCACCCGCAAGTTCAATGCCGCCGCCTCCGGTCTGCCCAACACCGTGGTGCTGGTGATCTCCGCCGACCTGCCCTTCGCCCAGAACCGCTTCTGCGGCGCCGAGGGCCTGAATAACGTGGTCACTTTGTCCACCCTGCGGGGCCGGGATTTCCACAAGGACTACGGCGTTATGATCATGGACCCGCCCCTGGCCGGCCTGACCGCCCGCGCGGTCATCGTCCTGGACGAGCGGGACAAGGTGGTCTATGCGGAGCTGGTCCCCGAGATCAAGCAGGAGCCCAACTACGATGCCGCCCTGACGGCCGCGAAGGGCGAGGCCTGAAGCGCCAGATGCAAGGTTCAAGGCGCAAGGTACAGCGGCGTCCCGGTGCTTGCCTTGAACCTTGAACCTTTCGCCTTCCCTCTGACATGCTGATCTTCGACCATTCCCGTCTCGGCCGCCGCGCCGCCGCCCAGGCGGCGGGCGTCGCGCCGGCCGCCGCCGACATCCCCGCCGAACTGCTGCGTGCCGATCCGCCCGCCCTGCCCGAGGTCTCGGAGCTGGACGCGGTGCGCCACTACACCGGCCTGTCGCAGAAGAATTTCTCCATCGACACCCAGTTCTACCCCCTGGGGTCGTGCACCATGAAGTACAACCCCCGCGCCTGCAACAGCCTGGCCATGCTGCCCCAGTTCCTGGCGCGCCACCCCCTGGCCGACGCGGACACGGGCCAGGGCTTCCTGGCCTGCATGCACGAGCTGCAGGAGATGCTGCGGGTGGTCACCGGCATGGCCGGCGTGAGCTTGGCCCCCATGGCCGGCGCCCAGGGCGAATTCGCCGGGGTGGCCATGATCCGCGCCTACCACGACGCACGCGGCGACACGGCGCGTCAGGAGATCATCGTCCCCGACGCTGCCCACGGCACCAATCCGGCCACCGCCATCATGTGCGGCTACCGGGTGCGGGAGATACCCACCGACCGCCAGGGCAACGTGGACCTGGAGGCCCTGCGCGCCGCCGTCGGTCCCCACACGGCGGGGCTGATGCTCACCAACCCCTCCACCCTGGGGGTGTTCGAGCAGACCATCGTCGAGATCCAGAAGATCGTCCACGACGCCGGCGGCCTGACCTATTACGACGGGGCCAACCTGAACGCCATCCTGGGCCGGGTGCGGCCCGGCGACATGGGCTTCGACGTCATCCACATGAACCTGCACAAGACCTTCTCCACCCCCCACGGCGGCGGCGGTCCGGGCGCGGGTCCGGTGGGAGTGTCCGAGCGCCTGCTGCCCTACCTGCCCATCCCACTGGTGGTGGAGGAGCGCGGCTTTTTCCGCTGGGCCGAGGAGGCCGACCGGCCCCAGTCCATCGGCCGCATGAGCGCCTTCGGCGGCAACATGGGCGTGCTGCTGCGCGCCTGGGTTTATGCCCGCATGCTGGGCCGGGACGGCCTGCACAGGGTGGCCGAGTTCGCCGCCCTGAACGCCAACTATCTGGCCGCGCGTCTGGCCCAGTCCGGCTTCGAACTGGCCTTCCCCGAGCGCCGCGCCAGCCACGAATTCATCGTCACCCTCAAGCGGCTCAAGGAGTCCACCGGCGTGTCCGCCATGGACTTTGCCAAGCGCCTGCTGGACTACGGTTTCCATGCCCCCACCACCTACTTCCCCCTGCTGGTGCCCGAGTGCCTGCTCATCGAGCCCACCGAGACCGAGAGCAAGGAGACCCTGGACGCCTTCGTCGCGGCCATGGTGAAGGTGAAGCAGGAGGCGGAGACCGAGACCGAGCTGGTCAAATCCGCCCCACACACCCTGCCCGTGCGCCGGCTGGACGACGTGCGGGCGGCGCGGGAACTGGACCTGGTGTGGAAGCCATGACGCGGGGGGGCCGGCCCAAATGAATAACCAGACCGGCCGTGCCGCCGCCCCCGGCAACGGCACCGCCACCCGCCGTGAGAGCCCGCACAAGGGCAAGACCGGCCTGCGCCGGGTGGTGAACGCCTTCCTCTACTCCCTGTCCGGCCTCAACGCCGCCCTCAAGCACGAGGACGCCTTCCGCCAGGAGGTGATCCTGGCCGCCTTCCTGATCCCCGGCGCCTTCCTCCTCACCCACGACAACCTGGCCCGTGCCCTCATGATCGGCAGCGTGCTGCTGGTGCTGGTGGTGGAACTGATCAACTCCGCCATCGAGGCCACCGTGGATCGCATCTCCCTCAAGGACCACGAACTGGCCAAGCGCGCCAAGGACATCGGCAGCGCCTCGGTGTTCATCGCCATGATGAACGTCATAGTGATGTGGGGGCTGGCGCTGAGCATGTAGGCGGGCGGGCCGGCGTTAACTCACGCGTTGCTCCAGGAGTGTGGCTATACTGTGCGCATTGATACCTGCGCATTGGGGTGGTTATGCAATCGATTCAACCCGCCGATCCCGGTTCCGCAAGAGAACCCCGCAAGCATGCCAAGCGGGCCACCAACCTGAGCCTGAGCGCGGATGTTCTGGAAGCGGCAAGGGCGTTGGGTATCAACGTCTCCCAAGTCTGCGACAGCCATCTGCGGGAGGTCGTGCGCCTTGAACGGGCTCGCCGCTGGCGCGAGGAGCATGTCGATTTCGTCGCCGCCTACAACGCCACCCTCGAAGCCGAGGGCCTGCCCCTGGACGAGTGGAAAACCTTCTGATGGCCAGGTTCGATGTGTATCCGAACCCCGGAGCGCATGCCGGTACAACCCCTTACCTGCTCGATGTGCAGAGCGACCTGCTTGATGGCTTGGACAGCCGGATGGTGATCCCGCTGCGGGGGCTCGAACACTTCGCCCATGTCAAGCTGCCCAGCCGGCTCACCCCGGTCATCGGCATCCTCGGCAAGGACTACATCCTGGAGACTCCCAAGATGGGCGCAGTACCGAGGCGTATTTTGAAATCCCCGGTGATATCCCTGGCCGATGAACAGGCACGAATCACCACGGCGCTGGATTTCTTGTTTCAGGGGTATTGATCTGAATTTGCATTAGGTGACTCAAGACCACTTAAGCATGAATGAGAGGCTGTATGCCGTCGATGATGATGTTCCACGTCCCAGAGGATCCGGCCCTTCTTGTGGCAATCGGCGAAGTGGCGCTGCGACACGAGCACCTCAGCCCGCGTAGGGCGCAATAACCGAAGGGCATTGCGCCGAATGTAATGTACTTGCCACTCGGCGCAATACGGCTGTCGCCTATTGCGCCCTACGCTTGCTGTCCTCGGTGGCGCGCAGCGACATCCGCCGGTTTTGACGTTAATCCCCCTCTGAGCCGCCTCGCCCAAGCGAGGGGACCCGAAGGGCGGCGAAGCGGGGCGTGCTTTCTTTGGTTACTTTCTTTGCACGAGCAAAGAAAGTAATGCGCCTGCCGGGCGCCCCCGGCCAATGACACGCGGCAAACCAGGAACCGCAGGTTGGGCCACTTGGTGCGATCCAGTTCAATGATGAGGGAGTTTGCACATGAGATATGTACTAAAATCAGTACCAAGCGCAACTGGAGCTCACCATGCAAACCCTCCCCGCCCAGGAAGTCAAACGCCGTGGCCTGGCGGCCATCGAGGAACTGCTGCCCCAAGGCCCGGTGCACATCCTCAAGCACAACCGCCCCGCCTGCGTGGTGCTCAGCGAGGCGGAGTACGCCCGGCTCAACGCACGATCTTCGGCGCCCGCGGCCACCAGCGCCTGGGATGCCCTGCTGGCCACACCGGGGCACGGTGAAGAAACCCGTGAACAGGTGGACCAACGCCTCGCCGAGGAGCGGGATCGCTGGGAATGAAGCTGTTCCTGGACGCCTGCGTCCTGATCTATCGCCTGGAGGAGGTCCACCCCTGGAACGCCAGGGTCGCCGAACTGCTGCATGGCTTGCGGCTTGAACACCCGGATGCGGGATTGGCGGTGTCCCGGCTGTCGCAACTGGAATGCCGCATCAAACCCATGCGCGACGGCAACCAGGCCCGGCTGGAACGCTACGATGCCTTTTTCGCCAGCCCCGACCTGCGTGTGGTCGAACTCGATGCCCATGTCATCGAGGGCGCGACACGGCTGCGTGCCTATTATGGACTCCGCACCCCGGATGCCATCCAGGCCGCGAGTTGCCTGTCGATGGGCGAGCCGGCCATCTTTATCAGCAACGACCGTGCCTTCGAGCGTCTCCCTTTCGCCGGCCTGCGCCTGATTTGAGACTGGGTCCCTGATGGGGCACGGAGTGCGCGCAGCCAGTTTGAGGCCGTCCCTCCCCAGCCGTATAATGCCCCCATATTCAAGACCAAGGCGGGGTGGACGCGAGTCCATCCCGCTTGTCGCGTCTGAACGCTAACGCCTTGTTATTGGAGCAATCTTGTCCGCGCCCCGCATGTCTGCCCAGCCCGCCCTGCTCGCCCTGGCCGACGGCTCCCTGTTTCACGGCGTGTCCATCGGCGCCGAGGGGGCCGGGATCGGGGAGGTGGTGTTCAACACCGCCCTGACCGGCTACCAGGAAATCCTCACCGACCCGTCCTACTGCCGGCAGATCGTCACCCTGACCTATCCGCACATCGGCAACGTGGGTACCAACCCCGAGGACGAGGAGTCCGGCAAGGTCTTTGCCTCCGGCCTGATCATCCGCGACCTGCCCATCCAGGCCAGCAACTTCCGCTCGACCCGTACCTTGCCCGAGTACCTGCGCGATAACGGCGTGGTGGCCATCGCCGGCATCGACACCCGCCGACTGACCCGAATCCTGCGCGAGAAAGGCGCCCAGAACGGCTGCATCATGGCCGGCCCGAGTTTGACCCGGGCCGATGCCGACGAGGCCCTGGCCCAGGCGCGCGCCTTTCCCGGCCTGGCCGGCATGGATTTGGCCAAGGTGGTCAGCCGCGAGCAATCCGAGGGTTGGGAAGAGGGCGAATGGCGGCTGGGCCAGGGTTTCGGCCATTCCGGCGAAAAGCCCTTCCATGTGGTGGCCTATGACTTCGGGGTCAAGCGCAACATCCTGCGCATGCTGGCCGAGCGCGGCTGCCGGGTGACGGTGGTGCCGGCCCAGACCCCGGCGGCCGAGGTGCTGGCCATGCAGCCGGACGGGGTGTTCCTGTCCAACGGCCCGGGCGATCCGGAACCCTGCGACTATGCCATCCGCGCCATCCGGGAGATTCTGGACAAGGGTGTGCCCACCTACGGCATCTGCCTTGGCCACCAATTGCTGGCCCTGGCCTCGGGCGCCAAGACCATCAAGATGAAGTTCGGCCATCACGGCGCCAACCATCCGGTGCAAGATTTGGATACCAAGCAGGTGGCGATCACCAGTCAGAACCACGGCTTCGCGGTGGATGCCGACAGCCTACCCAATAACCTTCGCGCCACCCACGTCTCGCTGTTCGACGGCAGCCTGCAGGGCATCGCCCGCACCGACTGCCCTGCCTTCAGCTTCCAGGGCCACCCCGAGGCGAGCCCCGGACCCCATGACGTCGCTTATCTGTTCGACCGCTTCGTCGGCATGATGAAGGAGCGCAAGAATGCCTAAGCGTACCGATCTCGACAGCATCCTGATCATCGGCGCCGGCCCCATCATCATCGGCCAGGCCTGCGAGTT
>DEQR01000033.1 GCA_002360535.1 Thiobacillus sp. UBA3361
CGGCCTGCCCTGCAACCATGTGCTGCTCACCGGCAGCCGGGGCTGCGGCAAGTCCTCCCTGGTCAAGGCCCTGCTGCCCCGCCATCACAGGAAAAAGCTGCGCCTGATCGAGGTGGACAAGGACGACCTGGCCCACCTGCCCGAGCTGACTGACCAGCTGGCGGGCCTGCCCTGGCGCTTCATCGTGTTCACCGACGACCTGTCCTTCGAGGCCGGCGACCCTGCCTACAAACCCCTCAAGGCGGCCCTGGACGGTTCCGCCGCCGGCCTGCCGGCCAACGTGCTGCTCGCCGCCACCTCCAACCGCCGCCACCTGATGCCCGAATATATGGCAGAGAACCTGGAGGCCAGCCACCAGGGCGGCCAGTTGCATCCCGGCGAATCCACCGAGGAGAAGGTCTCCCTGTCGGATCGCTTCGGCCTCTGGTTGTCCTTCTACCCCCTGGACCAGGACCAGTACCTGGATATCGCCACCACCTGGGTCGCCGAACTGGGCGGCCGGGCTGACGCGGACATGCGGCGGGAGGCCCTGCAATGGGCCATCCAGCGCGGCGGCCGCTCCGGTCGCTTGGCACGCCAGTTTGCCGCCCATTGGGTGGGCCGGCAGGGCCTCCGACGCGGGAAGGTCAAGACTTGAGCGCCCTGGTGCAGGTCTCGGCTGCCGTCATCGAGCGGCCGGACGGTGGCTTCCTCATGGCCAGCCGGCCGGCCGGCAAGGTCTATGCGGGCTGGTGGGAATTCCCCGGCGGGAAGGTGGAGCCGGGCGAAACGCCCCACCACGCCCTGGTGCGCGAACTGCATGAGGAACTGGGCCTGGAGGTGCGCCGCGCCTATCCCTGGCTGGTGCGCGAGTACATCTATCCCCACGCCCATGTGCGGCTGCATTTCTTCAGGGTGGTGGAATGGGCCGGCGAGCCCCATCCCCACGAAGGCCAGACCCTGGCCTGGACGCGGGCCGAGGCCCCCGGGGTCGAGCCGATCCTGCCGGCCAACGGCCCCATCCTGAAGGGGCTCTCCCTGCCCTTGGTGTATGGCATCTCCGACGCCACGGTCCTGGGGGCGGAACGTTTCCTGGAACGCCTGGAGCGGGCGCTGGCAGAGGGCCTGCGGCTGGTGCAGCTGCGCGAGAAGGATAGGCCGCGCGCGGCCCTGGCCGGCCTGGCCGGGGAAGTGGCGGCCCGTTGCCGGGCGCATGGCGCCCGCTTGTTCATCAACGGCGACGCGGCGCTGGCGCGGGAATTGGACGCCGGCCTGCACCTGACGGGCGCCCAGCTGATGCGGCTGGAGGCGCGCCCCGATCTGGAGTGGGTGGGGGCCTCCTGCCACGATGCCGGGGAACTGGCGCAGGCCGCAAGACTGGAGTTGGACTACGCCCTGTTGGCACCGGTGCTGCCCACCGCATCCCATCCGGACGCCCACCCCCTGGGCTGGGCACGCTTCGCGGAACTGGCCGCCGGCCGGCCCCTGCCGATCTACGCCCTGGGCGGCCTGGCCGTCTCGGATCTGGACCTCGCCCGGCGGCACGGTGCCCATGGCGTCGCCCTGAAAAGCGCCGCCTGGCGAGTGGGCGCGCCATGAAACCGCGCTTCGGGCAGGTGCTGCTGCCGCTGGCGGTGTTGGTGATCCTGGCCGGTATCGTCTATTTCGACCAGGCGCGCCGCGCCGAGACGGCGGCCCTGCCGCGTCTGGACTGTCCGGACCCGATCGCCGGTTGCCAAGTCAGGCTGGGGGAGCGCACCGTCACCCTGGGCATGGACACCCGGCCCCGGGCCATGCGGCCCTTCCAGGTCTGGGTACGCGCGTCCGGCGCCCGGTGGGTGCGCGCAGAGTTCACCATGGTGGACATGGACATGGGCCTCAATCTGTACACCCTCGCCGCCGATAAGGATGGCGTCTTCCGCGCCCGGGTCACCTTGCCGGTTTGCGTGACCGGACGCCAGGATTGGCTGCTGACCCTGGACGTGGATGGAGAAAGGGGGATTCTTCCTTTTGTCATCTCTCTGTAATGATTTGCCCATGGGCGGTGCATATAATCCGGCCATGAAACCATGCGGTTTCTCCCTATGTTGTGAGGAGAATTGAACAGATGCCCAGCGAACACACCTATAAACAATTCGACGCGGACCTGGAGGCCGTGCGGTCCCGCGTGCTGGAAATGGGGGGCCTGGTGGAGGAGCAGGTCAACAAGGCCATCGAGGCGCTCATCAACGGCAACACGGAATTGGCGGAGGAGGTGGTGATCAACGATCACCGGGTCAACGGTCTGGAAGTGGGTACCGACGAGGCCTGCACCCAACTCATCGCCCTGCGCCAGCCCACCGCCAGCGATCTGCGTATGATCCTGACCATCATCAAGGTGATCACCGACCTGGAGCGCATCGGCGACGAGGCCGCCAAGATCGCCCGCTATGCCACCAAGGTCTATCAGGCCGACCGCATCGTCACGCCCCGCTACAGCGAGATCAAATACATGGCCGGCCTGGCCCTGAAGATGCTGCGCGAGGCCCTGGACGCCTTCGCCCGCCTGGACGTGTCCGGCGCGGCCAACGTGGCGCGCCAGGATATCGAGGTGGACGAAGAATTCCACCTCATCACCCGCCATCTGATCACCTTCATGATGGAAGACCCGCGCACCATCTCCACCTTCATCGACCTGATGTTCGTGGTGAAGGCCATCGAGCGCATCGGCGACCATTCCAAGAACATCTCCGAATACGTGGTCTATATGGTCAAGGGCAAGGACGTGCGCCATACCTCCCTGGAAGAGCTGGAGAAGGAAGTCTCCTGAACCCGGCGACCGCCGACCTCTGAAAACCGGTCCAAGGGCCGGTTTTGTTTTGCCTGCGACAGGTCGCCGCAGGGGCGGGCGGGGCGGCCGGCGCTAAAATCCGCGCATGCTTTCCTCCGGCCGTCATCCCGTCCATCCCGCCGCCGCCCCCGCGGACCTGTCCGAGGACGCCTGCCGCCGCCTGTGGTTGGTGCGTATGTCGCTGGTGGCCATGGAAGGTCTGATCATCTTCCTGGCCGCCGGATACGGTCCCCTGCGTCTGCCGCTGCTGGCCCTGTCCCTGGTCCTCGGTCTGCAATTCCTTCTGACGGTGTTCATGGACCGGCGCATCCGCGCCGGCGGCGGGATGGCGCAGGGCGAGGCCTTCCTGCACCTGCTGGCCGACGCTGGGGCCATCGCCACCCTGGTGTATCTCACCGGTGGCTATGCCAACCCGTTCGTCTCCCTGCTGCTGGTGCCCCTCATCCTGGCCGCATCGCTGTTCGGCGCCCGGCTCATCTGGGCTATGGCCGGCGCCGTGGCCCTGGCTTACACCCTGCTCATGCGCTACTACCAGCCCCTTGCCCTGGAGATGAGCGGCGCCGAGGCGGTGAATCTGCACCTGCTGGGCATGTGGCTGAACTTCCTCCTCACCGCCGGGCTCATCGCCCTGTTCATCGCTCGCCTGACCGCCACCCTGCGCGTCCGCGACGCGGCCTTGGCCGAGGCACGCGAGCGCGCCCTGCGCGACGAACGGCTGTTCGCCCTGGGCATGCAGGCCGCCGCTGCCGCCCATGACCTGGCCACCCCGGTGGCCACCCTGGGCCTGTCCCTCGACGAGTTGGGCGAGACCTATGCCGGCGACGACGAACTGGCGCCCGAACTGGCCACCATGTCGCAACAGGTCAAGCGCATGGGCAAGGTACTGGCGGCCCTGCGCACGGTCGCCCAGGCGGTGCCCAGTCAGACGGACGACGCGCAGGCGGCCGATGCCTGGCTGGCGGAGCTGCTCAGGCATTGGCGCGAACTACGGGCCGACGCCGAAGTGGAACTGGCGCGGGCCGAAACCGGTGACGCCCCGCCGGTGCGCGACGAGCCTCTGCTCAACGCCGCCCTCGTCACCCTCCTCAACAACGCCGCCGACGTCGGCGGTTCGCCCATCCTGGTTCGCCTGGGCTGGGATGCGGATGCCATGCGGGTCGAGGTGCTGGACCGGGGGCCCGGCCTGGAGCGGGCGCAGGAAGGCAAGCCGGCCGGCTGGGGGGTCGGCCTGCAATTGGCCCGAACGGCCATGGAGCGCGTGGGCGGTAGCCTGGAACTCGAGCCGCGCGCCGGCGGCGGTTTGTGCGCCCGGCTGCGCGTGCCGCTTGCGGCCGTGGGGGCGGTGGCATGACAGACAGCGCCGCCTGGCGGATCCTGGTGGTGGACGACGATCCGGCCTATGCCGAAGGGCTGGCACGCGCCCTGCGGCGGCGCGGCCATGCGGTCGATTGCGCCGCGGATGGGGAGTCCGCCCTGCGGCTGGCCGCTAGTCAGGCCCCGGACGCTGCCATCCTGGACCTGCGCCTGGCGGAAACCAGCGGCCTGCGCCTGATCTCTCCCCTGCTCGCGGCGCGACCGGCGTTGCGAATCCTGCTGCTTACCGGCTACGCCAGCATCGCCACCGCCGTGGAGGCCGTGAAGCTGGGCGCCGTTCACTACCTGCCCAAACCGGCGGAGGTGCAGGACATCCTGGCCGCCCTGGGCCGCGCCGACGGCGATCCCGCATGTCCGCCGGCCGAGGCCCCCATGTCCGTGGAGCGGCTGGAGTGGGAGCACATCCAGCAGGTGCTGGCCGAGCACGAGGGCAACATTTCCGCCACCGCCCGCGCCCTGAAGATGCATCGCCGCACCCTGCAACGCAAGCTGGCCAAGCGGCCGGCGAGGGAGTAACAGAGGCAAGATGCAAGGGCGGCGCTGCGCGCCTGCAAGAGACAAGGAACTACCAGGCTTTCTTGCCTCTTGTACCTATTCGAGCGTCTCGATGGTCAGGCTGCGGTTGGTGTAGATGCAGATGTCGGCGGCGATGTTGAGGGCCTGGGTGGCGATGGCCTCGGGAGCCAACTCGGTGTTTTCCAGCAGGGCGCGGGCGGCGGCCTGGGCGTAGGCGCCGCCGCTGCCGATGGCGGCGATGCCGAATTCCGGCTCCAGCACGTCACCGGCGCCGGTGATGATCAGGGTGCTTTCGCGGTCGGCCACCGTCAGCATGGCCTCCAGACGGCGCAGGATGCGATCGGTGCGCCAGTCCTTGGCCAGTTCCACGGCGCTGCGCACCAAGTGTCCCTGGTGCTTCTCCAGCTTGGCCTCGAAGCGCTCGAACAGGGTGAAGGCGTCCGCCGTGCCGCCGGCGAAACCGGCCAGGATGGCGTCCTTGTATAACCGGCGTACCTTGCGCGCGCTGGCCTTGATGACTACGTTGCCCAGGGTGACCTGGCCGTCGCCGGCCATGGCCACGGCGCTGCCGCGCCGCACGCAGAGGATGGTGGTGCCGTGGAAGATGGGGGCGTCGCTCATGGCTTCGGTGAAATGCACGTCCTGACGCCCTAGCCGCGGGTGCGGCCGAGGACGGTGGAGAACTGGTTGGCGCCGATGACCTGCAAGAGGGTGTTCACCAGTTCGTTGCCCTCCTTGATGAGGATCTTGCGGCCGCCGGCGGTGAGGTTGATCAGGGTGTCGAGCAGCAGACCCACGCAGGCGAAGTCGATGCGCGTGACTTCGGACAGGTCGATCTCCACCCGGGGCAATTCCTCGGCGAAGTGGGTCAGGGCGGTGAACTGCCGCTCGGCGCCGGGACCGATGACGTCCTTGAAGGCGAAGGTGAAGCCGCTGTGGGAGGTGCCGGTGGCCGATACGTCGGAGGCCTTGGCCGGCACCGGCGGGGTGTAGGAGGGGGGCGAGACCTCGAAGTGGATGGCATATTCCACCGCCATGTCCTCGAATTCCACTTCCTGGCCCAGCACCTGCAACAGGGTCAGGAGGAGCAGCCAGCCGGTCTCCGGGAGCTGGTCCTCGGCGCGTGCGGCGTGGAGTTTGTCCAACAGGGCCGCGGCGTTGATAGGCTTGATATAGCGCCGGCCTTCCTGGAGACGCATCAGAGTTTGCAGGATGGCGCGCGCGTAATCCTCGTCCGGCAGGGGGGTGCGGGTGAATTCCAGGCGCACGCCGGGCACCTGCAGGGCATCATCGGTGAAACGGGCGAGCTTGGCCTGCTCCGCGGGCGGGAACTCGGCGCCGAACGAGAACAGGGGCAGCACGTTCTTCTGGTCACTGCGCAGTTGCGCGCGGGGCGACCAGGTGGGGGGCGAGACCTCGAAGCGGACGGCGAAATCCACCGCCGCGTCCTCGAAGTGCTCCATCTGGTCACTGGCCTCGTATAGGTCGAACAGCATGTACCAGGGCTGAGGGTCCCGGTTGTCAGGGTGGTCCAGGAGATAGCGGTTGAGCTGGGCCGCCGCCTCGCCGATCTTGCCGTTGGCGTACAGTACCGCGGCCTCCTCCAGTTCCGTGGGCAGTCCGCTGTCGGTTTCCTCCACCTCGATGCCGTGCACGCCCGTCTCGCTGCTCTCGCGGCCAACGCGGAAATCCGGCTGATTGCCGGAATCCGGCTGGCCTTCCTTGAGGAAGGCGATCAGGTCGTTTTTGCCTTTGCGGAAGAAGGAGAACACGGAACCACCCTTGACAGGATTTTGGATACTAGCCTTTAGCCTTTCGGACCGGCAAGGTCTTAGTTCACAGGTCTAATTTCCCCGGAGCGGCAGCCAGCTGCGCCATGATCAGCAGCACGGCCACCAGGGTGGGGCCGAAGGGTTGGTCCAGGGCCAGGGCCAGCGCGAAGGCTGCGACGTAGCCGCCGAGCCCTGCGCCGAGGGCCAGGGCCTGGCCGCGGCGCCAGTCCGGGGCCAGTCGGAAGGCCATCCAGGCGGGCACGAAGATCAGGGCGAAGGTGGCCATCAGGCCCAGGGTGGCGGTGGCCACCGCTACCGCCAGGGCCACCAGCAGGTCGAAGCTGAGATGCCAGTGCCAGGCGGGCAACCGGTTGGCGGTCTCGTGGCTGGGAAACAGGCGGGCGCGGATCAGGCGCGGCGTCAGCCAGGGCAGCAGGAGCAGGCCCGTCAGGACGATAGCGGCACTGGCCAGGGCCTCTCGAACTCCGACGAAATAGAGCTGGCCGTCCACCACGCCATGGGCCAGGGCATCGCCCAGAGCGGTGTTGGCGGCGATCAGCAAAGTGGTCGCCCAGCCGGCCAGGATCATCAGCCCGTAGGCGCTGTTGCTGCGCTGGCCGGCGAAATGCTTGAACAAGGCGCCGGCCAGGGCGCCCAGGGGCGCGCCCCACACCACCGGCAGGCCGGCGGCCAGGCCGGCCAGGCCGCTGGCGGTGGAGAGATGGGCCAGGCCCAGGGTGGCCAGCCACTCGTCGCGCAGGCGCAACAGGCCGCCCAGCAGGGGCAGCAGGAGGGCCAGGGGCAGGCCGGCCAGGAAGGGCAGCAGGAACAGATCAGTGCTCATGGCTGAGGCACAGGACGCGGGTGCAGACCCGGTCCAGGAAGGCCGGATCGTGGCTGACCACCAGGCAGGCGCGGCGCTGGCGCTCGGCGTTGATCTCCTCGGCGGCCAGGTCTGTGTGGCGCCGATCCAGGTTATTGGTGGGCTCGTCCAGCAGGACCAAGTCGGCGTCGCCCCCCAGGCAGGCCCACAGGCACAACAGTTGGTATTCGCCGCCGGACAGCCGGTCAATGCGGCTGTCGAGCTTGTTCTCCAGGGCCGGGGGCGGCGGCAGCTGGCAAGCATCCATATGGCGCAGCAGTTCCCGTCCGGACAGGGGCAGTTCCGCCGGCCGCGCCGGCCGCTGGGGCAGGTGGCGCAGGCGCAGTCCCGGGAGGCGCCACAACTCGCCGGCGTGGATCCGGGCGGTGCCCAGGATGGCGCCCAGCAGGGTGGACTTGCCCGCCCCGTTGGGCCCCAGCAGGCCCAGGGTTTCACCCCGGGCCAGGCTGAAGCTGGCGGGGGCGGTGACCGGTGCCTGGTGGCCGGCCACCAGGCTACGCAGTTCCAGCAGGGTTTCGCCGTCGCCAGCCATCAGGGCCTGCCCGGCGCCAGGGCGGCGACCCACTGGTCAATGAGGTGGAAATAGGCCTGGGCGTCCGCCTCCTTGGCAGGCTCCAGGTCCACCTGGCGCACTGGCCAGCCCAGCAGTTCGCCCAGGCGTTCAGGTCCCCGGGCCGGCTGGTAGGGGTGGTGCAGGATCACCCCGGGCCGGCCCTTCAGCTTGGCCGCCAGGCCTTGCAGGTGGCCGGCGCTGGGCGGCACGCCCGGCACGGGTTCCAGATAACCCAGCACCGGCAGGCCCAACAGGTCCAGCAGGTAATTGCCGTCCTTGTGGAACAGCACCGCGCCTGGAGCGCCGGCGGCCCGGGCCTTCCAGCCCGGCAGGCGTTGCGCCACGGCGGCCGCGAAGCGCTCCGCCCGCTGCCGGAAGCCGGCGGCCTGGTCCGGTTCCAACTTGGCCATGCGCTCCGCCAGGGCACGGGCGATGCCAGCCATGCGCGCCGGGTCCATGTTGACATGGGGGTTGCCGGCCGGGTGCACGTCCCCCAGGGCCCGGTCGGCCTTTTCACCGGCCTCCAGCAGGGGCACCTGGGCGGCGGCCTCGAAATATCCGGGGCGGCCGGGCAGGATGCGCGGGTTGGCCGCGCCCTGGCTGGCGGCCGGCAGCCAGCCCATCTCCAGTTCGGCGCCCACCGCCACCACCAGGTCCGCGTCCCGCAGGGCGCGCATCATGGACGGCTTGGCCTGGAGCATGTGGGGGTCCCGGTCGGGGGGCGCCAGCACGGTGACCCGTGCCGCGTCCCCGCCCACCTCCCGAGCCAGCATGCCCATGCTGGCGGTGGTGGCCACCACGTTCAGGGCCCAGGCGGTTTGGGCCATGAGGCCCAGCAGAATGATGACGACATATCGCATGGCTTGCCCTCCTCAGAACTTGTGGGCGCCGTGGGCGCCCAGGCTGTGCTGGTATTGCAGGAACACCTGGTTGACCCGGTTCTTGACACCATTGAGGCTGTCTTCCCACAGATCCGCCGTGGAGGCCTGCAGACGCAGCCGGCTGAACTCGCTGAAGTGGTGGGTCAGGGACAGGGTCCAGCGGTCGGAGTCGTTCTTGTCCCAGATGCGTCCCGCCGGGCCGTCCAGCTTGTTGGTCAGGCCGGTGACGTCGTAGCGCACCCCCACCTGCCAGTTGGGGGCGAAGCCGTACAGGCCGGCCAGGTAGAAGCCGTCCTGGGTGAACTTGCGGGCCTGGCCGAGTGCTTCGGCGGGATCCTCGTGGAATGCCAGGGTCAGATTTTTTCTTTCGCGGATGTACTCGGCCGACAGCTTGAGATCGCCCTGGCCATAGGCGCCAGGGGCGTCGTACTTGTAGACCCAGTCGGCCCCCCACAGCCAGGACTTGCCCTGCAGCGCATGGACGCATTCGCCGCCTGCGGCGCACGTCTGCGGGGCATCAGGGTCGGACTCGTCGTGGACTTCCTGATGCTGGGTTGCCCGCGCGCCCCACAGGCCGAACTGCATCGCATGGTCGTCGCCGAGGTCGGGAGCCAGCTTGGCGAAGGCCGTGAAGAGACGGGGGCCGGCCTTCTCTCCCGCGAGATCGCCATTGCCAGTCACTACCAGAGAGCCATCGGCCCGATCGGTGGGCACTTCCTCCCCGGCAGTACCAAACACCTGCTCGTTGCCTTGCAGGAGTTCCGCGCCCAACAGGGTGTAGACGCTGCCGGTCCTGGGCCGCCAGGTGAATTGCAGGCCGGTATCCATGATGCCGTGCTCCCCCAGCAGGGTGCGGTAGGCCAGGTTCTGGTCCACGAAATCCCAGGTGTGGGGGTGCTGGTCGTTCAGGTAGCCGATGCCGGACAGGAACTTGCCGCCGCGGATCTTCAGGCCGGCGGGCAGGCTACGGGTGTCGAAGTAGGCCTCTTCCAGTTCCACGCCGCCGCCGGAGTCCACGGTCATCATCAGGTTGGCGTCGAAGTACGGGTCCACGCTGGCGGAGAAGGCGATTTCCGTGGCGCGCAGGTTGAAGCCCCGCTCCAGTTCGCCGTGGCCGTGGCCCTCGTGGTCGTGGCCGTGGTTGATGCCGTCGATGTGCTCGTATTTCTCGGGCCCGGCGCCGCTCTGGTTGTCGCCGTAGTAGACGCCGTCCAGGATCACCGAGATCTGGGGGTTGAAGGCGGTGCCGGAGCTGACCTGGCCCAGGCGGTCGCTGCCCGCCGGGGCGGGGCGTTCCGTCCGGACGGTCTGCAGCTCGGCGGCCTTCAGGCGGGCCTCCATCTCCGCCAGGCGGGCTTCATATGACTGCTTCATTTCCCGAAGCTCGGCGCGCAGGGCGTCCAGGTCGGCGTTGGCCAGGGCCGGCGTGGCCATGGGAAAGGCAAGGCTGGCGGCCAGCAAGGCGGCCGCCAGGGGAGAATGCTTGAACATGGTTTTCCTCGTCTGGGTATACCTATGAATGAATGTCCTCCGCGCCAGGGCGCGGGGGTGATCGGGGACATCAGGCGAGGTACGAAGGTGGGGCGCGGCTGCGATAGCCGGGGCGCGGAGCGCAAGGGGCCCGCTGGACTTCCGGGACAAAGGCGCGGGGCTGATCCGCCAGGGGCACGGTTGGGGCTGGCGCGGCCAAGCCATGATCCAGGGCAGCGTAGGCCAGGCACCATTCACAGGCGGCCTGGGGTTCGCCCTCATGTCCCCCATGGTCTTCAAATCCGTGGCTCAGACCATGCGACAACCCCGCCCACTGGACGACCAGCAAAGCGGCGGCGAGCAGCAACAGGCGGGAAAGCTTCATGGGCCCAGGCAGCCTCGGAATGGATGATATACGCTAGCGTTTGTTCACCTGGCTTACCGCCGGGTTTCCTTGTACGGCTCTACCCGCGCGTTTGTCATGCGATAGGTGGCATCCCCCAGTTCGCTTTTCTTGTAGGAGATTTCCAGCACGCCGCTCACCCACACGGCGTCCATGCCGGTCTTGCTTTTCACCGACTTGGCAGGCAGCACATGGATGACCTGGTTGGACGGCGGCGGCGGCACGTGGATGCAGGCGCCGAAGTAGGGCACCAGCAGGAATTCCTTCACCTCCTGCTTGCCCCATTCCAGGGGCACCATGAAGCCGGGGATGCGAATGGGCTTGCCGGCCATGGCCGGGTTGGCGGGGGCGGCGTTCCAGCTGGCCTTGAGCCGGTCCAGGGCCTCCTGGGCCCGGGGGTCGGAATCCTGGAGCTTGTTCAGGTCCAGGCCCTGGAGGGCCTGCATGGGGTCCCAGTCCCGGGGCATCAGGTCATCCCAGGTGATCTCCTTGTAGCTGCCGGGCTTGGCGTTCTGGGCCGTCAGGCGGTCGCCCACCTTGTAATCCGCCGCCTGGACGGGCAGGGCCAGGAGGGTAAGTAGCGTCAGCAGCAGTGCTTTCATGTCATTCCTATATGCGAGGCGTGAGGCCGTCCGCCAGGGACAGCCGGTAGGCCCGCCAGCCGGGCAGCAGGCTGGCCAGCAGGCCGACGGCGACGACCGACCCCAGCAGGGTCGCTTCTCCCGCCGTAGGCACGGCGACGGCCAGGACGATGCCGTAGTGGGCTGCAATCCAGGGCCCGGCCGCCAGGCCCAGTCCGGTGAGCAGGATGACGCCCAGGGCGGCCCCAGCCAGGGTGAGGCCCAGTCCTTCCAGGGTCAGGAGCCATAGTATGTCCAATGGCCCGGCCCCCACCGAGCGCAGGATGGCCAGTTCCCGACGCCGCTCGTTCAGCCCGGCCAGCACCACGGCCACCAGGCCCGCCAGACCGACGGCCACCACCAGGCCGGACACCGCCAGCAGGGCCTGCTCCCCCACGCCCACCACCTCCCACAATTGGGCCAGGGCCACGCCGGGCAGCACGGCCATGAGGGGTTCGTCCCGGTAGCCGTTCACGTAGCGTTGCACCGAAAACACCGCCGCCCGGGATTCCAGGCCCAGGATCACGGCGGTGACCGACTTGGGGGTGAGGTCGAACTTGCGGGCGAATTGTGCCGGGATGCTCACCCCGGGGATAGGCGCGCCGCCCTGCCAGTCCAGGTGGATGGCCTCCAGGCCCTGCAGGCTGATGTGCACCGCCCGGTCCACCGGGGTGCCGGTGCGAGCCAGGATGCCGGCCACGGTGAAGGGCTTGTCGGCGTGTTCCGCCAGGCCCGGTTCACCACTGCCGTGGCTGAGGGTCAGCCGGTCGCCGAGCCGGTAGCCCAGGGCCTCGGCCACCTCGGCCCCCAGCACGGCGCTGAACAGGTCGTCCGGGCCGTCCCGGAAGGCGCGGCCCTTGGCCAGGCGCAGGGCCTGGCGGTCGCCGTGGCGGAAGTGGTCGAAGTAGGCCTGGCTGGTGCCCAGCACTGGATAGCCCCGGTGGCTGTCGCCCAGGGAGAGGGGGATGGCCCAGGCCACCGCCGGGTGGGCGCTCAGGGCCTGGACGCTGGGCCAGCCCAGGTTGTGGGTGGCCTCGCCCAGGTGGAACACGGCGTAGAGCATCAGCTGCAAGGGGCTGCCCCGGGCGCCCACCACCAGGTCGGCGCCGGACACGGACTGGGTGAAGCCCTCCTTCACCCCCTGCCGTAGGCGCTCCACCCCCAGGAGCAGGCACACCGACAGGGCGATGGCCAGCACCGTCAGGGCCAGGGTGGCGCGCCGGTTCCAGGCGCTGCGGGCAGCCAGGGGCATCAGGTGGAGCAGGTTCATGCTGCCTCCGCCCGGTTGATCTCCCCCAGGGCCAGCACCCGGGGGAAGCGCGCCGCCAGGCGGCGATCGTGGCTGACGAACACCAGGGCGGCGCCGGCGGCGGCGCACTCGGCCAGCAAGAGGTCCAGGAAGGCGGCCTGGCGCTCCACGTCCAGGGCCGAGGTGGGCTCGTCGGCGATGACGATCTCCGGCCGGCCGATCAGGGCCCGGGCCGCCGCCACCCGCTGCTGCTGGCCCACCGACAGGGCGCTGGCCGGCCGCCGCCAGAGGTCCGGGGCCAGGTCCAGGTGCTCCAGCAGCCGGGCGGCGGCGCCCGCCAGGTCGGCGGCGGACTCCAGGGCCCGGGCCCGGCGCCGGGGTGAAAACCGGCAGGGCAGCAGCACGTTGTCCAGCACCGGCAGGTAGGGGATCAGGTTGAATTGCTGGAAGACGAGGCCCATGTGGTCCACCCGGAAGCGGTCCCGGGCGGCGGCGGACAGGGTGGCCAGGGGCGTGTCCAGGGCGCTGACCCCTCCCGCCTGGGGCAGCAGCACCCCGGCCAGCAGGTTGAGCAGCGTGCTCTTGCCCGAGCCGGAAGGGCCGTGCAGGAACACCGGCTCGCCGGCCGCCACGCCGAGGTCGACGAGATTCAGGCAGGGCGCCTGGCCGGGCCAGGCGTAGCGCAGTCGATGGATTTCCAGCAGGGCCATGGGGGCCAGCTTACCCGCCGGGGGTTACCAGCTGAGGAAAGGCTGCTTGCGGGTCAGCCGGAAGGCCGCCTGGCCCTTGCCGCTCACCACCGCCGCGTCCAAGCGCTTGAGGCCGGGGTACTTGGCGAACAGGCCCACCTTCATGCCGGTGAGCCGGGCGGGCTGGGCGCAGGTGTAGCGCCAGTCCGCGTCCAGGTCGGCGTGGTCTCCCGCGTCGGCCCGGCCTTCCAGGACCGGGGCCTCGACTTTCGCTTCGTTGAGCTTGCAGCCCGCCGTGGCGGTGGGGGTGAACAGGCCGTCGCCCCGGCGCAGTGCGGCCAGCAGACCCTGGGCGGCCTGCTTCTGCTTTTCAGTGCGGGGGGCGTGCTCGAAGCCCAGCAGGTTGTCCAGGGGCGATTCCAGGCGGATGGTCAGGGTGGGGCCGTCCACCGCCACCTCCAGTTGCGCTACCCCGTGCTGGTGGGCGCCGTGTGCGTGGTGTTCGTGGCCGAGCTCCCCGGCCAGGGCTGGGGCGGCGGCCAGGGCCAGGAGCGGGAGGATGAGTCTGCCGAGCATGGGAGCTCCTTGGTTCATGATCGGTCGGCGGTCCCTGATCCGCCGTCCGGATTGGGGTTACCAGGTCAGGGTCTTGGTGTTGTCCTTGAACAGGGCGGCGCCGGTGAGTTCCGGCTTGCCCAGCACCAGGCCGGGCAGCAGATCCTCCTCCTTGACCCCGTAGTGCTTCATGCACATGGGGCAGACGATGACCATGCCGCCCTTGGCCAGGATGTCGGCGATCGCCTTCTGCTGTTCCGGGTACTGCTTGGCATTGGCCTTGGCGCCCACCATCACCCCCTTGTCGTTGAGGAACAGGGTGAGGGGATGGCCCAGGGCCTGCTGCTTGGCGCCGAAGTTCAGGGCCATGGAGACCCGGTGGGCCTCGTCGGCGGTCATGTTGATGAACAGGGGGTCGCCTGTGCCCGCCAGGGCCGGTTGGCCGAGGGCGGCCAGTGCCAAGGCGGTGGACAGGGTCAGGGTGCGAAAGGTTTTGTTCATGGTGATCTCCTGGTTGCGTTGTGGGGACCGGTCGAGCCGGCGATCAATTTTGCGCCAGAAACCCGGTCAGTCAGACTGTTGCCGTCCCCAGGTCGGGAAAGGATCGGGCAGGCTCGCCCAGCCTTTGGGCCCCGCCGCCATCTCCACGTCGCCAAGCAGGCAGGCATCCAGCCGGGCGCGCAGGTTGGCCTCGTCCATGCCCATGCCGATGAGTACCAGCTCCTGGCGGCGGTCGCCCCAGGGGCCGTCCAGCTTGTCGGCGATGCTGGCCCGGTAGTCCGGGTCGTCGGGCCACTGGGCCGCATCCACCGCGCTCCACCACAGGCCGGCGGCGCCGTGGCGGCAGGCGCCGCCGGCCTGGCTCCAGGAGCCGGCGAAGTCGGGCCGGCTGGCCAGCCAGAACCAGCCCTTGGAACGGACCACCCCGTCCCATTCACTGTGGATCAGGTCCCAGAAGCGCTGCGGGTGGAAGGGCCGGCGGGCCCGGTAGACGAAGCTGGAAATGCCGTATTCCTCGGTCTCCGGCACGTGCTCGCCGCGCATCTCCTGCAGCCAGCCGGGGGCGGCGGCGGCCTGGTCGAAGTCGAACAGGCCGGTGTCCAGGATACTGCCCAGGTCCACCCGGCCGAACTGGGCGATCTCGACCCGAGCCCGGGGGTTCAGGGTGGCCAGGATGGACACCAGCCGGGCCAGGTCGCCGGGGCCCACCAGGTCCGCCTTGTTGACCACGATGACGTCGCAGAACTCGATCTGGTCGATGAGCAGGTCCACCACCGTGCGGTCGTCCGCCTCCCCCAGGGATTCGCCCCGCTCGCGCAGGAAGTCGCCGGAGCCGTAGTCGCGCAGGAAGTTGTAGGCATCCACCACGGTGACCATGGTGTCCAGCCGCGCCACCTGGGTGAGGGACAGGCCGGTCTCGTCCTCGAAGGTGAAGGTCTCGGCCACCGGCATGGGTTCCGAGATACCGGTGGACTCGATGACCAGGTAGTCGAAGCGGCACTCCCGGGCCAGGCGGGCCACCTCCAGCAGCAGGTCCTCGCGCAGGGTGCAGCAGATGCAGCCGTTGCTCATCTCGACCAGTTTTTCCTCGGTGCGGGAGAGCTGGGCGCCGCCATCGCGCACCAGGGCGGCATCTACGTTCACCTCGCTCATGTCGTTGACGATCACCGCCACCCGGCGGCCTTCGCGGTTGTGCAGGATGTGGTTCAGCAGGGTGGTCTTGCCGGCACCCAGGAAGCCGGAGAGGACGGTGACGGGCAGGCGATGCTCTTGGGTGACGTTCATGATGGTTCCTTTCTACTCATCCCACACGGCATCTAGTGCCAGCAGTACACGGGGCGCCGCATCCGTCGGCACGGCGGGGGAACGGTGGATGACGCCGTGGCCGGCGTTGCCCTGCCACGACTCGCCCTTGAGCAGGGTGATGGCATAGGGGGCGACCTGGCCGATGCGGCGCGGGTCCAGAATCAGGCCGGAACAGGCATCGTCAAGCCCGCACGCGCCGGCCCCCAGCCTGCTCCGCTCGGCGCCGGCTTCCTCCAGCCACTCGGTGCCCGGCCCGCGCCAAGTGCAGAGCAGGCGGATGCCGGTGCGGTCCACATGAAAACGCGGACACATGGCCCGGCTGACCACCTCCAGGCGCAGGGCGACGCGTTCGCAGCCGAGTAGGTCGCCGTAGAGTGCGACGAGAAAGGCGATGTCGTTGACCAAGGCCAGGCGTCCGGGCAGATCGGGCAGGTCTGTGGCGGGCAGCCCGCGCGTCACCGGAACCACCTGGCGCAAGCCCGCGCCGAGCCGGGGCGCGGCCGCCGCCAGGTAGGCGTCGATGGCCGGGTCGCGGGGCCGTGCCATATGGCAGAGCCCCACCCCCGCCTCGAAAATGCGCACCAGGCCCGTCAGGCTGTCGACCTCGACGATCTCGGCGGTGTGCGCGTCGAGCGGGTCTGTGTGTACCTCCACGCCGCTGTGCACGGGGCTAAGGTCTCGCGGAGCATGCTCCTCGCCCAGGAAGCCCGTGAGTCGGGTTGCGGCGACCTGCTCAGCTCTCATGGGATGCGGTGCCATAGGCGGCGACAGGATCGTAACCTTGCTGGTTTCCAGGAAGCTCAGGCTGAAATCCGTCTGAGCCCGGGCCACGTTGAGTTCCCTGAAAAAGCAGGAGCGATAGCCCACGTGGCAGGACGCGCCCCCCGTCAACGTGACCTTGATGAGCAGACAGTCCTGATCGTCGTCCACGAGAATCCGGCTCACGATCTGGGCCTGTCCAGACTGTTCGCCCTTGCGCCAGAGTTGCCGCCGCGCCCTGGACCAGTAATGGGCATAGCCGGTTTCGATGGTGCGAGCCAGGGCCTCCCGGTTCATCCAGCCCAGCATCAACACCTCGCCGCTGTCCGCGTCCTGAGTCACGCAAGGTGCCAGGCCCGACTCGTCGAACTTGAGCTGCAACTGTCCGCCTTCCTCGATGTCGCGCAAGGTGCCGCGTGGCGGGAAATCCAAGGGGGTCATGGGCGGGACTCCTGTGGGTGGTTGGCTGTCTGGGGTGAACGGGCGTCTTCCCAAGTGAAACGACGCGCCTGGGTGGACAGCATCCCCTCGACCTGTCCCTGCCGGGCGGCCAGGCTGAAGTCGTCCAGCAGTTGCCGCACGAACTCCGGCTCCAGGCCGTCGGTGATGAACACGAAGCGGCTGGCCCGGTCCTCGTCCGGCCAGGCGGCCAGTTCCATCGGCTCGTGGAAGACGTGCTGGGCGCCGTGCAGGACCACCGGACGGTCGTGGCCGGCGACGTTGACGATGGCCTTGAGGCGCAAGAGTTGCTTGCCGCGAAAGTCGATGAGCATGCCCAGGGCCGCTTCCAGTCCCCACCAGTCCAGGGGTGCGTCGAAACGCAGGCTGAAGGAGCGGATACGGGCGGCGTGGGGTTCGGCGGGCGGCGGCGGTTGGCGGGCAGGCAGGCCCAGGCCCACCGACCGCGCCTCCGCCGGCCGGTAGCGGGCGGCGTTGAGCCAGGCGAGCACGTCCGGGTGCTTGTCGTCCACCCGCCAGGCGCCCAGGCCCAGCAGCTCGCCGGTGTCCGCCGCGCCGTGGCGGATGGGCTGGCGCGGGGCGGCGGGGTTGATCTCGGCCAGCCGCGCTTCCAGCCGGGCCAGGCCGGTCGGGTCCGCCAGATCGGTCTTGGTGATCAGCAGCCGGTCAGCCACCGCCGCCTGGCGCAGGGCCTCGGGGTGGTCGTCCAGCTGGCCCAGGCCCAGCACGCCGTCCACCGTGGTCAGCACCCCGTCCAGGACGTGCCGGGCGGCCAGCCAGCGGTCGTGCAGCAGGGTGTCCAGGATGGGCGCCGGGTCGGCGATGCCGGTGGTCTCGATGATCAGCCGCTCGTAGGCCGGCAGCTTGCCGTCGGCGCGGCCCAGCCATAGGTTCTTCAGGGTGGGTGCCAGGCTGCCCTGCACCTGGCAGCACAGGCAGCCACCGGAGAGCAGGGCCATGGGGCCCTGGATGCCTTCCACCAGCTGGTGGTCTAGGCCCACCTCGCCGAACTCGTTCATCACCACGGCGGTGAGGGGGTGCGCCTTGAGGATGCGGTTGAGCAGGGTGGTCTTGCCGCTGCCCAAAAAGCCGGTGAGCAGGGTGACGGGGATGGGGGGCGTGTCCATGGTCCGTTCTCAGTGGCTGTGGGCGCCCAGCAATACCACGCCGACGCCGCTGGAGAGCAGCGCGAACTGCGCCGCGAAATCCAGTGGACGGCGGTGGCGTTGCAGGGCCGGCACCAGGTCGGCCACGGCGATGTAGATGAAGCTGGCCGCCGCCAGGGCCAGGGCGTAGGGGATGACGTCGCTGACGCCGCGCAGGGCGAACCAGCCCAGCACGCCGCCCAGCACCGAGCCGAGGCTGGACAGCACGTTGAGCGCCAGGGCCCGGGCGCGGCCGTAGCCGGCGTCCAGCAACACCATGAAGTCGCCCACTTCCTGGGGGATTTCGTGGGCGATGACCGCCAAGGTGGTGGCCCAGCCCAGGGCCGGGTCGGCCAGGAAGGCGGCGGCGATGAGCACGCCGTCGACGAAGTTGTGCAGGCCGTCGCCCAGCACCACCATCAGGCCCAGGGGGGAGTGGGGGTGGCTGGTGGCATGGCTGTGGCCGCCGTGCGCATGGTCGTGGCGCCAGAGGGCGGACTTCTCCAGGGCGAAGAACAGGAACAGCCCGGCCAGCACGGTGGCGCCCACCCGCTGGGGGTCGAGGACATGGCTTGCCTCGGGGATCAGGTGCAGGAAGGCGGCGCCCAGCAGCACGCCCACCGAGAAGCTGACCAGGCGCGGCGCCCAGCGGCCCAGGACGGTCAGGGACAGGCTGGCGGCGGCCAGCACCGACAGCACGCCGCCGGCCAGGGTAGCCAGGAGGATGGAAAGCAGGATCATGGATGGGAGTCAACTTGCAACCGAGTTGCATGATAAAGGCGCACCCCAGATCACGCAATTCGGTTGCGTTTGTTGGCTAGACCCTGGGAGTGTTACAGGCTGGGCAGAGGCCCCGGATGGTCAGTTCGGCGCTGCCGAACACATAGCCCGGCGGCAGGGCTAGGGCGAAACTGGGCCGCAGGTCGTCCAGGCAGAACACCTGGCCGCAGCGGGTGCAGCGGAAATGGGCATGGCCATGCTCTTCCCGGCCCACCGCGTTGAAGCGCCACACCCGGTCTTCGCCTGATATCTTGTGGGCCAGGCCCTGCTCCACCAGCCAGTCCAGCACCCGATACAGGGTGACCCGGTCAAGGGTTCCGTCCCGGGCTAGCCGTTCCTCCAGTTCCCCGTGGGTCAGGGCGCTGGTGGCCCGCAATAGGCAATCCAGCACCCGCACCCGCGCCGGTGTCGCGCGGCCACGACTGAGGATCAGGGCTTCAGTGGTCGGGCTCAAGGTGTTCTAACGCAACAGAGTGACATTATTCTAGGGTAGAAGCGTCCCGGACCCCAGACCAAACTAGGATTTGGGCGGTACCGGATCGTGTCCGCCCGGATGCCAGGGATGGCAGCGGCCTACACGGCGGATGGTCAGCCAGGTGCCCTTGATGGCGCCATGCTTGGCCACGGCCTGTTTGCCGTACTCCGAGCATGTTGGAGTGAAACGGCATTGCTGGCCGAAATAGGGGGACAGGGCGATCTGATAGACGCGGATGGCGCCGATTACCAGGCGCTGGGCCAGGTTCATGCCGGGCCGGCTCCCCCGGCCGAGGGCGCGTCGGCGCGCCGGCGCATGTAGTCGGCGAATTCCTCGTCCTCGCCCCGCAGCAGATCCGGCAGCGCCGACCGGTAGTCGGCACGGGCGCACCATTCCTGGATGTAATCGTCCCAGGTTTGCCACAGCCGGCGACGCTGGCGGTTCATGTCCGCCTCGTAAACCATGACGTAGGCGCGCTCGAAGATGGAGGTGAGGATGCCGAACAGGGCATAGCGGCGTTCCTTCTGCTCGTCAGTGAGGTCAACCTCGCCGGGGCGTCGGCGCAGCAGTTGCAGGTCCGCGTTGTCCAGCACCAGCTTGAGGAAGTCGGCGTAGGTCTCGGCCAAGCGTTGGTGCAACTCCTCCTCCTCGGTCTGGCGCTCCCGGCGCTGCTCCCAGAGGAAGACACCGATGGCGAAGGGCAGGCCCACCACCGTGACCACATAGCTGGCCAGTTCCCAGGTCTCCAGGCTCAGCATGTCCTCGGGCGCGTCAAGCAAGAACGGCCGGAAATCCGGCCGTCTGCTGGGGGCGGGGTCCGGGGCCGGTCAGTCGGCGAACAGCTTTTCCCGCCGTTCATGCTTTTCCTGGGCCTCGATGGACAGTTCGGCGGTTGGCCGGGCGAGCAGGCGGGGGATACCGATGGGCTCGCCGGTCTCCAGGCAGTAGCCGTACTCGCCGCTCTCGATGCGCTGCAGGGCCTGGTTGATCTTCTTCATCAGCTTGCGCTCCCGGTCGCGCACCCGCTGTTCCAGCATGTTTTCCTCTTCCACCGTGGCCCGGTCGTTGGGGTCGGCAAAGACTTCGTTTTCCTTGAGGTGCTCGCCGGTCTCCCGCGCGTTGGACAGGATTTCCTCGCGCATGGCCAGCAGTTTCGCCTTGAAGAAGGCCAGTTGCTGGTCGTTCATATAGTCCTTGTCGGACATCTTGAGGAGGACGGCCTCGCTGATGAGTCCCGCCGCGATGGCCTTGGAGGTTTCCGCCTTGCTTTTCGCGGCGGGGGCGGCTTGCTTGGCGGCCAAGGTCTTGGCGGCGGGTTTCGCCACGGATTTGGTCACGGATTGGGTTGCGGGTTTGGTCACGGGTTTGGTCACGGTCTTGGACGTCGGAGCGGGCTTGGGCGCCGAAGCCTTCTTGGTAGGGGTTTTCGCCTTGGCGGGAGTCGCTTTGGTCGGGGCAGGCTTGGCAGGGGCCGCCTTGGCCGGGGCCGCTGTCTTCGGCGCCGCTGCCGCCTTCGTGGCGGCGGGTTTCTTGGCCGGTGCCTCCTTTGCTTTGGGGGCGGCCTTCTTGGCTGTGGTTGCCACTGCCTCGACTCCTCTTAATAAGCGTGGTGCAAAAAAAGGTGGGGCATTATGCCACGATCAGTATTTCGGCCAAGTGGGCGGCTTCTTGAGGGAAAAGGCACTTCCTCTCAGCGTTTAGACCAGACTTCGCGCAGGCCCAGGGGGTCATCGGGATCCAGGCCGTCCATGAAGGGTTTGCTGCGCTCCCGATGGGTGACCTGATACATGCAGCCCATCCAGTTGCCCACTACCGCTTCGGCGGTGTCGTGCCAGGTATTGTCCAGACTGGCGCTGACCAGTCCCTCGGGGAATTCCGGGACGGGGCCGCCCCGCGCCACCGCATCCGTGAGCCGCCGCGAGTATTCGCGCAGGATGGCCTGTTCATGGGGCCTGAAGTAGTTGTCCGGGAAGGGGGGCGGGTGTTCCAGGCGCCCCTGGGCATGCAGCAGGAGGTCGCGCTTGTATTCCTTGAGCAGCGAGATGGTGTCGTATTCCGGGTGGCCCTGGAAGAACACCAGCCGCATGCCGTCGGGACTCACCGCCAGGTGCACGCCGGCCTGTTCGCTTTCCACCAGCACGTGCAGGCCGGCGGCCTCGAACTGGGCGCGCGAGACGTCGTTCCAGCGCGAATGGGGTACGTCGAAGCGGGTGTTCACGTCGCACACCAGGGGGTGGTGTTTCTCCACCACCCGGTGGGGGAACACCCCCCAAATCTTGTTGGGCTGCCTGATTCGTGTCTGGCCGTAGCGGAACTGCATCACCGCATGGGTGGCGAGACAGGAGCACAGGGTGGTGGTCACGTTCTCCGCCGCCCAGTCGATGACCTGGATGAGGGGGTCCCAGAACGGCTCCCGGCTCAAATCGGTGCCGGTGACGTTGGCACCGGTGATGATCAGGGCGTCCAGGCCCTCCGCGCGCAATTGCTCGAAGGAATCATAGAACCGGTCGATGTGGGCGCGGGCCTTGTCCCCCCGCGGCAGCCCGTCCAGGGTGAAGGGGTGGACATAGAACTGGGCGATGGGGTTGGATTCTCCCACCAGCCGGAAGAATTGCCGCTCGGTGGCCTCCAGGGCGGCATCCGGCATCATGTTCAGCAGGCCGATGTGCAGTTCGCGGATCTCCTGATGCAGGGCGCGATCCGTGGACAGCACGGTCTGGCCTTCCTGCAGCAGGCGCTGGAAGGTGGGCAGGTCGTTGTGGGCGACGATGGGCATGGCGTTTCCCCGTCAGGCGCTGACCGCTGACTGCCGGCCGCCGGCCGATTTCCTGGCGATGGCCGTTTCCAGCAGGGCGAGAAAGTCCGCCTCGTCGCGCACCTGGGCCACCTCGCGCGAGGTGACGGTATAACCGTGCGGCCCGGCGATGGCCTCGTAGCGGGGCACGCGGGAATGGAACAGGCGCGGAAATATCCATCGGGTGAAATCGTCCGGCTCCACCTGGGCCACGTACTCCAGCCCCTTCTCCCGCAAATAGACGGGCAGGTGCTCGGCCAGGAAGGCGGGCCGGTAGTACAGGGGCTTGGGGTCGGATTGGGCGCGGCGGATCAGGGTGTCCTCCTCATCCTTGGTGGTCACTTGTATATAGAGGATCAGGGTGTGGGCGGCCAGCAGGTCAATGACCGAGTCGTCCTCCAACTCGCACAGGCTGCCGCCCACATCGTTCACGAAGTGGTCGTAGCCGTAGATCTCGACGCCCTTGCGGATGAATTCGGGCACGTCCTTCATGGCGGCGATCTCCCCCTCCCGGTAGAGGGCCTGGCGGCGGGAGAACTCATCAGGCGCCAGACCGCCCCGGTCCGGATCGCCGAGCTTGCCCACGAAGGACAGCACCGGCCCTAGATCGACGATGCGGATGTTGTTCTGGATATCGATCCAGTCGTTGCGCAGCAACTCGCGCAGGAAGGGCACCTGCATGGCCTGCTGCTTGATCAGGTCGAGGATGGGCTCGTCCAGGTAGCGGGTGCCGATGCGGTAGTCGCCGGAATAGTGGAACCACTCGTGCTGGCGCAGCAGGGACGACAGATGGGTCTTGCCCACGCCGGACATGCCCAGCAGGGTGATGCGCTTGTTCTTCCAGGCGCGGAAGGTCTCGACGGTGAAATGCATGGTTCGCTGCCTTACGGAGAGGCAGCAAGATTACCCGACCGGCCGGGATGGGGGAAAGTCGGCCGCGGCCCGGGTGAAGTCGTCCAGCAGCCTGGCCACGAACTCATCGTCCAGGTCAGCGGTGATGAACACGAAACGGCTGTCCCGGTCCTCGTCCGGCCAAGCGTCCAGTTCCGCCGGCGGATAGACCACGTGCTGCACTCCGTGCAGCACCACCGGCTGGTCCCGGCCGCGCAGGTTGAGGATGGCCTTCATGCGTAGCAGGTTCTTGGCGCGGAATCCCACCAACATCTCCAGGGCCGCACTGACCCCCTCCCAGTCCAGGGGCTCCCGGAAGCGCAGGCTGAAGGCGCGGATGCGCTCGCCATGGGCAGGCGGCTCGGGCAGGGGGCGGCCGCCCAGTGCCCCGCCGCGGGCCGGCCGATAGCGCTGTACAGCAAGCCACTTGCTCGCATCCGGCTGCCGGCGGGCGGGATCGAACAGGCCCAGGCCGAGTATAGACGCCGGGTCCGCCTCGCCGTGCCGGACATGCAGCCGGGGCGCGGCCGGGTTCAGGTCGGCGAGCTTGCGCTCCAGCGCATCCAGTGCCGGGGCATCGGCCAGATCCGTTTTGGTGATCAGCAACCGGTCGGCCACCGCCACCTGGCGCCGCGCTTCGGGATGCGTGTCCATCTGATCACTGCCGAACTGGCCGTCCACCGTGGTCAGGATGCTGTCCAATCGGTGGCGGGCGGCAATCCAGCGGTCGTTGAGCAGGACATCCAGTACCGGCGCCGGGTCGGCAATGCCCGTGGTCTCGATGACCAGCCGTTCGTAGGCCGGCAGGTCGCCGCGGCTGCGGCCCATCCACAGGTTTTTCAGGGTCGGCGCCAACGCACCCTGCACCTGGCAGCACACACAACCTCCGGAAAGGAGGGCCAGCGGCCCGCGCGTCTCCTCCAGCAATTGATGGTCCAGGGCCGTCTCCCCGAATTCGTTCATGACCACCGCGGTCAGCGGCAAGCGCCGCAACAGTCGGTTGAGCAGGGTGGTCTTGCCGCTGCCGAGGA
>DEQR01000024.1 GCA_002360535.1 Thiobacillus sp. UBA3361
TTTTAAACGCGCGCCGACAGCTTCTTGATCATCTTGGCGATCTTGCGGGTGTTGCCGGTGGTCAGGTCCTGAAGACCGCCCACAGCCTGTACGGCAAGAACCCCGGCGTCCTGGAAACCGAGGAACTGCGCAAGGTGGAACGCATGGCCGCGCGCCAGTTCGACATCGCAGTGTGTTGGCGAGCCCGGAAGCGCGCGACCTGATGGTGCCCGAGGCCACGGTGGAGGCCGCCCTGACGGAAGTGAGCGGGCGCCACCCCGATTTCGACGCCTTTCAGGACGATCTGTCCGGCAACGGACTGAGCATCCCCCTCTACCGCCTATCCCTGGAACGGGAACTGAAGGTGGAAGCGGTGCTGGAAAAGGTGGACAGCCGCGCCGCGCGGGTCAGTGACATCGACGTCGAACTCTACTACCACTACCACCCCGAGCCGTTCCAGCGGCCCGAAGCCCGCGTAGCCCGCCACATCCTGATCACAGTCAACCCGGAGCTGGCGGACAACAGCCGCGAGGCCGCCACGACCCGCATCCAGGCAGTGCTCGCACGCTTGGTAAAGGACCCGAAACGCTTCTAGGAGCAGGGCCTGAAACACTCCGAATGCCCAACCGCCCTGCAAGGTGGCTTGCTGGGAGAAGTCCGGCCTGGCCAGCTGTACCCAGAACTGGACGCGGTGTTGTTCCGACTCGAGACGATGCAGCGCGGTCCTGTGGTGGAGACATCCCTGGGGCTGAATGTATTGCGCTGCGATTCGATTCTCCCGCCGAAAAATTGCGCTTGGACCAAGTCCGGGAAAAGATCCGCGAAGTGCTTGCTGACCGCCGCAAGCGCCTCTGCCAGAAGGCCTGGCTGCGGCAAGCCGGAGAGCGCAACCACCGTCACGAGTCGTGTGGCATCCCGCCCAAGGACACGTGCGAAGCATGGACTGCCTGGCGTTAAGCGGCCCGGGATAAGCTACGATCCGGGTAGCTGATCCCCTCCCCCATGCAGGCCGGTACACCATGGCCGCATCAAATAACCGGCCGGAAAAACCATCCGCCACTGCCTCCTCGTCCTCGCAGGCGAGGGCACGGCGGCGCACGACCAGCTGACTACCAGTTCGTCTCCCGCTCCGGACTGGAGGAGATGCGGTGGATGGCCAGGTCGGCGCCCTGGAATTCCTCTTCCGGGTCCAGTCGCAGGCTCATGGTCACCTTGAGTAGGCTATAGACTGCCAGTCCCCCGATGACGGCAACCGCGATACCGAGCAGGGTCCCGATCAGTTGGGCCGAGAAAGCAACGCCACCCATACCGCCCAGGGCCTGCACACCGAAAATGCCGGCGGCGATGCCGCCCCAGGCACCACACAGACCGTGCAAGGGCCACACGCCCAGCACGTCGTCGATCTTCCAGCGGTTCTGGGTGACGGTGAACATCCAGACGAACAGGGCGCCGGCCACCGCGCCGGTGACCAATGCACCAAGAGGGTGCATGAGGTCGGAACCCGCGCAGACCGCCACCAGCCCGGCCAAGGGGCCGTTGTGGATGAAGCCGGGGTCGTTCCTGCCGACAAACAGGGCTGCCAGGGTGCCACCCACCATAGCCATCAGGGAGTTGACCGCCACCAGCCCGGACACCGCTTCGACGCTCTGGGCGGACATGACGTTGAAGCCGAACCAGCCGACGGTGAGCACCCAGGCACCCAGGGCCAGGAAGGGGATGCTGGACGGCGGATGGGCGGAAACCATACCGTCATGACGGTACCGGCCACGGCGGGCGCCGAGCAGGATGACCGCCGGCAGGGCGATCCAGCCGCCCATGGCGTGCACCACCACGGAACCGGCGAAGTCGTGAAACTTGGCGCCGGTCAGGCCTTCCAGCCAGTCCTGGAAACCCAGGTTGTTGTTCCACACCAAGCCTTCGAAGAACGGGTAGATGAAACCCACCAGCAGGAAGGTGGCGGCCAGTTGCGGGTTGAAACGGGCGCGCTCGGCAATACCGCCGGAGATGATGGCAGGGATGGCGGCGGCGAAGGTGAGCAGAAAGAAGAATTTGACCAGGTCGTAGCCGTTCTTCTGGGCCAGCACCTCGGCCCCGGAAAAGAAATCGACACCGTAGGCGATGCCGTAGCCGATGAAGAAATAGGCAATGGTGGAAACGCTGAAATCGGTGAGTATCTTCACCAAAGCGTTGACCTGGTTTTTCTTGCGTACCGTGCCCAGTTCCAGAAAGGCGAAACCGGAATGCATGGCCAGCACCATGATTGCCCCCAGCAGGACGAACAGCACGTCGGAACCGGACTTCAAGGTTTCCATACTTCTACTCCACAGGAAATGGCATGGCGTAAGCAAGTGCCATGCCTCATATCAGTGCATTGTTTTTAATGGGTTTTTTATAATGCACCAAAATAAAACGCCCCGTTATGGGGCGCTCAAACCTGAAATGTATCGGTTTGGTGCATATGCTCCACGGGGTGTCCCCCGGACCGGGTGCCGGCCTGAAGGCCGGCCCACACCGCGGCCTCGTGTTACGGGCCGGACTTGCCCTGCTCCTCCTCGATGCGGTCGAACTCCGCGTCCATTTCCTCCAGGCTCAGGGGTTTGTATTCGTCGGCGGCTTCCGCTTCGGGTGCGGCCTTCTTGACCACCCAGCCAGCGACGATGATGCCGGCCTCGTAGAGCAGCCACAGGGGCACGGCCAACATGATCTGGGAGACCACGTCCGGCGGGGTGACCACGGCGGCGATGACGAAGGCGCCGACAATGACGTAGGGGCGGCCTTCCTTGAACTGGCTCACCTCCACCATCCCCATCTTGGCCAGGGCCACCACGACGATGGGCACCTCGAAGGTGATGCCGAACGCCAGGAACAGGGTCATGACGAAATCCAGGTACTTGTTGATGTCGGTCATGACCGCCACGCCCTCGGGAGCCACGCCGACGATGAAGCCGAACACCACCGGGAAGACCAGGAAGTAGGCGAAGCTCATGCCCAGGGCGAACAGCAGGACGCTGGCCACCACCAGGGGCAGGATGATCTTTTTCTCGTGGCCGTACAGACCCGGCGCGATGAAGGCCCACACCTGATACAGGATGTAGGGCAGCGAGATCAGCAGGGCGGTCATCATGGCCACCTTGATGGGCACGAAGAAGGGCGTGACCACCTCGGTAGCGATCATCTGTCCGCCGGCCGGCAGTTTGCTGAGCAGAGGCTCGGCCAGAAGGGCGTAGAGGTCCTTGGCGAACGGAAACAGACAAACGAACACCAGGATCCAGACGATGGCGGCACGCAGCAGCCGGTCGCGCAGTTCGATCAGGTGGGTAATGAAGGTCTGGGGCGTGTCCATGCGCCTCAGACGGTCTTGCCGTCGGCGTCGTCGTGCCGTACCTCGGCGGGCTGTCGCGGCTCGGGCGCAGCGGCCGGTTGTGCCTCGGTGGACGGAGGTTTGTCGGCGGCCGGTGCCGATTCCTCGGCCTCCAGGTCCTTGTTCAGTTCGCGCCAGGCGTCATCCTCGTCCTGGCCGGGGGCATCGGTCTCGGCGGTCGGAGCCTTGTCCGCCGTCTCCCCCCCGGTACCGCCGTCGGCCTTGAGCTTCTCGAACTCGCGCTGGGCCAACCCGCCGTCGGTGGCCGACATGGCCTGCACGACCTTGCTGACTTGGTCGCCGGCCTCCTCGGCCTGGCGCCGGAAACCCGCCTCGGCCTCCTTGGCCATGATCTCGTACTTCTGGGCGGTTTCCTTCATGTCCGCCTGGAGCTTGCGCAACTCCTCCAACTGCATGTCCCGGTTGATGTCCTGTTTGACCTGAGAGACATAGCGGTTGAGCTTGCCCAGCCAAGTGCCGGCAGTGCGCGCCACCTTGGGCAGGCGCTCGGGGCCGATGACGATGAGCGCCACCAGGCCGATGAGCAGCAGTTCGGAAAAGGCGATGTCGAACATGGCGTGAAAGGGCGAGGCGTGAGGCGCGAGGCGCGCAGAGGCGAAACCCGCCTCACGCCTCAGCCATCAGGCCTTGCTCGTCAGCTGTGCTGTTTGTCCTTGATCTCGCCTTCGATAGTGGTGCCCTTGGTCTCGCCCTCACGGGGCAGTTCCGCGGTGCTGGAACCCTTGTTCTGCTCGTCCTTCATGGCCTCCTTGAAGCCCTTCACCGCACCGCCCAAATCCTGGCCAATGTTGCGCAGCTTCTTGGTGCCGAACACCAGCAGCACCACTACCAGTACGATCAACCAATGCCAAATGCTGAAACTACCCATTTGAATCTCCTCTGTGAATGTTGCTTACATGGGGCGGGGGTTGCCGCCGCCGATCACGTGCACGTGCAGGTGGAACACCTCCTGCCCGCCGCCCCGGCCGGTATTGATGATGGTGCGGAAGCCATCCGTCAGGCCCTGCTCGCGAGCCAGTCTGGGAGCCAGCAGCAGAATCTTGCCCAATAGGGCCTGGTGTCCGGTGTCGCAGGTATCCAGGGACGCTACATGCAGTTTGGGGACGATCATGAAGTGCACCGGCGCCACCGGATGGATGTCGTGGAAGGCCAGCACGTCTTCGTCCTCGTACACCTTGCGGCAGGGGATGGCCCCGGCCACGATCTTGCAGAAGATGCAGTCGCTCACGCGTTCTCCTTTCGTGACGCCTTCTCCGCCAGTCCGGAGAGCCCTTCCCGCCGCGCCAGCTCGGCCAGCACCTCGTCCGGGTGGATGCCCTGCTGGGCCAGCAGCACCAGGCAATGAAACCACAGATCGGCGGTCTCGTAGATGAGCTTTTCCCGCACGCCGTCCTTGGCCGCCATGATGGTCTCGGCGGCCTCTTCGGCCACCTTTTTCAGGATGGCGTCCAGGCCCTTGTGGTACAGCTTGGCCACATAGGAATCCTGGGGGTCGGACTGCTTGCGGGCCTCCAGGGTTTCCGCCAGACGGTCGAGAATGTCCGCGTTCATGCCTTGTAGATCTCGTGGGGGTCTTTCAGCACCGGCTCCACGGCCTTCCACTGGTGGTTGTCCAAGCGCTGGAAAAAACAGCTTTGCCGGCCGGTGTGGCAGGCGATGCCGCCGGTCTGCTCGACCTTGAGCAGGATCACGTCCTCGTCGCAGTCGGTGCGGATTTCCTTCACCTTTTGGGTATGGCCGGATTCTTCGCCCTTGTGCCAGAGCTTTCTCCGCGACCGCGACCAGTAAACCGCCTCCCCGGTCTCCACGGTCTTTTTCAGGGCATCCCTGTTCATCCAGGCGACCATGAGGATGGCACCGCTGTCCGCATCCTGGGCGATGGCGGGCACGAGGCCGTCCGCCGACCAGTTGATCTTGTTCAGCCAATTCTCGTTGGCCTTGCTCATAGTCTGACTTCCACGCCCTGTCGTTGCATGAATTCCTTGCACTGACGCACGGTAAATTCGCCGTAATGAAAGATGCTGGCGGCCAGCACGGCATCCGCCCCGCCCTGCTTCACCCCATCGACCAAGTGCTGAAGATTCCCCACCCCCCCACTGGCGATGACGGGGATGTTGACTGCCTCGGCGATGGTACGCGTCAACCTGAGATCAAAGCCGGTCTTGGCGCCGTCACGGTCCATGCTGGTGAGGAGGATTTCACCGGCGCCCAGGCTTTCCATCTTCTTCGCCCATTCCACCGCGTCCAGGCCGGTGGGTTTGCGTCCGCCATGGGTGAACACCTCCCAGCGCGGCTCGGCACCGTCGGGGACCTGCCTGGCGTCAACCTGTTTTGCGTCTATCGCCACCACGATGCACTGGCTGCCGAAGCGGTCGGAGGCTTCCTTGACCAGTTGCGGGTTGTGCACCGCCGAGGTGTTGATGGACACCTTGTCCGCGCCGGCATGCAACAGTCGGCGCACGTCGTCCGGCGTGCGCACGCCGCCCCCCACGGTCAGGGGGATGAACACCTGGGCGGCCACGTCCTCGATGATGTGCAGGATCAGGTCGCGATCGTCGGAACTGGCGGTGATGTCCAGGAAGGTCAACTCGTCGGCGCCCTGCTCGTCGTAGCGGCGGGCCACCTCCACCGGATCACCGGCATCGCGCAGGTTGACGAAGTTGACCCCCTTCACCACGCGGCCGGCTGTGACATCCAGGCAGGGGATGATGCGTTTGGCCAATCCCATGTCAGGATTCCATCCGGTACTCGGCAGAGCGGCCGTGCGCCTGCAAACCCTCGCCGTAGGCCAGGGCGGCGGCGATCTCGCCCAGCGTCCGGGCGCCCGCGTCGGAGACGTGGATCAGGCTGGAGCGCTTCTGGAAGTCATAGACTCCCAGGGGCGAGGAGAAGCGGGCCGTGCGGGAGGTGGGCAGCACGTGGTTGGGGCCGGCGCAATAGTCGCCCAGGGCCTCGCAGGTCATGCGGCCCATGAAGATGGCGCCGGCATGTCGGATGCTCGGCAGCATGGCTTGCGGATCGGCCACCGACAGTTCCAAGTGCTCGGGAGCGATGTGGTTGGCAATCTCGGCTGCCTCGGCCAGATCGCGGCTGAGGATCAGCCCGCAGCGGTCGTTGATCGACTTGGCGATCACATCCAGGCGCGGCATGGTGGGCAGCAGGCGCTCCATGCTGGCCTGCACCTTGTCCAGGAAGCCGGCGTCCGGGCTGATCAGGATGGACTGCGCCAGTTCGTCGTGTTCCGCCTGGGAGAAGAGGTCCATGGCGATCCAGTCCGGATGGGTCTGGCCGTCGCAGATGACCAGGATTTCCGACGGGCCGGCGATCATGTCGATGCCGACGAGGCCGAACACACGCCGCTTGGCCTCGGCAACATAGGCATTGCCCGGGCCGACGATCTTGTCCACCCGCGGCACGCATTGGGTGCCGTAGGCCAGGGCGCCCACGGCCTGGGCACCGCCGACGGTGAACACCCGATCGACACCGGCCACCGCCGCGGCGGCCAGCACCAAGTCGTTCTGCACCCCGTCCGGGGTGGGCACCACCATGATCAGTTCCTTCACCCCGGCCACCTTGGCGGGGATGGCGTTCATCAGCACCGACGAGGGATAGGCCGCCTTGCCGCCGGGCACGTAGAGGCCCACCCGGTCCAGGGCGGTGACCTGCTGGCCGAGCACGGTACCGTCCGCCTCGGTATAGGTCCAAGAGGACTGCAACTGCCTTTCGTGATAGATACGGACGCGTTCGGCCGCCTGCTTGAGGGCCTGCTCCAGGCGCAGGGGGAGCGACTTCTGGGCCTCTTCGAGACGCGCGCGGGGCAATTCCAGGTCGGCCATGGAGGCGACATCCAGACGGTCGAAGCGGGCGGTGTATTCCAGCACGGCGGCATCGCCCCGCTGGCGCACGGCGGCCAGGATTTCATCCACCGCCTGCCCCACGCGGGCATCGGTTTCGGCGCTGAAGCTCAACAGCCGCGCCAGGGCGGCCTGGAAATCGGGTTGGCAGGAATCGAGTCGTCTGGGGGTCAGTTGCGTCATGGTGGCGTGCCGCTCAAGCGAATCAGGATTATACGTGCATGTGGGGGCGGCGCGCGGGCGCTGCAAGGGGTGAGCGGCGGGGCGGACCCGCCCTCAGGCCGCCGCCTTCCGGAACGCCTCGACGATGGGCTGGATGGCCTCGTGCTTGAGCTTCATTGAGGCCTGGTTGACCACCAGCCGGGAGCTGATCTGGCCGATCTCCTCGACTGCATCCAGGTTGTTGGCCCTGAGCGTGCCGCCGGTTGACACCAGATCTACGATCACGTCCGCCAGGCCCACCAGGGGGGCCAATTCCATGGAGCCGTAGAGCTTGATCAAATCGATGTGCACACCTTTCCGGGCGAAGAACAGGCGCGCGGTCTGCACGTATTTAGTCGCCACCCGCAGGCGCGCGCCACGGCGCACGGCCGACTGGTAGTCGAAGCCCACCGGCGCCGCCACCATCATGCGGCACTTGGCGATGTTGAGATCGACGGGTTGGTACATGCCCTCGCCGCCGTGCTCCAGCAGCACGTCCTTGCCCGCCACGCCCAGGTCGGCGGCGCCGTGCTGCACATAGGTGGGCACGTCGGTGGCGCGCACGATGATCAGGCGCACGTCGGGCTTGTTGGTGCCGATGATCAGCTTGCGCGAGGACTCCGGGTTCTCGTTCGGCGTGATGCCCGCAGCCGCCAGCAGGGGCAGGGTTTCCTCGAAGATGCGGCCCTTGGAGAGGGCAAGGGTGATCATGCCTTCTCCCTCCGGATCCGCGCCCCCAGCGCATTCATTTTTTCCTCGATGCGCTCGTAGCCCCGGTCCAGGTGATAGATGCGATCGACGGTGGTCTCGCCGTCCGCCACCAGGCCGGCGATGACCAGGCTGGCCGAGGCGCGCAGGTCGGTGGCCATGACCGTGGCACCCTGCAACCGATCCACACCCTTCACCACGGCGGTGTTGCCGTCGATGCGGATGTCCGCTCCCAGGCGTTGCAGCTCCACGGCGTGCATGAAGCGGTTTTCGAAGATGGTCTCGCGGATGATGGCCGTGCCCTCGGCCACCGTGTTGATGGCCATGAACTGAGCCTGCATGTCGGTGGGGAAAGCGGGATACGGCGCGGTGCGGATGGACACCGCCTGGAGCCGGTGCGGGGCGCGGATGCGAATGGCTTCAAAACTCGGCGTTTTCTCGCCGACGATGTCGCAGCCGGCATCCATCAGCTTATCCACCACCGCGTCCAGGTAGCCCGTGGAGGTGCCGGTCAGCCGCACATCGCCACCGGTGACGGCGGCCGCGCACAGGAAGGTGCCGGTCTCGATGCGGTCCGGCATGACGCGGTGCTCCGCGCCGTGCAGGCGCTCCACGCCGCGGATGCGGATCAGGTCGGTGCCGGCACCGCTGATCTGCGCGCCCATGCTCACCAGGCACTGGGCCAGATCGACTACCTCGGGTTCGCGGGCGGCGTTCTCGATGACCGTCTCGCCGTCGGCCAGGCAGGCGGCCATCATCAGGTTCTCGGTGCCGGTGACGGTGACCATGTCGGTGAAGATGCGGGCGCCGCGCAGGCGGCCGGCGCGGGCGTTCACGTAGCCGTGATCGACGCCGACCTCCGCCCCCATGGATTGCAGCCCCTTGATGTGCTGATCCACGGGCCGGGCGCCGATGGCGCAGCCGCCCGGCAGGCTGACCTGGGCCTCGCCGTGGCGGGCCACCAGGGGACCGAGCACCAGCACCGAAGCGCGCATGGTCTTGACCAGTTCGTAGGGGGCGACCGGGTTGTTCAGATCCGAGGCGTCCAGGCTCACCCGGTGGCCATCCCGCTCCGACTTCACCCCCATCTGTTCCAGCAGTCTGAGCATGGTGCAGATGTCGTTGAGCCTCGGGACGTTGCTCAGGATCAGGGGCTCCCGCGTCAGCAAGGCGGCGCAAAGGATGGGGAGAGCCGCGTTCTTGGCCCCGGAAACGGCCACCTCGCCTTCCAGCCGGCGACCGCCGGCGATCACCAGTCTATCCATTTCGGGCCGCCCATTCCTCGGGGGTCAGTGTCTGCATGGACAGGGCGTGGATGTCCGCCTTCATGCGTTCGCCCAACGCCTGATATACCAACTGGTGGCGGGCCACAGGCAGCTTGTCGCGAAAGGCCGGGCTGACGACGACCGCCTCGAAATGGTGGCCGTCGCCGTCCACGCGCAGGACGTCACAGGCCAGGCCGGCCCGGATCCAGGCCTCGATGTCTTGGGGGGTAACCATTGGGAAAACTCGGGACAGGGTGATGCGGATTCAATGGCGCAGTTTATAGCCGCGCCGCAACAAGAGCAAAGTGAGCAGGCCGAGGACCAGGGCGCTGGGCGCCACCACCGCCAGGCCCAGCCAGGGACTGGTGTCGGCCTGGCCGAAGAAGCCGTAGCGGAAACCGTCGATCATGTAGAACACCGGGTTGAAGTGGGAGACTGACTGCCAGAAGGCCGGCAGGGAGTGGATGGAGTAGAACACGCCGGACAGGAAGGTGAGCGGCATGATGACGAAATTCTGCACCCCGGCCAGGTGGTCGAACTTGTCCGCCCAAATGCCGGCCACGATGCCGACGCTGGCGAAGGCGGCGCTGGAAGCCAGGGCGAAGGCCAGCACCCAGCCGAAATGGGCCACCGGCAGGTCGGCGAACAGCAGGCCCACCGCCGCCACCCCGGTGCCCACCAGCAACCCGCGCAGCATGGCCGCGACCAGATAGGCGAGGAAGAACTCCAGGTAGGACAGGGGCGCGAGCAGCACGAACACCAGGTTCCCGGTGATCTTCGACTGGATCAGGCTGGACGAGCCGTTGGCGAAGGCGTTCTGCAGCACCGCCATCATGATCAGGCCGGGCATCAGGAAGGCCGTGTAGGACACGCCGGGATAGACCTGCACATGGCCCTCCAGCACATGGAAGAAGATGAGCAGGTAGAGCAGCGCGGTGAGAACGGGGGCGGCCACGGTCTGCCAGATCACCTTCCAGAAGCGCAGCACTTCCTTGTGGAGCAGGGTGCGAAAGCCGGTCACCGTTTACCCTCCGGTCGCGACAGCGACTCTAGAAGCGCCCCTCTCCCGCGGGCGGGGGAGGGGCTGGGGGTGGGGGTCCCCTGCCCCATCACACGCACGAAGATGTCCTCCAGGTCCGGCTGGTCCAGGCCCATGTCCAGGACCGTGGCGCCGGCCATGCGCAGAGCGGCCAGTGTGGGTTCCAGATCGTCCAGGTCGGGCAGGGACAGGATGAACTCATCGCCCTTGCGGCCGACCAGCCTCGTCGCCAACGACTCCGGCAGGTCCGCCGCGGCGAGACGCAGCCGCAGGTGGCGTTCGCCACAGGAGCGCAGCAGGTTGTCGGTGCGGTCCAGTGCGACGATGCGCCCGGCCTTGAGCATGGCCACCCGCTGGCACAAGGTTTCCGCCTCTTCCAGGTAATGGGTGGTGAGCAGGATGGTATGGCCCTGGCGGTTGAGGTCCCGGATGAAGGCCCACAGGCTTTGCCTCAGTTCCACGTCCACACCGGCGGTGGGCTCGTCCAGGACGATGACCGGCGGCTTGTGAACCAGGGCCTGGGCCACCAACACGCGGCGCTTCATGCCGCCAGAGAGCCGGCGCATGTTGCTGTCCGCCTTGTCAGCCAGGCCCAGGTGATGCAGCAACGCATCGATCCAGTCTTCGTTGCGGGCCAGGCCGAAATAGCCTGACTGGAACTCCAGGGTCTCGCGCACGGTGAAAAAGGGGTCGAACACCAGTTCCTGGGGCACCACGCCCAACAGGCGGCGCACCTGCCGGTAGTCGGCCTGCACGTCGTGGCCCAGCACCTGGGCAAATCCGGCGGTGGGCCGCACCAGGCCGGCCAGGATGCTGATCAGGGTGGTCTTGCCGGCGCCGTTGGGCCCCAGCAGGGCGAAGAACTCACCCTCCCCGATGTCCAGATCGATTCCGTCCAGGGCACACAGGGCACCGTAGTGCTTTTCCAGGCCACGCACCCGGACAGCGGGAGACGGCATCTCGGGGATCGCTGCGCGCCGCGGTGCCCTACGGGGCGTCGGCACCAATCAGGTCGGCGACGCCATAGAGCGCGGCCAGGCCGCTCAGGCTTTCGGGGATATTACGGAAATCCAGGGTCTTGCCCACGGCATGGGCGCGGCGCTGCCAGCACATCATGAGACTCAGGGCGGCGGAATCCACCTGCCGCGCGCCGGCCATATCGAACACCCGACAGCCGCCCTGCACGGCCGCCTCGCCCTCCTTCAGGAGGCGGGTGGCCTCGGCCTGGGTGAGATTGCCCTCCGGGAAGGCCACACCGCCTTCGATCCGCATGCTGCTAGCCGCCCCTGGAGCTCTGGTTGCGACGAACCAGGGTCTGGATCAGGCCGGCGATGCCGCCGCGCCTGACCTCGGCATTGAAAGAATTGCGATACACGGTGACCAGGCTGACGTTGTCCACCAGAACGTCATAGACCTTCCAGTCATCACCCTGCTTTTCCATCCGGTAATCAATGGGGATGGGCGGCGCGCCGGGTTTACTGACCTCGGTATTGACCGTCACGTCGGTATCCGTGGGCCGCGCGCGCAGGGGTTTGAAGTCGATGGCGTAATCCGAGACGCTGGACAGGGACGCGGAATAGGTGCGCACCAGCAGGGTGCGGAACTCATCCACCAGCCGGCCCTGCTCCTCGAGGGAGGCCTTGGTCCAATTCTTGCCCACCGCCAGGCGGGTCATCTGCATGAAGTCGAAGTGGGGCAGAATCTTGTGCTCCACCAATTCATACATCTTCTGCTGGTTGCCGGCACGGATATCCCTATCCTGCTTGACGATGCGGATCACGTCATTGGTCGTATTCCGCGCCAGCACATCGGGCGGCAGCCCGGCCCAGGACTGGGGCATGGCCAGGACCAGCATGGACAGTCCGATCCAGAACGAACGCAACATCACGGCTCCTTCAAGTTACGGGTTGGCATGGGATTATGTGAACCCGATCGGTCCCAGGGGTCAAGTGACATTCCTACTCCTGGGTGCCTCCCGCGGCCGCTTCATCGGCCTTGTTGTACAGGAACTGGCCGATCAGGTTCTCCAGGACCACGGCCCCCTGGGTCAGTTTGAGACTGTCGCCCGGCTGCAACATCTTAGGGTCGCCACCGGCCTCCAGGGCGATGTACTGCTCGCCCAGCAGGCCCGAGGTCATGATGGAAGCGCTGGAGTCGGCGGGGAAGCGATAGCGGCCGTCGATATCCAACACCACCTGCGCCTCGTAATTCTTGGTGTCGAAGAGAATCTCGCCCACCCGGCCCACCACCACGCCGGCGCTCTTGACCGGGGCGCGCGGCTTGAGTCCGCCGATATTGTCGAAATGGGCGTTCACCGCATAGGTGGCGCCGCTGTCGAAGGCCCCCATGTTACCCACCTTGAGGGCCAAGAACAGCAGGGCGCCGATGCCGGCCACGACGAAAATGCCGACCCATAAATCAAGCGTCGTGCGCTTCATAACTCAGACTCCATGGAACATGAATGCGGTCAGGATGAAATCCAGGGCCAGGATGGCCAGGCTTGAGGTCACGACGGTACGGGTGGTGGCCCGCGACACCCCCTCCGCCGTGGGCGGGGCGTCGTAACCCTCGAACAGGGCGATGATGGTCACCGCCACGCCGAATACCACGCTCTTGATGACGCCGTTGAGGATGTCGTCGCGGAAGTCCACCGCCGCCTGCATCTGCGACCAGAACGCCCCCTCATCGACACCGATGAGCACCACCCCCACCAGATAGCCGCCGAAGATGCCCATGGCCGAGAACAGCGCCGCCAGCAGTGGCATGGAGATCACCGCCCCCCAGAAGCGCGGCGCCACCACCCTGGCGACAGGATCGACGGCCATCATTTCCATGGCGGCGATCTGCTCGGTAGCCTTCATCAGGCCGATCTCGGCGGTGATGGCGGAGCCTGCACGGCTGGCGAACAACAGGGCCGCCACCACGGGCCCCAGTTCGCGCACCAGGGACAGGGCCACCAGGATGCCCAGGGCCTCCTCGGAGCCGTAGGTCTGCAGGGTATCGTAGCCCTGCAGGCCGAGCACCATGCCGACGAACAGGCCGGAGACCAGGATGATGATCAGTGACAGCACCCCGGCGGAGAATATCTCCTTGATCACCAGCATGGGCCGGCGCAGAACGATGCCCGACTGGAGCAGGGTCAGCCAGAAGAAACGGGTGGCAACCCCCATGCGCCAGATGCTGAAAATGACACGGTGGCCGATGGCGCGCAGGCTGCGGGTGATGCCGTCAAGCATGGGCCAGCTCCAGGTCGCGCGAGTAGTCTGCGGCCGGATAATGGAACGGCACCGGGCCATCCTCCTCACCGTGCACGAACTGGTGCACGTAGGGCAATTCGGAAGCCTTGATCTCGGCCGGCGTGCCCTCGGCAACGATCACGCCCTCAGAGACGAAATACACATAATCCACGATCTTCAGGGACTCCTGCACGTCATGGGTGACCACCAGGGAGGTCAGCCCCAGGGTATCCGTAAGCCGCCGAATGAGATTTCCCGCCACCCCCAGGGAGATGGGGTCCAGGCCGGCGAAGGGCTCGTCGTACATGATCAGCGCCGGGTCCAAGGCAATGGCGCGGGCCAGGGCCACGCGCCGGGCCATGCCGCCGGACAGCTCTGAAGGCAACAGGTCTTGGGCGCCGCGCAGGCCCACGGCGTTAAGCTTCATCAGCACCAAGTCGCGGATGACCTCTTCCGGCAGGTCGGTGTGCTCGCGCAACTGGAAGGCCACGTTGTCGAACACCGTCATGTCGGTGAACAGGGCGCCGAACTGGAACAGGATGCCCATGCGCCGGCGCAGCCGGTACAGGCCGGCCTGGTCCAGCTCGCCCATGGACACTCCGTCCACCTTGAGGATGCCCCGCGTGGGCCTCAGGGCGCCGCCGATCAGCCTGAACAGGGTGGTCTTGCCGCAGCCGGAATTGCCCATGATGGCCACCACTTGGCCGCGCCGGGCGGTCAGGTTGATGCCCTGCAGCACCATTCGGTCAGCCGAGTAGGCGAAATACAGATCGCGGATTTCTACGAGGTTGTCGGACACGCGCTTCGGATTCGTTCTTTGACTCGATGCGATGGCTATTCTAACAGGGCCTGCCGATCAGTCCGCACTCTCCGCCGCCTTCCATCTGGCAAGCCGTGCGTTGCGACTCAAACGCCCAGAAGTTCCAGCAAGGTCTTCACCCGCTCCACGGCCCCCAGGTCATTGTCCCGACTCAGCAGGAAGATGGGCTCATCGGGCAGCGCGGCGCGGACGCGCTCGGTCAGTCCCCGCAAATCGCTCCCCTTGTCGAACCAGGCGATCCGCACGTCATCCCCGCCCAGCGGGCGACAGCGGTCGGCTGCCCAAACCTCCGGCACATTCTCCGCGGCCAACCCTGGCGCAGCCTCCAGCAGGAAAAGGAAACCCTCCGGCACCTCGTCCAGCCAGGCTCGTACCTCATCTGGAGCAGCCCCACGCCATTGCTCGGCCGCCAGCCACACACAGCTGAATTGCGTGCAGTAGAACGCCAAGCGCCAGTCCGCCGGCATGTCCGCCGGGTAGAAGACTCCCTCCCAGGATGCATGGCGCCAATCCCTCGTCCCCACATAAACCACATATCCATCGTGCCGCGTCGCGGACAAGGAATCCTCCTTCCTTTCAGTCACATTTCGGGTGATCCACTCTCACCGCACTGTGGTGCGGTTACCACACTCCCATGAATCTGTCAGTTACTCGACGCAAAGCATTTTACAAACATTCTGATATTTTGATATAGTTTCAACACTCTGATTATTAAGAGTATTTTATACCTCAACCCAAGGAGATTTCCGATGAAAGTCAAGGCTCTCGTTGCCGCTCTGCTGCTTTCCGCCGCTCCCGCCGTCATGGCCGCCGATGCCGCCGCGCCCGCCGCTGCCGCGCCCGCTGCCAAACAGGTTCCCCAGACCCCCGAGGCCTGGCTGAATCGCATGACCGACTTCACCCAGAACATGTCCGCCTACAAGGACCCCAAGGTGTTCGTGCCCTGGTTCAACGCGGTGACCGAGCCCGGCTTCTATACCACCATGGGTAACCAGATGCTGGATCCCAGCGGCTGGCTGCGCATGATGAACAGCATGGTTGACCCCAACGCCTACCGCAACATGGCCGAGTGGGTGGAGCCCAACGTCTACATGAAGTGGCTGGCCGCTTCCTTCGATCCCAACTTCTACACCGCCCTGCTCACCACCATGACCGACCCCGGTAAGATGATGCGCTGGGCCATGCTCCCCCTGGATCCCAAGCTGTGGGGCATGATGCTGAAGACCCTGGATCCCAACATGTACATGAAGTGGCTGGTCTCCCCGCTGGATCCCCAGGCCCTCAACCTGGCGGTCGCCCCCTTCAATCCCAACTACTACATGGGCTGGCTGGGTGCTTCCCTGGATCCCAAGTCCTATGGCCCGACCTGGTCCGGCTTCCTGGCCCCGGGCGCCATCCCCGGCGTTCCCGCCATGACCGTCCCGGCCCCGGCTCCCGCCATGGCTCCGGTGGCCAACCCCTGGGCCGTGCCGGGCGCCCCGGTGTTCAACCCCTTCGATCCGAACGCCTGGACCCAGATGTTCCAGGTGCCCGCTTACCCGGCCCCGGCCGCTGCGCCAGCCGCGAAGTAATCGGATACATCGCGCATCGAACGGCTGCCTCCGGGCAGCCGTTTTTTTTGCCGGCACGCCCCGTGGCGGGTGTCCTTCAGTTTCTCGCGTCTCTGCCGATATGAACCGCAATGCCACCCAGATCGCGCAAGAACCATGGCCATGATCCTCGATTTGTACAAGAACCTCGAAAAAACCCTGGACAAGTTGGAGATCCCCCCGCGTCCGGCGGTGCTGGGCCGGATCATGATGGAGATCCGCGAGCCCGACCCCGACTATCGCAAGCTCTCGGCCCTGATCAGCGCCGACGTGAATCTCTCCGCCAGCCTGATCAAGACGGTCAACTCCCCCTTCTTCGGCCTCCAGCGCAAGGCGGCCTCGGTGCAGGACGCACTGATGCTGCTGGGTCTCGAACTGGCGTCGCGCATCGTCTCCGGCATCCTGCTGCGCCACGCCTTTCCGCGCAAACCCGAACTGGAATCCTTCTGGGACCAGTCCCTGAAGGTGGCCATCCTCAGTCACTGGCTGGCCAGGCTGCTGAAGAGCCGGGACGGCATGCGCGCGGACGCGGCTTACACCTTCGGCCTGTTTCGCGACAGTGGCATGGCGGTGATGACCCTCAACTATCCCGGCTATGCCAACACGGTGCAGGCCGCCTGTCGCGACCCCGAGGCCGCCTTCACCGATGTGGAACAGACCAACCATCAGGTCAACCACGCCGTGGTGGGCGCCAAGCTGGCGGAAAACTGGCAGCTGCCCGACGACATGCACAAGGCCGTGCTGTTCCACCACGCCATCGCCAAATGGCCGGAAGACATGGACGTATTGCCGGTGATCAGTGCCCGCTATATCGCTCTGTCGCAATTGGCCGAGAAGCTCCTGCAGGACCACAACTCTGCACCCATCAGCAAGGAATGGCAGAAGTTGGGCCCCGCCTGCCTGGCCATCATCGGCCTGGACGAAAGTCAGCTGATCGATATCGAGGCGGAGGCAATCCCCTTCGTGCGCGAAGAACTCGCCCAGCTGTCCCTCTGAAGCCCCTCCCCGCGCTTCAGCCGCGGCGCCAGAGGGTGCCCTCGGGCGTGTCTTCTAGGACGATGCCCGCCGCCTTCAGTTCGTCGCGAATCGCGTCCGCACGCCGGAAATCCCGTGCCTTGCGTGCCGCCAAGCGCTCCTGGATCAGCATCTCGATGCGCGCCACCGGATAGTCCTCCGCGCCGGTCGTCTCTCCACCGCCCTTCAAATAATCCTCCGGGTCGCGCCCCAGCAGGCCCAGCACACCCGCAAGGGACTTCAGCCGGGCAGCCGATCCGGCGTCGCGCGACTTGTTCACCTCGTTGGCCAGCTCGAACAACACCGCCAGCGCCTCGGGGGTATTGAAGTCGTCGTCCATGGCCGCCTTGAAGCGCGCCGCCGCCGCCTCGCTCCAATCCACCCCGGTTTCGGGCACGTCCAGTCCCCGCAGAGCGGTGTACAGGCGTGTCAGGGCCGCACGGGCATCGTCCAGATGCTGGTCGGAATAGTTCAGCGGGCTGCGGTAGTGGGCGCGGAGGATGAAGAAGCGCACCACCTCCGCGTCATATTTGGCCAGTACCTCGCGGATGGTGAAGAAATTGCCCAGGCTCTTGGACATCTTTTCGTCATCCACCCGCACGAAACCGTTGTGCAGCCAGTAGTTGACGAACTTGCAGTCGTGCGCGCCCTCGGACTGGGCGATCTCGTTCTCGTGGTGGGGGAACTGCAAGTCCTGGCCGCCGCCGTGGATGTCGAAGTGCGCGCCCAGCAGGTCGTTGCCCATGGCCGAGCACTCGATGTGCCAGCCGGGGCGTCCGGGCCCCCAGGGCGAGGGCCAGGCGGGCTCGCCGGGCTTGGCCGCTTTCCATAGCACGAAGTCCAGCGGGTCCTGTTTGCTGGCGTCCACCTCCACCCGTTCGCCGGCGCGCAACTCATCCAGCGATTTGCCAGACAGACGGCCGTAGGCGGGGAAACTCCGCACCGCGTAATAGACGTCCCCGTTGTCCGCCGCGTAGGCATGACCGCGCGCCACCAGGGCCTGGATCATGGCCAGCATCTTGCCGATGTAGTCCGTCGCGCGCGGCTCATGATCGGGGGGCAGTACACCCAGGGCGGCACTGTCCTCGTGCATGGCGTCGATGAAGCGCTGCGTGAGGGCACCGAACGGCTCGCCGTTGTCGTTGGCCCGTTTGATGATCTTGTCGTCGATGTCGGTGATGTTGCGTACGTAGGTCACCTGATAGCTGGAGGCACGCAGCCAGCGGGTGATCATGTCGAACACCACCAGGACCCGCGCGTGCCCCAGGTGGCACCAGTCATAGACCGTCATGCCGCAGACATACATGCGCACTCTGCCGGGCTCGATGGGAACGAAGGTGTCTTTTTCGCGGGTCAGGGAATTGTACAGCTTGAGCATGATGGGAAAACGGAAGGGCGGAGCGGAAGGATGCGCGGATTTTACCCGGAATGGGCCACCCGGCCGTGCCCGAAGCCGGCCGAAACGAAGATCGCCTTACCTGCCTTCCGAAAAAACATGGCGACCGACCGGTCGCCATGCCGCGCTCATACGGAGAAGGCCGGCCTCAGATGCTGGCGCTCTCCAGGTCGAACTGGATGGACTTGATGCCGGCCTTGGCGCAAGCCTCGTCCTGATCGCCCGTGGCCGCACCCGACACCCCAACGGCGCCGACGATGTTGCCCGCCGCCTCGATGGGCACGCCGCCGGCGGAGAACACCAGACCATCCACCTTGCCCACCGCGAAGGGCTTGGTGAAGCGGTTTTCCATGGAAGACAGCGGCGCGTTGAAGTTCACGGCGGTAAAGGCCTTCTGTCGGCTGATCTCGATGGTGATCTTGGGCGCCAGGGTGTCGCGCAGGAACACCATGGCGTCACCGCTGCGGTCCACCACGGTGACGCCGATCTGGATGCCCTCCTTGCGGCAGGCATCCATCGCGGCGTGGGCGATCTTGCCGGCCGCCTCCATGGTCAGGCGGGGAATCTTGACCACCGCCTGCAATTCCTCTGCGTGGACAGGTGTCATGGCCAGCAGGCTGGTGGCCAGGAAGATGGATGGGATGATCGGTTTCATGCAAGTCTCCTCGGGGCAATGTCAGGCAAGTCGGTCCTCGGGAATGGGACCTCGGAATTGGGCCATCAGAGTGGGCAGGAGTTCACCCTGATAGTCCGCGGAACCGTCCTGGTGCTGGCGGGGCAGTTGCCACCAAGGCAGGTTGGGGCGCAGATGGTGCACACCGTGCAGGTTGAAATTCAGCAGCAACCGACTCCCCCAGCCGGGTAGCCGTAGGTTGTGGGCGTATCGGCTGTCGTTCAGGGGCGTGCCGTAATGCCAGACATTGTCCATGAGGCTGATCAGCAGGCCGCGTCCGACGATCGCCAGCGCCAGCATCCAGGCCTGCGCGCCGTATGCGGCGAAGGCCAGGCCATGCACCAACAGCACCAGGAAGGCGTCGAGGCGCGCGGCCGCCAGAGTCTCGGGGACCAGCATCCTCTCCACCAGAGTGGCCAGGGGATTCCGATCCGTCGCCAGGCGCCCGGCCAGCGTCCGAATCAAGCCGCGCGGCAGCAGGAACAGCAGGCTGCCCAGCACCTCGTAGAGGTAGAGCCCGCCGAGCAGGCGGAAGTAATAGTCGGCGGCGAAGACCAGACGGTTGTCGCGGCCCGGCTCGAAGACCTCCGAGCGCTCGCGCGGCGTGCGGCTCAGCGCGTGATGCAGAAGATGCCCCCAGCGCAGCAGGTCGAAGGATGCCCCGAACAGCACGCCGTTCACCCGGCCCAGGCGGCGGTTGGCGGTCTTGCCGGGCAACAGGCTGACGTGGACGGCGTCGTGTATCAGCGACCACCAGGGGTTGCTGAGCAGCACCGGAAACAAGAGCAGCCAGCCCCAGGCCGGCGCCAAGGGCAACAGCCAGAACGGCAGGGCAAACAGCTGGAACAGTTGCAGGCCGGCGAAGCCAGCGGCCAGGGCCAGATTCAGCCTGCGGTAGTGTCTCGTTTCCCGGTCCATTCTCGGCCACGCGCGTTCGTGCGTGCGCTACGTCATGATACGTAGCGGGATTATGCCGCCGCCCGATTCTCCTCCGCCAGCGCCGCCTTCGCGGCTCGTTGCGCCTTTTCGTCCGCCTCCTGGATGGCGCGCAACACCTTGATCTGGAATAAGGTGTTGCGCTCGTCCTCTTCCAGGGCGGCGCGGATGTGGTGCACCGTGGCGTGGTAGCGGGGGATGATGTTGTACTTCAGGGCGTTGACACGCTTCTGGGTCTTGCGGCTGGCGGCCAGCAGGCGCCAGAGGGCGTTCTCGGCCTCGCCCAGACGGGCCAGGGTGACCGCCAGGTGCCGCAGGCGCAGGCGGCATTCATCGAAGCTGGAGTCGGTCCACATCAGGCCGACCGGCTGCAGCGGCAGTTCCTCGGCGGACACGCTGGGATACTCCACGCCGACGCTGGAGCGCGCCGCCACCTTCAGCGCCAGGGCCGGGCGCAGACCCACCGCCGCCTGGCGGATCATCTGTCCGCCCATGCGCATCTGCACGATCCCCAGCCAGCGGTAGGCCTCCTGAAGTTCGCGCGCCGCCTCGGCACGCAGCTCCCGGTACTGCGCCAGCCGTTCATAGACCAGGCGGGTGAGCAGGTCGCGCTTCTTCTCCAGCATGGCCTGCCCCTGTTCCAGGAACTTGGCCTGGCGGCTGACCTGCAGCAGGGCACTCTTGGTGGGGGGAACGGAGAGTCTTTTCTTCATCGCGGCACCGCGATGAAGAAAGGTGCAAGACACAAGAGGCAAGACGCAAGGTAAAACCCGTGCCCTTGCCCCCCCTTGCTTCTTGAATCTTGCCTCTTGAATCTGGATTTCATACCGCCTCCGCCGCGGCCTGCCACTTGTGGTACTTCTCCAACTCGGCTTCGGACACCCGGATCAGCACCTCGGGCGGCAGCATGGAGAGCAGGTCCCAGGCCAGGTTGAGGGTATCGAAGACGCTGCGGTCGTCGTCCTCGCCCTGGCCGATGAATTTGCGCTCGAAGGCGTTGGCGAATTCCAGGTAACGGCGATCACCTTCGCTCAATTCCTCGGCGCCGATGATGGCGGCCAAGCCGCGCACCTCCAGCGCCTTGGCGTAGCTGGCGAACAGCTGGCTGGCCACGTGAGGGTGGTCCTCGCGGGTGTAGTTCTTGCCGATGCCGTCCTTCATCAGCCGCGACAGGGACGGCAGCACGGTCACCGGCGGATAGACCCCCTGGTTGGCCAGTTCCCGGCCCAGCACGATCTGGCCCTCGGTGATGTAGCCGGTCAGGTCGGGGATGGGGTGGGTGATGTCGTCCGACGGCATGGACAGCACCGGGATCATGGTGATGGAACCGGGCCGGTTCTTGATCCGCCCGGCCCGTTCGTAGATCTCCGCCAGGTCGGAATAGAGGTAGCCGGGGTAGCCCTTGCGGGCCGGCACGTCGCCGCGCAGCACGGCCACCTCGCGCAGGGCCTCGGCGTAGGCAGTCATGTCGGTCATCACCACCAGCACGTGGTAGTCCAGGTCGTAGGCCAGGTATTCGGCAGCGGTCAGCGCCGCCCGCGGCGTGAGCAGACGCTCGATCACCGGCTCGTCGGCCAGGTTCAGGAACATCACCACCCGGTTGAGCACGCCGGATTCCTCGAAGCTTTCCTGGAAGTAGCGTGCATCGCCGCTGGATACCCCGAAGGCGGCGAACACCACCACGAACTCGGAAGATTCCTCGCCCAGCAGTTTGGCCTGGCGCACGATCTGGGCGGCGACGCGGTTATGGGGCAGGCCGCCGCCGGAGAAGATGGGCAGCTTCTGGCCGCGGGTCAGGGAGTTCATGCCGTCGATGGCGGACACGCCGGTCTGGATGAACTCGCGCGGATAGGCGCGCGCGGCCGGGTTGAGGGCCTCGCCGTTGACGTTGCGCTTGTCGGACGACACCAGGGGCGGGCGGCCGTCTCGGGGGTGGCCGGCGCCGTTGAAGATGCGCCCCATGATGTCCCGCGACACCGGCAGCATGAAAGGCTCGTCCAGGAAGCGCACCCAGGTGCGTTCCAGGTCCAGCTCGTCGGTACCCTCGAACACCTCCACCAGCACGGCGTCGTCGGATACACGGATGACCAGGCCGTTGCGCAGCCGGCCGGCGTGATCCTTGATCTGCACCCGGCTGCCTGCGGACACGCCGGGTACGCCGCTCATCACGATCAGGCCGCCCTGGGCGGAAGATGCGGTGCGGAATTCGATGTTTTTCATGTTGTCCTCACGTAGGGCGGGAATCCAATCCCGGCATCGGCTTGTCGGCAAGGGATTGCCGACCTGCGGTCTTCATCCTTGCGGGGCCTGTTCATATTCCTCGGCCAGCTTCTCGAACACGTCTGGGATCTCGGCGATCTTTGCCTTGAGCTCTTCCAACTGCTCGGATTTGTACTGGCTCTTCCAGCGCCTCGCCTGGGCCAGCAGCGGCACCTGCAACAGGCGCCGCGCCGAGGCGCCCATCTTCACCAGTTTCATGCCCTCGTCGTGGATGCGCAGCAGCGCCTCCAGCAGGGCGAACTGCTTCTCGGGCGAGGCATAGCTGTCGATGTCGTCGGTGGCCGCCTGCTGCAGCAGGCCTTCCTTGATCAGGCCGGCCGCCTCCAGGGTCCAGCGCTGCTCGCTGGACAGGGCCTCCACGCCCACCAGGTTGACGATGCGCTGCAATTCCTCGGATTCGGCCAGTAGTTCCAGGGATTTGGCGCGGAACTCGGCCCAGCGCGGGTCCACGTTTTCCGCCCACCAGCGCGCGGCCTGGGGCACGTAGCCGGAAAAGCTTTCCAGCCAGTCGATGGCCGGATAGTGACGGGCGTCGGCAAGTTCCTTGGACAGGGCCCAGAAGGTCTGGATGATCTCCTTGGTGTGGCTGGTCACCGGCTCGGAGAAGTCGCCGCCCGGAGGCGACACGGCGCCGATCAGGCTGACCGAGCCGAACTCGCCGGACAGGGCCTCGACGCGGCCGGCGCGCTCGTAGAAGGCCGCCAGGCGCGAGCCCAGGTAGGCGGGGTAGCCCTCCTCCACCGGCATCTGGCCCAGGCGCCCGGCCACCTCGCGCAGGGCCTCGGCCCAGCGGCTGGTGGAGTCGGCCACCATGACCACGTCATAGCCCTGGTCGCGGAAGTATTCGGCGATGGTGATGCCCACATAGACCGAGGCCTCGCGCGCCACCACCGGCATGTTGGAGGTGTTGGCCACCAGCAGGGTGCGCTCCATGAGCGGCCGGCCGGTGTGGGGGTCGATCAGCTCGGGCATGAACTCCAGCACGTCGGTCAGCTCGTTGCCGCGCTCACCGCAGCCCACGTAGATGACGATCTCGGCGTTGCACCAGCGGGCGATCTGCTGTTGCAGCATGGTCTTGCCGGCGCCGAAGGGACCAGGGATGGCGCCTTTGCCGCCCTTGAGCAGCGGGTAGAAGGTGTCCAGGATGCGCTGTCCGGTGAGCAGCGGTTTGACCGCGTGGTCGCGGCGCCGGTAGGGGCGCGGGGTGCGCACCGGCCAGCGGTGGAACAGTTGCAGCTTGTGCACCTGGCCGTCGCGCCGGTCCTTCACCCGGCCGATCACCTCATCGACGCGGTAATCGCCTTCCGGCGCCAGTTCCGCCAGTTCTCCGGTGGTGTTGGGCGGGGTCAGGATGCGGTGCTGGATGCTCTCGGTTTCCTGCACCGTCCCCAGCACCTGGCCGCCGGCCAAGGTGGCACCGGATTTCAGTGACGGGTTGGGCACGAAATGCCAGGCCTTGTCGCGCGGCAGGGAGTGGACCTGAACGCCGCGGGCGATGCGGTCGCCGCTCTGCGCCCAGACGGCCTCCAGGGGGCGCTGCACGCCGTCGAAGATGGCATTGAGCAAACCCGGACCGAGCTCCACGGACAGTGGATAACCCAACCCGTCGGCCGCCTCACCGGGGCGCAGTCCCTCGGTATTCTCATAGAGTTGTGCCAGGGCGGTATTGCCTTCGCGGCCGATTACCTCGCCGACGAGATTCAGTTCGCCTACCCGCACCTGCTCGCCGATCACCGTTTCCGGCAATTCCAGCTTCACGATCGGGCCGTTGATTTCCAGGATTTTGCCCATTTGAGCTCCTAAGCTTTCAGCGTTCAGTTTTCAGCGTTCAGCGACAACCACGCAGTGGGTGACCGCCGATCGCTGACAGCTGACAGCCTAAAAATCATCCATGCACCAGCGTTCCCAGGTCCGGGGCGCTGGCGAACAGCCGTTCCATGACTACACGGGCCAGTTCGTCCGCCAGGCGTTCCTGGCGAGCCTCGAAGGTCTGGTCGATCTGCGCCCGGTTGTCGGCCAAGCGCACGCGCACGCCGCCCTCGCTGGGCCTGGCCAGCACCGCCAGACCAAGCTTGCGGCCGGGCGCCAGGGCGGCGGCCAGTTGCGGCCAGTCGCCGCTCAGGCGGGCATAGTCCGCCGCGTTCACCTCCGCCACCAGGTCGCCGGCGGGCAATTGCGCCACGGCGGCGCCCAGCAGCTCGGCGAGCACCGTCTGATAGCGCGGCGCGTCGTTGACCAGGTCGCGCAGGCGTTCGCGCATCTGTGTCAGGACCGATTCCGTCAGCGCCCAGCGCAGTCGGTCCAGATCGGCCGACAGGTGCGTCTCGGCGGCCTGGGTGCGGCGCCGCACCTTGCGCTCCGCCTCGGCCTTGGCGGCCAGCACCTCGCGCTCTTCCTTAAGCTTGATGCGCTCCTCGAACTCATTGCGGATACGGGTGCGCGCGGCCTCCGCGTTCTTCATGTGTTCCCGCGCCAGGCTCTCGGCCTGACGGATCAGAGCTTGTTCCAGTTGACTGACTTGCGTTTCCGCTTCCATGGTTTCTCCTAATGAAGCTGTCAGCGGTCAGCCATCCGCTGTCTGAGAAGGAAGTCGGCAGTGGCCGAAAGCCGAACGCAGATCGCTGCATGCCGATCGCTTCATTTCAACGCCTCCGGTCCCAATACCGCCATCACCACTTCGTCCACCGCCGGGGCGTATTCGTGCGGCGTGTGCAGGGAGGGCAGTTCGGTGACCACGATGCGGCCGCCCTCGTTGCGCAGGCGGTTGAGCCAGTGGCCGCCGCCGTGCGCCAGTTGCGCCTCCACCAGCACCAGGGCCTGGGCGCCTTCCCTGACCAACTGGGCCAGCACCGCCTCCAGCTTGGCCGCGTCCGCGTCCGGATGGACCTCGGCACCGATCAGATGGAAGCCCTCGGTGAGGCCTGCGCTGCCCAGCACCACCAGCCGGGCGCCGCCGTGCCTGTCCGCCTCGCGCCTCACGTCGCAGCTTTCATCAAAGCTTGCCGAGCAGCAGGATGGACATCACCAGGCCGTAGATGGCGATACCTTCCGCAAGGCCCATGTAGATCAGGGTACGGCCGAACATCTCGGGTTTCTCGGCGATCACCGCCAGCGCCGCGGCACCCACCGGCCCCAGGGCGATGCCGGCGCCGATGGCCGCCAGGCCGGTGGGCAGACCGATGCCGATGAGGGCCAGACCCACCGCCATGGAGATACCGCTGCCGCCGCTGGCCGCCGCCTCTTGGGCCATGACGTCCTGGACGCCCAAGTACAGGAAACCGGCCATGGCCAGGCCGAACACCAGCAGGTTGCCGAACACCCCGCCCTTCAGCCAGCGCGGCGGCGGAACGTGGCGCGGCTTCATCTCCAGCCACACGCCGGCCGCGATCGTGGCGGCCACGGACAGACCCATCAATGCGATCAGCCAACTCATCTTCTTCTCCTAACAAACGCACACGGTTATGAAATCCGATCACTTCGTCCCGGCCAGCTTCAGCGGCACGAACTCCGTGCCGTCGCCGCTGAAGAAACGGGAAAAACCCTCGTAATACATCAGACGGAGGGCCTGGATGGCGACGATGCCGCCCTCCAGGACGATGATCACCACATTGCCCAATGCCACGGTCAGCCAGTGGCCCGCCATGTCCAGGCCGTTGGCCAGGGTGAAGATGGCCAGGGCCAGGGCCACGTGGTTGAGGCTGAACGCCGCCACCCGCAGGAAGGACAGGGTGCTGGCGAAGAAATTGATGCCTGTCTCCAGAGTCTCGATGAAGGTCACCAGGGCACGCTCGCCCAGCCCGGCCCGGCTTTCCATCCACTTGAAGGAGGCGATGGTGAGGATGCCCACGTAGGCCGCCGCGGCGTTGGCCGCCCCGAAGGGTTCGCCGGTGAACACGCCGCGCAGCCCGAAAACCATGGCCAGGTAGAACACCAGCCCCGCCAGGCCGGTGGAGTCGAACAGTGCCTCCGTCACATGACCGGCCGTCATACGGTTGTAGGTGTTGATGACCAGGGTGGCGCAGATGAAGCCGATGCCGCCATACACGGCCAGGGTCAGCATGCGGCCGGCATCATGCAGGGGCGACTGCCAGAGCGGATGCAGTATCTCTTCGTAGCCGAAGATGCTGCCGTACACGAAGCCGAAGAACATGGACGAGGCACCGGCGCACATGCCCACCACCCGCAGCCAGTTCAGCTTGCCCTTGAGCAGCGTGGCGGCCAGCACGAAGATGACCCCGCCGTGGCCCACGTCGCCGAACATGGCACCGAACAGGAAGATGTAGGTCAGCGCGAACAACAGGGACGGGTCGAACTCCCCGTAACGGGGCACGCCGTAGCTCTTCACCAGGGGCACGAAGGGTTTCAGCCAGAACGGGTAGGTGAGCAGCGAGGGCACCTTGTCCGCCTCGCGGGCGGCCGGGGCGCGGGTGGTCATCATGTAGCGGCCGCGGAAGCGCTGCTCCAGATCGGCGCGCAGGCGCTTCAGCGCGTCGCGCGGCACCCAGCCGGTGAATACCGCCAGGTGGCCCTTGCCGCGCACGCCGTTGAGCGAGGCCTCGGCCAGCGGGCGGGCCAGGGCCATCTGCACCCAGATCTCGCGGATGCGCTCGCCGCAACGGACCAGATTATCGTCCAGCACTTGGCAGTGGGCGGCATAGTTGCCTTCCTGGCGGCGGGTTTCCTCGCTCAGGAAGCGGCGCGCCGCCTCGGGATGGGTCTGCAACTCCTCGGGCACCGGCAGTTCCCGCCAGCCCGCCTGGGACAGCAGGCCGCCGATCTCGTCGCCGCCGCCGCGCGGACCGGCCACCACCGCGAAGGCCTGTCCCTCGCTCTGGTCGAACACGGAAAGCACATAACCGGCGAGCTTCAGGGATTCCTGCAGGCGCCGCACGTTGGCCGCCGGCACCTGGCCCAGACGGGCATCCAGCAGGGCCTCGGGCCGGAACAAGCGCGACAGGTCCAGGTTCAGGCCCTCCAGGCGGCTGAAGGTTTCCTGCAAGGTCTCCAGGCGCTTGCGCTCCTCCAGGATGCGCTGCTCGTTCTCGACCACGGACGAGTATCCGTGCCAAGTCTGCTTGAGCCAGTTGTTGATCTCCTGCAGCTCGGTCAGGCTGGGGGCCACGGCATCCTCGGGAATGGGCGGCATTTCCAGTTCGCAGTGCTGGATGAGCTTGCTGAAGCGGGAGTCGGCCTCCTGATAAAGCTCGCGGTAAGCCTCGGCGGGGGCTTCGGGGAAATGTTCGTCGGCTTCCTGGGCCGGGCCGAAGCGCCCGTGCCGGGCCAGCAAGAGAGCTGCGTCCTGCGCCTCGCTGGCCAAAAACCAGAGGGTGATGCGCATCATCGGCAGGGCACGGAACATTACAACTCCTCCGTCTGGGCGATACCGACGGCCTGCTGGATGTTGGCCACCGGCAGGCGCAGATGGCGGCCGCGCAGGACGGCACGCACGGCGCGAAGGTCCTGCTCGCGCAGGATCAGGTAGGCGAAGGCGCGGCTGAGCGCGTGGCGTCCGGTGGCCAGCACCCGTCGCGCCGTATCGCGGGCGATCTGCTTCATGCGCCGGTGCACCTGGACGATGTTCTCGGAACCCTCCAGTTCCCGCGCCAAGGGCTCGGGCAGGCTGGCCAGCACCGCTTCCAGGCTGGGCTGGGTGACCAGCTGCTGCAATACCTGGCCGGGCAGACGGTAGCCGGCGCCGACCAGCAGGTAATAGACTTGGGCGGCCGGCAGGCGGTAGTTGAAGCGGTAGCGCAGCATCCATACCAGATTGACGCGGTCGATGAGGGTGGCCATCAACTCGTTGATCTCGCGCCCGGTTTTTCCCTCCAGGGTCTTGGCGCGGTGCGCCAACCCCTCGTAATAGGCCCGATCCAGGGTAGCCTCCAGGATGAAAGGCTCGCGGCTCTCCTCGAAGGCGCGCCGGGCATGGCGCACGATATCGGCATAGGGGCTGGATTCGAGGCGGCGGAACAGCTCCGTTTCATCCTCGGCGTGTACCAGGCTTTCCAGGTCCAGGCGGGCGAAGGGTCCCATGTTGACCAGCCGGCTGAGCACCGCGGCGGGCCGCTCCTCGGCCATCTTGGCGCGCAGCAGGGTCTTGACGTTGGAAACCTCGAAGCGCTCGGTCCAGAACATGATGAATTGGCGCGCCGCACCCTCCATGGGCCGCAGCAGCACACGCGTCTCTTCCAGCAGTTGGGTGATGATGCGGCCTTCCAGGGACAAGCTGTCCTGGCTGCGGTAACCCACGGCCAGCGCGGGCAGACCCTGCTTTTCCAGGGCCTGGGCCATCTCCGCGTCGGGTGTGTGGATCAGCGCATCGAACCGCTCCGGTGACCAGAGCCGCTCGGAGTAGATGCTGACGCGGGTGTTCAGGTAGGCGGACATGAGCGAAGGCGGCGCGCGGGCGCGTGATCAGAGTTTGCTGTCAAGCAACAAACCCATGGCCGCGCCGACCGCCTCTTCCTCATGCCGGGTCGCCAGGTCGCGCAATGCCCGCTGGCGCTCCTCGTATTTCCGGGTCAGTTCCCCCACCGCCTGTACGGCGCGGGCCTCGGCTTCCTTCAGAAAAGGCGTACGCAGATTGTCGCGCGTCGCCTCGAAATGCGCCTCGGCCTCGCGGGCGGTCGCCAGTGCCTCGTTGATCACCCGGTCCCGTTCCTGGGCGGCGTTTTCGATGATCGCCTCGGCCTTGGCCTCGGCTTCCAGTAGTCGCTTCAGTGCATCGTCCATTTTTCGGCCAAGAGGTTGGGATCGGGCATCGAACACCGGGGATAACGGCGCCGATACCCGATCCTTTAGTTGGAGTTATTTGACTTTCACCTGCACCAACTCCTCGCCATCCGGGTCGGTCACGTGCACCGCGCAGGCAATGCACGGGTCGAAGCTGTGGATGGTGCGCAGTATCTCGATGGGCTGCTTCGGGTCGTGCAGCACGTGGTTGTGCTGCAAGGCGGCTTCATAGGCCCCGGGCTGGCCTTGCGGGTCGCGCGGGCCGGCGTTCCAAGTGCTGGGCACCACCGCCTGGTAGTTGGCGATGCGGCCGTCCTCGATGACGATCCAGTGGCTCAGGCCGCCGCGCGGCGCTTCCATCAGTCCGACGCCCTTCATCGACTTCGGCCAGGTGGACGGGTCCCAATACTGTTCGTTGAAGGTGCGCACATCGCCGGCCTTGATGTTGGCCATCAGCTTATCGAACTGGCCCTGCATGGCGTCGGCGACAATCTTGGTCTCCAGGGTGCGCGCGGCGGTGCGGCCGAGGGTGGAGAACAGCGCAGTGACCGGCACATCCAGGGTCTTGAGGGTGAAATCGACCAACTCCTTGGCCTGAGGATGGCCCTTGGCGTACATGAGCAACACACGCGCCAGAGGGCCGACTTCCATGGCCTTGCCCTTCCAGCGCGGGCTCTTGAGCCAGGAGTACTTGTCGTCCACGTCCAACTGCGCGTAGGGCGGCTTGGGCCCGGTGAAGTTGAACTCGGTCTCGCCCTTCCAGGGGTGCAGGCCCGCGCCGTCACCGGCGCCATACTTGTACCAGGAGTGGCTGACGAATTCCTGTATCTCGCCATCCTCGTTCACGTCGATGTCGTGCACGGTGGACAGGTCGCGATTCAGGATGACGCCGCGCGGGATCATGAAGGATTCCGGCGTCCACATATCCTTCTCCGGCAGGTCGCCGAAAGACAGGAAGTTGCCCAGGCCCTCGCCCTGGGCGCCCCACTCCTTGTAGAAGCCGGCGATGGCCAGGGTGTCGGGCACATAGACCAGATCGACGAATTCCATCATCTGCTTGATGACGTTTTGCACGGTTTGCAGCCCGACCATGTTGACCGAGGTGGCGTCCTGGCCACCGCGATACATGGGCCCCTTGCCGTGGCCGCCGCCGCCGTGCACGGAAATCGCGCTGGGTACGCCGCCCACCAGGAACATGGGGTGCGGATTCTTCCCGCCGAAGATGGCGTGCAGCTTGACCACGTCCCGCTGCCAGGCCAGGGCTTCGAGATAGTGCGCCACCGCCATCAGGTTGGCCTCGGGCGGCAGCTTGTAGGCCGGGTGGCCCCAGTAGGCGTTGGCGAAGATGCCCAACTGGCCGGCCTCGACGAACTTCTTCACCTTGCCCTGCACATCGGCGAAATAACCCGGCGAGGACTTGGGCCAGCGCGGGCTGACCGCCTGGGCCAACCCGGATGTGGCCTTGGGATCGGCGGACAGGGCCGAGACCACGTCCACCCAGTCCAGGGCGTGCAGGTGGTAGAAGTGCATGACATGGTCGTGCACCGTCTGGGCCATGTTCATCAGGTTGCGGATGATCTCGGCGTTGGCCGGGATGCTGTAGTCGGGGATGGCGCGCTTCAGCGCGTCCTCCACCGCGCGGATGGAGGCCAGCCCGTGCACCAGGGTGCACACACCGCAGATGCGTTGGGCGAAGGCCCAAGCGTCACGCGGGTCGCGGCCGCGCAGGATGATCTCGATACCGCGCACCATGGTGCCGGCGGAATAGGCCTGGGTGATGCGGCCGGTTTCGTCGGTGGCCGCCTCCACGCGCAGGTGGCCCTCGATGCGGGTGATGGGATCGACGACGACGCGTTGTGCTGTGCTCATGGCCGGGTGTCCTTATTGATTCAGAAAGGCATCGAGGATGCGGTACTGGGCCTCGGCCTCGCGGGTCTCGCTGCCCTCACCGCTGGCGATGGTCTCGCTCATGCGCGCCATGCGCGCCTGCATGGCCGCGTCCCAGGCCGGATTGGCGCTCGCCTCGGCCGGCTGTACGCAGGCCATGGCCGCCTTGGACACGAAGTGCCCGGCCTGGGCCGCCCAATCGGTCTCGCGGCCGCACTGGGTGTAGCTCTCCACGCTGGCGGTCTTGGCCCCCTGGTACAGGGCGGCCAATTCCACGTCGGTGATGTCGGCCCGCTTGGCCGCGCTCACCGCGCCGGCGACGCGCACATCGGCGCACAGGGCCAGCACGTTGTCGGTGAAGCGCGCCGCCACCTGGCGCTGCTGGCTCAGGGTCAGTCCGCTCAGCGTCGCCTTGAAGTCCTTGTCGTTGCTGATGGCCATGGCTCAGGCTCCTTTCTCGGGAATGTGCTCGGCGATCATTTCCGTCAGGCCCACCACCGGGATGTCCATCTGGTAATGCTCCAGACCTTCTTCCAGGACGATGCGGCAGTTGGCGCAGGCGGTGACCAGACGGTCCGGTTTGACCGCATCCAGCTGGGATTTCTTCTTCTTGAAGGCCTCCAGGCGCAATTCCTCGCCTTCCTCGATGGCCGAGGCCCCGCCGCCACCGCCGCAGCACCAGTTGATGAAGCCGGCGTCCGGCATTTCCACGAAGTTCTTCGCCACCATGTTCATCAGGTTGCGTTGCGGCTGGATGACGCCGCCGCGCCGCGCCAGTTGGCAGGGATCATGGAAGGTGAGCCGGTCGGTCTCGAAGCCCTCGGTCTTGAGCAGCCCCTGGGCGCGGAACTCGTCCAGCACCTCGACGATGTGCTTGACCTGGAAGGTAAACGGCCGGCCCACCACGTTGGCGCCGTTCCAGCGCAGCGCCGAGTAGGCATGGCCGCATTCCGGACTGATCACCGTCTTCACCTTGAGCTTCTCGGCGCCCTCGACGATGCGCGAGACGATGACCCGCGCCAAGTCGGAGTTGCCGATCTGGTAGCCCGCGTTGGTGGCCTCGAAGGCCGTCGAGCAAAGGGTCCATGTCTTACCCGCCTGGCGCATGATCTTGGCGATGGCGCCCAGGTACTCGGGGAAGTTGATGATCTCCATGGAGGACAGCATGACCATGTACTCGGCGCCTTCCACATCCAGGGGGATAGGGATGCCGTAGTCCTCCTCCACGTGCTTCATCTGCGCCTTCACGGCAGGCAGCTTCACGCCCATGGGGCTGCCGATGGTGACGGTGCGGTTCACCGCCCCCTTGATGCCCTCCGGCGCGTTGCCCGAGGCGGACATGCCCTCGCGCAGCTTGAGCACCATATAGACGATGTCGTTGCCCACCGGGCAGACCACCGAGCAGCGGCCGCACAGGGTGCAGGAGTTGTAAACCAGCTCCTGCCACTCGGCCAGTTCGGCGTCGGTCACCGGTTTCGATAGGCCCACCATCTTCGCCAGTCGGCCCAGCAGGGTGTATTCCTGCTCATAGACCCGGCGCAGGGGCTCCAGCTTGTGGATGGGGGTGTATTTGGGATCCCCGGTCTCGGTATAGAAGAGACAGGCCTCGGCACAGATGCCGCAATGCACGCAACTGTTGAAGTAGCTGGCGATGGGGGCGTCGATGACTTCCTTGAGGACGCGGACGCCTTTTTCAAGTGTGGCGCTCATACGACTCGCTCCTTATCCGATTCAGTGACTCCGAGGACATCCAGTCGCTCGCTGACGGTATTCGCCTTGCTCACATCCCCGCTCCGCGGGGCCCCTGCTCGATGGCTCATACCGCGACTCCTTTGTGACCGTTAACCTGACCGTTGTACCAGCGCGAACCCCACAGGGTGAAGGCGTGGAACAGTTTGGTGAAGGGCAGCACCACCAGCAGGATCTCCACGCTGAGGATATGCAGCGCCAGCATGGTGGTGTAGGGCAGCAGCAGGTGTTGCACCGCCATCCAGCCGGTGAGCACAGGCAGGAAGGTCACGCCCCAGGTGAAGTAGTCCTCGAAATTGGAGAGGTAGCGCTTGACCGGCCGGTTGATGCGGTCCGCCAGCACCACCACCATGGCGGCCATGGTCACCACCGCCATCAGGTCGATGAACTGGGACGGCAGGCCGGGCCAGGACACCCCGATCAAGCTGTTGATGAGCTTGATGTGGGGCGCGAACAGGAACACCACGAAGAACAGGCCGATGTGGAAGATGTAGCCACCGATGTAGCTGACCGGCGATTTCTTCACCATGCCCATGCCCGCGGGTGGCATCGAACGCCGGAAGACCGTATGGAAGCCGGAGGCGCCGGCCGCCTGGCGTGGCGCGGCCAGGTCCTTCTTACGGCCCAGGGAATAGATCTCCAGCAGACGCCAGATGACGCCCAGGAGAAAGATGCTCACGGCGATGTCCAAGCCGGGGCCGCGTACCCATGTCAGGAATTGCATTTCGTTCATGCTCATTTCTCCAGATCGGCCAGGGTGGTGGTTTCATGGGCGGACTTGGCGGCGCCCTTCTTGGCCCGGTTGGCGATGGACATCGCCACCCCCGCCGCCGCGCCCACCATCGCGGCGGTGGAAGCCAGCTTCAGAGGGTCCGCGGGCATGGACAAGGCCTTGTAGAAGCCACCCGCGTCCCAGAAATCCGGCTCCGAGCAGCCGATACAGCCGTGCCCGGATTCCACCGGCCAGGAGGTGGAGTCATTCCACTTGGTGCTGGCGCAGGCGTTGTAGGTGACCGGCCCCTTGCAGCCCAGCTCGAACAGGCACCAGCCCTTGCGGGCCCCTTCGTCGTCGAAGGTCTTGGCGAACTTGCCCTGGTCGTAGAACGGCCGCCGGTAGCAGCGGTCGTGGATGGTCTCGCCGTAGAAGGCCTTGGGCCGGCCCAGCTTGTCCAGCTCGGGTACGGTACTGAAGGTCAGGTAGTGGGCCAGCACGCCGGTCATCACCACCGGGATGGGCGGGCAACCGGGCACGTTGATGATGGGCTTGTCCTTGACGATGTCCGACACCGCCACCGCGCCGGTGGGGTTGGGGTTGGCCTTGGGGATGCCGCCGAAGGCCGCGCAGGAACCCACCGCGACGATGGCCGCCGCGTGGGGCGCCACTTCTTTCAGCAAGTCCAGATTGCTGCGCCCGGCGATGCAGGAATAGGCCCCGTCCAGGCCTGTGGCCACGGAGCCGTCGATGATCAGCAGGAATTTGCCCTTGTTGTCCTCAATGGCCTTGTGCAGGGCCTCCTCGGCCTGGTGGCCGGCGGCGGCCATCAGGGTTTCCTGGTAATCCAGGGAGATACTGTCGAAGATCAGCCCCTCGATGCTGGGAGAGTGGGAGCGGGTGATGGACTCGGTGCAGCCGGTGCACTCCTGGAACGGCAGCCAGATCACCGAGGGCCGCCTGGCCGCCGCCATAGCCTCGGCCATCGCTCGGCCCGCAGAGGGCGGCAGGGCCATCATCGAGGCGAGGGTGGCGCAGTACTTAAGGAAAGTTCGGCGGGACACCCCATGCCGGATCAGGCTATGGGCTAACAATCCTTGTTTTTCTTCCATGGTGCACGGGCCTCCTTACGCGGGGAGAGAAGGGAGAATGCGCTTTGCGGCTGCGGTATTACTTGCCGCGAATACACACAAAAAACCGTCGGGTTCACGATTGGGAGAGATCGAGAATTAGACTATCAAGATATGCCAATCCCAATCTAGCATCTTCTCGTTGCGCTGCAACAAGATCGGGGACCCAGGTGATTTCGATGAATTCGGAAACGACCTTGTCCTTCGCGTTGCGGTGCGTCACCCACCACACCGCCGGAGCCTGGGTCTCGGTGATGGTGGAGCGACCATCCGTATTCAGGCTGACCTGGACTTCACCCTCCCCCAGCTGGCCGGCCAGCCAAAGCAGATCGGCATCACTGAGGGGCATGGCGCGCAGGTCGATGGCACCGGTCTCGCCACTGTCGATCAGCCGTTGCAGCAGGTCACGAATCTCACGCAATACGGGTTGGGCGTTGCCGGTCAGGGTGTCGCCGCGCGGCTCGGCGGGCCCTTGCACGACGATACCGATATCACTGAGCGCCATCTCTCCAGGCTCCAATCAGTTCGACGATACGCCGGCAGGCCTCCGGCACGGCGGCCGCCACGGCGGCGGTGGGGAATTCGCCCCAATCCAGCAACTGCGGCTGGACGGCCACCAAGGCACGCCGCTGAGGCCAGTGTCCGGCCAGAATGGCAATGGCCCGCAGGTCGGCGAGGCCCACTTCATGTACGCTGGATTTGCGGTTGGACAGCAGGAAGGCATCCATTGCCTCGCCCTCGAATACCCGCAGGGTACCGGGTGGGGATTTCAATTCCGCAGCATCCACCACCACCAGCGTTTCGGCCTCTTCGATGGGGCCCGCCAGGGTGAAGGACAGGGTGCCCCCGTCAAGCAGTTCCACGCCGTCGAGGCCGGGTGGGAGAAATTCGGACAGGGCCTTGATGATATGGACGCCGACACCTTCATCGGTCAGCAGCGTATTGCCAATGCCCAGCACCAGGGTCCTCATGGGAACAAGCTAGCAGGCCGGCTTGGGAAAGACAACCCTGGACTCAGCAGGCTGTGGTTGACTTATTTTCTGGGATATCGGCGGCCGGCCGCTGCCCGGTCGGGACGAACATCGCCCGGATGAACGTCCTATACTTGCTGCATTGCAAGAACGCCATCATTCCCATGTGTCTCGCCATCCCCATGCGCATCGAATCCATCGACGGCTACACCGCCAGCTGCGAAGCGCGGGGCATCCGGCGCGAGGCCTCGCTGTTCCTGTTACAGGACGACCGGCCGCGGGTGGGCGACTACGTGATGGTCCAACTGGGTTACGTGATGCACACGGTCAGCGAGGCGGATGCAATGGCCTCCTGGGCACTCTATGACCAAATCCTGGCGGAATTGGACAACCCGGCGCCGCACGGCTGACCCCGCGGAAAAATAGCCGACGCGCGTCAGTGGGCAACCTGCCCGGCGGCGGTTGCCTCGCCCCGCAGGCTGGGCATGGCGATGTCCCATCCAGTTTGGGGCAGCAAATCCTCGAACAGCTTGATTACCGCATGCAGACCCTGGGCATCCAGAGCCATGTCCAGGCGCTGCTTGTCCCGGCCGGTGAATCGCAGCTGCCAGCGGTTCGCAGCCCCGCCGCCGTCCAGCCTCACCTCGGACACCAAAACGGGCTGCTCACCGAACAGGGAACGGCCCTCCGGGTTGAAAGGCTTTTCGAAATCGCTGGCCTGCACCCGCGCCTGATGTTCGAAGGCCAGCACTTCCCGGCGCGCCATCGGGTCAGCCGCCGCGGGCGACACCCTGGATACGCCTTGCGCGGCCGATCGCAGCAGGCCATCCACAAGACCGCGGGTCAGCCGGCGGGTGATCATCAGCACGGCCAGAACGGCATCTTGGGTGCGCACCCGCAGCAGGATGCGGTCTTCCAGGGCATCGTAGGTCATGTTGATCTGGTCGATGCGCATGGCGGGAATGAGTAGAAATGCCGCGGCTCAGGAACTGCCGCGCGTTCCCGGCCGTTCCAAGGCGGCCTGCGCCTCCGGGTCGAACTCGGCCTGCACCATGTCCAAGGCATCCTTCAGGGTCTCTTCGGACAGGGCGTTGATGCTTTCCGCCAGCACCTCGGCAGCATCGATGGTGTCCTGGTCGTCGGGCAGGGTGGAACTATCCAGGTTGGCCACCAGCACCGCCGCCGCGCCGGCCACCTGCAGCAGGCGCTGGCGTTCGCGCATGAGCAGTTCGATCTCTTTCCTGAGTAGGGTAATCTCTTCGTTGTTGAGCAGATGTACGGTCATGCAATCTCCTATCAGGTAACGGGCGGATAAATAAGTCCCGCCCGGTCGTCCGATGATACCTCCGCCATGCACGGCAAAGCCACGCCATCCGATCACAGAGCCGAGACAAGCCCATGCCGCAGACACCCTACGTTTTCGACGCCACTCGCGACAACTTCGCCGGGCTGGTGCTGGGCAATTCCGAGCGCGGGCTGGTGCTGGTCCACTACTGGACCTCCAAGGCCGCGCCCTGCGCCCTGCTCACGCCCCGGCTGGTGAAGCTGGCCGAGGCCTACGGTGGCCGCTTCCTGCTGGTGCTGGCCAACACCGACGAGCTGCGCCGCATTGCCCATGAGCAGGGGGTGACCAGTGTGCCAACGGTGAAGTTCTATCTGCACGGCGAGGCGGTGCATACCATCCACGGTGCCGAGCCGGACAGCAGCTTCCGGGCTGCCCTGGCCCGCTTCATCGCCGCGCCGGAAGACCGCCTGCGCCAGGATGCCCTGCGCGCCCATGCCGACGGCGACACCACGCGGGCCATCGCCCTGCTGGCGCGAGCCGCCGTGGAACGCCCGGACGACCTGGATAACGCCCTGGATCTCGCCAAGCTGCTGACCCTGGATGGCCAGGCGGAGCAGGCCCTGCGGCTGCTCTCCGCCCTGCCCCGTGAGGCGCGGCGTGACGGCCGCATCGCCCCCCTGTTGGCGCATCTGGAGTTGCTGGACGCCGTGCAGGCCCCCGCCGCCCCCCAGGCGGTGGCGGACGACCCTGTCTGGCAGTTGCACGCGGCGGCCCTGGAGCTGGTGGCCGACCGGCGGGAAGAGGCCATGGAGCGGCTGCTGGCCCTGAGCCGCACGCACTCCGATTTCCGCGACGACATCGGCCGCCGCGGCCTGCTGGCCCTGTTCGCCATGCTGGGCGCGGAACATGAACTGACGCGGCGCTTCCGGGCCAGGCTGGCGCAGGGAAGCTGAGGCCGCGCCCGTACCGAACCGGCACAGCATGCCGACCAGCGCCCCACCGTCCTGGCAGCCGAATTTTGCCGAGAGCGGCCCGGCCGCCGCAGCCTTTGCCGGCATCGTCCCCTGGGTGGCCCGACTCGGTACGCCGCCATCCTGGCCCGGCCTGGAGCATCTTTCCCGCCTGGCTGCGGAGTCGGACCTACGCAACGCGGATGGCCTGCCCATCCGCTTCGTCGAGCAAACCCGGCGTTGCGGCCAGATGGACTACGAGTCCGGCATCCTGGCCAGCGGCAGGGTGCCCAGCCGGACGGAAAACTGGCACGACCTGTTCAACGCCCTGGCCTGGCTGGCCTTCCCCCGGACCAAGGCCGCCCTGAACCGCATCCAGTGCACCGTCCTGCCCGCCTCCGACGCGGGCCGGCGCCCGCCCCTGGCGGATGCCGCCACCCTGTTCGACGAAAGCGGCCTGCTGCTGGTGGGGCCGGACGACGGCTTGTTCGATCTGCTGCGCGGACGCCGCTGGCACGAGGCGCTCTGGGCACGGCGAACGCACTGGCGGCAGGTCAGAGTGTATGCCGTCGGGCATGCCCTGCTGGAAAAGCTGCTGCTCCCCTACCCCGCCATCACCGCCAAATGCCTGGCCCTGGCGCTGCCCGGTGAGACCTGCCGGACGCTGCCCGGTGATGACTCCATGCCGGCATGGCTGGACCGTCGCGTGGCGGATCATTGGACGGAAGGCCGCATCGCACGGCCGGCCGACCTGTTTCCCCTGCCGGTTTTGGGCATCCCCGGCTGGTGGCCGGAGAACGAGGAAGCGGCCTTTTATACGCGCATGGACATCTTCCGCCCGCACCGGCCGCTTATCCCTGACTAGAATGAAGTTTTCGCCACATACCACCCGCGAGCGTATCGCCCCCTTGTCCCGCTCCGCCCACGACCCTTCCCTGCCCGCCCTGTCGCACCGCGCCGGCCTGATCGCCCGCGTGCTGGGGCACGCCTTGCACGGCCGTATCCCGGGCATCCAGCGCTGGGCGGTCATCGTCCTGCTGGTGATCTGCGGCGTGGCGCTGCTCGCCACCCAATTTTGGATGGTGCGCGAGGCGCGGCTGACGCACCTGGAATCGGAGCTGCGCATCGCCGCCGCCCTGGGGACCAGGGCATTGGACCGTTCCGACACGGACACGGCGCACCGTCTGGCCGATACCCTGCTGGCGGATTTGACCGCCCGGCCGGAGTTCCAGTCCGCCGCGCTGTACCTGCCGAACGGCGAGTTGTGGGCGTCCCATGCACGGCCGGGGCAGCCCGTTCCCGCGCCCGGCCAGCCCGGTAAGCCGGGCCTGCTGAGCGCCGACCTGGCTGCTCCCATGATGATGAACGGCCGGCAGCTCGGCCTGCTCGCTGCCCATGTCAGCCTGGGCGGCCTCTATCAGCGCCTGGGCGGGTTCACCGTGGCGGTGCTGCTGTTGCTGACATCGACCATCCTGCTGGTTTGGCAAGTGCAGGCCGGCATGCGCCGGCGCCTCGCGGTGGCGGAGCGCAAGGCGGAGCAGCTGGCCCGCCTCGACACGGTCACCGGTCTGAGCAACCGCGCCCGGTTCCTGCGCCGGCTGGATGACGCCCTGGAGGCCGCCCGCGCCGGCGGCCAATCGCTGGCCCTGCTGACCGTCGATCTGGACAATTTCAAGGTGATCAATGACAGCCTGGGCCATACGGCGGGCGACATGGTGCTGCGCGACATCGGCCACCGCCTGGCAGGCGTGCTGGCAGGCCACGGCCACATCGGCCGCCTGGGAGGCGACGAATTCGCCCTCCTGCTCGCCCCGGCGGACGGCGCACGGGCACGCGAACTGGCCCGTCTGGCCCTGCAGACCCTCGGCCACCCCGTGGCGGCGGCCGGTCAGGACATCTATATGGGCGCCAGCATCGGCATCGCCCTGTATCCGGAACATGGGCCGGATGCGACCGCCCTGCTGCGCTGCGCGGACATTGCCCTGTTCCGAGCCAAGGAAAGCGGCAAGGATAGCTTCCAGTTCTACAGCCCGGACATGGCCCTACGCGCCCAGCAGCGCTTCGCCATCGAGACCGGCCTGCGCAAGGCCCTGGACCGGGGCGAGCTGGCCCTGCACTACCAGCCCCAGGTGGACGTGGAAACCCACGCCATCGTCGGCGTGGAGGCCCTCATGCGCTGGCGTTCCGCCGAGTACGGCCAGTTCGCCTCGGGCGATTTCATCGCCATCGCCGAGGAGTCCGGGCTCATCAACCAGCTGGGCAGCTGGGCCCTGCACGCCGCCTGCCGCCAGGCCAGGGCCTGGCAAGACGCGGGCCTCAGCGACCTAACCGTATCCGTGAACCTGTCCGCGCACCAGTTCCACACCACCGACGTGGTCGGCCTGGTACGCGACGCCCTGCTGCTCACCGGCCTGCAGCCCGGCATGCTTGAGCTGGAACTGACCGAGACCATCCTCATGCGTCACGACGCGGAGATGCTGGCCAAGCTCGGCGCCCTGAACGCACTCGGCGTGCGCCTGGCCCTGGACGACTTCGGCACCGGCTACTCGTCCCTCTCCTATCTGAAGCGTCTGCCCTTCCAGCGCCTGAAGATCGACAAAAGCTTCGTGCGCGAGAGCCACACGGCCCCGGACGACGCCGCCATCGCCACGGCCATTATCGGCATGGCGCGGGGGTTGGGCGTGGAAGTGACCGCTGAAGGGGTGGAAAACAGGGAGCAACTGGAGTTCCTGCGCCAAGCAGGGTGCCAGATCGTGCAGGGCTATTTCTTCGGCTCCGCCCTGCCGGCGGATGAACTGGAACGCCTGGTGCGCCGGGTGCGGGACACGCCCCCCGGCGACAACGGCCCGGGTGCCGGGGGTTAGGCTTCCTCCGCCTGCAGCCAGTCCATAGCCAGGCCGGGATCGTCAAAGACGTGGATCTCGGCATCCACGAACAGACGGTTCAGCCAGGCTAGCCAGACCATCCACTCGTCGCTGGTGATGATGGCGATCTTGCGGAAATCGTATTTGTGCTCGTGGGAGTAGCGGATCTCCTCCCAGGCCACGTCCAGTGTGTAGCGCACCATGTCGCGCAGGTCCAGCAGCAGATTCACGCCGCCCTGGAACTCGATGCTGTAGTTCACCTGCTGCTCGAAGTCCTTGTAATCCGCCAGGGTGAACTCCCCGATGACGGAAACGCTCACCAGTTTGCCTTCGTTCTTGATGGCAATCATTTGCTCTCCTTCGTGCGCCTTGGATTGTTAAGGCGGATGGCCCACACCCCGGCCCCCACCGTGACCGCCATGCCCAGCCAGGCCAGTGGCGGCAGTACATGGCGCCAAATTACCACATCCAGCAGGCTGCCGAAGACCACCGTGCTGTAGGCCAGGGCCGCCACTACCACGGTGTCGCCCTTGCGATAGGCGCGGGTCATGGCCAACTGCCCGACGGTGGCGGCGAGGCCCAGGGCGAGCAACATCGGCAGGTTGTCGCGGTTGACCGGATGCCAGCCGTGAATCCCGGTCAGCAGGGCCGCGCCCGCGCCGCTCACCACGGTGAACCAGAACACGGTACGCCATTCCGGCTCGGCGAGCTTGCCCAGCTGGCGCACGTGGATGTAGGCAAACGCCGCCAGCAGTCCGGAACCGAGCCCCACCAAGGCGGCCAGCTGGTCCAGGCTGCCCTCCCAGGGACGCAGCAGCAAGGCCACTCCCAGGAAACCCAGCGCCACGGTGGCGTACTGACTCGCGCGGGGCCGTTCGCCCAGCCACCAGGGCATGAGCAGGGCCAGGAACAGGGGCGAGGTGTAGTTCAGGGTAATGGCCACCGACAGGGGCAGCCGGGCGATGGCGAAGAAGAACGCCACCAGGGCGACGAAGCCCACCAGGCCGCGACGCACCTGCAACCACAGATGGCCGCCCAGGAAATGGCGTCCGCCACCCACGCCATGGCGCAGGGTGAGCAGGCCCAGCAACATAGCGAAGCCCACCAGGGAGCGGTAGAACACCAGTTCCTGGCTGGAGAACCAATGCCCCGCCAGCTTGACGAACACGCCCATGAGGGCGAAGCCCGCGCCCGCCACCAGCATCCAGGCCGAGCCCATGGCAGCGATCAGCTTTCAGCAGTCAGCTGTCAGCTCAGGGCCGTCAGCCAAGTCGGGAGTTGGGGCACCCAGGAATTCCGGCGCCTGCAAGGCACGCGGCGCTTGTTCCACCGGCTGCGGCGCGGCGATCTCCTTGCCCGCCGGCGCGGCATGCAGGTCGGCGAACTTGCGGGCGGTGACCAGCACCCGGCTCTCCAGGGAGCCGCTGGCGTCGTTGTAGGCCTTGGTGGCCTGGGCCAGGTTCTTGCCCACCGTGCTCCAGTGCTCGGCCAGCTTGGCGATGCGTTCATAGAGCAGGCTGCCCAGTTCGCTGATCTGGCGGGCGTTCTCGGTCAGGGCCTCCTGGCGCCAGCCGTAGGCCACCGCCTTGAGCAGGGCGATGAGGGTGGTGGGGGTGGCGGGGATGACCCGGTGCTCGTTGGCGAACTCGATGAGCCCCGGGTCCTGCTCCAGGGCGGCGCTGAAGAAGGCCTCGCCGGGCAGGAACAGGACCACGAACTCCGGGGCCGGCTGGAACTGGTCCCAGTAGGCCTTGGCCCCCAGCATCTGCACGTGTTCGCGCACGTGACGGGCGAAGCGTGCCAGATGATGCTGGCGCTGGGCGTCGGTTTCGCTCTCCACGGCCTCCAGGAAGGCCGCCACCGGCGCCTTGGCGTCCAGCACCACGCTCTTGCCGCCGGGCAGGCGCACCAGCATGTCCGGCCGCTGCTTGCGGCCCGCATTTGCCTCCCCCTTGGCCTCGCTCGTTTCCTGCTCGTAGAAATCGCAATGGGCCTGCATGCCAGCCATCTCCACCACTCGCCGCAGCTGCATCTCGCCCCAGCGGCCGCGCACCTCCGGCCGGCGCAGAGCGGTAACCAGGCGGCCGGTCTCGCTTTTCAGGCCTTCCTGGGCGGTGAGCAGGCCCTTCACCTGCTCGGTGAGCCCGGCATAGGCGCTGGCCCGGGCCATTTCCATCTCCTGGGTCTGGCTGCCCAGCTTGGCCAGGGCCTCGTGGATCGGCTTGACCAGCCCGTCCACCGCCTGGCGGCGGCTCTCCAGCTCGCCCTTGGCGGCCTCCTGGAAGGCGCCCAGGCTCTGCCTGGCCAGGTCCAGGAAGGCCTGGTTGTTGCTCTTCAGGGCCTCGGCGGACAGGGCGCGGAAGGCGTCAGCGAGCTGGGTGCGAGCCTCATCCAGCAGCCTGAGCTTCTCGACCGAAGCGGCCTCTTCCCGGGCCAAGCGTTCGGCCAGCTCGGCAGCGTGTACCTTGCTGTCAGCCAGATCATCCCGCAATCGGGCCAAGCTTGCCTCCCGCTCGGCCAGGGCTTGGCGCATGGTGTCCAGCTGGGCATCCAGTTGTTCGGCCCGGGCAGCCAGGGCCGCACGTTCTGCCAGACCGCGACCCCGCAGCCAGAGCAAGGCCAGCAAGCCCAACAACAGGCCCACAAGGACGGCGATGCCGACATCCAGGTTCATCCTGTAATTCCCCTGATTCAGTGCAGTGGGATCATACCGGGCCATGCGCTCCCTGGGGCGTGCGGCGGAGGCAAGTCCCCGAGGCAGGAGGGTCGCCGCGCGAGTGAAACGCCACGCTGAGCCCTGATCCCGGGCGGACGCCCGGCGGGCCCTCACCATCCTCCCAGGGACAGCATGGCCGCCATCTGCTGCGGCCTGCTGCCCGTTTCGTCTCCCACAGCTTTGAGGACCACCTTCGGTTGAGCTGAAAATATCGCAATAGATTTGCCGCTTTCTGGGTCAACGCCCCCACCGCCATTGATCCATTTGCCCTTGAAATTCCCGTTCCTCCTCTTCGATTGAATCCGCCGTGGAGTCGGGGATGCAGCTGTGGCGATAGCGCTTGCCGTTCCTGGGCGTGTAGGTGGAGGCCAATTTCTATTCTTCAGCGCTCGGCGGCGGCGGCGCCGGCAGAGACGCCGGCTGTTTTTCGGGCATCGGCACGGGGGTGGTATCCGCGGCCCGATGGGGTTCCTTTGTCACCGGGTCGGGCGGTGTTGGAGGGGGGATGCCGCGGCGCGTGGCCTTCTTGGCAGGCAGCAGGATGATGCTGATCTGCAGGTCTTGTGTCGCTATCGACGGCACATTGACCTTCCATGGCACCAGCAAGCCGCCGTGAATCGCCAGCGATCAAAACAATGCCAGGAGAAATCCACTCCGGAACTCAGGAAAAGGAATGCCCGCCCCAGAATGGGAAAAGGGGCCGTGAAGCCCCTTCTGTCAAACCCTCCCGGTCGGTTTACAGCACGACGCCCGGGTTGCTGGCAGGCACGCCGACGATCTTGGGCTGGTTGAGCTTGACGCCCTTGATGGTCTTCTTGGCGCGCAGGTATTCGGCCACCACGTCCCAGATGGGGGTGCCGGTCGCACCCTCGGCCACAGGCGCCCAGCCGGCCACCTTGTAGGTCTTGTCCGGATCGACGGGCTTGCCCTTGAGCATCATGTTGCTGATGCGCCTGCCGATGTCCTTGGTGGGATCGACGGTGTACTCGATGCCGCCCACCCGCACCATGTCGCCGCCCTGCTGGTAATAGGGGTCGGGGTTGAACAGGTTGTCGCACACGTCCTCCATGATGGTCTTGATCATGGTGCCCTTCATGGGAGTCAGGGTGGAGGCGGGGTAGGTGATGGCGGTCTGGTCCATCAGGCGTTCCATGGTGATGGCCTCGCCCGGCAGGATGGTGGTGCCCCAGCGGAAGCCCGGCGAGAAGCCGGCGTCGGCGCCCTTCACCTCCATCAGGGCGTCCAGGATCAGCTGGTCCCAGGTGCCGTTGAAGTTGCCGCGGCGGTAGAGGAAGTCGTCGGACACCGCCAGCACCTCGTTGAGCTTGCTCTCGAAGGGGGCGCGGATGGTCTTGATCAGGGCCTCCATCTTGGCATCGGCCTTCAGGAAGTTGGAGAACACGGGCAACAGACGGTACTTCCAGCCGGTGACCTTGCCGTTCTTCACGCTGAAGTCCATCACGCCCAGGAACTTGCCGTTGGAGCCGGCGTTGGTCACCAGGCAGGTGCCGCCGTTGGGGGTCTTCACCGGCACCGGCTGATAGACGCCGTCGTGAGTATGGCCGCCGAAGATGGCATCGACACCATCGACCCGGCTGGCCATCTTCAGATCGACATCCATGCCGTTGTGGGACAGCACCACCACCACCTTGGCACCCTTGGCCCGGGCCTCGTTGACCCACTTCTGCATGCTGTCGTCGCGGATGCCGAACGACCAGTCGGGCACCATCCAGCGCGGGTTGGCGATGGGGGTGTAGGGGAAGGCCTGGCCGACGATGGCCACCTGCACGCCGTTGATCTCCCGCAGGGTGTAAGGCTTGAAAACCTGGTCGCCGAAGTCGTTGGTGACCACGTTCTGGGCCACGAAGTCCAGGCCGGCCTTCTTGAAGTCACCGTTGACGATCTCCATGACCCGCGCCTGGCCGTAGGTGGACTCCCAGTGGGGGGTCATGACATCGACACCCAGGGCGATGCAGGCGTCCACCATGTCCTGGGCATTGGTCCACAGGGCGGTGGCGGAACCCTGCCAGGTGTCGCCGCCGTCCAGTAGCAGGGAGCCGGGGCGGGAGGCGCGCACCTGGTCCACCAGGGTCTTCAGATGGGCGAAGCCGCCCACCTTGCCGTAGGTCTTGGCGGCGGTCTGGAAGTCCAGGTAGGTGAAGGCATGGGCGTCGGCGCCGCCGGGCTTGATGCCGTAGTGCTTCAGGAAGTGCTCGCCCACCAGGTGCGGCACCTTGCCGGCCATGTCACCGATGCCCAGGTTGACGTTGGGCTCGCGGAACCAGATGGGCAGCAGCTGCGCGTGGCAGTCGGTGATGTGCATGAAGGACACGTTGCCGCCGGTCGGGCAGTCGTAATAGCCCTTGGGCAGGTTGCCGGCGAGCACGTCCTTGCTGTCCAGCGCCAGGCCGGAAGCGGCGGCAGCGGCCAGGACTTGCATGAATTCGCGACGGGACATGGACATGGGTGGTGCTCCTCTCGATGGTTTGGTTTCTGACCGGACGATTCTTGGTCAGGCCGGTCATGCGGACAATGGTAGCGATGGCCCAAGAGCACTAGACAATATGGGCGCGGAGTGGCGGGCAGAAAAAATCCGGGCAGCGCCCGGATTTTTTCGTCGGCCTGCCGGTTACTTCCGGAACACCGAGGCCTTCATCTCCAGACCGTTGGAGAGGTAGGAGTGGAAGTACTCCAGGTTGTTGAAGCGGGTGCTGCCCGGCATGTCCGGCACGTGGCGCACCTGCTTGAAGCATCCCTCGTAGCAGTTCTGCAGGGTCACCAGGTTCTCGCCGCCGCGGAACACCGGCCAATGCACCGCCTGGCCGAGCACCGGGGAGAGTAGTTCGGAACGCAGCCGGTTGCCGGCATTGTCCACGTGGCAGTTGGCGCAGGAGAAGTTGAGCTGGCCGGCGCGGGCGTAATAGGTCTGTTTGCCGTCCTCGAAGGCCTTCATGGCCCCGGCGCCCTCCACCTTGATGTTCATCTTCATGCCATCGGACAGGGTACGGCCGTAGGCTGTCACCAGCCCCATGGTTTTCTTGTCGTCGTACTTGAATGCTTCTTCCCCGTTGGCCACGCGGCAGGCGTTGATGGCGTCCTCGAAGGTCACCACCTTGCCCTTGGCCTCGTCGAACATGGGGTAGTTGCCGGCGATCATCTTGCCGCCGTTGGGCAGGCAGTCCGCGTAGGTCTTGCCGTTCTTGAACTGCGTATTCCACAACTTCTGCCCCTTTTCCAACTCACCCACATAGGGGGGGAACTCCATGATGGAGTCATACTGGGACTTGGCATCGGGATCGAAGGCCAGGGCGCCGAAGACGTAGTCGTCCATCTTGATGTCGGGATACTTGTCCTTGAAGTGTTTGACCAGCTTCATGCGGTCATCCTCGGGGGCCGCCTGAGTGGCCATGGCGCCCAGCAGCAGTCCAGCGCCCGCCAGTGTCAGAATCAGTTTATTCATGCCGTCCTCCAGAACTTGCGGGGCCGGCCAGCCGGCCCCGATGAATAGGTCATCGATCTCAGCTGACGGTGGCGTCCGCCGAGCCTTTCTCGCCCTTGTTGTCTTCCCAGCTCACGGTGACCTTGTCACCAGCCTTGGCGCCCTTGACCCGGAACGCCAGGTACGGGTTCTTGCTGATGCCGCCGCCCCATTGGGCGTCCATCACCGTCTTGCCGCCCACCGTCGCCGTCACGTTCGTGATGTGGTGCGCGGGCACCACCTGGCCAGTCTTCGGGTCCTTGCGCAGGCCCGTCTCCATCGGGTGGTTCATCAGGCACTTGACCTCCGCGGCACCGTCCTTCATGGAGGCGCGAATCTTCATGTCAGCCATTTATCTGTTCCTTTCGTTCAATCTTCACTGGGGATGTACGGGTCGAGTA
>DEQR01000034.1 GCA_002360535.1 Thiobacillus sp. UBA3361
GCCTCGCGGCCCGGCGGGCGGCGCAGCAGCAGGGATATCTGGCGGTAGGCCCAGGCCTGCTTGGTCAGGTCGTCATAGACGATCAGTGCATCCTGGCCCCGGTCGCGGAAGTATTCGCCCATGGTGCAGCCGGCGTAGGGGGCGATGAACTGCATGGCCGCCGGGTCGGAGGAGTTGGCAGCCACCACGATGGTGTGGCCCATGGCACCGTGCTCTTCCAACTTGCGTACCACGTTGGCCACCGAGGAGGCCTTCTGGCCGACGGCGACGTAGATGCAGATGACCCCGGTGCCCTTCTGGTTGATGATGGCATCGATGGCCACCGCGGTCTTGCCGGTCTGGCGGTCACCGATGATCAGTTCACGCTGGCCGCGGCCGATGGGCACCATCGCGTCGATCGACTTGAGGCCGGTCTGCAAGGGCTGCGACACGGACTGGCGGGCGATCACGCCGGGGGCGATCTTTTCGATGGGGGAAGACTCGGCGCAGTTGACCGGACCCTTGCCGTCGATCGGCCGGCCCAGGGCATCCACGACGCGGCCGATCAGGGCCTCGCCGACCGGCACTTCCAGGATGCGGCCGGTGCACTTGACCGTGTCGCCCTCGGAGATGTGTTCGTATTCGCCGAGCACCACGGCGCCCACTGAGTCACGCTCCAGGTTCAGGGCCATGCCCATGGTGTTGCCGGGGAATTCCAGCATTTCGCCCTGCATCACGTCGGCCAGGCCGTGGACGCGGACGATGCCGTCGGTGACGGACACCACGGTGCCCTGGGTGCGCAGCTCGGAGCCGGATTCCAGGTTCTGGATCTTGCTCTTGATCAGTTCGCTGATTTCGGAAGGATTGAGTTGCATGACAGCACTCCGGGATTGATTAAGCTTTCAGGGTGGCGGCCATCTCGGACAGCTTGCCGCGCACCGATGCATCCATCACTTCATCGCCCACGGCGATGATCACGCCGCCGATCAACTCCGGGTCCACCGATTGGGTGGCCGTGACCTTGCGTGCGAACTTCTGTTCCAGCCTGCCGACCAGGGCAGACAATTGCTCCCCGCTCAGTTCGAAGGCCGTGGTGACATGGGCTTCCAGCAGGCCTTCCTGACGCGCCTTCATGTCCTCGAACAGGCGCGCCATCTCAGGCAGCACGACCAGCCGCTTGTTCTCCACCAGCATGCGGGTCAGGTTGGCGCCTTCGTTGTCGAGGCGGTCGCCGCACACGCCGAGGATGATCTCGGCCACCGTGTCGCCGGGCACGGCCGGATTGCCGGCCAGATCCGCCACCTGCGGATCACTGCTGACCGCCGCCAGGGCCGCCAGCATGCCGGACCATTTGCCCCAGGCGTTGCCCTCGGCGGCCATGCGCGCCACGGCCTCGGCGTAGGGGCGGGCGATGGTGGTCAGTTCGGCCATGTCAGAGCTCGTTCTGGATGGTCGTCAACAGATCGGCGTGGGCCTTGGCATCCACCTCGCGGCGCAACACCTTCTCGGCACCGGCCACCACCAGCGCGGCCACCTGCGCACGCAACTGCTCGCGAGCTCTGAAGGCCTCCTGTTCGATCTCCGCCTGCGCTGCGGCCAGCTGACGCTCGCCCTCGGCCTTGGCGTCGTTCTTGGCGGCATCGACGATCTCGTTGGCACGCCTCTCGGCCTGGCTGATGATCTCGACGGCCTTCATCTTGGCCTCGTGCAGGCTCTCGCTGGCACGCTTGGCGGCCAGTTCCAGTTCGTGCTTGCCACGATCCGCGGCGGCCAGGCCATCGGCGATCTGCTTGCGGCGGGCCTCCAGGGCGTTGACGATGGGCGGCCAGATGAACTTCATGCAGAACCACACGAAGATCGCGAAGGTGATGCTCTGGCCGATCAGGGTCAGATTGATGTTCATGCCCGGACCTTTCTCGGTTTATGCGGTTGCTCGAATCAGCCTGCCACCGCGAACAGGACGTACATGGCCAGACCGACGGCGATCATCGGCACGGCATCGACCAGACCCATGACGATGAAGAATTGGGTACGCAGCATCGGGATCAGCTCGGGCTGACGAGCAGCGCCTTCCAGGAAACGGCCGCCGAGGATGCCGATGCCGACCGAGGCGCCCAGCGCGCCCAGACCCATCATGATGGCGCCGGCGATATAGAGCAGAGCTTGTTCCATTGTTGATCTCCTAGATTAATAACGATGAATTGAAAACCGGAATCAGTGGTGTTCCTGATGGGCCATGTCCAGATAGACGATGGTCAGGGTCATGAAGATAAAGGCCTGCAGGGTGATGACCAGGATGTGGAAGACCGCCCACACCCACTGCAAGACGCCGCCGGTCAGGGCCAGCACGGCGCCCTGGGCGAACAGTAGGGCGATCAGGATGAAGATCATCTCGCCGGCGTACATGTTGCCGAACAGACGCAGGGCCAGGGAGACGGGCTTGGCGATCAGGTTCACGCCTTCCAGGAAAAGGTTGGCGGGCAAGCCCCACTTGCCGAAGGGCTGCAGGGTCAGTTCGCCGACGAAACCGCCGACGCCCTTCATCTTGAAGCTGTAATAGAGCACCAGCAGGAACACCGCGATGGACATGCCGAAGGTGGCGTTCGGGTCGGTGGTCGGCACCACCTTCAGGTAAGGCACGCCCAACCAGGAGGCGATGCCGGGCAGCCAGTCGATGGGCACCAAGTCCATCAGGTTCATCAGGAAGATCCAGATAAAGATGGTTAGGGCCAGAGGGGCAACCATGGGGTTGCGGGCGGTGAACGAGCCCTTCACCGAGTTGTCAACGAACTCGACCATCACCTCGACGAAGTTCATGAAACCGCTGGGCGCGCTGGAGGTGGCCGACTTGGCCGCGCGATAAAACAGAAACAGGAACAAGGCGCCCAATAGAATGGAGAAGCCCATGGTGTCCAGATTGATCGCCCAGAAACCCATGGCCTTGGCCTGCTCAGGGCTGTGGGCGACACCCCAGGAGCCGTCAGGCAACTGGCCGAAGGTCAGGTTCTGGAGATGGTGCTTGATGTATTCGGTGGAGGTGTGCGCTTCCGCGGACATGTCACGCTCTTTCACGCTGAGACAGGCTCGCCACTATCCAGGCCAGCTGCCCGACTACAAACCCTGACAGCAAGGACAACGGCTGCAATTTCAACATTGTAAACCCAACTGCCAGCCATATGCCGACAACAAAAAACCGTTCCAAACTGGAACGGTAGTACGCTTTCAGGTGACGCTCGGGATCGCTATGGATGCGTTTTTCACCAAGCCACCAGCGCCACCAGAGCAAACCGTTGTTCAGTAAGGCCGCCGTACCACCATACAAGACCGCTAGGGCGGCGCGCCATCCACCCAGTACACTTCCCGCCAGCAGCGCCGCGGCCCCGATCAGGGCGACCTGCCATGCCAGGACGTATCCCGCATGAATTCTCATTAGCCAATAATTATATAGAAATTAGCCAGACTAATGCAAACATCAGTCCGCTTGATGTTGCGGCGCAGCATGTCACTCGTCACGCGGCACCCTCAGCGGATGCGCTTGAGTATCCCTTCCAACTGGTCCAGCGAGGCGAAATCCACCGACAGCCTGCCCGCACCCTTGCGATTGGCGCGAATATGCACCGTAGTGCCCAGACGCTCCGACAGGTCCTCCTCCAGACGTTCCACATCCCGGTCACGCTGCGGCAGTGTGGCTTTCTTGGGGTTGAGCAGACGGGCCACCAGGCGCTCGGTTTCCCGCACGGACAGGTCTCTTTTCACCACCTCGCCGGCAGCCTCAACCTGTTTGGCATGATTCAGGCCAAGCAGGGCGCGGGCATGGCCCATGTCCAGCTCCCCTTCCATCAGACGCGCCTGTACCGGTTTGGAAAGATTGAGCAGACGCAGCAGGTTCGTCACCGCCACCCGCGAACGGCCCACCGACTCGGCCACCGTCTGATGGGTCATCTCGAACTCGTTGATCAGGCGCTGCAAGCCCTGGGCCTCTTCCAGAGGGTTGAGGTCTTCCCTCTGGATGTTCTCGATCAGGGCCATCTTCAAGGCCACTTCATCCGGCACGTTGCGCACCAGTACCGGCACTTCCCGCAATCCGGCCAACTGGCTCGCCCGCCACCTCCGCTCCCCGGCGATGATTTCGTAATGCCCGCCGGCGATGCCACGCGCCAGGATGGGCTGCATGAGCCCCTGGGCCTTGATGGAATCCGCTAGTTCCGCCAGCGCCGCTTCATCCATGCGCGTGCGCGGCTGGTATTTGCCCGGCACCAGGCTTTCCACCGGCAACGTGAGCAAGCGCTCGCCTTCCTGGGTTTCGCCTTCCGACAGGAGGGCGTCCAACCCCCTGCCAAGACCTTTCACTTTCGCCATGCCATTCCCTCTCAGTTCCGCGCGTCCCGCTGGCGGGTCAGTATCTCCTCCGCCAGGCGCAAGTATGCCTGGGCGCCTTTGGAGCTGCGGTCATAGACCAGCACCGGCAACCCATGGCTGGGCGCCTCGGCCAGACGTACGTTGCGCGGCACCACGGTATCCAGCACCTTGGACCCGAAGTGGCGCTTCAGTTCGTCGGAAACGTGCTGGGCCAGTGTGTTGCGCGGGTCGAACATGACCCGCAGCACGCCATCGATGTACAGGCCGGGATTGAGCTTCGCCTTGACCCGCTTGACCGTGTTCACCAGATCGCTGAGCCCCTCCAGTGCGTAATACTCGCACTGCATCGGGATCAACACCGCATGGGCGGCCACCAAGGCGTTGACCGTCAGCAGGTTGAGAGCCGGCGGACAGTCGATGATCACCTGGTCGTATTGGTCGGCCACACGCTCCAGCGCCTCGCGAAGCCGGTATTCGCGCCGCGGCTGGCTGACCAGTTCCACCTCCGCCCCGGCCAGGTCGCGGTTGGCCGGCCAGAGGACATAGCCACCCTTCTCGGAACTGACGCGGACGCGGGCTTCGGAGCATTGACCGAGCAACAGGTGATACACCGTGTGCGTAAGCTCCCGCTTGTCCACGCCGCTGCCCATGGTCGCATTGCCCTGGGGGTCCAGGTCCACCAACAGCACTCGCCGGCCCAGCTGAGCCAGGCTGGCAGCCAGGTTTACGGCGGTGGTGGTCTTGCCCACGCCGCCCTTCTGGTTGGTGATGGCAAGCGGCGAGGCGTTCATGCCGCCTCCAGAATGATCAAATGCCGTTCTGCTTCCAGGTCGGGCACCCGCAGGCGGATGGCCTCCACCAGCCGGGCACCGCGCAGGTGATCCAATTCCGTCTGCGGCAGATTCCCCTTCATGGCCAGCCAGCGCCCGCCCCGGGCCAAGAGATGGCCGGTTTGGCGGACCAGGTCGTCCAGTTCGCCGTAGGCGCGCGAGATGATCTGGCCGAAACGCGCCTCCGGCCGCCAAAGCTCGACCCGCTCGTTGACCACCCGCGTGTTGGCCAGGCCAAGTTGGATGCATGCCTGCTGCATGAAAGCGCATTTCTTGCCCACCACATCCAGTAGGGTGATGGACAGGTCTGGCCGGGAAATGGCCAGTGGGATGCCCGGCAGGCCGGCGCCGCTGCCTACATCCAGCAGCGCGTCCCGTCCTACGAAGGGCAGGACCGCCAGACTATCCAGCAGATGATGGGTCAGCATGCGCTCCGGCTCCCGTATGGCGGTCAGGTTGTAGGTCTTGTTCCACTTGTTCAACAGATCCAGGTAGGCCAGCAGACGATCCGCCTGTTCCCCGGACAGAGTCGGAGCCAGACCGAGCGCATCCAACCCCACCCGAAGGCCATCCTCCGGCTTCACGCCGACTTCTTCAGCAGGTCGCCCCGCTTCAGGTGCACCAATAGCACGGAAATGGTCGCTGGCGTGATGCCCGAGATGCGCGCCGCCTGCCCCAGGGTGGCGGGCCGCACCGCGCTGAGCTTCTGTCGCGCCTCCATGGACAGCGAAGCGATACCCATGTAATCCAGGTCCACGGGCAGGGGCTGTTCCTCGTACTGGCGCAGGCGATCGATCTCCTCCCGCTGCCGCTGCACATAGCCGGAATATTTCGCCTGGATCTCCACCTGCTCGCGCACCGCCGCGTCCGGCTCGCCCTCTCCAGCGCCGGGCAGGGTGAGCAGCGCCGCATAGTCCACTTCCGGTCGGCGCAGCAGATCGAACAGGCTGTATTCCCGTTCGATGGGCTTGCCCAGCACCCGGGTCGCCTCGGCCTCTGGCAACACGGCGGGATTGACCCAGGCGCCTTTGAGGCGCTCGGTTTCCCGAGCGATGGCCTCCCGCTTGCGGTCGAACATCTCCCAGTGAGCGTCTTCCACCAGCCCCAGGCGGCGGCCGGTCTCGGTCAGACGCAGGTCGGCATTGTCCTCCCGCAACTGCAGGCGGTATTCGGCGCGGCTGGTGAACATCCGGTAAGGCTCGCTCACCCCGCGGGTGATCAGGTCGTCCACCAGCACACCCAAATAGGCCTCATCCCGCTTGGGCCACCACGCTTCCCGCTCCCGGACCGCAAGGGCCGCGTTCAAGCCAGCCAGCAGGCCCTGGGCGGCGGCCTCCTCATAGCCCGTGGTGCCGTTGATCTGGCCGGCGAAGAACAGACCGCCGATGGCTTTTGATTCCAGGCTGGGGCGCAGTGCGCGGGGATCGAAATAATCGTATTCGATGGCGTAGCCGGGCCGCAGGATGTGGGCCCGCTCCAGGCCCTGGATGGAACGCACCAGATCGAGCTGTACATCGAAGGGCAGGCTGGTGGAGATGCCGTTGGGGTAATACTCATGGGTCTCCAGCCCCTCCGGCTCCAGGAATATCTGGTGCGAGGCCTTGTCGGCGAAGCGCTTGATCTTGTCCTCGATGCTCGGGCAGTAGCGCGGCCCCACCCCTTCGATCACTCCGGTGTACAGGGGTGAGCGGTCCAGGCCGCCGAGGATGATCTCGTGGGTGCCGGGGTTGGTGTGGGTGATCCAGCACGGCAGCTGCCGGGGGTGCATGCCCGCGTCACCTCGGTAGGAAAACACCGGCGCCGGATCGTCACCCGGCTGCTCGACCATCACGGAGAAATCGATGCTGCGGCCATCTATGCGCGGCGGCGTGCCGGTCTTCAGCCGCCCTTGCGGCAGGGCCAACTCCTTGAGGCGCGCGGCCAGCGACACCGCCGGCGGGTCGCCCATGCGCCCGGCCGGAAAACGCTCCAGCCCCACATGGATCAGACCGGCCAAAAAGGTGCCGGTGGTCAGCACCACCGCACGGCCACGGAAGACGATGCCCAGCTGGGTCCGCACACCCGTGACCCGGTCGCCGTCCAGCAGCAGGTCATCCACGGCCTGCTGAAAAAGAGTGAGATCGTGCTGATTCTCCAGGCGCGTGCGGATCGCCCGCTTATATAACTGGCGGTCAGCCTGGGCGCGGGTGGCGCGCACCGCCGGGCCCTTGGACGAATTGAGAATGCGGAACTGGATGCCAGCCTCGTCGGCGGCCAGGGCCATCGCGCCGCCCATGGCATCCACCTCCTTGACCAAGTGCCCCTTGCCGATGCCGCCGATGGACGGGTTGCAGGACATGGCGCCCAGCGTTTCGATGTTGTGCGTGAGCAGCAGGGTGCGCACGCCCATGCGCGCCGCGGCCAGAGCCGCCTCGGTGCCCGCATGGCCCCCGCCCACCACGATCACATCGAAACGGTCTGGATAAATCACTGGCGCGCGCCGCATCCGAAAGGGCTGAAATCATAAGGCAAACGGCCCGCAGGGGTAACCATGTTTCACGTGAAACAAGGCCTTCGAACGCCGGCTGCGACGTAGTCCGCTTTGATCTTGGTCAAGGCGACGGCTGCCAGTATCTCATTATGGTTCCGCCAAACTCGACCAACCGAGAAGAGGAGAATCCATGTCCATCAGCCCCGGTATCGATCTGCCGGAACTGCCCGTCGCTTTCATGAACGAGGACCACGCCCATGCCGCAGAACAGTGGCGGGAAATGGCTTCGGCACTGGCCGAATATCCCGCCAGGCCGGCACGCCTGGTGGCCGCCTGTGATGCATTCCTGCGCCACAATCGGGAACACTTCGAACGCGAGGAGGCGGCCATGCTCAGCAGCGGTTTTCCCCCCTACCCGGTGCACAAACAGGAGCATGACCGCGTGCTGGCATGGATCGAAGAGCTGCTCAATTCCATCCGCGCCGGCGAGGACCCCGCCCTGCTGCACGACGTGATCCAGCGCGACCTGCTCGCCTGGCTGCAGCAGCATGTCCAGACCATGGACCTGGTCACCGCCCGCTGGATCGCCTCCAGGAACTGACCTCAACGCCTCAGGCGTGGGCGTAGAGCTTGTGGTACAGCCCGCCCTGGGCCATCAGGGAGTCGTGGTCGCCCTCCTCTGCGATACGACCGTTTTCGAACACCAGGATGCGGTCGGCATGTTTCACCGCCGACAGGCGATGGGCAATGATCAGGGTAGTGCGCCCGCGCAGGAATTCGCCCATGGCCAGGTGCAGACAGCGTTCCGTTTCCGCATCCAGGGCCGAGGTGGCCTCGTCCAGGATCACTACCTTCGGCTCCGCCAGCACCATGCGCGCAATGGCGAGCCGCTGCCGCTGTCCGCCGGACAGGCGCACGCCGTTCTTGCCCACCAGGGTGTCCAGTCCTTGCGGCATGTCGGCCACCAATGCCCTGAGCTGGGCAATCTCCAGTGCATGCCAGAGACGCTCGTCCGCAAAGTCGCGGCCCATGGCCAGGTTGTCGCGGATGCTAGCGTTGAACAGCACCGGGTGCTGCAACACGACCCCCACATGATCCCGCACCACTGACCAGCCTATGTCCCCGACCGGCACGCCACCGTAGCGGATGACGCCCAATTGGGGGGGATAAAGCCCCAGCAGGGCCTGCACCAGCGTGGACTTGCCGCCCCCGGAGGCACCCACCAGGGCGACCTTCTCGCCGGGCCGGATGCTCAGGCTGACCTGATCCAGCACCGGCTCGCCGTCGCCGTAGGAGAAGCTCACCCGCTCCAGATCGAGTCCCACGCTGCCCCGCGCGGCGAATGGATCGGCCCGTGATTCCCCCTCCTCGGCTGGACGCAGGGCGAGCAGCGCATTGATGCGGCCCAATGCCGCATTGGCGGAGAACCAGGCGTACTGGATGTTGATGATCTCCTGCACCGGCGACATCATGAACCAGAGGTAGCCGAACACCGCCAGCATCTCTCCGATGCTCAAATCCGAAAACACCACCATCAGCATCGCCCCGGCGCGGAAGGCATCGAAGCCGGCCAGGAAGATGAAGAAGGACACCCGGCCCATGGCATCCGACTTCCAAGCGAAGGCCGCCGCGTGCCTGCGGATGTCGGCTGCCTTGTCGGTGACCCGCGCCAGGTAATGGCGCTCCCGGTTCATGGCACGAATCTGGGCCAGGGCATCCAGGGTCTCCGCCAGGGCCTCCTGGAAGGTTTCGAAGGCGCTGTTCTCGCGTCGCTTCAGCTCCTTGACCCGCTTGCCGAGTCGGGTGGAGAAGAAGATCACCAGTGGGTTGAGAAGCAGGATGAACAGCGCCAGTTGCCAGTGCATCCACAGCAGCACGACGGCCACCCCCACCAGCGACAGCACGGCCACCAGAAAACCGGAGATGGATGCGCCCAGAAAGCCGTCGATGGCATTCAGGTCGGTGACGAAATGCGAGGTGACCTTGCCGCTGCCCAGTGTTTCGTATTCCGACAGGGCGATGCGCGACAGACGGTCCAGCATGCGTGCACGGATGCGGAACACCACCTCCTTGGCCACCAGGGAAAACGTGCGCGACTGCCAGACGTTGAGCAGGATGGAGATCAGCCGCAGGCCGAGGGAGATACCCAAGGCCAGGGCGACGAACAGCACCGGTCCATGCCAGGCGGCAGGGAACAACGGGCCGAGGGTGGCGACGAATCTGCCCGGGCGATGCAAGAGGATTTCGTCCACCAGCATGGGCAGGAACAAAGGCACTGGCACCGCCGCAAGCACGGCGATGATGGCCAGCAGGTTGCCCTGGATCAGCGCCGGCCTGTGCCGCAGCACTTCGCTGCGCACCAGCCGCCAGCCCAGCACCGCCGCGGCGTCCGCCGGGTCGCCGGCTGTAAGCCGAGAAATCGACAGGGCTGTTGAACTCTGCATAACGATTAGGCAGTCTCCAAAAATAATCCTATATAAAGCAATGTGTTAATCATGAACCTTCTGATCGGAACGGCTGGCATGCGAAATGCATTACTTGGGTCAACCCAACCTACCAGGAGTGCATCATGTTCTCGTCCAGACCGAATACTCCAATTGTAGGCCTGACCCGCAAACCGGAACTTCAGGACCCCCGCAGCGCCATCGAGATCCGCTTCCCCCGCCTGGCGCGCGAGTTGGTACAGAACTGGTTCCGCCCCGGTATCGACGACCTGCTGGAGCACCTGATCCTGGACGACCGCAGCGGCCGCAGCGGCTTCCCCATGGAGGTCATCGACGAGCTGATGTTCCTGGCCGATATCCGCTGGCACCTGACGCACGCCGATCCGCACCAGGGCCTGGCCATGACGGCCGACCGCGAGTTCCTCGACTACGATCTGCCGCCCGCCGATCCCCTGCTGGCCTGGAAAGCGAAGTCCCAACCGCGGGTGCAACTGTTCTGGACGGACAAGTCCGAGGACAAGCGACTCGGCTGATCGAGGCCCGCCGACCTCTGGGTTGGCGGGCGCTACTTGCCGATACAGAAGCGCCCGAAGATCTCCCCCAGCAGATCATCCGCGGTGAACTCGCCGGTGATCTGCGCCAGCGTATCGTGGGCCAGACGCAGTTCCTCGGCGAACAGTTCCAAACGCCCGGCGGCACCGCGCGCCGCCCGTAGATGAGCTGCCGCCTCGTGCAAGGCGCTCAGGTGACGGGTGCGGGCTATGAAGGCATCCTCGTGGCCCGCCTGCCAACCACCCAGTTCCAGCAGCCTCCGGCACAGCAAGTCCACCCCTTCGCCGGTTTCCGCCGACAGCCAGACCTCGCTGCCGTCGGCGGACAGGCGGGCCGGCTCCCCGGCCAGGTCGATCTTGTTGTGCACCGTCAGGCGGGGAATGTCGGGAAGCCTGCGCAGGATACCGGCCTCCGCCTCGCCCATCCCATGCTGGGCATCCACCAGCAGCAGGGCTGCATCAGCCTGCTCCAGGGCCGCCCAGGTGCGGGCGATGCCCAACTTCTCCACCGTGTCTTCCGTATCGCGCAGCCCAGCCGTGTCGATGATGTGGATGGGGACGCCGTTCAACTGGATGGATTCGCGCACCGTGTCGCGGGTAGTGCCCGCGATGTCGGTGACGATGGCCGCCTCGTAGCCGGCCAGGCGGTTGAGCAGGGAAGACTTGCCCACATTGGGCTGGCCGATCAGGGCGACACTTAGCCCCTCGCGCAGCAGCGCGCCCTGGCGTGCCTGGGCCAGCACGCCGGCCAAACCCTGCTCGATGGCGGCGAGCTGGCCTTCCGCATCGGCTTTGCGCAGGAAATCCACCTCCTCTTCCGGGAAATCCAGCGTCGCCTCCACCAGCATGCGCAGGCGCACCAGACCATCGGTCAGCGTATCAATGCGGCGGGAAAATTCGCCGCTGAGGACGCGCACGGCCGAACGGGCCGCCGCCTGGCTCTGGGCATCGATGAGATCAGCTACCGCCTCGGCCTGGGCGAGGTCGAGCTTGTCGTTCAGAAAGGCGCGGCGGGTGAATTCGCCCGGCTCGGCCGGTCGCGCGCCCAACTCCAGGCAACGAGCCAGGACCAGTTGCAGGACCTGGGTGCCGCCATGGCCCTGCAGTTCGAGCACCGATTCACCGGTGAAGGAATGGGGTGCGGGAAAGTACAGGGCGATGCCTTCGTCCAGTGTTTGCCCCCCGGCATCCAGAAAGCAGCCATAACTGGCCATGCGCGGCGCGATTCTGCGCCCGAGCACACCCGTCATGATTCCGGCCACGTCCGCGCCGGACACCCGCACCACGCCGATGCCGCCCCGGCCGGGGGCGGTGGCGATGGCGGCGATCAGTTCACTTGGACTTGGCGGGCTTGCCATCGGCGCGGGCGATGACGGTATTGATGCGCCACTGCTGCAGGATGGACAGGACGTTGTTGACCAGCCAGTAAAGCACCAGGCCGGCCGGGAAGAAGAAGAAGAACACCGAGAAGGCCAGGGGCATGAACATCATCACCTTCTGCTGCACCGGGTCGGGCGACGGTGGGCTCAGCCGGGTCTGTATGAACATGGTGACGGCCATCACCACCGGCAGGATGTAGTAGGGGTCTTTTTCAGACAGATCGGTGATCCACAGGGCGAAGGGGGCCTGGCGCAATTCCACTGCGGACAGCAGCACCCAGTACAGGGCGATGAAGAAGGGAATTTGCACCAGCATGGGCAGGCAGCCGCCCAGGGGATTGATCTTCTCCTCCTGGTAGATCTTCATCATGGCCTCGTGCAGCTTCTGCCGGTCGTCGCCGTAGCGTTCCTTCAGCTGCTGCAGGCGCGGGGCCAGCTTGCGCATCTGCGCCATGGATTTGTAACTGGCCGCGGACAAGGGGTAGAACGCGGCCTTGATGAGCACCGTGAGCAGGATGATGGCCACGCCCCAGTTGTCCACCAACTTGTGCAGCCAACTGAGCAGCACGAACAGGGGATAGGCCAGCACGGTCAGCCAGCCGTAATCGACGACGTGCTCCAAGCCCGGCGCCAGCGTCTTGAGCTCTTCCTGCTTCTGCGGGCCGGCGTACAGCCGCATGGCAGCGGTCTTGCTCTCGCCCGGCGCCAGCTGCACGCCGGCCGTGATCATTCCGGCGGTGAACTCGCCATTGCCCAGGGCGCGACTGTAGAACTCGCGGTTGGAGGCATCGGCGGGATCGCGGGTCATCCAGGCGGACACGAAGTGGTGCTGGGCCATGCCCACCCAGCCGTCCTTAGCGGTTTTGGCATGTTCCTGCTTGCCTTTCGTGATGTCCTCGAAGCCGACTTTCTGATACTTGCCCGCCTCGGTGTAGAAGGCGGGGCCGGTGAAGGTGTGCACGAAGGAAGACTCACCCTCCGGTGCCTGACCGTGGCGCAGCAACTGATAGTAGGGATAGCCTGTCATGACAGCGCCACCCTGGTTGGTCAGGCTGTAGTCCACGTCCACCACATAGCTGCCGCGCCTAAAGGTGTAGGTCTTGGCAACCGCCAGGCCGTTGACGGTCGCCCGCAGGGTCAGCTTGATCTCGTCCTGTCCCGGTTGCAGCGCGTGCTCGCCGGATTCGAGCTCGAATACCGTCTTGTGGGTCGGCCAACCCTCGCCGATGAAACCCGATTGGGCGAAATAGTTGCGGCCTGACCGCTCCTCGAATAGCTCGAAGGGCTTGGTTTTGTCGTCGTTCTGGCGATAACCGCTCAGGGTCAGGCGGCGGATGTCACCGCCGTGCGCGTCGATGACGGCGGTGAGCACATCGGTCCTCAACACCGCGCGGGCGCCCTGCTGCGCCTCGCCGGCGCGCGGGGCGGCGGCGGGCTGCACCTCGGCGCCTGGCACCGGTAAGGCCACCGGGCCTTCCGCGCGCACCGGGACCCCGGTCAAAGCCGGCGACGTCTGGGCGGATTCGGGTCCCGCCTTGGGATGCTGGTAGTCCTGCCACGCCTCCCAGAGCATGAGGATGGAAAAGGAAAAAACGACAAAGGCGATTAGGCGTTGGGTATCCATTGTTTCAGCTTGGGTTCGCCGACCGTTCGACGCGCTCGGCCGGGCGACAGTCGTCCAGCAGGCGGAGGAATTCGGACTTGAACTGTTCCTCGGGGCAAATTGCCTTGACGCGTGCAACCACATCCAGTCCCGGCAGCAGGTCCTGGCGCAGCCTGAACATCTCGCGCATCAGGCGCTTGAGCCGGTTGCGGCGGCTGGCCAGGCGTACGACCCGGCGCGGCACCGCCAAGCCCAACCGTGCGTGGGACAGGTCGTTGGGCATGACGAACAGATCCAGGCAGACTCCGCGACTGACCTGCTTGAAACGAAAAACGGATGAAAACTCATCCGTCTTGCGGAGAATCTTGTCCCGGCTCAGCCCCCACGGCCGGCAGGCACCTTGGCACAAACTATAGGCTTCAGACGGCCAGACGCTTGCGGCCCTTGGCGCGGCGGGCATTGATCACGGCGCGGCCACCCTTGGTCTTCATGCGGGCGCGGAAGCCATGGGTACGCTTGCGACGTACGACGGAAGGCTGGTAAGTGCGTTTCATGGCATAACCTCGATTTGAAAAGCCCGGTATTACACCCCGTAACTACATAATTCGTCAATATTTTTCCAGGCCTATCCCGAACCCCGGACGTGCTAGAATTTTCCAACTATTCCAATTATCTCCCACCCATCTACCCTATCGACGGCCACTTAGCATGAGCGGTTTCTGGAGCCATTGTCTGAATCGTTTCGAGCAGACACTCAACGCCCAACAAATCATGACCTGGCTCAAGCCCCTCAATGTCGAGGAGGCAGAAGGCCTGGTGCGCATCACGGCACCCAACCGTTTCGTCGCCCAGTGGGTCAAGGACAAGTTCCTCCCGGATATCGAAACCCTGGCAGATACCTATTTCCAGTCGGACACCCATGTGCAGCTGGTGGTGGGAGAGGAAACCGCAGCGCCTCCTCGGAACGGCATGGGCGGCAAACCCGAGCCGGAGGCCCGCCCACGCAACGACAACGCGCTCCCGGTCGCCATCAAGGTCAAACCTGCCTCCGGGCCGGTCCATCCGCCCGAGGACAGCCGCCTCAACCCCCTGTTCAATTTCGACACCTATGTCCTCGGCAAGGCCAACGACCTGGCCCGCGCGGCCGCCTTGCAGGTGGCAGACAACCCGGGCGGCAGCTACAACCCATTGTTCGTATATGGCGGCGTGGGTCTAGGCAAGACCCACCTCATCCAAGCCATCGGCAACAAGGTCAGACAGGGCAACCCCGGCGCACGTGTCAGCTACATCCATGCCGAGCGCTATTTCTCCGACATGGTGCGGGCCATCCGAACCAAGTCGTTCGAGGACTTTAAGCGCCGCTACGACTCCCTGGACATCCTGCTGATCGACGACATCCAGTTCTTCGCCAACAAGGACCGCACTCAGGAAGAATTTTTCTATACCTTCAACACACTGATCGAGTCCCACAAGCAAGTCATCATCACCAGCGACACCTTCCCCAAGGACCTGGAAGGCATCGAGGAGCGGCTCAAGTCGCGCTTCAGCTGGGGCCTGACGGTGATGCTGGAACCGCCCGAACTGGAGATGCGGGTCGCCATCCTGATGAACAAGGCCCGCCAGGAAGGCGAATCGCTGGACGATGCCACCGCCTTCTTCGTGGCCAAGCAGATCCGCTCCAACGTGCGCGAACTGGAAGGCGCCCTGAAGCGCATCCTGGCCTACTCACGCTTCCACCGCCAGCCAATCTGCGTGGAACTCGCCAAAGAGGCCCTCAAGGACCTGCTGGCGGTGCAGAACCGGCAGATCTCGATAGAGAACATCCAGAAGACGGTAGCGGACTTCTACAAGATCAAGGTCGCCGAGATGTACTCCAAGAAACGTACCCGCAACCTGGCTCGGCCACGCCAGATGGCCATGTTCCTGGCCAAGGAACTGACCGATCTTTCCTTGCCGGAAATCGGACAGGCCTTCGGTGGGCGCGACCACACCACGGTGCTGCATGCCTGCCGCAAGATCGAGGAACTGCGCAACGCCGACCTGTCCATCCGCCGTGACTACAACCTTCTGGTCCAGGTACTGACCGGTTGATTCACGAATCTGTGCACAAATCGTGGGACAGAATGGGTACAAAATGTGGATAAGTCGTATCTAGCGCGGGGGAAATCCATGTTGTCCACAATCATCCACAATGGGTCAGACCACTTACCCACAGTCTTTGATAGACATCAACTTGTTGATTAGAATATGAAAATGTTCATTGTTCAGCGCCTGAACGGGGCCTAATCAACAACATAAGGAAGTTAAAATGCTAGTTCTTAAAACCCGCAAAGACATCCTGCTTAAGCCCCTTCAGGCTGCCGTGGGTGTGGTGGAGCGCAAGCACACCCTGCCCATTCTCTCCAACGTGTTGATCGAGGCGGACAGAAACCGGGTCGCTTTCGTCGCCACGGATCTGGAGCTGCAGATCACGACCTGGATGGAAGACGAATCCGCCGAGATCGCCGCCCAGACCGCGTTCACCGTCTCGGCGCGCAAGCTGCTGGATATCTGCCGCTCCCTGCCGGACAGCGAAGCCCTCAACCTGGATCTGGACGGTGAACAATTGAAGCTGAAGGCAGGCAAGAGCCGCTTCAGTCTGCAAACGCTGCCGGCCAGGGATTTTCCCAAGCTGCAAATCGCCGACGGTGAAGGCATCAGTTTCAGCCTGCCGCAAGGCCGTCTGCGCCATCTGCTGGGCCGGGTCCAGTACGCCATGGCGGTGCAGGATATCCGCTACTACCTGAACGGTATGCTCATGTCCCTGCAGGGCGACAAGCTCATCGTGGCGTCAACCGACGGGCATCGCTTGGCGGTGGACGCCAGCAAGCTGGAGCAACCACCGGAAGGCGGCATGGATGTCATTCTGCCGCGCAAGACGGTGCAGGAACTCATCAAACTGCTGTCCGACAACGACGAACCCGTGCACATCCAGATGGCCAGCGGCCAAGTGGTGATCCGCCACCCGGGCTTCGAGCTGCGCAGCAAGGTGGTGGACGGCAAGTTCCCGGACTGGCAGCGGGTCGTGCCCACCGGCTACGGGATGAGCTTTCACATCCAGCGCCAGCGCCTGGGACAGGCACTGAACAGGGCGGCCATCCTCACCAACGAGAAATACCGCGGTGTGCGTTTGGCGCTCACCGAGGGCAGCCTGCGCATCGCCTGCAGCAACAACGAGCAGGAAGAGGCCCAGGAGGAACTGGACATCGAATACGCCAAGGAGCCCCTGGATATCGGTTTCAACGTACAGTACCTGCAGGACGTGCTGAACAACATCGATGCCGATACGGTGACCTGTTCCTTCGGCGATCCCACCAGCAGCATGCTGATCACCCTGCCCGGAGAAGATCATTTCCGCTATGTGGTCATGCCCATGCGTATCTGATTCGGGGATGCTTGGTAAGGGACGGAAGGAAAGGCACCAGGCCTTGACCGGACCGTTTCGGCAGGCCCATCCCCACACAATTCCTAGATGTTCCACGTGAAACAAGGCTGAGGAAATGGCCGAAAACTACGACGAATCCAGCATCCAGCAACTCGAAGGCCTGGAGGCGGTGCGCAAGCGCCCGGGCATGTACATCGGCGACACCCAGGACGGCACCGGCCTGCATCACATGGTGTTCGAGGTTCTGGACAATGCCATCGACGAGGCCTTGGCCGGCTATTGCGACGACATCAAGGTCATCATCCACGCCGACAACTCCATTTCGGTGAGCGACAACGGCCGCGGCATCCCGGTGGGCATCAAGTTCGACGACAAGCACGAACCCAAGCGCTCCGCAGCCGAGATCGTCATGTGTGTGCTGCATGCCGGCGGCAAGTTCAACCAGAACAGCTACAAGGTATCCGGCGGCCTGCACGGCGTGGGCGTGTCCTGCGTCAATGCCCTGTCCAAATGGCTCAAACTCAACGTCCGCCGAGACGGAAAACACTATTTCATGGAGTTCCACCGGGGCGTGCCACAGGAGCGGGTCATCGAGGTGCAGAAAGGCTTCGAGGTTTCCCCACTCAAGGTGGTAGGCGATACCAGCCGGCGCGGTACCGAAGTGCACTACATGGCCGATGAGGAGATATTCGGCCATGTGGAATACCACTATGAGATATTTTCCAAGCGCATCCGGGAGCTGAGCTTCCTGAACAACGGCGTCAAGATCGAATTGATCGACGAGCGCGACGGTCGCCACGAAAACTTCGCATTTTCCGGTGGTGTGAAGGGCTTCGTGGAGTACATCAACCGCACCAAGTCCGTGCTGCATCCTAACGTCTTCTACTCCAGCGGCGAGAGTAAGGTGGGCGAGGCTGCCATCAATGTGGAAGTGGCCATGCAGTGGAACAACAGCTACCAGGAACAGGTGCTGTGCTTCACCAACAACATCCCCCAGTCGGACGGGGGCACTCACCTCACCGGCCTGCGCGCGGCCATGACGCGCGTCATCAACAAGTACATCGAGGAAAACGAGATCGCCAAGAAGGCCAAGGTGGAGATCACCGGCGATGACATGCGCGAAGGCCTGGCCTGCGTACTGTCGGTGAAGATGCCCGATCCCAAGTTCTCCTCCCAAACCAAGATGAAGCTGGTGTCCAGCGAGGCACGCCCCGCGGTGGAAGAAGTGGTGGGCCAGAAACTGAGTGAATTCCTGCTGGAGAATCCCGCCGACGCCAAGGTGATCTGCGCCAAAATCGTCGAGGCGGCTCGGGCTCGGGACGCGGCCCGCAAGGCCCGGGAAATGACCCGCCGCAAGGGTGTGCTGGACAGCGCCGGACTGCCCGGCAAGCTGGCCGACTGCCAGGAGAAGGACCCGGCCCTGTCCGAGCTCTACCTGGTGGAGGGCGACTCCGCCGGCGGCTCCGCCAAGCAGGGCCGGGACCGCAAGTTCCAGGCCATCCTGCCCCTCAAGGGCAAGATCCTCAACGTGGAAAAAGCCCGCTTCGACAAGATGCTTTCCTCCCAGGAGGTGGTCACCCTGATCACCGCCCTGGGCACCGGCATCGGCAAGGACGACTACAACGCCGACAAGCTCCGCTACCACCGCATCATCATCATGACCGACGCGGACGTGGATGGCTCCCACATCCGCACCCTGCTGCTGACCTTCTTCTATCGGCAGATGACCGAGCTGGTGGAGCGGGGTCACATCTACATCGCCCAGCCGCCGCTGTACAAGGTCAAGCAGGGCAAGCGCGAGACCTATCTGAAGGACGATTACGAACTCAAGCAATACCTGCTGCGCGAGGCCCTGAACGGCGCGGAGCTGACACCGGCGGCAGGCGAAGCGGCCATTCCCGGCGAGCGTTTCGAGTCCATCGCCCGCCAATTCCTGATGGCCGAGGCAGTCATCGAGCGCTTGTCCCGCCGCCTGGACCATGATGTGCTCTACACCCTCCTCAAGGTTCCGCCCATCAGGGTGGATTCCGAGCAGGCCGCGCGTGATGCCGCGGCCAACCTGGAGCGGGAGATGGCCAAGTTGGGCCCTGTCAGGGTCACACCCCTCAAGGAAGAGGAAAACGGCCACTGGCGCCTGGAGGTCACCAAGACCCGCCACGGCATCAGCCTGACCACCTACCTGGACGCGCATTTCATCGAGCAGGGGGATTACGAACCGCTGCGCGAGACCAGCAAGACCCTTTTCGGCCTGATCGGCGAAGGCGCTGAAATCCGTCGCGGCGAGGCCCAGGCCGCGGCCTGGGATTTCAAACAGGCCCTCGACTGGCTGCTGGACGAGGTCAAACGCAACCTCAGCATCCAGCGTTACAAAGGCCTGGGCGAGATGAACCCCGAGCAACTCTGGGAGACCACCATGGACCCGCAGGTCCGCCGTCTGCTCAAGGTGCAGATCGAGGACGCCATCGCCGCCGACGAGATCTTCACCACACTGATGGGTGAAGAGGTGGAGCCGCGGCGCAACTTCATCGAAACCAACGCACTGGGTGTGCGCAACCTGGATGTATAGCCCCAGCGGCACGGCATAACGCGCACGGAGTCCTCCATGGCGGTCATCGCGGTATTCAACCAGAAAGGCGGGGTGGGCAAGACCACCACCACCCTCAACGTGGCGGCCTCCCTGGCCCTGCTGGAGCGCAAGCCGATGCTGCTGGACCTGGACCCCCAGGCCCACCTGAGCCTGGCCTTGGGCCTGCGCGGGCTGGCGGGCAGCGTGTGCGCCTCGGCATTTTTCCGCGATGGCGCGCCCCTGCCGGCCTTGATCCGGCGCCTGCGGGGCGGTTTGAAGATCATCCCCGGCCATCCCGATTTGTCCAAGGTGGACGCCATGCTGGGTGGCACCTCGGGCGTCGCCGGACGGCTCAAGCAGGCATTACGGGAATCGTCCGGCCTGACGGAGCATCCGTTGCTGATCGATTGCGCTCCGGCGCTCGGGGTGTTGTCCATGAATGCCCTGGTGGCCGCGGACCGGGTGCTGGTGCCGGTGACGCCGGATTTCCTGTCCATGCAGGGCCTCGGCCGTCTGGATATCGCCCTGCGCATCCTCGAACAGTCCCTGCGACGCCACATCGAGCGCCGGGTTGTGCTCACCCGCTACGACGAAAGCAAGGGCCTGTCCCGCGATGCGCTGGCCACCCTCAGGCAACGCTACGGCGACATGCTTTGCGAGACCCGCATCAGCGATGACCCGGCCCTGGCGGAGAGTCCGGCCCATGGCATGGACATCTTCTCCTATGACTCGGACTCGCCGGGCGCCCATGACTATCGCCTGCTCACCATGGAATTGCTCTCCAAGGGTTTCTTCCAGTAAGTCATGCACAGGGGGACAGACATGACCCGCCGACGACGTGAACTCGCCCGATACGGTTCTGTCCCTCTGACCATGCGCAAGCTTGCACTGATCGGCCTGGCCACCCTTTTGCTCACGGGGCACACCACGGCCCCACCGCAACCGGACGATGCCTGCGGGCAGCCCGGCCAATGGCTGCTGCCGGGCAGCGCGCAGCCCCGGGCCTGGGACGCCCTGCTGACCAGGCTGGCCGACAGCCGGGCGGTCTTGCTCGGAGAGACGCACGACAGCCCCGCCGACCATCGCTGGCAGCTGCACACATTGGCCGCCCTGCATGGACGCAAGCCGGAGCTGGCCATCGGCTTCGAGATGTTCCCCCGCCGCCTGCAACCCGTCCTTGACGAGTGGGTGGCTGGCGGCATGAGCGAGGCGGACTTCCTGAAGCGTGCCGAGTGGGAGCGGGTATGGGGCTTCGATGCCCAGATGTACCTGCCCCTGTTCCATTTCGCCCGCATGCACCGCGTGCCCATGCTGGCCCTGAACGTGGAGCGATCCCTGGTCTCCAAAGTGGAAGAAAAGGGCTGGGCCGGGGTGCCGGATGCGGATCGGGAAGGAGTAAGCCGTCCCGCGCCTCCCAGCGAGGCCTACCGCCGCGAACTGCGCCAGGTCTATGAACACCACCCCGGCTCCAAGAGTGACGCCGGGTTCGCCCGCTTCGCCGAAGCCCAGACTGTCTGGGACCGGGCCATGGCCGAGGGCATCGCAGCCTATCTGAAGGCCCGTCCCGGACAATTGGTGGTCGGCATCCTGGGTGCGGGCCATGTGCGTCACGGCCATGGAATCGCCCATCAGCTGGCGGACCTGGGCATCGGACGTGTCACCAATCTGGTTACCTGGGACCAGAGTCATTCCTGCGCCGACTTGGGCACAGGTCTGGCCGACGCGGTTTTCGTCAAGACCGAAGACCGTGGCAAGCCGCCGCCGCCCCGCCTGGGCATCGCCATGGAGGCCCACGCCCAGGGCGTGCGCATCCTGCAGGTGCTGGCCGGCAGCGTGGCCGAACAGGCCGGCCTGAAGGCGGACGACATCCTCACCATGGCCGCCGGACGGGAGATGAAGGACATGCGCGACGTGCGCACGGTGATCCAGCGCCACGCCCCCGGCACCTGGCTGCCCCTCAAGGTTCGCCGCGGCGACGCGCAAGTGGAACTGGTGGCCCGCTTCCCGGCGGACTGACTTCCCTTTGCCGGCGCCGGGGGACAACCGGCCCGAGCGGTTTTTTCGGATCACAAGCCATGCATGCCAAGACGATCCCCGTGCTTCGCCTCATCCTGACGCTGTGCCTTGCCCTCGTCCCCTTGACCGCAAGCGCAGCACGGCCGCACCTGGAGTTGGACGTGCGCCTGGAGCCGGATACCAGGCGGCTGGCCGTCACCGCCACCCTCAGCGGCGTGGAGGGATCGCCGACGGTCGCACTGGACCCCGCCCTGACGCTGGAGCAGATGGAAGCGGACGGACGCCGGCAGCGTCCGCCCGCGGCACGGACGGCCCACGGCCAGCGCCTCTACCGGCTGCCTGCGGCGCGCCGGCTGACACTGCGCTACACGGGGACACTGGCGCCCCTGGCTGAAGCCGACCACCGCCGGGTGCTGGGCAGGCTGCCCGCCATGGCCGACCCGGAAGGCAGTTTCCTGCCCGCCGGCAGCGGTTGGTACCCCCATCCGGGCGAGCCCTTCACTTACCGGCTGACCCTCGGCCTGCCCGCCGGACAAAAAGGCCTGGTGCCCGGCGAACTGCTGGAGGAGACGGCCAACGGCAAGGGTTACCGGGCGGTCTTCGACTTCCCCCAACCGGCCGAAGGCATCGACCTGATGGCCGGCCCCTACCAAGTGAGTGAGCGCTCGCTGGCGCTGGATGACGGCAAGCGCGTGAAGCTGCGCACCTGGTTCCACGCGGAGCTGGCCGACCAGGCCGCCGCCTACCTGAGCGACACGGCCACCTATATCCGGCGTTACAGCCGGCAGATCGGGGCCTACCCGTTCGGCATGTTCAGTGTGGTTTCCGCCCCATTGCCCACCGGCTTCGGCATGCCCGGCCTCACCTACCTGGGGCGCGAGGTGCTCAAGCTGCCCTTCATCCGCGCCACCTCACTGGGCCACGAGGTGTTGCACAACTGGTGGGGCAACGGCGTCTATCCGGATTGGGAACGGGGCAATTGGTCCGAGGGCCTGACTACCTTCATGGCCGACTACGCTTACAGGGAAGACCAGTCGCCGGAGGCCGCGCGCGAGATGCGCCTCGGTTGGCTGCGCGACCTGGCGGCCGTGCCCGAGGCCGAAGACACCGCCCTGAAGGACTTCACCGCCCGCCACCATGGCATCTCCTCCATCGTCGGCTACAACAAGGCTGCCATGGTGTTTCTGATGCTGCGCGACCGCATCGGCCGCGAGGCCTTCGACCGGGGCCTGCGGCTGTTCTGGCTGCGCCACCGGTTCAAGACCGCCGGTTGGGCGGACCTGGAAAAGGCCTTATCTGAAGTCGCTGGGCAGGATTTGGGCGGCTTTTTCCGGCAATGGGTGGAGCGGCCCGGCGCGCCACGACTCAAGCTGCTCGAAGCCCAGGCGCGGGATGGGGACGTCATGGTGCAACTGGCTCAGGAAGGGGACTATCCGTTGCGCGTGCCGCTGGAACTGCTCGTCTTTCCCGACAAGCGCGAAGCCCACTGGCTGGACCTCGATGGCAAGGCGGGCGGAAGGATACAGATACGCCTGACCGCCAAGGGCCTGGCCCAAGCCGTCGATCTGGACCCGGATTACCGGCTCTGGCGGCGGGTGGACAAGGCCCTGTTCCCACCCATCCTACGGGAGGTCTTCGTCGCCCCCGGGGTCGGCCTGCTCATTGCCTCCGGTGATCCTGCCATGGCGGAGGCGGCCCGTACCCTGGCCGGCCGGCTGGCCGACGCCCGCCCGGTGGAGCTGCCGGCATCCCTGTCCCGCCTCCCCGACGAGGGCGCCACCCTGATCATCGGCGACGACACCCGCGACCTTCTGCAACGCCTGAGTCTTGCCGCCCGCCCTCTCAACGTGGCCGGCAAGGGCACGGCCCAGGTCTGGGCCGGCCGGGACGAACTCGGTCATCCCTACGCGGTGATCACCGCCCGCAACGCGGAGTCCCTGGCCGCCCTGGCCCGGCCCCTGCCCCACTACGGCAAGCAGAGCTGGCTGGTGTTCCTGGAAGGCAAGGTGGCCGACAAGGGCGTCTGGCCGCCGTCAACGGATCGTGTGCGGGTGGAGAATCCGGCAACAGGACCGGCAAGGTAGGAGCTTGTGGCTTTGATCTAATGGTGGAGGTTTGCACAGTTGTCACTGGCCGGGGTCCGGCGTGTCAGAGGGGGGCGGATTGACCTCAATAGCGGCGGATGACGCTGCGCCTATCCGCACAGGACCGCTGCCTATGGCAGTAGCGAGCCTGGTAACAGCGTAGCCTGGATGGAGCGAAGCGGAATCCGGGATTCGGACGGTTCGATATCCTGAATTTAATTGCATTTCATCCTGGCCACACTTGCTTCGGCTCGTGGCCCGTTTGTAGGCTGTCGTGTGCTGCTGGCAAGGCAAGTCTGGGTTTGTTGCCGGTTTTATGCAGGCCGCCTGTGTTGGTTTGGGATAATTGGCCAGGCGATCCCGGCCTGCGCCGCGACACCAAACTTAGCGGAATGCATAGAACCACTGCCCCCACCCCGGCCCGCCCCCGCAAGCAGGGGAGAGGGGAACACACCTGGATTCCGGGTCAAGCCCGGAATAACGTCGCTCCCCCGGCAACATCCAACCTGACCTCCCTTCCGCCCCTACTGCGAAAGGGAATATCCGCTCCCCCGGCAAGCGAGTAGCATCAACCGCGCCAGCCCGTCTGGCACCCGTAGAGCGCAATCCACAAGCGCTTGAGCAATCAACAAACGAGAGGAGTCACCATGCGCACCCGCCTGCTTTGCCTGTCCCTGCTGACCTTACCTGCCGCCGCCCTGGCCGACCCGGTGGTGCCCATGAACCTGGTGGATGCCCAGGGCGTGGGCGCCTCCATCGGTAGCGTGACGCTCAGCGAAAGCCCCTACGGCCTGGTGTTGACCCCCGCCATCAAGGGCTTGCCCGCCGGCCTGCACGGTTTCCACGTGCATGAGAACCCCAGCTGCGCCCCCAAGGAGAAGGACGGCAAGGCGGTGGCGGCCTTGGCCGCCGGCGGCCATTACGACCCCCAGGGGACGAAGGCCCACGGCCTGCCCTGGGGTAACGGGCACCTGGGCGATCTGCCCGCCCTGCACGTGGACGCCGACGGCAGCGCCGCCAATCCGGTGTTGGCACCCCGGTTGAAACTGGCGGACGTGAAGGGCCGCTCCCTGATGATCCACGTGGGCGGCGACAACCATGCCGACCACCCGGCGCCCCTGGGCGGCGGCGGCCCCCGGCTGGCCTGCGGCGTCATCCAGTAAACCCTTGCGGGCCGGGTCTGGTCTCGCCCCTCACGATCCGGCCGATCTCCCGCCAGCAGGCCATGGCGTCCGGCCCCGGAGCGGGTACTCGGGGTGCAGCGCCTGGTAAAACGCGCGGCGGTCAGCAATCAGTTGCGCGGCCGACACTAGGGACCAAAGCCCGCCTCGCGTCCTATCCTGAAAAGAAACCCGACCCGCTGCCATGACCTCCCCCGCCCCCCTCTGCATCATCGCAGGCCCCACCCTGGCGGCCTACAACTTCGGCCCCAACCACCCTTTCGGCGACCAGCGCTATCCGGCCTTCATGGCCGCCCTGAAGGCGTGCGGCCTGGTAGGAAAGGTGCGGATCTGCGAACCGGCCGAGGCGGACGACACCACCCTGGGCCTGTTCCACACCCCCGAACTCATCAGCCACGTGCGCAAACACTCCATCACCGGCGCCGGCTATCTGGACTACGGCGACACCCCCGCCTTCCGGGGCGTGTTCGCGGCGGCGGCGACGGTGGTGGGCGCCACCCTGAAGGCCGTGGATCGGGTCATGGCGGGGGAATGCCGGCGTGCCTTCGTGCCCATCGCCGGGCTGCACCACGCGCGCCCCGACCGGGTGGCCGGGTTCTGCGTTTTCAACGACTGCGCCATCGCCATCGAGCACCTGCGCCGGCAGCACGGCATTCGCCGCATCGCCTACGTGGATATCGACGCCCATCACGCCGACGGGGTGTTCTACGGCTACGAGGACGACCCGGACCTGCTGTACGTGGACTTCCACCAGGACGGCCGGACCCTTTACCCTGGCACCGGCAGCCTGGATGAGACCGGCACCGGCGCGGGCGCGGGCCTGAAGATGAATATCCCCATGCCGCCGGGGTCGGGGGATGCGCTGTTCATGAAGCTGTGGCCGGCCGCCGAGCGCTTCCTGAACAAGCACCGGCCCGAGTTCATCCTGCTGGAATGCGGTGCCGACAGCCTGGCGGGGGACCCCCTGACCCACCTGGGCTATACGGCGGCGGTGCACGGCCATGTGGCCCGGCGCCTGTCGGCCCTGGCGGACGAATGCTGCGCCGGAAGGCTGGTGGCCATGGGCGGCGGCGGCTACCACCTGGACAACATCAATGCCGCCTGGCTCGCGGTGCTGGAAGGTATGCTGGCCGAGACCTGAATCCCGCTCCCGGCGCCGCGTTTGCATGGATTCACACGGCAGTTACCGGCCGGAAACACTCTGCAACAGCTCCACCACACTCCCGCCCCCTCCCGCGCCTAGGCTGAAATCAACCGGAACGCACATCCGGCGATTCGAGAACAAGGTGCAAGAACGGATTAAGGAGTGAATCATGAAACGGACCCCCACCATCATGCTGCTGGCCGCCGTGCTGAGCGCGGGCATGGCCACCGCCATCGCCGCCGGTCCGCGCAGCGGCGGGCAGGGGACTTATGGTGGGCGCGGACCCTGCGTGCAGGCCCAGGCTGCCGGCGGGCAGGTCATCACCGCCCAGGAGCGCCTGGAAATGCGCGAGCAGATGCGCAGCGCCACCTCCCAGGCCGAACGCAACGCCCTGCGGGCCGAGCATCGGCAACTGATCCAGGAACGCCTGCGCACCCCGACGGCGACGCCATGACCAGCCGCTGACCGGTCCCCATCCCCAGTTGGAAATGCCGGCAGCCGCCGGCATTTCCCATTTCGTCATCCCCCGACCGGACAGGGAGTCGCATAGAATCCCGCCATACCCCCACGACCCGAGCCATGGCCCGACACCGCACCAAACGCTCCATCAAGGCCGGCATGCCGCCAGGCGCCCTGGTGCACGTGGGCGAGGCGCGGGAGGAGCAGGTGGCCATGCGCCTCATCGGCTACGACCCGGAGCGGGTGCTGGACCGGACGGTGGAGCGGGCGGAGGACGTGGCCGATCTGCGCGGCGGCACCGGCACCCTGTGGCTGGACGTGGTGGGCCTGCACAACCCCATACTGCTGGAAAAGCTGGGCCAGGCCTTCGCCCTGCATCCCCTGCTCATGGAGGACGTGCTCAACACTGATCAGCGCCCCAAGCTGGAGGACTACGACGACTATCTGTTCGTGGTGCTCCAACGGCTTCGCTACGACCGACGCGCCGGCCACGTGGCCCAGGAGCAGGTCAGCCTGGTCTTGGGCAACGGCTTCGTGCTGTCCTTCCAGGAGTCCCAGAGCGAACTGTTCGAGCCGGTGCGCCAGCGCATCCACGCCGCCAAGGGCCGGCTGCGCGGCCAGGGGCCGGATGCCCTGCTGCATGCCCTGCTGGACGCAGTAGTGGACGAATACTTCGGCCTGCTGGAACGGCTGGGTGAGGAGATCGAGCACCTGGAGACCCAGATACTGGACCGCCCTTCGCCCATCTCCATGCGCACCCTGCACCGGCTGAAGCGGGAGCTGATGGCCGTGCGCCGCTCGGTGTGGCCCCTGCGGGAGGTGATCGGCGGCCTGGAGCGCCTGGAATCCCCCCTCCTCAAACCCGGCCTGGACCTCTACCTGCGCGACGTCTATGACCACACGGTGCACGTCATCGACACCGTGGAGAGCTACCGGGACATGCTGGCCGGCATGCTGGACGTCTATCTGTCGGCTCTGTCCAACCGCATGAACGAGGTGATGAAGGTGCTCACCGTCATCTCAACCCTGTTCATCCCCCTGACCTTCATCGCCGGCCTGTACGGCATGAACTTCAAGTACATGCCGGAACTGGAGTGGCACTGGGGCTATTTCGCCGTGCTGGGCGTGATGGCCGGGGTGGTGCTGGGCATGCTGGTGTTCTTCCGGCGCAAGCGCTGGTTCTGAGGCGCCTGCATGCACATCTGGGTCGATGCCGACGCCTGCCCGGCGGTGATCCGGGACATCCTGTTCCGCGCCGCCGAGCGGGTGCGCCTGCCCCTGACCCTGGTGGCCAACAATCCGCCGCGCACGCCGCCGTCGCGCTACATCAACACCCTGCAGGTGCCGCGCGGCTTCGACGTGGCCGACGACACCATCGTCGCCCGGGTGCGGGCCGGCGACCTGGTGATCACCGCCGACATCCCCCTGGCCGCCGCGGTCATCGAGCGGGGCGGCCACGTGCTGAGCCCACGCGGCGAAACTCTGGACGCGGACAACATCCGCGAGCGGCTGAATATTCGCGACTTCCTGGAGCAGCTGCGCGGCAGCGGGGTACAGACGGGCGGTCCGGCGGCCCTCAACCACGCCGACCGGCAGGCCTTCGCCAACCAGCTGGACCGCTTTCTGGTAAAACACGCCCGCTCGGCCAACAACGGATAGACCCATGCAACAACGCTACCTGCGCGCCGAATGGCCCCTGATTCTGGCCCTGATCGCCATCCCCCTGGGCTTCGCCCTGGAACACGCCGCCGTGCACGCCGGCGGCCTGGCCCTGGGCGGGCTGTTCAGCCTGATCCTGGCGGCCATTTTCGTATTGGCCTTCCGCATCGCCCACCACGCCGAGGTGCTGGCCCTGCGCCTGGGCGAGCCCTACGGCACCCTGATCCTGACCCTGGCGGCGGTGTCGGTGGAGGTGGTCATCCTGGTGGTGCTGATGTTCGACAGCCACAGCCCCACCCTGGCCCGCGACACGGTGTTCGCGGCGGTGATGATCGACGTGAACGGCATCCTCGGCGTGGCGGCGGTGCTGGGCGGCCTGCGCCACGGCATCCAGAAGTACAACCTGCACTCGGCCAGCGCCTACATCGCCATGTTGCTGGTGGCCCTGGGGGTGGGCATGTTCGTGCCGGATTTCGTGCCGGACACGGTGTGGCCGATCTACTCCGCCTTCTCGGTGGGCATCATGGCCATTCTGTACATGGCCTTCCTGCGCCTGCAAACGGTGGAGCACCGGCGCTTTTTCGAATACGGCGCCAGCCTGGAGGACGAGGCCCACGATGCCGCCGGCAGTCCCGGCTGGCTACACGCCGCCGTGCTGGTGGGCGCGGTGGTGGCGGTGGGGGTGTTGTCGGAAGTGTTGTCTGTGTTGCTGGACGCCCTGCTGGCGGGCAGCGGCGCGCCCAAGGCGATTCCCGCCGTGCTGGTGGCGCTGATCTCGGCCGCGCCCGAGGTGCTCACGGCGCTGAACGCCGCCCGCCACAACCGCATGCAGACGGCGGTGAACATCGCCCTGGGGGCGTCGCTGGCCACGGTGCTGCTCACCCTGCCGGTGATCGAGGGCATCGCGCTCATCACCGGCGAGCGCATCGTCATGGCCCTCACGCCGGTGCAGGCGGCCATGCTGCTCATCACCCTGCTGACGGCCATGAACAACCTGCACGACGGCGAGACCAACGCCATCGAGGGCATGAGCCACTTCGCCCTGTTCGCCGCCTTCGTCGCCCTGGTGCTGCTGGGGTTGGTCTGACCGGGTTTTGCCTGCCCTCCTTTCACTACAAGACAAGAGGCTGAAATGTCAGCAAGCGACCCCAAGCAAGGTTTCGCCACCCGCGCCATCCACCTGGGCTACGACCCCCACGACTACCACGGGGCGTTGATCCCGCCGGTGTTCATGACTTCCACCTTCGCCTTCCAGGATATCGCCCAGGGCCAGCGCCGCTTCCTGGGCGAGGAGGCGGGCTACATCTATTCCCGGGTGGGCAACCCGACGGTGTCAGTGCTGGAAGCCCGCCTGGCCAGCCTGGAAGGGGGCGAAGCGGCCCTGGCCACCGCCTCCGGCATGGGCGCCATCACCTCGGCCCTGTGGACCCTGCTCCAGGCGGGGGACGTGATCGTCGCCGACCAGACCCTGTACGGCTGCACCTATGCCTTTTTTCAGCACGGCCTGGCGCGGCTGGGGGTGGAGACGCGCTTCGCCGACCTCACCGACCCGTCACGGCTGGACGGGCTGCTGGACGAGCGGGTCAGGGTGGTGTTCTTCGAGAGCCCCGCCAACCCCAACATGCGCCTCATCGACATTGCCGCCGTCAGCGAGCGGGCCCGGCGCCGGGGCGTCCTCACCGTGGTGGACAACACCTACTGCACCCCCTACCTGCAACGTCCCCTGGAGCTGGGTGCCGACCTGGTGGTCCACTCGGCCACCAAATACCTGGGCGGCCACGGCGACCTGATCGCCGGCGCGGTGGTGGGGGCCAAGGAGCGGATCGAGGCGATGCGCTTCTTCGGCGTCAAGGAAATGACCGGCGCCAGCATCTCGGCCATGGACGCCTTCCTGGTGCTGCGCGGCCTGAAGACCCTGGAGCTGCGCATGGAACGTCACAGCGCCAGCGCCCAGGCCATTGCCCGCATGCTGGAGGCCCACCCGGCGGTGGCGCGGGTGCACTACCCCGGCCTGGACAGCCACCCCCAGGCGGCTCTGGCGCGGCGGCAGATGCGCCTGCCCGGCGGCATGATCGCCCTGGAACTAATGGGCGGCTACGACGCCGGCGTGCGCTTCATGGACGCCCTGCGCCTGGTGACCCGGGCCGTCAGCCTGGGCGACTGCGAGACCCTAGCCCAGCATCCGGCCTCCATGACCCACTCCACCTACACCCCCGAAGAACGCCAGCGCCACGGCATCGCCGAAGGCCTGGTGCGCCTGTCCATCGGCCTGGAGACCGTGGACGATTTGCTGGCGGATCTGGATCAGGCCCTGGGAGGCGTGCCACCGGCGTAGGGCGTAATAACCGAAGGGCATTGCGCCGCATTCTAATCCGGGCAAGCCAACTCGAACCCATCCACGCTTCCCGCCCAATCCGCCGGATAGCGGCCGGCAGCCACGTGCTGGTGGAATGTGGAGTATGGCCAATCCGCCACCCTGGCCACATGGCCATGCTTGACCGGATTGAAATGCACGTAATCCAGGTGCGCCTCGAAATCCCTGGCATCCCTTATCAGATGCTCCCAATACCGCCGTTGCCAGATGCCGCGTTCGCCCCTGGCCAGCCGTACCGCCGATCGGGTTTCCGTTGCCGGCAGGCCTTTCGAGAAACCGGCCTTGATCAGGCGCCAGCGGGTCGCGAAGTCTGTGTCTTGCGGCGGCAATTCGATGACGCAATGCATGTGATCGGGCAGGACCACCCAGCCATGCACACGAAACGGGTGGGCGACTTTCACCTGGCGTACGACGGTCCGCAGCCATTCGATATTGCGCGTGAGCAGATCGTTGCCTTGTCTTCCCAGGGCGTTGACCGTGAAGAAGTAGGTGCCGCCTGGGCGCCAGGCGCGGCGGTAATCGGGCATGGCGGGATGGTTGCTGGCTGGGCGGTTCGGCGGTTCGGCGCAATGCCCTTCGGTTATTGCGCCCTACGCGGGCTCGGCATACAAGGCGTGGAAAAGGGGCGGCGCGTGTTCACGCCAGAACATCTGGATAACGATGCCGAAGAATTGGCTGATCGTGGGCAAGGGTGCGCATCCCCGAATGTCTTGCCCGCGAGCATGCAACCCGTGCGAATCGAATGCAACAGCGGAAGGCGAGGACGGGGTCGAGGTGACTGCGCACGGACTGGGTTGGCCGTCCACAAGGGCGCGGATGTTCAGCGCCAGTCACCCTCCAGCCAGGCCCGCACCCGTGCCAGCGCCTCCGGCACGGCGTCGGCCACCGGCGCGCTGAGCGCCTCGCCGAACTCGAACGCGGGGCTAGCTTCCACGCCGACGATGCGGATCTCCGCCGGCAGTTCGGCGCCCAGCTCGCGGCCCAGGTCCAGGGCTGTGGCGAGGCTCAGGTCGTGGGAGGAGGCGGTGTGGTGGGGCATGACGCGGTGCATGTCGTCCGCCGGCAGGTCGTGCACCGTGCCGGGCGGCGCGCCGCTGACCACGGCGTCGACGATGAGCGCGCGGCGATAGCCGGCCAGGCGTTCCATGAGGGTCATGCCGCCGACCGCCAGGCAGAGCACGTCCACGTCCGGGTCGTAAAGCTCGGCGGAGACCGCCTCGGCCACCCGCCAGCCGACGCCGTCGTCGCCGAGGATGGGGTTGCCCAGGCCGATGACCAGGGTGGTGGGGGCAGCGCTTCCTGGAGCGATGCGTTTCCCCTCACCCCGACCCTCTCCAGCCGGGAGAGGGGGAAAGGCGGGGCGGGGGTCAGCCACGGAGGACCTCCAGCAGCTCGCCGCTTGCGTCGCGGATGCTGACTTCCAGCGGCACCTTGCCCGGCAGGGCGTGGGTGGCGCAGCCCAGGCAGGGGTCGTAGGCGCGGTAGGCCATCTCGATGCGGTTGAGCAGCCCCTCCGTGACCACCGTGCCGGCCTTGATCAGGGATTTCGCCGCCTTGCCGATGGACAGGCTCATGGCGGCGTTGTTGTTGGTGGTGCCCACCACCAGGTTGACCATGGTGAGCAGGCCCTTTTCGTCGGTGCGGTAGTGGTGAGTCAACGTGCCGCGCGGCGCCTCGACGATGCCCACGCCTTCCGTCGGCGTGTTGGTGGGAAGCGCGCGCACGTCGGGAGAGGTGATCTCCGGGTCGATGGCCAGCTCCACCCACCGCTCGGCGGCGTAGAGCAGTTCGATGAGCCGCGCCCAGTGGATGGCCAGGCGACTGTGGGCGGGCTTGCCCAGGGTGGCGACGAACTTCTCATACTCGGCCTGGGCCAGGGGCGTGGCCATGCCGTCAGAGACATTCAGGCGGGACAGGGGCGTGGCCATGTAGATGCCCGACTCGGCGCCGTCGGTGAAGCCCTTCCAGCCCACCTTCTTCAGGTAAGGGAATTTCAGGTAGCTCCAGGGCTCGACGCGTTCGGCGATCCAGTCGGTGTATTCATCGGGTGCATATATGCCGTGCAGACTGCCGTCCGGGCCGACGACGCGCACCCGACCGTCGTAGAAATTCACCTTGTTCTGGGCGTCCACCAGGCCCATGTAGTAGGTCTTGTGGGTGTAGGCGTCGCCCAGGATCAGGTCCAGGTATTCCTTGTTGCCCAGCACCAGGTCGTGGAAGGCCCGCAGGGCGAACTGGCCGAATTCCACGGCCCAGCGGCCCATCTTCTCGATCTCCTGGCGCTCATCTTCCGAGATGGCCTTGGTCTGGCCGCCCGGCACGGCGGTGCAGGGGTGCACCTTGCGGCCGCCGATGATCTCCACGGTGGTGTGGCCGACCTTGCGCGCCTGGATCACCTTGCCGCCGATCTCCAGGCCCAGCTTGTGGATCACGCCCAGGATGTTGCGCTGGGCCACCGGGGCGTCCGGCCCCATGAGGAAATCCGGGCCGCCCAGGATGAAGAAGTGGGTGGTGTGGTCGGCGAAGAAGAAGGCGGAGTAGAGCAGCTCGCGCAGCTTGCGTCCGGCGGGGGGCGGGGTGACGCCATAGACCGCGTCGGCGGCCTTGGCGGCGGCCATGTGGTGGGCCTCCGGGCAGACGCCGCAGATGCGGTTGGTGAGCACCGGCATCTCCTCCACCGGCCGGCCGACGCAGAAGCGCTCGAAACCGCGCAGTTCCGGCACCTGCAGGTAGGCGTTGGCCACGTCGCCGGCCTCGTCCAGGAAGATCTCGATCTTGCCGTGGCCCTCCAGGCGGGTCATGGGGTCGATGCTGATGCGTTGCATGGCGGCTCCTTCGGAGCAGTGGGTTACGGCCCGCGGCCTAACCCACCCTACGGTTTCTCTGCCAACGCCGCCCGGTTCGCCCGCAGCAGCGAGTGCGCGAGTCCGAAGCGGTAGAAGGTGCCGGCCGGGTCGGGCAGGCCGTCGAGGACCCGGTCGATGTCTTCCGGCTCCTGTGCCTCGACCACCGAGGCGATGGCGGTCATCAGCCGGGCGCCCTGATCCAGCACGTCGGGGGCGGCGCCGTAGCAGCCTATGCAGGGCGCGCCCACGTTGGGGCAGCGGGAATTACAGCCGCTACGCGTCGCCGGGCCGGCGCACATCAAGCCCTGCTCCAGCAGACAGACGTCGGTGGCTAGGGGCGGCAGTTCCTGGATGCGGGCGAGCTTGTCGATGCGCTTCACGTCTCGTTTGCGCGGGCACTCGTCGCACACGGTGGAATTGCCGGCGCCCAGCACCGCGCCCTTGGGCGGCAATTGGGCCTCGCCCTTCACCACCGCGATCAGCACGTCCAGCACGGCGGCGATCTGGTGCGATTCGGGCGGGCAGCCGGGCACGTGGTAATCCACCTCCACCACCTGGTCCAGGGTGCGCACCACCGGTTGCAGGGGCGGCAGGGTGAGGGTGCCCTCGGCCACCTGGCAGGCCGGTTGCGGACGGATGCGGTCGGGGTTTTCCGTGCTGGGACTGGTATAGGCCCGTTCGAAAATCTGCTCGCGGGGCGACAGATTGGCCAGGCCGGGGATGCAGCCCTCGTTGGCGCAGGAGCCAAAGGCCACCAGGAGCTTGGACTTGCGGCGCAGCAGGCGGGCCAGGTGTTCGTTCTCGTCGGTGCGGATGCTGCCGTTGAACAGGGTGACCAGGATGGATTGGTCTTCCATCGCCTCCACATCCTTGTACTTCACGTCCATGGCCGCCGGCCAGAAGGCCACGTCGAAGTGGGCGTCCAGTTCCAGCACCTTCTCGTCGATGTTGAGCACGGCGATCTCGCAGCCGCCGCAAGCGGCGGCCCAGTACATGGCGAATCTGGGTTTGCTCATGGCGCTACCTCGGCCGCGGCCTCGCTTTGCGGCACCGGCCGGGTGGGCCAGTTGAGCGGCCCCAACTTCTTCACCTCGTCCACCATCGCGCCGACCTCCTCGGCGAAGCGGGCCCCCTCGGCGGCGCTGGCCCAGGTCAGGCGCACCCGCTCGGGCTCGATGCCGAACTGGGCCAGGGTGCGTTGCAGCAGGCGGTGGCGGCGCAGGGCCTTGTAGTTCTGCTCCAGGTAATGGCACTCCCCCGGGTGGCAGCCGGCGATCATCACGCCGTCGGCGCCGTCGGCCAGGGCCTTGAGCACGAAGGTGGGGTCGATGCGGCCGCTGCACATGACGCGGATCAGGCGCACGTTGGGGGGGTATTTGATGCGCGAGGTGCCGGCCAGGTCGGCGGCGCGGTAGCTGCACCAGTTGCAGGTGAAGCCGATGATGACGGGCTCGAAGGCGGATTCACTCATGGCAGAGGCCTCTCCGTAGCCCGGATGGCGCCGGAGGCGGAATCTGGGGAATGGACGGTGACAGGGGCTCCCGGATTGCGCTGCGCTGCATCCGGGCTACACATGGCCACCCGCTCCCGCGTAGCCCGGAGGAGGCCGACGGTCGAGTCCGGGAATGCGGAGGGGAAGGCCGACCTCATGCCGGCTCCGGCACGCGGGCCACGTCCAGCAGCAGGCCTTCGATCTGCGCCAGCAGCTGCTCGTTGCTGAAACCCGAGCCGCTGATGGCGCCGGCTGGGCAGGCGGCGACGCAGGTGCCGCAGCCCTGGCACAGGGCGGCGTTGATCTCGGTGACCCGGCGTTCCTCGATGAAGGAGATGGCGTTGAATGGGCACAGGCCGTTGCAGAGGCGGCAGCCGGAGCATTGCGCCTCGTTGACGCTGGCGCGCACCGGTTCCAGGGCCAGCTCGCCCTGGCGGATGTAGCTCAGTACCCGCGCCGCCGCCGCCGCCCCCTGGGCGACGCTGGCCGGGATGTCCTTGGGCCCCTGGGCGCAGCCGGCCACGAACACGCCCTCGGTCATGGTGGCGATGGGGTCCAGCTTGGCGTGCTTCTCGATGAACCAGCCGTTGGTGGAGCAGGCGATGCCGAAGGTCTTGCCCACCGCCTTGCTGTCGCGGCGCGGTTCCAGGCCGGCGGAGAGCACCACCATGTCCACCGGGATGCGCCGCTGCAGGCCGGCCAGAGTGTCCTCCACCTGCACGAACAGGGGGCCCTGCTCGTCCGGACCGCGCGGCACGTCGGAGACCTCGGCCACCTTGCCGCGGATGAAGTGCACGCCCTCGTCCAGCACCCGCTGGTAGAACTCGTCGTAGTCCTTGGCCGGGGTGCGCATGTCGATGTAGAAGTTGAAGACCTCGGCGCCGGTGCGCTCCTTTACCAGATGCGCCAGCTTCACGCTCTGCATGCAGCAGATGGAGGAGCACCAGTTGTTGTAGTTGCGGTCGCGGCTGCCCACGCAGTGCACGATGCCCACCCGCGCCGGCGCGGTCTGGCCATCGCGCAGCACCACCTTGCCGCCGGTGGGGCCGGCGGCGTTGCACATGCGCTCCAGCTCCAGGTTGGTGAACACGTTGGCCAGCCGCCCGTAGCCGTACTGGTGGATGCGCCGGGCGTCGAACAGGTCCCAGCCGGTGGCCAGGACGATGTTGCCCACCCGCAGGGTGATCCGTTCCTCCTGCTGGTCGAAGACGATGGAGTTGGGCTCGGTGGGGCAGAACTTCTCGCAGGCCCGGCAGCCGCCCTTGCCGCCCACGTAATAGGTGCAGGTGTCCGGGTCCAGCACCGGGATGTTGGGCACCGCCTGGGCGAAGGGGGTGTAGATGGCCTTGCGGTAGCCGATGCCTGCGTCGTGGGCCTCGTCCACCACCAGCACCGGGCATTTCTCGATGCAGATGCCGCAGCCGGTGCACACGTCCTCCAGCACGTAGCGTGGTTTTTTCTTCACCGTTACGGTGTAGTTGCCGACGTAGCCCTCCACCTTTTCCACCTCGCTCCAGGTATGCAGCTGGATGTGGGGGTGGCTGCCGGCGGCGGCCATCTTGGGGGTCAGGATGCAGGCGGCGCAGTCCAGGGTGGGGAAGGTCTTGTCGAACTGGGCCATGTGGCCGCCGATGGACGGCTCCCGTTCCACCAAGTGCACCGGATAGCCGGCCTCGGCGATCTCCAGGGCGGTTTGCAGGCCGGCGATGCCGCCGCCCACCACCAGGGTGCCGGCCTCGATGGGCACGCGGATGGCTTCCAGGGGTTCGTTCCTGAGCACCCGCTCCACCGCGCCATTGACGATGGCCTTGGCCTTGGCGGTGGCCACCGCCTTGTCGGTGTGCACCCAGGCCACGTGCTCGCGGATCGAGGCCATCTCGGCCAGGTAGGGGTTGAGGCCCGCGCGACCGCAGGCGCCGCGGAAGGTGCCCTCGTGCAGGTGCGGCGAGCAGGCGGCCACCACCACGCGGGTCAGGCCCTGTTCGCGGATGTCCTGCTCGATCAGTTCCTGGCCGGTCACCGAACACATGAAGGTGTAGTCGCGCGCCACCACCACACCGCGGCCTTTCAGATCTTCGGCGGCGAAGCGGGCCACGGATTGCACGTCCACCACGCCGGCGATGTTGCTGCCGCAGTGGCAGACATAGACGCCGACCCGTTCCTGTTGCGTGTTGTCAGCCATGGTTCACTCCATGCGCGGCATGGGCAGCCCATCCTCGGGACGGTGGCGGCGTTTGCGCTTGGCCTTGGCCTCCGGCGGGGCCTCTACCTGGATCTTCGCCAGGGCCGGGGCGGCATCGACGAATTCTTTGCCGATGCCCAAGTCCGCCGGCTTGTGGCCGAAGGCCAGGCCCATCAACTGGGTGAAGTACAGCACCGGCAGGTGATAGTCGGCGTGGAAATGGCGGTTCATCTCCACTTGGTAGGCGTCCAGGTTGAGCTGGCACATGGGGCACAGGGTCGCCACCAGGTCCGCGCCGGCCTCGGCGGCGCCGTGGACCAGCCGGCGGATCAGGCCGTAGGCCACGTCCGGGCCGATCACCGTCATGTGGCCGCCGCAGCATTGGGTCTTCAGTGCCCAATCCACCGGCTCGGCGCCCAGGGCCGCGAGCAGGCGGTCCATGGCGGTGGGATGCTCGTGGCTGTCCCAGCGGTCGTCGTAGTCCGGGCGCACCACCTGGCAGCCGTAGTAGGCCGCCACCTTGAGTCCGTACAGGGGCTTCACCACCTTTTCCTTGACGGCCGCATACCCGATGTCGTGGCAGACCACGTCCAGCAGGTGCCGCACTTGCAGGCTGCCGGCGTCGTAGTGCAGGTCGCCGGCGGCCAGGGCCTCGTTCACCGTGACCTCCAGCTTGCGGTCCTCGCGCATCTGGGTGTCGGTCTTGGCCAGGTTCAGATAGCAGGCGCTGCAGCCGGCGGTGAGCAGCTTGGTGTCCGCCGCCTGCCGCTGGGCCAGGGCCAGGTTGCGGCCGATCAGGGCATGGGCCGGCACCCGGTGCACCGACATGTATTCGGTGGCGCCGCAGCAGTTCCAGTCCGCCACCTCCTCCAATTCCAGGTCGATGTCGGCGCGGATGGCCAGCAGGGAATCCAGGTAGGCGCGGGCGTTGCGCTGCATGGCGCAGCCCGGATAGAAGAGCGCTTTCATGCGGCCGCCTCCAGTTCCTTGGCCTTGTCGAGGATGGCGCCGAGTTGGTCCATGCCGTCGATGCGATGCGGGGTGAGCTCCATGCGCCCTCGTTTCAGCATGCCCAACCCCAAGGGCGCCATGCCGGCCAGGGACAGGGGGTGGTGGCGCAGGTTGAAGCGGGTGGCCAGGCCCAGTTCGAAGCTGCGGCCGTACTTCTCCACGTAGTCCACGAAGGTCTCGGAGAAGCCCGCCGGCGATGGGTCGCGATACAGGCCGGCGCGGATGGCCATGCTCTTCAGGGTGTACATCACGTCGGTGATGTGGATGTTCTGCGGGCAGCGCACCGTGCAGTAGTAGCAGGAGACGCAGAACCAGGGTGTGTTGCTGCGCAGTACGGTTTCCGACTCACCCGCCCGGATGAGGGCGAACAGCCTGCGCGGGGTATGCTCCATCTCCGGCCCGGAGGGGCATGAGCCGCCGCAGGAGCCGCACTGGATACACATGTTGAGCCGATTGTCGCCCGGCGTGGCGGCCATCACCCGGGCGAGAAAACCGCCCCGGTCCTGTTGTGCATCTGGCGTGGAAACCGTACTCACGAGCAATCCTCCATGAAGAGGACATCCGCCACGGTCGGCACGCACCGCAGCCGCATGCGGAAAGCGCGGGCCTGAACCACCGGCCCATAACTGGACGCTAGTATCCGCTTATGCGCTTGTCAAACTCAGCATGCCTTGGTTAGTTCAATACTGACTATTGGCCGGCGCCGGCATCCCCCCGGAGCGGGCCGCTCCGGCACCACGAGCACCCCAGTACGGCGTGGAATTGGCGATAATCGACCGGCCCTCACCCGATACCTTTCCCGGCATGATCCAACTCGGCGTCAACATCGACCACGTGGCCACCCTGCGCCAGGCCCGCGGCACCCCCTACCCCAGCCCCGTACAGGCCGCCCTGGCCGCCGAAACCGCCGGGGCGGATTCCATCACCCTGCACCTGCGCGAGGACCGCCGCCACATTCAGGACGACGACGTGCGCATCCTGCGCCGGGTGCTGCAAACCAAGATGAACCTGGAGATGGCGGTCACCGAGGAGATGATCGGCATCGCCCTGGAACTGCGTCCCCAGGACGTGTGCCTAGTGCCCGAGAGGCGCCAGGAGTTGACCACCGAAGGCGGCCTGGACGTGGCCGGCCAACTGGAGCGGGTGGGCGACGCCTGCCGGCGGCTGGGCGCGGCGGGCATCCGCGTGTCCCTGTTCATCGACGCCGAGCCGGCCCAGCTCGATGCCGCCCGGGCCGCCGGCGCGCCGGTGGTGGAGATCCACACCGGCCGCTTCGCCGACGCCCACGAGCCCACCGAGGCCGAGCGGGAACTGGCGCGCATCCGCCGGGGCGTGGAACAGGGCCTGGCCCTGGGCCTGCAAGTCAACGCCGGCCACGGCCTCAACTACCACAACGTCGGGGCGGTGGCGGCCATTCCCGGCGTGCGGGAGCTGAACATCGGCCACGCCATCGTCGCCCAGGCCCTCTTTACCGGCTGGGAACGGGCCGTGGCGGACATGAAGCGGCTGATGGTGGAGGCGGCGGGCGGCTGAGGGCCGCGCCAAGAAAAACGCCGCCCCTCGGGCGGCGTCGGGTGTGGAAGCAGGGGCCTCAGGGGCGGCGGCGCGACACCCAGCCCACCAGACTAAGACCTGCCAGCAGCATGGCCCATGTCTGCGCCTCGGGCACCGGCTCGGCGGCGGTGAAGGCAGCGCGATAACCGGTGGTTTCGCCGTGAAAGATGTTCACCGGATCGTCGAATTGATCCACGGAGCCGGCGAGCAGGCCGAAGTCCGCGTCCAGGAACATCCAGCCGCCGTAGAGTTGATCCGTATCGGCGGACGGGTGCAACAGCGACAGGGCGATGAAAGACGCGCCCGAGGGCGGCGCGAGTGCCGTGGAAGCAAGGACGTGCGTACCCACAGTGAAGCCGTTGCTGTCGTCATAGACGATCCGGCGCATCTGGACTTCGGCCTGGCCCGCGCCCAGACCCCGCACCCGCAGATTGATGATGTCGTCACCGGGCACGCCGCCGCGCCGGTCCTGAAGCTGGATGCCATAACTCTGGTTGAGATCCGGCACGATCCACTGGAACACCCCCGCCACACCGAAGCGCGCCGTTCTGCCCAATCCCGTACCTTCCTCCGCGTTGACAGCCAAGTACTGGCGGAGGCTTAGGGTACCCCCCGCGCCCGCGTACACCACCGCGTTGTCGCTGCTCAGGCTCAGCAAGTACTGCGCACCCTGGTAGGCCACCTCGGGTCCCACCGTGCCGTCGGTCGCCGGATTGCTCGAATAGCTGAAGTCCGGCGTTCCGCTGTTGTTCTGATCCGAGTTGAACACACCGGCCAGGTCCGGCGGCGCGCCGCCGGCATCGAATTCGTCCAGAAACTTGATATAGGGGGCGGAAAACGCCACCAACGGATCGGTGGTGCCATTGGGAAAGGCCTTGGCGATGACGAAGCTGTCCATGTAGAACTGATAGGCTGCAGCGGAAGGCTGCGGAGCCGCGAAAGACAGCATCGCGACGCAGACGGGGAGGGTGAAGCGCTGGATATCTCGCATCTTTCTGACTCCTCTGGGCGCGGGCCTGATTGTTGATCGTTCGATTTATCTTCGCCTGCCCTTGAACCGGGCACGCTTTCGACATAGCGTGCTCCGAGCGCGGGGGAATCGCAAGCACCCGACTCGGGCGGCGGATCGAGGCGCGCCCGCCCCGACACCGGGCCGTCACGACCGGTCGAACATGGCGATGCCGCGCAACCCCTGGGGACATTGACGCACCAGTTCAACGGGCACGTCCATCAGGTGGAAAATCGGGATGGGCAGGCCGCGTTTGCACTCTCGGTAATGTAGAGAACATCCGAGAAATCCGTGAAGCCTTGTCAGCGTGGTCCGGGTCCACGACCACGATGTCGGCACGCTTGGAGGTGTCGCGGCCGAAGGTGATGGGGTATTCGACGGTGATGCGGGAAAGGGGGGACTTGTATTCGCCCACCCGGCGATGCAGCCAGAGTTGGCGGACCAGTTCCCCCCGCTTGGCCTGAATGTCCTTCTTGCGCGCCAGACATTGGACGTAAGGCTTGCCGGACTTTTCCTTGAGGGCGGCTTCGACGTTCAGGACGGCGGAGAGGCCGAAGAGGTCGATGAGGGCATCCCGATTAAAGTCATCGAGAAGTTGGGTGATGAACATGGTGTCTCCCAATCGGGCTTGCGTACTTGTGCAATCAGTCACGGGCTTATTGCAGAAATCCGGGCAGGAACGCAATAAGACCGGCCGCTATTAAAAGATAGGGCATGAAGTTTTATTAGCGCCCCGCCCTATTAAAGCCCGCATTGACAGCGTGCTTCACGGCGGCGGCAGCCGGGCCAGGTAATCCCGGCCCGCTTCGGCCAGGCGGGCGTCGAAGGTGAGCAGCGGCGCGCGCAATTCGCCGGCCAGCCAGAGGTAGGCGGCGTCGTAGGCGGAGAGCCGGTAGTGGACGGCAAGGGTCAATACAGCGGGTAATTCGATGTCGGAAAGTTCGATAGCGAAGCGGTCGAAATAGCCCAGACCCTCCATCGCCTCGTCGAACTCGCATTCCCGCCGCCGCAGCTTGTTCATCGCCACGTTGGCCATTTCGAAGCGCAGCAACAGCGGAGCAATAGGCTGCTTGCCCTGCAAGGCGGTCAGTGCTTCCGGCAGACGTTCTTCATCGAAGACGATGGCCGCGATCAGGTTGCAATCCACGACGGCCGGTGGCTTGGGCCAATAGACAGCGGGCGGCTCCGCGATCTGGACGCCACTCATGGCTTGTCGGTCGCTTCGTCGTTCGATTGTTCAGGTGGCCAGGGACCGTCCTTGATGCCCGCGGCGACCCAGGCTTCACCGTAATGCTCATCGCGCATGCGGCGGATGATTTCGGTGGAGGATGGCGCTTTTCGGGGCGTGGGATGAGCACGACGCATTTCGGCGACGATCTGGTCCGCGTCTTTTTCCCCATGGTCGCCATCGCGGCTGCGCAGGGATTCCAGGCGGGTTCGCCAATCCTGGTTGGGGAGCGAGGGCTGAACGACCTGCAATGGCTGGTCGGCCACGGCCGCTTCCAGGATGGCCATCAGCTCGCCCTGGAGGGAGCGATGGTTGCGGGCGGCCCGCTGGCGGAGTTGCTCCGCCAGCGCTTCGGGCACGGACTTGATGGACAGGTTGGGCATGAGGGACTCCACAACGGATGCGTTATGGAACCAATATGGAACCCGCCCGGGGGACTGTCAATAGCGGTAGTGCTCCGCCTTGTACGGCCCCTGCACGGGCACGCCGATGTAGGCGGCCTGTTGTTCGGTGAGCACCGTCAGCTGGGCGTTGAGCTTCTTCAGTTGCAGGCGGGCGACCTTCTCGTCCAGGTGTTTGGGCAGGGTATAGACGCCGATGGGGTACTTGTCCGTGTGCTGAAACAGCTCGATCTGGGCGATGGTCTGGTTGGCGAAGCTGGAGGACATCACGTAGCTGGGGTGGCCGGTGGCGCAACCCAGGTTCACCAGGCGCC
>DEQR01000075.1 GCA_002360535.1 Thiobacillus sp. UBA3361
GAACACCCCAGCGGGACATGCTGCGGGTGGACAGCATGCCCTTGAAGTACCACAAGGACGACGGCGCCGGCGTGTTCCGCCCCCAGCTGGACCCCAAGCACGGCTTCGACCGCCAGTGGAACCTGAAGAAGCTGCTCACCTCCCACGAAAACGCCCACATCGCCTTCACCCTCTCGGCCCAGGCGGTCATGGGGGCCTTCGTCATGCTGATGTCCGGCGCCTTCGCCGGGCTGGACACCCTGGCCACCCTCGTCGTCATGCTGGCGCTGATGAGCTTCGGCCTGTTCAAGCTCAACATGCACCTGGGCAAGCCCCATCGCTTCTATCGCGGTTTCAACAACTGGCGGCTGTCGCCGGTGAGCCGGGAGATCGCCGGGGTCTCCCTGTTCTTCGCCGGCCTGACGGGCACCACCTTCTTCACCCTGTTCCCCGGCTTCCCCTTCGCCGAGTTGCTGAAACCGGCAGCCATGGGGGCGGGCCTGGTCGGATTGGGCTTCGGCGGCTACTACATGTACAAGCTCTACCGCATCAAGGCCCGGCCCTTCTGGGACCACTGGCAGACCGGGTCCAGCTTCATCGGCACCGGCCTGGGCCTGGGCGGCCTGCTGCTGGGCCTGCTGGGCACGGCGCAAGGCGTAATGACCGGCGAACTGGCCGCCGGCCTGGGCGCGCTCATGGCCTTGGGCTTCGGCCTGGAGGGCATCGGCCTGCTGGCCCATGCCCACGACCTGAACACCCGGGACAACGAGGGTGCCGCCTCGCACTACGAGCAGGCCACCCGCTACGGCTGGCCCTACCTGCTGCGCAATGGCCTGCTGGGCCTGTCCCTGGTGCTGGCCGCGCTGCTGGCCCTGACCGGTTCCGCCGGCCTGTTCGCGCCCCTGCTGGTCACCGCCCTGGCCGCCGCCATCATCGGCCGCGCCCTGTTCTACGTGCTGGTAATCCCCACCACCATGCCCGGCGCCTTCTTCTGGCGCAACAAGGGCTTCGTGGAACACGCCAAGGAAGTAGGCCTGGCGGAGATGCCCCAGCTGGGGGTGGTGCCAGATACCCATTGAACCCACACGGGGATTGCCTCTCGATGCAGCGCACAATTACTATCGCCTACCGCCTGCCCGCGCCGAGCGGCGTGGACAAACCCAACACAGCAAGAGGAGCCCTGCAATGATCGTCAGCGAGATCATGACCCGCAACCTGAAGACCGTGACCCCCGACACCCCGATGGCCTCCGTGGTGGCGGACATGTGCTTGTACCGGATCAGCGGCATGCCGGTCATCGAGGGCGACAACACGTTGGTCGGCTTCGTCGCCGAGAAGGACGTGCTGCACCACCTGTTCCCCAGCCTGGAGGACTCCATGAACATCTTCAACGTGGTCGATTTCGAGGCCATGGAGGACTTGTACAAGGGCATGATGGGCCTGACGGTGAACGACCTGATGACCCGCAAGGCGATCACCGTCAGCCCGGACATGCCCATCCTCAAGGCCACCTCGATCATGGTCCGGCATCGCTTCCGGCGCATCCCGGTGGCCAGCGGCGACAAGCTGCTGGGCATGCTTTCCCTGGGCGACGTGCACAAAGCCCTGTTCAAGAAGGCCGTCACCGCCGGCTGACCCGTCGGCGGCGCCACACTCGCCCTGCCCTTGCCGGAGACTCGCCTCCCGTCCTTGTTCTCCCCCTGAAATAATTCAGGGATACCCCTCCTGCCCTGCCCGGCGCTGTCTATATTAGTAGTGCCTTATGACCATATCAAAGGCATGGTTAAAACTCTTGGGGAAAACATCATGAAAGGGTATGTGAAGATCGCATTGGCGGTACTGCTGGGCATGACCGCGTTGAGCGCCCATGGCGCTGGCGACATTCAGATGGGCAAGATGAAGGCGGCATATTGCGCGACCTGCCACGGTGAAGACGGCAAGCGCGATCTGCCCCTGATCACCGGCGGGAGTTCGCGGCTGGCGGGGATGGAACCCGCTAAGTTCGTCCGGGCGCTGAAGGACTACCGGGAAGGCCGGCGCTTCCACCCGATGATGCAGTTCTTCGTCATCCCCCTCGCCGAAAAGGACATGGAGGACATGGCCGCCTGGTATGCCAGCCAGGGCCCCAACCTCTATGAACGGCTGGGCGGCAGGGAGGCCATCAACGCCGTGGTGAAGGACCTGCTGGCCAACGGCATGGCCGACCCGCGGCTCCATCCACGCCTGTCCAAGATGAACGCCGCGAAATGCGAGTTGATGCTGACGAACCAGTTGTGCGAAGCCACGGGCGGGCCGTGCAAGTACACCGGACGCGACATGAAGACCGCCCACGCGGGCAAGAACGTGACCGAGGTCGAATGGCAGGGCTTCGCGGAAAACCTGATGAAGACCTTCGACCGCTTCAATGTGCCGGCGCGGGAACGCAACGAACTGCTTAACCTGATCGTGCCCATGAAGGCCGACATCGTCGGGCATTGACCGGGCGTGCGACGGCTATCCGCTCGTCCCATTTCCCGGAAGGAGGTGAACCATGACACGCACCATCAGCAAGCTGGACCGGGCACTTGCAACGGTTTGCGAGTATTGCCCGGTGTGCGTGACCGCCCGCAAATCCCAGTCGGGCGTCATCCACAATTTCGTGAAGTTCGCCGAAACCAAGTTCTGCCCGTTCTGCCGGGCCTACGGCCGGGTGCACGGGCATCCGGCACACCTCCCGGATACCCGTTGAGGGGGCTTGATCAGTAGCGGATCCGTGCCCGCCAGGTAAGTACCGACTTGCCTTCGGCGGGCACGGGAACATCCCATGCGGCGGTCTGGGCGGTGTCCTTCCTGTGCGGGAGGCTCTCCGCCACCATCTGCCAGTCGCCGGGCATCGGTTCGATGACCTTGACCACCACGTCTTCTTTCTTGGCGTTGCGGATCTCGATCTGATAGGCGGTCTCGATCACCCCGCCGCCGCGCCCGAAAGCGGCGATCTTCTGGAAGTCGGTCTGCTTCTTGTCGGCGCTGATGTCGAAGGCATCGCCCAGCTTCAGACGCAGCCGCTCACCCTTGGCGGTGTGGTCGATGCGGTCCTCGCCGATGAATTGCGCACGCCCGGCGCTATCCTTCTTATAGACCCGCACCACGCCCTTGGGCAGCGGCAGGCCGAGGCCGGAGCCCCTGCCGTCGGCCTTGTTGTCGAATTCCATGAACACACCGGCCTTGAGCTTCCGGCCCAGGTCGCCGTACTGGCCGCTGTAGTAGTACTCGGCGCCGCGCAGCTGGTATTCCTTGGCCACCGGCACCTTCTGGGCCGACAGCAGCGCCACCTGCTTGGTCTGCTGGTCCTGGATGCTGGTGGGCCGGCCCAGGGTGTAGAGGTGGTACTCGAACAGGGACTCCTCGCTCATGTCGGCGGCGGCTTCGGCCATCGCCGGCGCGGCGCGCGCCATGACCATGCGCTTCATCTCCGGCCGCACCCGGTTCACGTCGCCGGCCACCAGTTGCAGGCGGGCATTGTTGTAGGCGGAGCCGCTCTGGTTGGTGAGCGTCACCCAGCCGTTCAGGTCCAGGGTCTTGTCATCACCGGACAGTTCGGCCACGTAGTCCGCCTTCCAGGACAGGCCGCCACTCAGGTAGCTCAGTTCCAGATCGCGCTCGCCGGCCTGGTCCGTCACGAAGTCCATGGTCAGGGTGGGCCGGTCGCGCAGATTCGGAGGTACCACACCGTAGGCGATGCGCGCGTTGGGCGCCAGACCGGTTTCCACCCTGCCGTCCACGATGTACTTCAGCACCACGCCTCCATTGGCGGCCAGGACGGTGGCGGCTTCCACCGACTCGGTGCCGGTCATGGGCAGGGTCTTGATCACCCGGACCACCTGGCCCACGTATTTCTCCAGCAGCTTCTGCGGGGTGAGCAGGTCGAAGTCGAAGTTCTGCTCCAGCAGGGTCAGGGGCTTGCCGTCCAGGCTGGTGAGCAGGCCGGTCTCGGGCTGGATGCGGGCCGACACATCGCGCCAGGCCAGCAGGTTTTCTCCGTTCACCAGCTTCACCCGGCGGCTGTCTTTCACCAGCGCCAGGTCGCTATTGTAGATGGTCACCGCCAGGGCGGTCTGCTCGGCCTGGTTGGACGTCCGCTCGTCCACCGCCCAGGCGGTGGCGGCAAAGGCCAGTGTCAGGCCGGCGGCCAGACAGTGCATATGGGATTTCATTCGCTTTCTCCAAACCAATCACGGCTCCCCGGCCTGCGCCGGGCATGACGCGGGACGTGCCCGCACGGGCCGCGCGACGTCTCACGGTTACCAGTGTACGCATGGGAATGTCCGAGGGAAACGCATCGTCTGCCCTGGCGCGTGGCGCGCCTCACCACGGCCCGCCGCCCGTGGACATCCCACCGGGCTCTGACCGGGCATGCCGCGCCTACGTTCCGCCGACCCGAGCTTCGGGGCATCGTACAATCGCACCTGTCATTCCTACTCCGTCCATTCATGTCCCCCCCCCCATCTGGCCAGCGCGGCACCGCCAAGACCGCGCGCATCCCCGTCAAGGTCGTGGCCGGCGAGCCGTTGCGCAAGCCGGAATGGATCCGCATCCGCGTCGGCCACGGCGAGAACTACCAGGCGGTGAAGCGCATCCTGCGCGAACAGAAGCTGCACACCGTCTGCGAGGAGGCCGCCTGCCCCAACTTGGGCGAATGCTTCGGCAAGGGCACCGCCACCTTCATGATCCTGGGCGGCCTGTGCACCCGCCGCTGCCCGTTCTGCGACGTGGCCCACGGCCGGCCCGAGCCGCCCGACGCCGACGAGACGCGCCACCTGGCGGAGAGCATCGCCGCCCTGGGGCTCACCTATGTGGTGATCACCAGCGTTGACCGGGACGACCTGCGGGACGGCGGCGCCGGGCACTTCGCCGCCTGCATCCGCGCTGTGCGCGAACGCTCGCCGGCCACCCGCATCGAGATCCTGACCCCCGACTTCCTGGGCCGGGTGGAGGCGGCGCTCGACCAACTGGCCGAGGCCCCGCCGGACGTATTCAACCATAACCTGGAGACCGTACCGAGGCTCTACCGCCAGGCCCGGCCGGGTGCCGACTACGCCCATTCCCTGGAATTGCTGCGCGCCGTCAAGGAAAGGCTGCCGGAACTGCCCACCAAGTCCGGCCTGATGGTCGGCCTGGGGGAGACCGACGAGGAAATCCTGGCGGTGATGCGCGACCTGCGCGCCCACGGCGTCGATATGCTGACCATCGGCCAGTACCTGCAGCCGCGCGCCGGCAACCTGATGGTACAGCGCTACGTGCCCCCCGAGACCTTCGGGGAATACGAACGCGCCGCGCGGGAGATGGGCTTCAGGCACGCCGCCTGCGGGCCGCTGGTGCGCTCCAGCTACCACGCCGACCAACAGGCGCACGGCGCCGGGGTTGCCAGCGAATGCTAGCCGTCGCGGCGATCAGCGCCCTTTCTTCGCCTCCAGCATGGCCTTCAAGTCGGCGAAGGGATTCGAGGTCGCCGCGCCGGTGGCATCCCCGTCACCCGAACGGCCCCCCATGTCCTTCAGCTTGGAATGCTCGTGCTCGTGGCAGTAAGTGCAGAGCAGTTCCCAGTTGCTGCCGTCGGGCGGGTTGTCGTCGTGGTTGCCGTTCTTGTGGTGGACTTCGAGGAGTTGCAGATTGGTGTGGGTGAAGGTGCGCGCGCAACGTCCGCACACCCATGGGAATAATTTCAGCGCCCGCGCTCGGTAGCCGGCCTCACGCCTCTCCGCCTCGCGGCGGGCTTCGAGGACGAGCTTGTCGAGACGGTCGTTTGCCTGGGACATGGAAACCTCGTGACGCATCGCGGATGGGATGCGTCCATCTTCCTACGCCGGGGAGGCCGGGTAAAGACCGTCCCGGCCCGATGGCGGTCCTAGGATTTGCGCCGTGCGTGCCCCGGAGCGGAGGGGCGCGGCGTGGCATTCGCTTCCTTGTGGCGGAAGTTGATGCGGCCCTTGGTCAGATCGTAGGGCGACATTTCCAGGGTCACCCGGTCGCCGGCCAGGATACGGATGCGGTGCTTGCGCATCTTGCCGGATGCATAGGCCATCACCTCGGCGCCGTTTTCCAGGGTGACGCGAAACAGGGTTTGCGGCAGCACTTCGCTGATGACGCCTTCGAGCTCAACCAATTCTTCCTTGGTCATGGATCACTCCCTAGGGATGTAATGGGCGTCCGGGCCGCTCAGCGGGGCCGGACAATAATGTAGGGACTGTGGAAAGCGCGGTGCGCGCAAGCCCGGCGCGGCCGGACTCAGAGCACCTTCAGATCGGTGGCGGCGGGCCGCCCGTCACGCCCCTGCTCGATCTCGAACGACACCCGCTGGTTCTCGGCCAGCGACGCGAGACCGGCGCGCTGGACCGCGGAGATATGCACGAACACGTCCTTGGCGCCGCCGTCCGGCTGTATGAAGCCGAAGCCCTTGCTGAGATTGAAAAATTTGACGATGCCAGTGGCCATGGCGTCCCTCCGGAAATACCGTTGCCATGTCCGATATGTAACACGGCATCAAATTACAAGTGGGGATGACCAGAAAGACGCACCCGGACGGGTGAGCGGAAATGACCCAGCACCAATTCGACCCCCGCATTCTACGTGGCGCGCATCGGACTGGCCAGGAATATGTCTCGGCGACCGGGCGAACGAAAAATAGTGGTTGCCAAGCAGGAATATCGCGCGTATGGTGGCCGCGCAGTCAATTCAAGCAGTGTAGTTTCAGTTCCGCAGTCACAGCCCGCAACGGCACCGTCACTTCAGTACCCACTACAGTCCTTGATGCCGCCGCACCCAACACCGGGCGCGTGCCCGGATTTATAGTTCGCATAGGAATGTATATGGCAACCGGTACAGTGAAATGGTTCAACGACGCTAAGGGCTTCGGTTTTATTACCCCCGACGAAGGGGGCGATGATCTGTTCGCCCACTTCTCCGAAATCCAGGATAGCGGTTTCAAATCCCTGAAAGAGGCGCAGCGCGTGTCCTTCGAGGTGAAGAGCGGCCCCAAGGGCAAGCTGGCAGCCTCCATCAAGCCGCTGTAATTCCGCGATTCGGGGTGCCCGATCAGCTCGGGCCGCCTTTCCGGAATGGATGAACGGCCGGGTCACTGACCCGGCCGTTTTTCTTGGTGGCCGCCGGACATCGCGGCGGGCCTTGAACCGCGCGCTCAATAGTGCGGCGGGATCTCCTCGCGCAGCCTGTCCGCCGCCTCGTCGGCGGCGTCGCTCCGGCTGCCGGCCTGCATCTGGCGATACAGCAGACGCAACTGTTCCTGCAGCCCGTCGATTTGTTCCTGCAGGCGCCAGACGCTCCGGTTGAGGGCCTCGATCTGATCCTCGGCGAAGCTCAGCTTGGCCTCCAGCTCGCTCAGTCTCGTTTCCATGGACGTTCTCCTGTTCCGCCCAGCTTAGCGCGGAACGGGCGGGCGTTGCAGTCCCAGTCCCGCGCGCGGCGGCTCAATGCTCGGGATGGCCCAGGCGGTGCAGGTAGGCCGCCAGGTGACGGCGCACCAACCAGGCTCCCACCCCGCCGGCCGCCATCAACAGGACCAGGGGACGGGCGGTGCCGTCGTGGAGTCCTCCCTCCAATGCACCGAAGAGGGTCGCCAGTGCGAATTGCAAGGCGCCCATCAGGGCCGATGCGGTACCGGCCCGCTGACCGTGGGTGGCCAGGGCGGCGGCGGCGGCATTGGGGCCGATGAAGCCCAGGCTGGACACATAGACGAACAGGCCGGCCAGCAACAGCGGCAGCGGCATCCAGCCGGACAGGGCGCACAGGCCCAGCAACACGCCCGTCAGGGCCGGCAGGCGGACCGACCAGGCGAGGATGGCGGTGGGCGAGCGGCTGCGCAGCAGGCGGGCGTTGATCTGGCTGGCCGCGACGAAACCCAGGGCGTTGAGGCCGAACACCCAGCCGAAGTGCTCGGCCGGGATGCCGGCGAGCTCGATCAGCACGAAGGGCGCGCCGGCGATGTAGGCGAACATGCCGGCGAAGCCCAGTCCGCCCACCAGGGTGTAGCCCAGCAAGGAGGGGCTGGCCAGCAGGTCCAGGTAGTCGGTCAGCACACGCACGGGGCGCAGGGGCGCGGCATGCCGGGTGTCGTGCGTCTCCGGCAGCCTGCGCCAGACGATGATCAGGCCCACCAGCCCATAGCCGGCGAGCAGGGTGAAGATGGCGCGCCAGCCCAGGCCGGCGGCCACCCAGCCGCCGAGCAGGGGGGCCAGGATGGGGGCCAGTCCCATGACCAGGATGAGCAGCGAGAAGGCGCGCGCCGCCTCGCGGGTGGCGCAGCGGTCGCGGACGATGGCACGTGTCAGCACCAGCCCGGCCGCGCCGCCCAGGGCCTGGAGAAAGCGCCAGGCAACCAGGGCCGGGACCGAGGCGCTCAGGGCACAGCCCAGGGAGGCCAGGGCATAGAGGGCCAGACCCACCATCAGGGGCAGGCGGCGGCCGTAGCGGTCGCTGACCGGGCCATAGGCCAGCTGGCCCACGGCCATGCCGATGAAGAAGGCCGCCAGGGTATAGGCCAGGGTGCCGGGCGCGGCGCGGAAATCTGCCAGCATGGCCGGGAAGGCCGGCAGGTACATATCGATGGACAGGGGGCCGACGGCGGTCAGCGCGCCGAGCAGGATCAGCCAGGGCAGGGGCAGTGAGGGGTGCACGGGAAAAGATCGGTTGTCACAGCGAGAGGGTGAAGGATGCCCTAGGCCGCCACCCTCTCCTGGAGAGCGCGTTCCGGCCCCCCCGCTCCGCGCCCTACGGATCGGGTCGCGCCCCGATCCGGCTTCGGCGGCGCAAGGCTTGCCTTCTGAAACCCCGCCTTAACCCCTAAGGGTGAGGGGAGAAAGGCATCAGGGCTTCTCCGCGTCGCGGATGGCATCGCGGAAGTCATCGACATCCTTGAAGGCGCGATAGACCGAGGCGAAGCGGATGTAGGCCACCTTGTCCAGACGCTTGAGCTCGTTCATGACGAGTTCGCCCACCATGCGCGAGGTCACCTCCCGCTCGCCCAAGGCCAGCAGCTTCTGCACCACCCGGTCGATGGCCTCATCCACCATCTCGGTGGGCACGGGGCGCTTGTGCAGGGCCTTGCGGAAACCGGCGCGCAGCTTGTCGCGGGAGAATTCCTGGCGCTCGCCGCCCTGTTTGACCACCGCCGGCAGGCGCACCTCGGCAGTCTCGTAGGTGGTGAAGCGCTTGTCGCAGGCCACGCAACGGCGGCGCCGGCGGATGGACAGGCCGTCCTCCGCCTCGCGGGTCTCGACGACTTGGTTATCAGCGTGGCCGCAGTAGGGGCATTTCATTGCGTGAGGGGTGAGGGGTGAGGGGTGAGGGGTGAGGGGTGAGGGGTGAGGGGTGAGGTGTGAGGTGGCGTGAACGCGGAGAGCTTTTCGCCTCACGCCTCACGCCTCACGCCTATCGCCTCACTTCCCGTACACCGGGAACGCCGCGGTGAGCTTGGCCACTTCGGCCTTCACCCGCTGGATCACCGCCTCGTCGTTGGGGGCGTCCAGTACATCGGCCACCAGATGGGCCAGGCGCTCGGCCTGGATCTCCTTGAAACCGCGCGTGGTCATGGCCGGGGTGCCGATGCGGATGCCGCTGGTCACCATGGGCTTCTGCGGGTCGTTGGGGATGGCGTTCTTGTTCACCGTGATGAACGCCCGGCCCAGGGCGGCCTCGGCCTCCTTGCCGGTGAGGTTCTTGGCGCGCAGGTCCACCAGGAAGACGTGGCTCTCGGTGCGGCCGGAGACGATGCGCAGGCCGCGCTCCGACAACACCTTGCACATCACCCGCGCGTTGGCCACCACCTGCTCCTGGTAGTGCTTGAATTCCTTGCCGGCCGCCTCCTTGAAGGCCACCGCCTTACCGGCGATTACGTGCATCAACGGTCCGCCCTGCAGGCCCGGGAAGATGGCCGAGTTGATGGCCTTCTCGTGCTCCGCCTTCATCAGGATGATGCCGCCGCGGGGGCCGCGCAGGGTCTTGTGGGTAGTGGAGGTGACCACGTCGGCGTGGGGCACCGGGTTGGGATAGACCCCGGCTGCGATCAGGCCGGCATAGTGGGCCATGTCCACCATGAAGATGGCGCCGATCTCCTTCGCCACCTTGGCGAAGCGGGCGAAGTCGATGCGCAGGGCATAGGCAGAGGCGCCCGCGATGATCAGCCGCGGCTTGTGCTCCCGTGCCTTGGCCTCCATGGCCTCGTAATCGATCTCTTCGTGCTGGTTGAGGCCGTAGGCCACCACGTTGAACCACTTGCCGGACATGTTCAGCGCCATGCCATGGGTCAGGTGACCGCCTTCCGCCAGGCTCATGCCCATGATGGTGTCGCCCGGCTTGCAGAAGGCCATCAGCACCGCCTGGTTGGCCTGGGAGCCGGAATTGGCCTGGACGTTGGCGGCCTCGGCGCCGAACAGGGCCTTCACCCGGTCGATGGCCAGCTGCTCGGCGATATCGACATACTCGCAGCCGCCGTAGTAGCGCTTGCCGGGGTAGCCCTCGGCGTACTTGTTGGTCAGCACCGAGCCCTGGGCCTGCATCACCGCCGGGCTGGTGTAGTTCTCGGAGGCGATCAGTTCGATGTGTTCTTCCTGGCGGACGGCCTCGTGCTGGATGGCGGCCCACAGTTCGGGATCGGTGTTCTGGAGGGTGTGATCAGCGGCAAACATGGCGAAAATTTCCGGCGAATCAAAGGCCGCCATCCTACCACGCGGACATACCGCCGCCGAGGCGGCGGCGTGCCGGGGCCTTCAGCGCCGGGCGGAGATGAGCAGGTTGCGCGGCGTCAGCGCCCGGTCGCAGAACTCGCCCAGAGTGACCGTATAGCCTGCGCGCTCCAGGTAAAGGGCCCGGTCCAGGGCCAGCCAGACCTCCAAGGCGCGGCGGAACGCCAAGCGCACCAGGCCCAGCCGCGCCACCTCGTGGCGGCGCTGCCAGCCGCGCGCCTCGAACTCGGCCAGGTCCAGCCCCCCGGGCAGGGCCAAACCCTCCCGCCTGGCCAGATGTCGGATGAAGTCCGAGAACTCCAGCCCCAGCCAAGCCGCCGGCACGGGCTTGAAGGTGGCCTTGCCGGCCGTCCCGGCCAAGGTCTCCCGCAAACCGAGAAAACCCAGCTTCCAGGCCATGTGCCGGTCGCGCAGGCGGCGCTCGCGGGCGCCGGCTGTGACCGTTTCGGTCACCGGCAGGTGCAACTCGTCCCGGTTCAGGCGCAGACCAGCCTCGGGGTTGAAGGGCCGGTATTCGGGCGCGGCGGTGCGGTAGTAGCAGCAGGGGGCCAGGTCCAGGGCGGGCGCTCCCCGTTCCACCGCGCCGCGCAGCAGGGCCAGGTGGAGGTCGCCGCAGGCGTGCAGGGCCACGGCGTGGCGGCCGGTCAGGCAGGCGGCGGCGGCCGGGTCCAGGGCATCGCCGGACAGGAACGACTGGATCACGCCGGCACGCCGCGCCAGGGCCGCGCCGTCCGCGCACAGGTGGACGTCGATCTCCAGGCTGGCCACCGGCACGGCCCAATGCCCAGCCAACAGCCGGCCCAGGTGGCCCTTGCCGGCGCACCACTCCAACAGCGGCGTACGAGGTTCGCCCACGGCGGCGGCAAAGGCCTGGATCTGGGCCAACTTGCGTCCCGGCACCCCCCAGGCCAAACGTCCGTCAGCGAATCCGGCCTGCCCCTCCAGGCGCGGCAGGCGAGTCAGTTCGCCCAGGCCCGCCAACTCGGGCACATGGGAGATCAGCAGTTCGAGCAAGGCCGCCGGAGCGTCGGCCAGCGCCTCCGTCTGCTCCTCGTCCAGGGCCAGCAGTTGGGCGGCCAGGGCCGGCAGCCGGTCACACCAGTCCGGACGGGTCTGGTGAAACGGCGCGGGCCGCCACAGCCCCTCCCAGCGGCGCAGCAGTTCGTCCAGACAAGTGAGCGCGGCGCGAGGGTCCTGGCACGGGAGATGGGATGGCGACATGGCCCGGAATGATAGGCCATGGCCCGGGCCGTTGAAGCCGGCCCGATCGCGGCAACCTCAGGGGAGTCTGGCCACCCAGGCCTCGGCAGCCGGCCGGATGGCCTCCAGCAGGGGCATGGGATAGAGCCCCACGGCCAGGACGATGAGGGCGAAGGCCAGGGCCACCCCCAGTTCGCGGGGGCGCAGGTCGGCGGCGTCGGCCACCACCGGGCTCACGGCGGGACCGAAGAAGGCGCGCCGGTACAGGCCCAGGGTGTAGGCGGCCCCCACCACCATGGCGAACAGGGCGGCCAAGCCGGCGCCGGTGTGGGTCTTCAGGGTGGCCAGCAGCAGCAGCAGCTCCGCCGGGAAGCCGCTGGTGCCGGGCATGCCCATGCCGGCCAGGGAGAAGAGCAGGAAGAAGCCCGCCAGCAGCGGCATGGAACGCACCGCCCCGCCCAGTTGCAGGATGTCGGTGGAACCGATGCGGTGGTGCAGGAAGCCGGTGAGCAGGAAGATGCCGCCGGCCACGATGCTGAAGTTCACCAGTTGCAGCACCGCGCCCTGCACCCCCTGGGTGTTGAAGGAGGCGATACCCAGCAGCACCAGGCCCACGTGGCTGAGGCTGGCGTAGGCCAGCATGCGGCGCAGGTTGGTCTGGGCCAGGGCGGCCACGGCGCCGTACAGCAGGCCCACGGTGCCCAGGCCGGCCAGCAGCCAGTGCAAGTCGCGGGCGGCTTCGGGGGCCAGGGGCACGGCGAAGCGGATCAGGCCGTAGGCGCCCAGTTTCAGGCCGGTGAGCAGGGCCGCCACCGCCACCGGCCCCTCCATGGCCACCACCGGCAGCCAGGTATGCAGGGGGAACACGGGCACTTTCACTGCGAAGCCCAGCAGCAGCAGCAGGAACACCCACAGCTCGGTCCCGCTCTGGAGAGGGGTGTCCAGCAGGGTGGGCAGGTCGAAGGCCAGGCTGCCGGCCAGCTCCAGATGATTGAAGGCGAGCAGGATGAAGCCGAACAGCAGCGGCACGCCGCCGGCCAGCATGACCAGGGTGTACTTCACCGCCGCGTAGCGCCGGTTGGCACCCACACCCCACAGGCTGACCAGGAAGTAGAGTGGCACCAGGGAGAGTTCCCAGAACAGGAAGAACAGCACCGTATCCAGGGCGCAGAACACGCCCAGGGTCATGGTCTCCATGAGCAGCAACAGGCTGTAGTACAGGCGCGGCATCGGGGTGACGCTGTTCCAGGAGGCCAGGATGACGCCGATGAACAGCAGCACCGTGGCCGGCAGGAACAGCACTGAAATGCCGTCCAGCCCCACCAGGTACTGGATGTTCAGGGCCGGCATCCAGTCGCCCCGCTGCACCAACTGGAAGCCGGGCTGGCTGGGGTCGAACACCGCCAGGATGGCGGCGCACAGGACCAGGTCCACCAGCGCGGTGCCCAGGGCCACCCGCTTCGCCCACCCCGGACGGGGCAGCAGCCAGGCCAGCAGGGCGCCCACCGGCAGGGTCAGGAACAATAGGGTGAGCAGAGGCAGGGGTGTGGACATATCGTGCGGGTCAGGGATGGACGATATGGCCGAAGCGGGCCGCCAGGTCGGTCAGGGGGACTTCCACCAGCTTGAGCCAGGGCTCCAAATAGAAACCGGTCACCAGCAGCACCGCCAGCACGCAGCCGGCGACCAGGTGCTCCATGTTCAGGCCGCGCTCGACGGCGATGACGGGGCCACCGGCCGGGGCGGCCAGGAACGCGCGCTGGAAGGCATAGAGCAGGAAGCCCGCCGCCATCACGTTGCCCAGGGCCGCCGCCACGGTGGGTAGGGCGCCGAACTTCTCGATGGACGCCTCCATCAGCAGGTGCACGGCGTCGAAACCCGGCGTGCCGGGCATGCCGACGATGGCGAACCCCCCCACCAGGAAGGCGATACCGATGAACGGGATGCGATCGAACAGGCCGCCCAGGCGGGCCAGGTTGGTGGTGCAGGTGCGCCGATAGACGAAGCCGACCATGAACAGCATGGCCGTGGTGGCCAGGCCGAAGTTCACCGCCAGCAGCATGGCGCCCTGGAAACCCAGGGGATGCAACGCGAACAGGCCCACCACCACCAGCGAGGTGTGGCTGACCACGGCGAAGGCCATCATGCGCCGCAGGTTGGTCTGCACGAAGGCCAGGAAAGCGGCATAGAACACCCCCACCGCGGCGAAGGCGGCCGCGAACTGGTGCCACTCCTGCACCGCCTCGGGCACGATGGGGAACACGAAGCGCGCCAGGCCGTAGATGCCCACCTTCACCCCCAACAGGAAGGCCGGGGCGACGGCCACGTTGCCGTGGTGGGCGACGATGGGTAGCCAGCCGTGCATGGGAAACAGGGGTGTGCGGATGGCCAGCCCGTAGAACAGCAGGAAAAACACCACCGTCGCCAGGGGGCCGGCCACCTGGCCGCGCGACAGGTCGAGCAGGTCGAAACTCCACATGCCCTGGGTCGCGTCGGCATGCGCCCAGCCGATGATCAGCGCCCCCGCCAGCAGCAGCAACAGGCCGGTGCCCTGGAACTGGTAGAAACGGGCCAGGGCCAACTCCTTCTCCGGGGTCGTGGCCCAGCGCCACAGCAGATAGCCGATCAGCGCCACCTCCACCGCCGAGGCCAGGGTGAACCAGAGCAGATTGACGGTGCACAGCAGGGACATGAGCACCCCCTCCACCGCCAGCACCACGGCCAGCAGCCGGGTGGTGTCGGGCAGTCCGCGCACCATGCTGTACAGGCTGACCAGCAGGGTCAGCAGGGCGGACAGCAGCACGAACAGCACCGTCAGCCCGTCGGCCGCCGCGTGGTAATCCAGGACGCCGGGCAGATCGACGAACTCGGCTAGCTGCAAGGCCGGCGAGGCCTGGTCCAGGACGCGCAGCAGGAACAAGGCGAAGCCTAGCTCGGCGAGCACCACGCCGCGCCCCAGGGCGCCCGCCCAGGGCCGCTCGGCCAAGCGCCAGACCAGCGCCGCGCCCAGCAGGGGCAGCAGCTGGAGCAGGGCCAGGAGGGGAATGCCGGCGGTGTCGTACCAGTACAGTTCGGTCATTTCAGGTTCAAGACACAAGGGACAAGAGGCAAGGAAAGGCGCAATTAACCTTGCGTCTTGATCCTTGTACCTTGCCCCTGTTCACAGGATCACCACCAAAGTCGCCATGATCAGCAGCAGCAGATAGCGCGGCCGCTCCAGCAGGCCTTCCACGCCGCGCAGCAGCTCGCCCAGGCGCTTCAGGAAGACGGTGAACACGCCGCCGCCGGGTTGCAGCACGAGTCGTTCCTCGAAGCGGTGCAAGTGCCCGGCCAGCCAGGCCATGGCACCGCCGGCCAGGCCGTGGCCGCGTATCACGTCGGCCTCCGTCTCCCGGCGCTCGCTGAACGCCGCCACCTTGACCTGGTCGGGCAGGCCCACCAGGCGCGACAACACCCGGTCGTCCAGGTCGCGCACGTCCCGCGCCAGGGAACGGGTGGGTCGCAGCAGCAGCCAATCGGCCAGGGGTTCCAGCCAGAAACGCTGCAAGGCGGCCCGATACAGGCCCGGGCAACGGCCCAGCCAGGCCGGCGGCGGCGGCGCGGCATTGCGCACCATGTGCATGTAGGACGGCGAGGCCAGGAACTGCCAGGCGCGGAACATGGCGTGCAGGGCCAGGTGCCAGGCGGCGAGCGGGAACAGGCCCAGACCGATCCACAGGAACATCAGCCCCACCTGGGTGGTGGTGGCGAACATCAGCCCGGACTTCACGTCGGTCTGGGCATAGCCGGCCAGCCAGCCATAGACGGCGGTCAGGCCGCCCAGCAGGGCGATCAGGACCAGTACCGCCGGCGACTGGAGCAGCAGGGGTTCCAGGCGCAGCAGCAGATAGACGCCGGCGTGCACCATCACCGCGCCGTAGAAGATGGCCGAGGACGGGGTAGGCCCCTCCAGGGCGCGGGCGATCCAGGGGGCGAAGGGCACCTGGGCCGACTTGGCCAGGGCGGCGAGGACGAAGCCCAGGGCCAGCAGGGCGGCATTCAGGGTGTCCAGGCGTCCGGCCTCGCCCACCGCCGGCCACTCCATGCTGCCCAGCCAGATCCAGGCCAGGCCGATGCCCAGGATGAAACCGGCGTCGCCGATGCGGTTGATGACGAACGCGCGCAGGGCGTTGCCGGTGGCCACCGGGCGGTCCTGGGCGTAGCCGATCAGCATCCAGGAGCTGAGGCCCGCCAGCTCCCAACCCACGAAGGCGAGGGCCGCGTTGCCGGCCAGCAGAATCAGCAGCATGCCCGACGCGAACAGGGACAGGCCCAGGAAGAAGCGGTGGAAGCCCGCCTCCCGGTGCAGGTAGTTGACCGCGAAGCGCTGCGTCAGGAACAGCAGCAGGCAGGCCAGGCTGGCCAGCGACAGGGCCAGGGCATCGGCGCTGAAGGAGATGGGAATGCGCAGGCTGCCGCTGGCGAACCAGTCTGCCAGGTGCAGGTGGCCGGGGGTGCCGGTGGCCAGTGCCAGGCCGTCGGCGATCAGCAGCAGCAGGACGGACAGGCCCGTGGCGCCGGTGGCCAGGCGGGCGGTGACCGGCTCGGCGTCGTCGCCCTGGGCGCGGCCGGAGAGGATGTGCACGGCGATGGCCGCGGCGGCCAGCAGGGGCAGCAGGGGGACCAGGGCGAGCAGCCAGTTCACTGCCGCCCTCCCCGTAGGAGCGGACCTTGTCCGCGATTCGAGGCGTGGAGATCGCGGACAAGGTCCGCTCCTACGGGCTGTCCCTGGGTCCTGGCGGAGGGAAAAGGAATGCCCATGCTCATCCCGCCACCCTCACCGGCTTCTCCAGCAATACCGGCGCCAGGGGCTCCCGGTGGCCGGCGAACCAGTCCTCCGACTTGTCCACCGTGGGCACCGCCGCGCCGCCTTCCCAGAGCACCCAGCCGCGGGCCGGGTCGAACAGGTGGATGGCGGCGGAATCCGGATCCTTGGCGGCCACGGTCACCCAGCCACCGCCCACCAGCTCCTGTATCGGCAGCTGGCGCTGGTAGATGGCGGTGATCACCCCCAGGCTGTGCTCGATCACCACCAGCAGGCGCATGGCCTCGTGGATCTCGATCATCTGCCGGGGCAGGCCGGTACGCAGGTCGGAGCCAGCGCCCTCCATCACCCCCAGGTAGCCGGTGACGTTGTGCATCACCTTGCTGCCGCTGCCGTAGCCCTCGTTGTCGGCGGTGGAGAAGTAGTACTCCAGGCTGATGCCGGCCCCCACCGCGCCGTTGATCAGCAGATGCCGCTCCAGCACGGTGCCATCGGGGTCGAGGGTGGGGTCGTAGGAGATCAGGAAGGCGCGCCGGTCGAAGAAGGCGCCGCGCGACAACTGCCGGCGGCCGATGAAGGCGCAGGCGTTGGTGGCGTGGCCCAGCTCGGGGCGGGCCTGGGAGAAGTCGTAGCGCCGCCCGGAGACGTGCCGCCAGGCGTCGTCGGCGGTGATATCCAGCGGCGCCGAGGCCAGCCGCCGGCAGCGCTCCTTGGCATGCGCCCTGCCCGCCTCTTCCAGTTGCGCCTGGATCTTGTCCATCAGCGGCGTCAGCCGGCCCGGCACCAGGTCCAGGTCGTACCAGAGCATACGGTCGTCGCAGGTGTCGTGCTCGGCACCGACGAACCAGGTGCTGTCGGGGATGGCGATGCCGCGCCCTGCCAGGATCGCCCGCACCTCGGGCCGGTTGGCCATGGCGCTCACCAGGCGGGCGTTGGGGCCGGAGAAGCGGCCGGAGCAGGCGCCGCAGTTGTAGGCTGAGGCATGGGGGTTATTCTGGTTGCGGGAGCCGTGCCCGGCGATCACCACCAGCGGCGCGAATCCGCCCAGCAAGCCGATGTTGGTCAGCAGCGCCTGCACCCGGTCGGCCTGTTCCACGTCGGTGAAACCCAGGCGCGGCGCCTCCGGGGTGGCGGCCGGGCTGTCGTTGGGCGCGGTGAAGGTGATGCGGCTGGGCACCGGCCGGTCGTAGGCCTCCGCCAACCCTTCCACATAGGCGCCGGCGCGGCCGGGGGCCAGCACCTTCCCGGCCAGCAGGGCCAGACTGGCGGGCGCGGCGGCCGCAGCCAGCAGTGCGGGCCGGATCAGGCCCAGCCGGCTGCCCTGCGACAGGGTCTCCCGCCAGCGGGCGCGCTTGGCGTGGCGCTGGTCGTGCTCGGTGTGCAGGGCGGCGAATTCGGGCCGGTGGGTCTCGCATACCTCGTGGGCGGGGATCACCGGCGCCGGGATCACCGGCGCCAGGGCCGTCACCCCGGTGTCGTCCAGGCCGCGCCAATTGTGCGGCACGTTGAAGTGGGCCGCGGCCCCCAGGGTCTCGATGTATGGGTTGAGTTCCTCCAGGTGGCGGCGGATGCCCTCCTCCCGATCGTCCATGCAGAACACCAGCTGCGCCTCGGGTTCCGGCTGTTGCCGCCAGCGTCCGTGGTTCGCCGCCAACGCCGCGAAGATGCCTTCCCGGTAATGGCGCTCGTAGGCCTCCAGCCAGATCTGTCCGCCGGCGTCCTCATCCAGTTCGGTCAAAACGGCGAGCAGCGCGTCGGCACCGGCGCGGCCCTGGGCGCGCATGTCCGGACCGGCGATCCCCAGATGCTGGGCCAGGCGGAACAGCCGCCAGCCGTCGCCGGCCACGCTCACCCTGCCCTGCCGATCCGCCGCGGGCGTCTGACGCCAGCTCCAGATCAGCTGCGCCACCTGCTGCCAGTCCTCGTCGCGCACGCTGCCCGGATGGTGCAGGTTGTCCCGCGCCAGCCGCTCGGCGAAGTCCACCAGGTATTCGGGCAGCCGCCCGTCGTACAGGGCGTGGCGCACCAGCAGCTCGGCGGGCTGATGGTGGAAATGCCATTTCAGGCCGTCCAGGCTGGCCTCGATGCGCCAGTGGCGGCGGCACAGGCGCTGGGCGTGCACCCGCTCCAGGACCAGATACACCGCCAGGTAGTCGAGCATGTCCACCGGGGTCGTCAGCCCCGTATAGCCGGGGTGGCCGGAGCGCCACAGAGCCATACCCGACCAGCCCGGCAGTTGCAGGGCCAGGCGTTCCAGATAGCCCGGCCAGCGGTCCTCGGGCAGGCCGGTGAGGCGCAGTTCCAGCAACAGGGTATCCAGGGGGTCGTCGGGCAGCCGCTCCACGAGCTGCTCCCACTCCGCCAGGTCGTCCAGCAGCCAGACCGGATCGCGGTCCGCCATCCGCCGCCAGGCGGCATAGAAGCCCTCCGCCCGCGCGGGGCTGTGCCAGGCGGCCAGGCCCTGGTCCAGATGCGCGCCGAAGTGGCGGATCAGCTGCGGCCGCAGGGTATCTAGGACATCCTCGCCGGTGAGCGCCAGCAGCAATCCGCGCAGGGTCCATTCGCCGCCCACGCGGGCCAGCAGCTGGTCCAGCAGGTCATGCGCCTCCTTGGCCAGGTAGCGGCTGGCCAGGCCTTCCTCGCGCACCGCGGCGATGGACAGGCCGCTGTCGGCGGCGATGCGCTCGGCGAGGGCCTCGGCCTGCTCCGGCGACGGATCGAGCAATTCCTCGGGATGCCGCGCGGCGTGTTCCAGGCCCAGCACCTCCAGGCAAGCGGCCCACAGGTCGGCGATGGCGGCCTGCTCCCTCCCCAACTCGCGGGGGATGGCCGGGGCGGGGGGGGCGCCGCTTGCCGTCAGCACGGCCTTGCGCGCGGCTTCCGGCACGTCGTCCTGGAAGCGAGTCAGGGCACCCATCTCCTCCACCTGCCACTTGAGCTGGCCGCGGGAGAGGCGCTTGAAGGGATGCAGCAGGGCGGTGAGCAACACCTGGCGGCGGCTTACCGGGCCGTCGGCGGCGCGGGCCACCGCCGCGTCCGGGTCGAGTTCCGGACGCGCGTTCAGGGAGGCTTCCAGATCGTCGAGGTTGATGCGGCCGGCGGCGAAGAATTCCCGGAATCGCTCCGCCGGCAGGTAGCCCCTGGCACCGGTCAGCCGCCTCGCCTCCGCCACCGCCTGGGAAAAGGGCAGGTGCTGGTAGCCGTGCAGGGTATTGTGGTGGACGAAATCCTTGATGGGCGCCTGGCCGGGCAGCACGTGCTCCAGGTGGTGCACCTGTTGGCGCAGGCGCGCCTTGGCGTCCAGGGGGGTGTCGGTGTGCCCGGAGTGGCTCATGTCACGCCCCGAACACCCGCGCCAACTGGCCCACCGAGGCGGAGATCAGGGCCAGGGCAGGCGCGGGAAATATCCCCAACACCACGATGCCCGCGGACAGTACCGCGGCGGCGGCGAACTCGGTGCGCGACAGGTCCGGGATGTCGTGCATGCCAGCCCGCACCGGGCCGGTGAACAGCCGGCCGACGGTGCGCACCGCGTAAGCCGCCGAAACCAGCACCCCCAGCGACAGCACCACCACCCAGCCACCCCAGCGGGCGAAGCCGCCGATCAGGGCGTGCAGTTCGGCGACGAAGCCGGCGGTGCCGGGCAGGCCCACGGCGGCGATGAAGGCCAGCACGGTAAAGAAGGCGAAACGCGGCATCACCCGCACCAGGGAGGAATAGTCGGCGATGTCGCGGGTGTGAGTGCGCTCGTAGAGCAGGCCGATGAGCAGGAACAGCGCCCCCGCCACCAGGCCGTGGGCCACCATCTGCATCACCGCGCCGGTCAGCCCGGCGGTGTTGAGCGCGGCGATGCCCAACAGCACCACCCCCATGTGCGACACCGAAGAATAGGCCACCATGGCCTTCAGATCGCGCTGCTTCCAGGCCAGCAACCCGCCGTAGATCAGGCTGAACAGGGCGATCACCGCCAGCCAGCCTTGCAGCGCCAGCACTGCCGCCGGCAGCGTCTCGGCGGCGCGGATCAGGCCGTAGCTGCCCATCTTCAGCAGGATGCCGGAGAGCAGGATGGACACCGGGCTGGGCGCCTCCACGTGGGCCAGGGGCAGCCAGCCGTGCAGGGGGAAGATGGGCATCTTCACGCCGAAGCCGATCAGCAGCCCCAGGAACAGCCATATCTGCGTCTCTTCCGGCAGCCGGACCGCGCCCGCCGCCAGGTCGGCCATGGCGAAGCTGTGCCCCGGCGCGGCGTCGTAGAGCATCAGCAGGGCGACCAGCATGAACACCGAGCCGCCCATGGTGTAGAGCACGAAGTTCAGCGCCGCCTTGCTCCGGTTGGCGCCGCCGTAGCGGTCGATGAGGAAGAACAGCGGGATCAGGGTCAGTTCCCAGAACACGTAGAACAGCGACCAGTCGCGGGCGGTGAACACACCCAGAATGGCGGTCTCCAGAAGCAGGAGCAGCACGTAGTAGCCGCGTGCGCGTTTCCTGATATTGCCCGAGGCGAGGATGGCCACCACCGTCAGCAAGGCCGCCAACAGCACCATGGGCATGGAGAAACCATCCACGCCCAGGGTGAAGGCGCTGCCCAGGCGCGGGTTCCAGGCATGCGTTTCCGGGAACTGGATGTTCGGGTCACCGATCTCGAAACCGCTCAGCAGCCAGATGGCGTAACCCAGGGTGGCCGAGGCCGCGATGCCGGCCACCGCGCGCAGGGCGCGCACGCTGCCGGTGGGCAGCACGGCCAGCAACAGGGCGCTGGCCAGGGGCAGAAGCAGGAGGATGCGCAGCAAGGTCGGTTCCGGGTGAGCGAGTCTTATCTTTACCGCAATTGTCTGTCCTCTGGGGCGGCTCGCCGGCCACTCACGCGGCCGGCGATTCGCGACAGCTTATCAGGCGGCGGCGGGCGCCGGCCGCACCGGGCAGAACAGGTCGTCCTGGGCCACATCCGCCAAGCGCTCGTAAATGGCGGTCAGGGCCTGGTCCTCGGTGGCGAAGATGTTGCGCTGGCCGACCAGTTCGAACAGGCCGGTGTGGCGCATCACGTCCAACACCTGTTTCTTCAGGCCGGAGAAGACGATCTCCACGCCGCCCTCGCGCAGGCGGGAGACCAGGTGGTGCACCACCTCCTCTCCGGAGGCATCCAACTGGTTCACCGCGTCGCCGACGATCAGCACGTACTTGGCCTTGGGATGGTCGGCCACCGCCTCCAGCACCGCGTCCTCGAAGAAGGCGATGTTGGCGAAGTACAGCGATCCGTCGAAACGCATCGCCACCACGTGCTCGCTGGTGGGCAGGTCGGGGTGGACCTTGATGTCGCGCAGCGTGCCGTCGGGGAAACGGCCCAGGATGGCCACCCGCGGGCGCATGGTACGGTACAGGTAGAGCAGGATCGCCAAGCCGGCGCCGACCAGGATGCCGTGGTCCAGATGCGGCGCGTACAACAGGGTGGCGACGAAGGTGATGCCGGCGGCGACGCCGTCGTGCCGGCTGGCGTGCCAGGCGTGCTTGACCGCCTCGAAGTTCACCAGGCCGATGACCGCCATGATGATGATCGCCGCCAACACCGCCTGGGGCAGGTGGTAGAGCAACGGGGTTAGGAACAGCAGGGTGAGCAGCACGAAGGCGGCGGTGATCACCGACGACATACCCGAAACCGCCCCGGCGTTGAAATTCACCGCCGAACGCGAGAACGAACCTGACACCGGGAAAGCCTGGGTGAAGCCGCCGACGATGTTGGCCAACCCCTGGCCCACCAGTTCCTGGTTCGGGTCCACCTTCTGCTTGGCCTTGGCCGCCAGGGCCTTGGCGATGGAGATGGCCTCCATGAAGCCTACCAGGGAGATGACGATAGCCACCGACAGCAGGGACATGATCCGGTCGATGCCCAGGTCGGGCATGCTCACCGAGGGCAAACCTTCCGGAATGGTACCGACCACGTCGCCGCCTCCCACCAGTTTGAACTTGCCATCCTCGACTTTGCGAATGCGATAGGCATGGCCGTCGGTCTCGACGCCGGCGGGCACGTTGTCTATCGGATAGACCGCCAGCGTCCCGCCCTGCTCGTCCACGCTCCGGGTCACCGGAACACCGCGCAAGGCCTTCTTGATCTTGGCGACCTCTTCTTCCGCCTGGGTGGCGGCGATCTCCGCCAGATCCGCCGCATACTCCAGTGATGCCACCTGGGTGCTGCCGTGTCCCGCGCCCTTCTCGGCCGCCTTCAGATCGGCGACGCGGGCCAGCCTCTCCTTGCCCAGATCCACCTGCTTGCGCGTCCCCTCGACCACCTCCACGACCATCGCCTTCAGATGCGCGTCGGCCACCTGATCGACGCGGGCGCTGACATTGCGCTCGAAGCCGATGGCCCAGGACAGCACGGTCGTCACCACCACGGCGATGAGCACCCCCGGCCATTTCGGCCGATACTTCTTCACCCCCCACATCAAGGCGATGGCCAGCACGCCCATCAACAAGGTGGGTAGGTGTGTATCGCCCAACTGCTTGGCGACACCCCATATGTCCACCAAGAAGCTCTCGCTACGCCCCATGGGCACGCCGAACAACTTTGACACCTGCGACAGGCCGATGATGATGGCCGCCGCATTGGTGAAGCCCACGATCACCGGATGCGACAGGAAGTTGACCACCACCCCCAGCTTGAACAGGCCCAGCGCCAACTGCACCACACCGACCAGGAAGGCCAGCAGGATTGCCAAAGCGACGAAATCCGGCGAACCCGGCGCCGCCAGCACCGCCAGCGAAGACGCGGTCAGTAGCGACACCACCGCGACCGGGCCGGTGCCCAGGAAGTTCGACGAACCGAACAGGGCGGCCACGGCCACCGGCAGGAAGCCGGCGTACAGTCCGTAGTAGGCTGGCATGCCGGCCAGCTGCGCGTAGGCCATGGATTGCGGGATGAGCACCAGGGCGACGGTGATGCCGGCCACGAAGTCCGCCTTGAGGGCGCCCTCCTTGAGGGGAAACCAACGCAGGAAGGGCAGGTAGCGGGCTATCGAATTCATGGCGTCATCAGCAAAGAGCGTGGCAAAACGGCGGAAAAAAGGCCGGAATTGGCCGGCCAATGCACTCCGAATATCGAGGTTTCACACTGAAACGCTCGCAAAACGCTGCAAATTGTAACAGGCTAATCAGCGTTTTCTAAAGTACCGTCGTACGCATACCCCTCACGCCAATCCGTACTTCTTGATCTTCCGCCACAACGAAACCCGGTCGATGCCCAGCATGTCCGCGGCCTGGCTGCGGTTGCCGCGGGTGTGTTCCAGGGCGCGGCGGATCAGCACCTCTTCCTGATCCTCCAGGGTCGGAAAGGCCTCGCCGGCTTTCGGCAACACCCTGACCTGGGCGGCGCGGGTGACGTCTGGTAGTTGTGCCGTCTCCAGCGTCGGGCCGACAGCCAGGGCGACGCCACGTTCGATCATGTTCGACAGCTCGCGCACGTTGCCCGGAAAGTCATAGTCGCTCAGCAGACACAGGGCCTTGGGGTCGATGTCGGCCACTGGCTTGGCCATAGCCAGGGCGTGCTTTTTCAGGAAGTAGTACGCCAGCAAGGGGATGTCGTCGCGCCGCTCGCGCAGCGGCGGCAGGACCAGATTGACCACGTTGAGGCGGAAGTAGAAATCGGAGCGGAAGCGTCCGGCATTCACCGCTTCCTGCAAATCGCGGTTGGTGGCGGCGACGATGCGCACGTCCACCGGAATCGGCTTGGTGCCGCCGACGCGCAGGAACTCCCTTTCCTGGATCACGCGCAGCAACTTGACCTGCATGGTGGGAGACATCTCCGTCACCTCGTCCAGGAACAGCGTGCCACCGTCGGCCACTTCGATGAGGCCCTGCTTTTCCCGGTCGGCGCCGGTGAAGGCACCCTTGTCGTGGCCGAACAATTCGTTGGCCAGCAGTTCCTCCTGCAGGGCGCCGCAGTTCACCGCCACGAACGGACCCGCCGCGCGCTTGCCGTGCAGGTGCACGTAGCGGGCCATCAGTTCCTTGCCGGTACCGGATTCGCCTGTGATCAGCACGTTGCAATCGGTGGCCGCCACCTGCCGCGCCACTTCCAGCAGGCGTTGCATGGCCAGGTCCTGGGTGATGATGTTGACGCTGCCCTGGTAGCCTTCGATGCGCCGTTTCAGGGCGCGGTTTTCCTGTTTCAGTCGGACCATATCGAGGGCGCTCTTCACCACCTGGCGGACTTCGTCCAGGCGGTAGGGCTTGGCGACGTAGTGGAAGGCTCCTTCCTTCATCGCCGCCACCGCTGACTTCAGCGTGGCGTGGCCGGTGATCACCACTGTTTCGCTGTCCGGATGCAGTTCGCGCACGCGGCGCAGGATGGCCATGCCATCCACCCTGTCCATCATCAGATCGGTGAGCACCACGTCGAAGGCCCTCATCTCCAGGGCCTTCAGACCGGCCAAACCGCTTTGTCGGGCGGTCACCTCGTAGCCCTCCTTGCGGAAGATGTGCGCCAGACTCTTCAGGGCTGCCGCCTCGTCGTCGATGATCAGCAGCGACGGCGGCGCGGTTTCATTCATGGTCTTCCTCCTGGATCCGGCAAGGCAGCCAAAGGGTGAAGCGCGCGCCCCCTTCGGCCAGGTTCTCGGCGGCCACGCAGCCGCCATGCTCTGCGACGATTTCCTCGACCACGTAGAGCCCCAACCCGACGCCGTGGCTCTCGCCATGACCCGTGCCACGGGTGGTGAAGAAGGGATCGAAGACGTGCGGCAGCACGTTGGGCGGGATGCCAGGGCCGTCGTCGATGACGTGTATGACGGTGAGCCGGCGGTCGTCTTGCATCTCCAGCACCGCGCCCGCCAGGTTGGCCCCGGCGCCCGGCCGGGATTCTCGCCAAATTGCCCGACGGGCGGCGATACGCAACTGGCCGGCGCCCGCGTCCAGGGCGTTGCGGATCAGGTTGATGAACACCTGCTGCATGCGCTGTTCGTCCACCCACACTGCCAGATCGGACTGCATTTCGATATGCAGCCGGTCGGCGGCCAGCCGCCGTTTGCCGAGCAGGATGAAGCTCTTGTCCAGCACCTCTTCCAGGGCCACCCGTTCGGGAAGGAAATCGCGCTGCCTGGCGTAGTCAAGCAGCGTGCGGACGATGCGCCGGCCGCGTTCCGCCTCGGTGTCGATCTGCTCCACCCAGGTCCGCCGCGTGTCCTCCTCTCCGATTTCCTCCGCCAATATCTGAGCGGCGGAGGAGATGTTGCCTAACGGGTTGTTCAGCTCGTGTGCCACCCCGGAGGCCAGCACGCCCATCGACGACAGCTTGTCGGCGTGCAGCACCTGGCGGCGGCGGACGTCCAACTCCGTAAGCATGCGGTTTAGGGCCTGGGTCAGGGAGACGAATTCGCGGTCCCGGGAGGGCGCGGTGAACTGGCTGAAGTGGCCCTCGGCCAGCGGCAGGAGTTCGTCCTCCAACTGACGCAGCGGGCGGGCCACCATGCGGGCGATGAGCTGCCCGGCCAGCAGGCCCAGCACCACCACGGCCAGGGCGAACAGGATCATCGCCCGGGTGGAGCCGCGTACCGATTGGACCAGCGCGGCCCGTTCTCGACGGCTCAGGTTTTCGGCGGCATCCGAGATGGCGTGGCCGAACGCCCGCAGGGCCTGTTCCTTGCCGGCATCCAGGGCGTCCGTGGCATCGAACAAGGCGCGATATTCGCCCAGGGCATTGACCAATCCGTCCAATTCGCCTGCTGCCAACAGTTCGAGAAACAACTCGCGCCGGGCCGACAGGTCGGAGGCGATGCCGTCCGCCAGTTCAAGGGCGGCGAAACGGTCGGCCGGATCACGGTAGAGGAAAAAGTTTTTCTCGTGGCGTCGCATCTCCAGAGTGCGCTCGCGGAAGTCGGACACCGCCACCCCTTCGCCGATGCGCCTTTCCAGATAGCGCAGGTCGGCATAGACGATGGCCATGAACACCAGGCCCAACAGGGCCAGGGCGCCGTAGGCCAGGCCGATCTTCCCGCGAATACTTCGCATGCGTTTCTCTTTGCAACACCTATGTTGCGCGTTTTAACACCTGCCCCGCCGTCCCCGCAATACGCACCCCGGCGGGTTTGACAGACCACGGCGTTACACATTGCAACAGATACGCTAGCGCAACGTGAAACAAATGCCAAATTATTTCAAAGAGTTACAAGAAATAGCGAGCTGGCACGACTCCTGCGACAGGGGACACACCCTCTTTACCGGAAAGTGTGATGAAAAAGCTCAGCCAGCAACTTAAACAGGCCCTGGCCGCCCTGGCGGCGGCAGACGCCGGGGAAATGCTGACCCGGACGCAGAAGGACCGCTATCTCGACGACCGCGGCGACGCACCGGACAGCCCTCGCCGCCAGGTCGCCCTCTGGGCCGGCGCCTGGCTTTCCAAGGCCGCCCTGGGCTACACCCTGTCCGCCTGCCGGCGGCTGGATGCCGCGTTGACCATCGTCCACGCCGAGGGCACCGACATCACCGCCCTGCGCACCCGTCTGGGCCGACAACCGGCCCGCTTCCACGCCTTGCACGGCCGTCCGGAAACGGCGTTGCGCGAGTTCCTGGGCAGCCACGCCCAGGTCGTTTTCCTGGTACTTGACGGAGATGACCAGGCCGCCAACAGCCTGGCGCTTCGCACCGGCAACCCGGGCGTGCCCATGGTGGTGGTCGCCGGTGACCACCCCGGCACCCTTGTCCCGACAACCTATGAAGCCCCGCCGTTGGCGGCCACCGCCTGACCTTTCCCCTTCATCAACCGGAGTTCTTCCCATGTCCCACCCCAGCAAGCCCTCGCTGCTGCCGACCATTTCCTTCGGCATCGCCAGCGCGGTCCTCTATTTCCTGCTGTTCCAGTATTCCGACCACTTCGTGGAATGGGCGGAGCGCACCCGCCAAGACGAGAAAATCTTCTTCCTGGTGCCGGTGGTGGTGGCCTTCGTGTTTTCCTATTTCCACGGCCATTTCACCGGCCACTTCTGGGAAAGCCTCGGCCTGCGCGCCGCAAAAACCAAGACCGTCACCAAGTCCGTGAAGAAAACCCAAGCCTAGGAGCACCGCAAGTGGAAAATCTGTTCATCGACATCAACGTCTACACCGCCCTGGCCTTGTTCGTGGTCGGCTTCATCGGCGGCATGGTCTCCGGCTTCATCGGCTCGGGCGGCGCCTTCGTGCTCACCCCGGCGATGATGACCTTGGGCGTGCCCGGCATCGTCGCGGTGGCCTCCAACATCTGCCACAAATTCCCTAAATCCCTGGTCGGCGCCATGAAACGTCATAAATACGGCCAGGTGGATGTGAAGCTGGGCGTCATCATGGGCATCTTCGCCGAGCTGGGGGTGCTGGTCGGCAAGCACGTGATGACCGACATCAAGCACGAGTTCGGCGAAGTCGGCACCAGTCTCTATGTCTCCGTGGTCTTCGTGGTCGTCCTGGCCATCGTCGGCGGCTTCGTGTTCCGCGACGCCATGCGCATGTTCAAGCAGGAACAAGCGGGAGGCGGCGTGGAAGCCCCACACGAGGTGCCCAAGCTGGCGCGGTGGGTGCAGTCGGTCCACATCCCCGGCACCATGATGTATTTCAACGCCCTGAAGGCGAAGGTCTCCATCCTGTTCATCGTTCCCCTGGGCTTCGCCACCGGCATGCTGGCGGCGACCATCGCCGTAGGCGGCTTCATCGGCGTGCCGGCCATGATCTACGTGCTCGGCGCCCCGGCGCTGATGGCCTCGGCCACCGAGCTGGTGATCGCCTTCGTGATGGGTGCCGGCGGCACCATGCTCTACTCGCTTGACGGCGTAGTGGACATCCGCCTGGCGATGATCATCCTGGCCGGCTCGCTGTTTGGCATCCAGATCGGCGCCATCGGCACCACCTATGTTAAGGACTCGGTGGTCAAATTCGTCATGGGCCTGATCATGATCATCGTGCTGTTCTCGCGCTTCTTCTACGTGCCTGGTTATCTTTCCCAACTCGGCTTGATCGAGACCATGCAAGAATCCACCATCACCACCCTGAAACTGCTGGGCGACGCCACCCTGGTCATCGCCCTGGCCGTCGGCGGCATTACCATCATTGTTGCCTTGATCAAGGGCATGGCCACGCACCGCCGCGAGCAGTTGCTCCTGGCGGGAGGCGAGGCATGAAGGAGATCAAACGCATCCTGTTCGCCACCGACGGCTCCGAATATTCCCTCGGCGCCCAGCGAGTGGCCATCGAGCTGGCCCAGCGCTGCCGGGCGGAATTCCACGCCATGAGCATCATGCTCAGCACCCAGGACCTGGAGTTCGTCGGCACCCACCAGATGCGGGAGAGCCGGGAGGCCGAGATCCAGGCGCGCCTGGACACGGTGGCTGAGGCCGCCAAGGCGGCCGGCCTGGCCTGCACCACCCACCTGGTCTATGGCGAGCAGCCCGAGCACGAGATCGTGAACACCGCCCGCGGGATCGAGGCCGACCTGGTGGTCCTGGGGCGGCGCGGCCGGCGGGGTCTGGCCCGCTTCATGGTGGGCCACGCCACTGCCTACGTGGCGGGGCACGCCCCCTGCAGCGTGCTGGTGGTGCCCCGCACGGCACGGGTCTGGCAACAGCGCATCCTGCTGGCCACGGATGGCTCCCCGGCCAGCGAGGAGGCCACCCGTCTTGCCACGGACGTGGCCCGCCAGTGCCACATGCCGGTGACCGTCCTGTCCGCCACCACCGCCAGTCACAGCGCCCAGCGCAAGCAGGAGGCGCGCCTTAGCGTGGACCAGGCCGTCACCGCCCTGGTGGCCGCCGGCGTCAACAGCGACGGTTTGGTCCCCGAAGGCCGGCCGGACGAAGTGGTGATCGAGGCCGCCCGGAACACCGGCGCCGACCTGATCGTGGTAGGCAGCCACGGCCGCACCGGCCTGTCTCGCCTGTTCCTGGGCAGCATCTCCGAACGCATCATCGGCCAGGCGCAATGCCCGGTCCTGGTGGCACGGGGAGGGGTTTGAGGCACCCCGGGCGGGCGCGGCGCCGTCCGGCCAGCCGCAGCCCCGGCCGGTAGCCGCGAGCGCGCCATGCACATCCTGGTCATCGAGGACAACCCCGACCTGGCCGCCAACATCTGAGATTACCTGGAGGCCAAGGGCCACAGCACCGATGCCGCCGGCGACGGGGTCACCGGCCTGCACATGGCGGTGACCCACGATTACGACGTCATCGTGCTGGACGTGATCCTCCCCGGCCCTGGACGGCTTCACCCTGTGCCGGCGTGGCATCGGGCAGGACGCCTGCCATGCCCGCTACGGCCCCGCCGCACAGGGCTTCCGGCCCTTCGTCCGGGCACAGGCCCCCGATCTGGTGATCGTCCCCCGTCACCTGGCGGAACTGGCATCGGACCCCTCGGACGTGCTGGCCCTGGGCCGCAAGTCCCCTTCACCGGCCGGGGCCTGCTGGCCCGGCGGGGCTGGCTGCCCATCGCGCCCGCGCCGTCCCGGGCCTGAGGCACCGGCGGACAACCCGATACCTGACGACCTCCATAGGAGCAGGCTCCGGCTCGCGATGCCCGCGTTGGGTCGCGAGCAGAAGCTCGCGCCCACACCCCCCTGTCTTGCTGCCCCATCGGTCATCCCGACGCAACCCGGGCCCGCTTGCCCCCACCCCAGTCGGCGGCCTTTACATCCGCCCCCATCCCCATCTCAGGGGGTCCTGAAAGACCTCCATGAATCAGGGCGTTACCAACTTCCCCGGATTCCCGTTAGGCGTCACCTCCTGCAGCTACAACCCGCTGTTCAACCTGACCCTGGCCAGCAGCTTCAACCCCGCCTTCGTCACCAACAACGGCGGCACCCCCACCACGCCGAGGCGGCCCTGGCGGCGAGGATGGCCGGCCTGAGGCCGGGCGGAGGGCACCGCCGCCTCGCCGCGACGGATGCGGTCCCGGCCCCCCTCCATCCCGCCCGCGGCTGGGATACACTGCGCCCCGAACCGAGGGGAGTACACGCATGCCATCCAAATTCCCGCGCTATCTGCTGGGCGCCTTGGCGATCTTGATCCTGCTGGCCGCCGGCTGGACCTGGCTGACCCTGCACTGGACCTACTCCGAGGGCGAACGCACCGGCTACGTGCAGAAGCTGTCCAGGAAGGGCTGGCTGTGTAAGACCTGGGAGGGCGAGATCGCCATGGTCACCATGCCCGGCGCCATCCCGGAGAAGTTCGAATTCAGCGTGCCCGACGACGCCGTGGCCGACCGGATAAACCAGCTCTCCGGCCGGCGGGTGGTGCTGCATTACGAGCAGCACAAGTTCATCCCCAGCAGCTGCTTCGCCGAGACCGAATATTTCGTGATCCGCGTGCGGGACGTGGAAGGTACCCCCGGCGGTCTGCCACCCCCCGCCGTGCCCCAGGGGCAGTTGCAGACGCCGCGCTGAGGCCAACCGGACGGAGAGCAGGCGGACGCCGCCGCCATCTGTCGGCGGCCTTTACATCACCCCCCCTTCCACACCCCAGCCCCCCTCTTGATCCTCAATGAATCATGGGGTTACTCACCCTGGCACGGCGCTCGCTTGAGTGTTCCGCCCGCCAACCGGCGGATGGATGGGACTTGCGGACAGGAGGATGTATGGCGACGCGACTGCTGTTTCTATTGGCACTGACCTTGGCCTGGGCGGGCGCGGCGCGGGCCATGCCCATTGTCTATACCGCCAGCCTGAACGGCGCTTCCGAGAACCCCTTCGTCGCCTCGCCGGGCAGCGGCACAGCGACGGTCACCTACGACCCCGTGGCCCACACCCTGTCGGTGATGGCGGATTTCATGGGCCTGAGCGGCAACACCACCGCCGCCCATATCCACTGCTGCGTCGCGCCCCCCGGCAATGTGGGCGTGGCCACCACCACCCCCTCCTTCGTGGGATTCCCGCTGGGGGTCACCGCCGGCAGCTACAATGCCGTGCTCGACCTGACCCTGGCCTCCAGCTACAACCCCGCCTTCATTGTGGACACGATTTCCGGCGCCGAGCTGACCCTGGCCCAGGGGCTGGCCGCCGGCCAGGCCTACTTCAACATCCATACCACCCTCCACCCGGGCGGCGAGATTCGTGGTTTCCTGACCGCCGAATCGGTCCCCGAGCCGGCCAGCCTGGCCCTGGTAGGACTGGGGCTCGCAGGCCTGGTGGCGGGCAGACGGCAGCCACGGCGGCATCCGGCCGAGTAGCCGCTCCAGGTTCAGAGCCGATAACCGGCGCAGGATTTCCGCGTCGGGCATCTCCGTCGAGCAGTCCGCCCGGGCGGCGGAACCCATGCGAATACCCTGTGTTTCGTGACTTCCAGCGTCACGATGAAACGCGGCAGCGCGGAACAGGGGAGGATGAGTCTGGCGCCACGCTCGTACCAGCAGTTGTCCGGGGCGTTGTGTTTGGCCACACCCGGCAGCTCGCACAGGTCGAGGAAGGACGACAGCGCGCCGGCCTATTCGCTCAGGGGGTTGCCATGCCACTTGGCGACCAACTCGCGCAGTGTCATGGCCGGCCGTACAGGGTCATGCGCGGTTCGCACCGGCAGCCGGCGGATGGGCCTCCGGCATGCCGCCGCGGGCCAGCCAGTCGCGGAATTCTTCGGCTGGCAGCGGGCGGCTGTACAGGTAGCCCTGCCCCGCCTTGCAGCCCAGTTCGAGCAGGATGTCGCGCTGGGCGAAGGTTTCCACCCCCTCGGCGATGACGCCCAGGCCCAGGCTGTTGCCCAGGGCGATGATGGAGCCGGCCAGGGCGCGGTCTTCCTGATTGGTCTCCAGGTCGCAGACGAAGCTGCGGTCGATCTTTAGCACGCTGATGGGCAGGCGCCGCAGATAACTAAGGCTGGAGTAGCCTGTGCCGAAGTCGTCGATGGCCAGGCCGATGCCCATGCGTTTGATGGCCAGCAGGTTCTCCACCACCTGCTGGCCGGATTCCAGCAGGGTGGATTCGGTGAGCTCCAGCTCCAGCGCCGAGGCGGGCAGGTCGTGGCCGGCCAGCAGGCCGTTCAGCCGTTCGGTCAGCAGGGGGCTGCGGAAATTGCGCGGCGACAGGTTGATGGAGACGGGGACGAGCGGAAGGCCCTGCCGCTTCCACTCGTCCAGCTGGCCGCAAACGTCGTCCAACACCCAGCGGCAGAGGTCGTTGATCAGGCCGCTGGTCTCGGCGACCGGGATGAAGCGGCCGGGCGGGACCAGCCCATGCTGCGGATGGCGCCAGCGCACCAGCGCCTCGGCACCCAGCAGACGGCCGCTTTCCAGGTGCACCTTGGGCTGGTAGTGGGTGATGAGTTCGTCGCCGCCGATGGCCTGCCTGAGCTCGGATTCCAGCACCAGCTTCTCGAAGGTGGCCACGTTCATGCCGCGGTCGTAGAAAACGTAGAGGTTGCGGCCTTCCTGCTTGGCGCGGTACAGGGCAGTGTCGGCGTTCTTGAGCAGCTCGCCGATGTCGAGGCCGTCGCGGGGGAACAGGGCGATGCCGATGGAGGTGGACAACGCCAGGCTGTGCCCTTCGACGTCGAAGGGCTCGCGCATGGCGGCCAGGATTTTTTCCGACACCTCGCCGGCGCCGTGCTGGCCGACGCCCAGCAGCATGAGGACGAATTCGTCGCCGCCCAGGCGGCTGACGGTATCGGTTGCGCGGACCAGGTCGCCCAGGCGTCGGCCGGCCTCCACCAGCAGGGCGTCGCCGGCGGCGTGACCCAGGGAGTCGTTCACCTCCTTGAAGCGGTCCAGGTCCAGGAACAGGATGGCGGCCTGCTCCTGCCGCCGGTGCGCCAGGGCCATGGCCAGCCGGGCGCGTTCCATGAGCAGGGCACGGTTGGGCAGGCCGGTGAGGGGGTCGTGGTAGGCCAGGTGCTCGATGCGGTTCTCCGCTTCCTTCATGGCCGTGATGTCGCTCTCGATGCCCACATAGTGGGTCAGGCGCCCCGCCTCGTCGCGCACCGCACTGATGGCGGCCAGTACGTTGAACAGGGTGCCGTCCTTGCGCTTGTTGGCGAATTCGCCCTGCCAATGGCCGTGCCGCTCCAGGTTGCGCCACATCTCCCGGTAGTGGTCGGCGGGCATCAGGCCGGATTGCAGCAGGCTTGGGTCGCGGCCGGTCACTTCGGACTCCGCGTAGCCGGTCATGCGGGTGAAGGCGGGGTTCACGACAACGAGGCGCCGCTCGGCGTCGGTGACCAGGATGGCCTCGCGCGCCGAGTCGAAAACCGTGCCGGCCAGCCGCAGGCGCGCCTCGGACTGCTTGCGGGCGGTGATGTCGGTGTGGCGGCCGCGGATGCCCAGGTTGCGCCCGTGCTCGTCCACCACCAGCTGGCACTGGTGGCTGATCCAGCGCACGCCGCCGTCCGGGGTGACGATGCGCATCTCCAGATGGTTGACCTCGCCGTGCTGGCCGATGTCGTGCACGTGCTGGCACCAGGCCTCCCGGTCGTCGGGATGGACGATCTCGTCCAGCAGGGCGGGGTTGGCGTAGAAATCCTCCGGCGGGTGGCCGGTGACCCGCGCCGAGTGCTCCGAGACATAGCGCATGCCGCCGTCCTGGTCGCGCCAGAACACGAAGTCGGTGGCGAAGCGCACCACGGTGCGGTACAGGGCCTCCTTTTCCTCCAGGGCCGCCTGCTGGCGGTCCAGGGTCCGCACCATGGCGTTGAAGGCGCGCGTCAGGCCGGCGGTCTCGTCGCCGCCGGCTACCGGCAGCAGGCGCGCGTCGCCCTGCTTGCCGGGCAGTTCGTCCATGTGCCGGGTGAGGGTGAGCATGGGCCGCAGCAGGCGCCCCATGAGGACGTGGATCAGCAGGGCGCTGAACGCCAGGCCCAGCAGGGCCAGCAGCAGGATGCGCCACTGGAAGGCGCGCAGCGGCGCCAGGGCCTCGGTGACCGGATAGTTGACGGCCAGTATCCAGTCCTTCCGCCCCAGGCGCTTGAAGCTGGCGTACATGTGCCGGCCATAGGTATTGATGGTCTCCATGCTGCCCTGGAAGCCGCCCACCGCCCGGTCATAGGCCAGGTTGCCGCCGGCCGGCACGGGCTTGAAGATGCGCTGCTTGTCGGGATGCATGACCAGCACCCGGTCGCCGGTGGTGAGGTAGAAGTAACCCGACCCGCCCACCCGGCGGTTGACCAGCTTGCCCAGGAAGTTGTCGCGCATCAGGTCGTGGCTGGCGGCCAGGATGGCCAGCAGCCTGCCGTCCCGGTCGCGGATCGGGGCGGTCATCATGATCACCGGGTGCCGGTGCGCCTGGCTGGAGATATAGGGGTCGGAGATGTAGGGCTTGCCGGTGGCCAGGGTCTGGCGGATGTATTCCCGGAAGGCGTAGTCCTTGCCGCGCCGGCCGGGCGCGTAGGGGGACTCGGTGTACAGGAGGCCCTCGGGGGTGAACACGAAGACGTGATTGTCGAACACGCCGTGCAGGTCGTCGCGCCGGTCCAGGATGGCCTGCACCCGGTCAGGATCGTCCAGCGCATCGAGGGGGAAGTCATTGGCCGCCGATATCAGCAGGTTGTGGGCGGTGGCCAGGCGGGTGTCCAGTTCCTCCGCCACCGAGGCGAGCATGGCGTATTGCTTGTCGAATATCTCGGTGACCAGGGCGTCGCGGAAACGGATGACGGTGAGCACCGCGGTGAACGCCAGCAGGCAGGCCAGCAGCAGACTCACCGCGATGGTCAGCTTGGTCTGTATCTTCAGGGCCATGCCGAGCCATACCCCTCTTATCTCCTAAGCCATCGCCACTATAACCGGGGCAAAGCGGCCCACGCCAGCCAGGCCGCCCGGTCATGGCCTTGTGTTATATGTAGCAAGACATTCGAGCCACACCCTCCCCCACCCCCATGGCCGACCTGCGCGACTTCCATACCCGCAACCCGCTGCTGGATGCCGGCGACCCGGAATCGTTCCGGCATCGGCTTCTGGATTACTTCGAGCGCACCTACGACCTGTTCGAGCGGCTGTTCGACAGTTTCGCCTCGGACGACACCTTCTACGTGCAGCCGGAGCCGCTACGCCACCCGCACATCTTCTACTTCGGCCACACCGGCACCTTCTACATCAACAAGCTGAACGTGGCCGGGCTTATCGACTTCCGCATCCACCCGGAATACGAGTCGATGTTCGCCATCGGCGTCGATGAGATGAGTTGGGACGACCTGAACGGCGCCCACTACGACTGGCCTAGCGTGCGGGAGGTGCGCGACTACCGCATCCGCGCCCGCGAGGTGGTGCGCGACGTAATCCGCCGCCTGCCCATCACGCTGCCGGTGAAATGGACCGACCCGGCCTGGGCGGTGCTGATGGGCATCGAGCACGAGCGCATCCACCTAGAGACCTCGTCGGTGCTGATCCGCCAGACCAAGCTCAAGTACCTGCAGGATACCGGCACGCCGATCCACGACTTCTGGCGCCGTTGCCCGGAGGCGGGGCCGGCGCCGGCCAACGGACTGCTGCCCGTGCCCCGCGGCCGGGTGCACCTTGGCAAGCCGCGCGACCACAACCTGTACGGTTGGGACAACGAGTACGGCCGCCACGAGGCCGACATCGACCCGTTCCAGGCCAGCCGTTTCCTGGTCAGCAACGGGGAATTCCTGGCGTTCGTCGAGGCCGGCGGCTATAGGGAGCCACGGTGGTGGACCGGCGAGGGACGGCGATGGCTGGACTGGCGCAAGCCGGAGCACCCCATTTTCTGGCGCCGCCAACCCGACGGCGGCTGGCGCTACCGGGCCTTGCTGGAAGAGCTGGACATGCCCTGGGATTGGCCCGTGGACGTGAACTGGCTGGAGGCCAAGGCGTTCTGCAACTGGAAGGCGGCGGCGACCGGCCTCTCCATCCGCCTGCCCACCGAGGACGAGTGGGTGCGCCTGCTCGACCACTCGGGCCTCGAGGACGAACCCTACTGGGGCGCGGCCGGCACGGCGCCGGGCAACCTCAACCTGGAATACTGGGCCTCCAGCTGCCCGGTGGACCGATTCGCCTTCCGCGACGGCTTCTGCGACGTGGTGGGCAACGTCTGGCAGTGGACCGAGACGCCCATCGCCGGTTTCGAGGGCTTCCAGGTGCACCCCTGGTACGACGACTTCTCCACCCCCACCTTCGACGACAAGCACAACCTGATCAAGGGCGGCAGCTGGATCAGCACCGGCAACGAGGCCAACCGCCATTCGCGCTACGCCTTCCGGCGCCACTTCTTCCAGCACGCCGGCTTCCGCTACGTGGCCGCCGGCCCCAGCCCCTACGCGGCGCGGGTGGAACGCTCCACCGAGAACCTGTACGAGACCGACCAGCAACTGGCCCAGTACTGCGAGTTCCACTATGGGCCCGAGTACCTGGGGGTGGCCAACTTCCCCAAGACCTGCGCCGGGCTGTGCCTGCGTTACATGGAAGGCCGGCCGAAGAAGCGGGCACTGGACATCGGCTGCGCCACCGGCCGCAGCGCCTTCGAGCTGGCGCGTGGGTTCGAGTTCGTGCACGGCGTCGATTTCACCGCCCGCTTCATCCGCCTGGCCCTGGCCCTGAAGGAAAAGGGCGAACTGGCCTGGGAGATCGCCACCGAGGGCGAACTAAGCGAAGGCCACGGCCTGCGCCTGGCTGACCTGGGGCTGGCCGAGGCGGCGCGCCGGGTGGAGTTCTGGCAGGGCGACGCCGCCAACCTGAAGCCCCAGTTCAGCGGCTACGACCTGATCTTCGCCGGCAACCTGATCGACCGCATGGTCAGCCCGCGCGCATTCCTCTCCCAGGCGCACGAACGACTGAACGCAGGCGGTCTGCTGATCCTCACCTCGCCCTACACCTGGCTGGACGACTTCACCAACCGCGAGGAATGGCTGGGCGGCTTCGCCCGCGACGGCCGGCCTGTGAGCTCCCTGGACGGCCTGCATGCGGTGCTGGACAAGCACTTCCGCCTGCTCGACGCCCGCGACGTGCCCTTCGTGCTGCGCGAGACGGCGCGCAAGTTCCAGCACACCCTGGCGCAGATGACGGTGTGGGAGAAACGGTGAGCTTCCTCGGCCGCGAAAGCATGCGCCATCACACCCGTCCCCTGTAGCCACCATCGAACCGACGTAACCCGTGACCTTCGATTTCGACACCCCCCTCTCGCGTCTGGGCACCCACAGCGTCAAATACGACCTGCGCCGGCTGAAATTCGGCCGCGACGACGTGCTGCCCCTGTGGGTGGCGGACATGGACTTCGCCGCACCGGACTGCGTGCGCGAGGCCCTGGCCGCCCGCCTGGCCCACCCCATCTACGGCTACACCCTCACCCCGCCGTCCACCCACGAGGCCATCATGGATTGGCAGTGGCGGCGCCACGGCTGGCGGGTGGAAAAGGAGTGGATCAGCCTGCTGCCAGGCCTGGTGCCGGCCCTGGCCCTATGCGTGCAGGCCTTCAGCCGGCCTGGCGAGGGGGTGGTGGTGCAGACGCCGGTCTATAACCCCCTGTTCGAGGCGGTGGAGCGCAACGGCCGCCGTCCGGTGCGCAATCCGCTCCTCTGGGAGGCGCGGGGCCACCGCATGGACTTCGCCAGGCTGGAGGCCGACCTAGACCCCGACATCCGTCTGCTTCTGCTGTGCAGCCCCCACAATCCGGGCGGCCGTGTGTGGCGGCGGGAAGAACTGGAACGGCTGGGGGAAATCTGCCTGCGCCACGACCTGGTGGTGGTGAGCGACGAGATCCACGCCGACCTGGTCTATCCGGGCCACCGGCACCTGCCCCTGGCCGCCGTGGCGCCGGAACTGGCGGCCCGGACGGTGGTCCTCAACTCCCCCGGCAAGACCTTCAACATCGCCGGCCTCAACACCGCCTATGCCATCTGCCCGGACCCGGCGCTGCGCGCCCGCCTGCACGCCGCCGCAAGCACCCTGCATCTGGAAGGGGTCAACCTGTTCGGACCGGTGGCCCTTGAGGCGGCCTACGGCGGGGGCGAGGCCTGGTTGGCGGCGCTGCTGGACTATCTGCGCGGCAACCTGGACCGGGTCCGGGACCATTTCGCCGCCCACCTGCCCCACATCGGCTGCCCCCTGCCCGAGGCCACCTTCCTGCTCTGGCTGGACTGCCGCGCCCTGGGGCTGGACGCCTCCACCCTGCGGCAGCGCCTCATCGACGCGGGGCTGGGCCTCTCCCCCGGCACCCAGTTCGGGCCGGAGGGCAGCGGCTTCATGCGCCTGAACTTCGCCCTGCCGCGGACAGGTCTCGACGCAGCCTTACGCCTGCTCGGCGCTGCCCTGCGCTGAATTATTGATTGCCGTCAATATTTTTCTTCACCAAACCTCCCCACAGGCATCAAGTCACATCCGTCCTCTGCCGCTATAGCCTCTTGAAGACATGTGTGTTTTCCCACCGCATGCCGTCTTGAGTACTAACCCCTAATAGCCTTCATCATGAAACAGCTTGTCTCCATCCTGCTGCTGGGCCTGACCAGCCTGGCGACCATCGCCGCCGACCTGCCCGCCGACTGGCGCAACTGGATCAGCGTCAAGACACCGCTGACTGAGATCGGCGCCCTACCCGACTGCAAGGCGGACGTCTCCAAGCTGCCGCCCATCTACCAGGAAACCGTCGCCACGTATTGTGCGGTGCGCGCCGGCGGCCCCGGCAAGGTGGCGGTGCTGGTACGCCCCGAGGCCGAGAAGGCATACAACAAGCGCAGCGGCGGCTTCCCGGATGGCGCCAACATGATCCTGCACCTGAAGGACATGAAGGCCCTGTTCGTCACCTTCCACCAGGGCGACAAGGCCAGTTACAAGGTGATGACCGAGGACGGCAAGGATGCCACCGCCCCTTCCGGCCCCCTGGCCGCCCAGACCTGCGTCACCTGCCATACCGGGTACAAGGCCTTCTGCAAGGCCGGCCAGTGCGGTACTCGCAAGTAACCATGGCAAACGGTGGCCGTCGGGCCGCCGCCGGAGGGGAGCGTTGACATGACCACGCGACTGAGCATCAAGACCACTATCACCCTAGGCATGATCACGGCGGTGCTGGTGGCCCAGACCGTCACCGGTTACATATGGTTTACACGCGAACACGCCGCCCATCTGGAAGGCGTGCGCCAGACCAACGAGGCGGCCATGCGCGCCATCGCCGACCTGGCCACCCGCGGCGTGGGTGGCGGCAACGAAATGATCCTGGACAACAGCGATGCCCAATCGCTCTATACATCTTCTGGCGCACTGTACATCCGCATGCAAGGGACCTCGGCCGGACAGCCGGCGACAGCCTTCACCGAGGCCATCCCGCCCCGGCCCATGGAGCACGAATACATCCGTGATGGAAAGCAGGCGGAACACCTGCGTACGCTGGCAGGAAACGCCAAGGAATCGGGCCTCCTCGGCAAGGAGGCGCTGTACCTGATCACCATGCCTCTGAAGGACATAAAAAATGGCGGCCAGATCACCGCGGTCTTCCCCGCCGAACAACTGCGCGGCCTGTTCACCCGCGTCGCAGGACAAGTGGCCGGGGTGACCGCGGGCATCGTGCTGTTGACGGCCGGCCTGGCCTACCTGTGGGGCTGGTTCATCTGCCGCCCCATCTTCCAGACCACCTGGCACATCAAGCACGTGGCCGAATCGCTGGACCTGACGCGGCACATCCACATCCTGGGCTGGGACGCCCGGTTCAACCGCGAGATCAGCGAGACCGTCGAGGTCTTCAACCACTTGCTCGACATGCTGCGCGGCACCCTCGGCCAGGTATCGGGCAATACCGCCCTGATGCACCAGGCCACCCAGGATCTGTCCGCCGCCGCAGCCCAGGTAGCGGCCTCCTCCTCGCGGCAGAACGACGCCGCCAGTTCCACGGCGGCGGGCGTTGAGGAGAGCGCCGTGAGTCTGTCGGAGATTGCCGCCAACGCCCAGGAGGCGAACAACGCCTCGCGCCAGTCGGGGGAACTGTGCCGGGACGGGGGGCGCGTGATCCGCGAGGCTGCGACGGAAATGTCGGGCATCGCCAACACCGTGCAGCAGGCAGCCAGCACCTTCGACAACCTGGAACGCGACAGTGCCCAGATCACCGCCATCGTCCAGGTCATCAAGGAGATCGCGGATCAGACCAACCTGCTCGCCCTAAATGCCGCCATCGAGGCGGCACGGGCCGGCGAACAGGGACGCGGCTTCGCGGTGGTGGCCGACGAAGTGCGCAAGCTGGCCGAGCGCACAGCGCACTCGACCCAGCAGATCAGCGACATGATCGGCACCATTCAGGGCAGCGCGGTGGAGGCCATTCGCACCATGGAAAGCACGGTGGCGCGCGTGCAGGTGGGTACACAGATGGCTGAGGCGGCCGGCCAGGCCATCACTCAGATCGACAACTCCTCCCTGCGGGTGCTGGAGCGTGTCCAGGAGATCGCCGCATCACTGCGGCAGCAGAACGCCACCAACCAGGAGATCTCACGCAACGTGGAGCAGATCGCCCAGATGACCGAGCGGAACAGCCACGCCTCTACCCAGACGGCCGACTCGGCCCGTCAGCTGGCCGAGCTGGCCGATGCCATGCAAAGCACCATCGGGCGTTTCAAGCTCTGACCCGGTGGCTGGCCAGGCCGCGACGTCTGTGGTCCGTGTTCAGGCTCCCAATTTTACGAAGGCGGACTCGGCTGCCTTCCAGGACAGGTTGTTCATGAAGGCATCCACATAGGCCCCGGCCTTGGCGCCGAAGTCCATGTGGTAGCTGTGCTCGTACATGTCCAGGGCGAGCAGCGGCGTGGCCCCCGCCAGGTTGTGGGCGTGATCGGCGGACCAGGCGTTCACCAGGCGGGCGCGGCGCGGGCTCCAAACCAGCAGGGTCCAGCCGGAACCGCCGCCCTGGGCCTTGCCCATGGCAACGAATTCCGCGCGCCAGGCCTCCAGGGAGCCGAAGTCCCGCTCGATGGCCACCTTGAGGGCCCCAGCGGGATCGCCGCCCGTGCCGCCCAGGCTGTCGAAATACACCTCGTGCAGGATCATGGAGCCGGCGGCGATCATCTCCTCTCGTTTCAGACCGTTGACCTCGAACACCGGGGCGGCGGACCAGTCCAGGCCCTCCAGTCGCCGCTCGATGGCGTTGAGACGCTTCACGGCGCCACCGTAGTTGTTCTCCCAATGGCTGACGATCAGCTTCTCGGACAGGCCATCGAGCTTGGCCGGGTCGCAGGACAGGGATTTCGGTTCATAGGGCATTGCGGTTTCCTCAAACGATCAGGGTATGGACAAGGCCGATGGCGGCGCAGGCGCCGATGACCTTCATGATGTCGATCTTGTATTTCCACAGGGCGATGAAGGCGGCCACGGAGATCAGGGCATAGAACCACTCGAAGCCGCCGGTGAAGGGCGCCGCCTCGGTGGCGCGCGGCCAGATCACATGCCAGCCGAAAAAGATGGCCAGATTCAGGATCACCCCCACCACGGCGGCGGTAATGCCGGTCAGGGGCGCGGTGAACTTGAGGTCGCCGTGGGTGGATTCCACCAGGGGCGCGCCAGCCAGGATGAAGATGAAGCTGGGCAGGAAGGTGAAGAAGGTGGCCACCGAGGCCCCGGCGAAGCCGGCCAGGAACAGGGCGTCCGGTCCGAAGATTTCCTTGGTCCAGGCGCCGACGAAACCTACGAAGGACACCACCATGATGAGCGGCCCGGGCGTGGTCTCGCCCAGGGCGAGGCCGTCGATCATCTGGGTGCCGGTGAGCCAGCCGTAGGTCTCCACGCCGCCCTGATAGACATAGGGCAGCACCGCGTAGGCGCCGCCGAAGGTGACCAGGGCGGCCTTGGTGAAGAACTCGCCCATGTCCTTCAGCACCGGATCGCTCAACGTTAGCATGGCCGCGCCCCAGATAGCCAGGCCAGCCACCAGCAGCAGGGCCAGGTACACGGGCTTGAACCGGGTGTGTTCCGGCGCGGGGGTATCGTCGTCCAGCAGGGCGGGGCCGTATTGCTTGTTGGACGCGCCGTGGCCGCCCCCCACCTTGAACTTGTCCGGCCACACCCTGCCGCCCAGGGCGCCCAGCACCCCCGCCCCGAGGACGATGTAGGGGAAGGGAATCTTCAGGGCGAAGATGGCGATGAAAGACAGCGCCGCCATGGCCCAGAGCAGGTTGTTCTTCAACGCCCGTGAGCCGATACGCCAGGCCGCGAACACGACGATGGCCACCACCGCCGGTTTGATGCCGTTGAACACCCCCTGCACGAAGGTGACGTCACCGAAGGCCATATAGATGTAGGTCAGCGCCGTCAGGATGAACAGGGAGGGCAACACGAACAGGGTGCCGGCGATGATGCCGCCCCAGGTGCGGTGCAGCAGCCAGCCGATGTAGATGGCCAGCTGCTGGGCCTCGGGGCCGGGCAGGACCATGCAGTAATTGAGGGCGTGCAGGAAGCGGTGCTCGCTGATCCAGCGGCGTTTCTCCACCAGCTCCTGGTGCATGATGGCGATCTGCCCGGCGGGGCCTCCGAAGCTGATGAAACCCAGTTTCAGCCAGTACAGGAAGGCCTCCCGGAACGAAGGATGGGCGGGGCGTTGCGGGGCGTCATTCACCGGCGGGTTCTCCTGGCTGATAGTGGGTGTAGAGGAAATCGAAAGTCTTGCCGGCGGCGGCCAGCAGGGCGTCGTCGTCCGCCAGGGTGGCGCGCATGCCGGCCAGGAGGGCCTCCAGGCCGGCCGCTTCGGGCAGTGGCGCGCCGCCCACGTCCAGGTAGTGCACCAGGCGGCCGATGCGCGCCAGGGCCGGGTCGGCATCCAGCCCAAAACTGGCCAGCAGCGTCTCGAAGCTCACCCACTCCAGGCCGTCGGCGGTTCGGGTATGCGAAAAGGCGGCACCGTCGAAGTCAAAGCCCAGCGCATCGGCCGGGCAGTCGATGGGCCTGGCCAGCAAGAGGATGCGCGCCTCGCGGTCTATGAAACGGCGGATCAGCCAGGCGCTGGCCAGCCGATCCACCCAGGGGCGGGCGCGGGTGGCCCAGGCGCGGCCCTGGTATTCACTGATGTCCAGCCTGGCCAGCCTGGCCTGCCGGCTGCCAGGCTCGCCGCTCTCTGCCAGCAGCTCCAGTTCCAGCAAGGCGGACGCGGCGGCCTCCGCGGACGCACCGGGGAAAAAGTCGATGGCCCGCAGCTGTTCCAGTTCGCGGCGCAGCTTGGCCAGCTGCCGGCGGCCGGGAACTGCATCGGCGGCACGCAGTTCGGCGGCCTGCGCCAGGAAATGCCGGTACTCCCCGGTGCGCTCGAACAGGGCCAGGTAGCGGGCCGCCTGGTCCGCATCGGCCGGCTCGGCGACCAGCCTCTCGGCGGTGCCGCCGCTCGCCTCGACCTCGACGGCCAGATCGGCGAAAGCAGCGGCGTGTTCTGCCGGCAGGAGCCAGACCCCGTCGCGCAGGGCGGCGGCGCCAGCCGCTTTCATCGACCGCCACACGCGCATGCGCAGGCCGGCTTGGGATGCGGGCAGGGACAGGAGGAGCAGATGCCAGGCGGGCAATTTTTTTGTTATGGACGCAACATTGATGTTGCAAGTGTAACTTATATTGTCCGACCAGGGGGCACTCCGAAGAAGTGCCCGCCGGTGCCAAGCACGGTTCGCCACCCTGCCCGCGCTTGAGGTACATTGGGGGCATGCACAGGAGCACCACCATGGATCTGACCCCCGAGGAACTCGCAGAAATCAACGCCCGCATACTTGCCCTGGAAACGGAGCACAGGGACATGGACAAAGCCATCGAACACCTGATCCAGACTGGTTATCCGGACGAACTGGGTCTCAAGCGCCTGAAGAAGCGCAAGCTGCACATCAAGGACGAGATCGCGCGGCTGAAGATGATGATGATGCCGGACGTACCGGCCTGACACCGCGGCCCGCCTATCGCCGGCGGGCCTTTCCCGATATTCGGTCCGCGTCTATTTGATCAATGTCACCGGCACGGGCGAGTGGTGCAGCACCTTGCTGGACACGGAGCCCAGCAACAGCCCGCCTAGGGCGCCCATGCCGCGGGTGCCCATGACGATCTGGTGGCACTCCAATTCCTCGGCCAGTCGCACGATCATCTCCGCCGGGTCTCCCTCGGCCACATGTGTCCGGTACCTCACCCCAGCCGCCCGCAACACTGCCTCGGCCTCGCGCAGGGCCTCTTCAGCGCCGCTGCTCTGCATCTCCACGATGTCATCCACCACCAAGTGGCTTTTCACCTCCCAGCTGTCGATGACCGGCTCGACGTGCAACAGATGCACCTCCATTTCGCGGATCAGGGGCAGCATCCGCACAGCATGGCGAACCGCGCGCAATGCGGGCTGGGAACCGTCGGTGGGGATCAGCAGCTTCATGCCTGGACTCCTCGCGTCATGTGCGCCCTCGGAGGGCACAATTCAATAATAGCTATTGCCCGGCCTTAAGTTTCGTGCGCTTCCTCTGGCCTAGAATGCGCTGCCTCCGATCCCCAGCCGGCCCATCATGAAACGTGCCCCGTTGCTGCTCAGCCTGCCCGCCCTGCCCGCCCATGCGGGCGACCTGCCCGCGCTGCTGGGCATCCCGGTGGATTTCATCCTGTTCACCCTGACCCTGCTGGGGGTGGCCCTTTTCCACCACCACACCCTGAAGGTGGCCCTTACCGGCCTGACGGTCATCACCCTGTACAAGCTAGGCTTCACCGGCATCCACGGCATGGCCGGCCTGGACGGCCTGCTGGCCCACCTGGGCCATGAGGCGGTCACCCTTCTGAACCTGCTCGCCCTGCTGCTGGGCTTCGCCATCCTGGCGCGGCATTTCGAGGCGAGCGGCGTGCCGGAGATACTGCCACGCTGGCTGCCGGACGATTGGAAAGGCGGCTTCGTACTGCTGGTGATGGTGTTCGTGCTGTCGTCCTTCCTGGACAACATCGCCGCCGCCCTGATAGGCGGTACCGTCGCCGGGCACGTATTCAAGCGCCGGGTGCACATCGGTTACCTGGCGGCCATCGTCGCCGCCTCCAATGCCGGCGGCTCGGGCTCGGTGGTGGGCGACACCACCACCACCATGATGTGGATCGACGGCGTGGCGCCCCTGGACGTCATCCACGCCTACGTGGCGGCGGTGCCCGCCCTGCTGGTCTTCGGCGTCGTCGCCGCCCGGCAGCAGGCCGCCTTTGCCCCCATCCAGAAGGACCCCAGGCCGGACGCGCGGGTGGATTGGCTGCGCCTGGGGGTGGTCGGCCTGGTGCTGGCGGCGGCCATCACGACCAACGTGACCGTCAACCTCGCCGCGCCGCAACTGGCCGATGCCTTCCCCTTTCTGGGTGCCGCGGTCTGGGTCGCCCTGCTGCTGGCCGCGCCGCTGCGCAAGCCGGAATGGCGCCTGCTGCCCGAGGCCCTCAAGGGCAGCGCCTTCCTGCTCTCACTCGTGCTGTGCGCCTCCATGATGCCGGTGGAGGAACTGCCGCCCGCCTCCTGGCCCACCGCCCTGACGCTGGGTTTCGTCTCGGCGGTGTTCGACAACATCCCGCTCACCGCCCTGGCCCTCAATCAGGGCGGCTATGACTGGGGCATGCTGGCCTATGCCGTGGGTTTCGGCGGTTCCATGATCTGGTTCGGCTCCTCTGCCGGCGTGGCCCTGTCCAACCTGTTTCCCGAAGCACGCTCGGTGCTGGACTGGCTGCGTCACGGCTGGCACGTGGCCGCGGCCTACGTCATCGGTTTCCTGATCTCCCTGGCCCTGTTGGGCTGGCACCCCCACACGCCCCACAAGGCCGTGGCCGAGCCGCCACCCGCCGCCTCCCGGACGGCCCACTGAGGCGTCGGCTACTCCCCGTCGCCGTAGGGATAGCGGGCGTGGCCGAAGCGCACCGACAGCACCGCCAGGGTGAGCAGCAGAATGGCGGCGGCCACGCCCAGCATGTGCCACATGTCCAGGTTCTTCATGTCCAGCACCAGGTAGCGGGCCAGGGCGACGATGGCAATGTAGATCGGGAAGCGCACCGGCAGTTTGCCGGACTTGAAGTACAGGCCGACCATGGCCAGGATTTCCAGATACAGGAACAACAGCAGCAGGTCCGCCAGGGTGACCACGCCCGCGTCCAGCATGGTCCGTACCTCGCTGATGCTGGCCACCACCGTGGCGACGACGATGACGATCAGGCCCAGGTATTCCAAGAAACCGAGCACGGTTTCCGCGTGGTGGGTGAAAACGTTCTGTCGCATGCCCCTTGCTCCTCCGCAGCCTGGAAACGTGGGGATTAGGCGTCCTGGGACGGTGCCGCGTCAAGCCACCGCGGGTGCTCTTGCCTGTTGACGCGGGAGGGCGGAAGCTTGGGTCTCGTCCGAACCGAGGCCGCCCATGGAGATCACCGTCTATCGGGACCAGTCCCTGCTCCGCCAGGAACGCACCCTCCCCGCCGCCGTCTATAACCTGGCCCGCACGCTACAGCGCCGCAGCCCCAGCGGGGTGGCCTTCGTACCCATCCGCTCCATGCAGGTGCTGGCCATCCTGGACCGGGACGAATTCGTCTTCCTGGACAGCCAGCACAAGACCTGGGCCATGCTGGCCTGGCAGCGTTTTCGCCCCGACGAACGGGCTTCCCTGGACGATCCGGTGGGCTATGAGCTGGCCTGCTACGAGGAAGACGCCCTGGAGGCCATGAAACGCCTGCCTCGGGAATTCCACCTGGCCCTCCAGGCCCTGGCATCCAAGGACCGGATCGACGGGCCCGCCCGGGTGCTGAAGTTCGAGGCCCGGCGTCCCGGCTGAGCCCCCCATAGCCCGGAGGAGGCCGTCAGGCCGAGTCCGGGAGAACTTCCGGCATACCCGGACTCGCTGCGCTCCTCCGGGCTACCGGCCGGCCAGATCCGGCTCCCCCCTGTAAAGCAGCTTCAGACCCAAAGGCGCCACCAGGGTGGTGAAGGCCACCACCAGCAGCATGCCGGCGTAGATCTCGTTGCTGAAGATGTTGGAGGTGCGCCCCAGCTCGGCGAAAATCAGGCCCACCTCGCCCCGGGGTACCATGGCCACGCCGATGCGCCAGCGGGTGGCCCAGTCCTCCCGCAGCAGCAGGGCCCCCAGGATCTTGCCCGCCACCGCCAGCACCAGCATGCCCAGGGAGAATTGCCAGATGAAGGGAGAGGTCCAGTCGATCTCCCGCATGTTCAGCGACAGGCCCACGGTGACGAAGAAGATGGGCGTGAACAGGTGCACGATGGGCCGCATCTGGCCCTCGATCTCGTGGGCGAATTTCGGGTCCGTCTTCAGGGCGATGCCGAAGGGCAGGAAAAAGAACCGGGACAAGGCCAGGCCGGCGGCAAAGCCCCCCAGCAGGGCCGGCACCCCCATGGCGTGGGCCAGCCAGGCGAAGAACAGTACCAGGGAGACGATGGTGGTGGGGATCAGCCCGGGGATGTCCGTGGCATGGTGGGCCTTGTGGATGGCCAGGGAGATGAGTTTGGCCATGCTGGGGGCGATGAGGAAGAACACCACCACGAACAAGGTCACCTTGCCGGCGTTGGTGAGGTTCACGCCACCGCCGATGGAGAACTCGTACAGCAGGGCCAGCAGCACCACGCCCATGACGTCGTCCAGCACCGCGGCTCCCAGCACCACCTGGCCTTCCAGGCTGTTGTGGCGCTTCAGGTCCGTGAGGGCGCGGATGGTGATGCCGATGCTGGTGGCGGTGAGGGTGCCCCCCACGAACAGGGACACCAGCAGTTCCAGGCCGAAGCCCCAGAAGGCCAGGGCGAAGCCGAACAAGAAGGGCAGGAAGAAGCCCATGAGGGCCACGAAGGCGGAACGCTTGCCGCTTTTGAGCAGCTTACCCACATCCGTCTCCAAACCCACCTCGAACAGCAGCAGGATGATGCCGATCTCCGCCAGCAACTTGATCACGTCATCCACGGCGATCCACCCCAGCAGGCTGGGCCCCACCACCACCCCGGCCATGAGTTCCCCGAGGACGGATGGCGCGCCCAGGCGCACCGCCAACTCGCCGAACAGCCGGGCGGCCAGCAGCATGAGCATCAGGTGGAGGAAAAAGACGTGGGCTTCCATGAAATACGAAGGATCAAAGAGGCAATTGTAGGCGCCTACCCGTGTGCCGCCCCATTCTCCCCAGTCTCCTGGTGGTCGCACACCAGCAAGACATCACCGGCCGCCTCCGCCAGGACATGCTTGGTGACGCTCCCCAGCAGCAGGTCTTCCATGACACCCTGGCCATGCTTGCCCATGACGATGAGGTCGCAATCCTGCTCCTGTTCCTGGGCCAGTATGACCCGGCTGGTAGGGCCGTGGATGACCCGGGCGCTCACGCGCCCTGAATCCAGGCCGGCCTCGACGACGAGCCTGTCCAGTTCGGCCTGGGCCGCCTGCCGGCTCGCCATCCTGTAGCGCTCTATGGCTTCCTCCGCCACGCTGGCGAATTTCAGCTTGGACTCGAAAGGCGCTTCGAAGGCATGCAGGACCACCAACTCGGCCCCAGGGGCCACGGCGCGGGCCAGGCGGATGGCCGGGGCGGACCAGGGGGAGAAATCCACCGGCACCAGCACCCGCCGATAGGCCTCGTGGGGGATCTGCCTCACCATCAGCACCGGCCGGGTGGTCCGGCGCAACAGGCGTTCGGCGGTGGTACCCAGCAGCAGGCGACCCAGGTAGCCCTCGCCCTTGGCCCCCACCACCAACAGGTCCGCGTCCAGGGCATCCGCGTGCTCCAGCAGGGTGCGCAGCACGGTGCCTGTGGTCAGGTGGATGCCGGCCACCAGGCCGTGGGCCTGGCCAAGCTCTTGCACCAGGGCATAAAGGTTTTCCCGCGCGCGGCTCAGGATGTATTCCTCCACCCGGGCCGCGTCCAGGCCCAGCAGGCGGCGCAGACCGTCCAGGGGTCCCTGCCCCACCACGTGGCTCAGTTCCAGGCTGGCGCCGGTCTCGGCAGCCAAGCGGAAGGCGCGGTCCACCGCGTGGCGGGCGGGGGCGGAAAAATCGGTGGCGGCCAGGATGCGTGCAAGGGCGGTCATGTGGGCTCCTTCTCGGGTCGGATCAGTGTGGCCAGATGTTCCACGGTGAAGTCCACCGCGTCGCGGAAGGGGTAGAGCACCGTGGGGGCGCCCATGCGCTTCAGGGCCGTGCCCTGGGCCTCGTCCCGGGCCACCACGGCCACCTCGCCCGCGTAGCCCCGGGCTGCCAGCGCATGCAGCAGGGCCTGGTTCGAGTCCAGGTCCGGCAGGGTGCTCACGGCCCAGGGCACGCCCTCCAGGGGCAGGCTTTCCAGGAAATCCGGGTCCTGGGCGTCGCCGAAGCGCACATCCATGCCCTTGCGGCGCAGGTGCCGTACCAGCTCGGGGTCGAACTCCACGCACAGCACGTGCAAGCCCGTTTCCTGGAGCCGCCGGGCCAGGCGTTCGCCATAGCGCCCCAGGCCGAAAACGACGATGTCGGGGCTGGCCACCCCATGACGCTGTTGCTCCACGGCCAGTTCCCGGTGGGGCCGCTTGCGCTCGAACAGGCCCAGCCAGGGGGCCAGCCGTTCGTACAGGGCCTGGGAGAACAGAATCATGTAGGTGGAGAGGGCGATGGTCACCACCCCCACCAGGGTGGTCAGGCCCAGGGCCTGGACCCCCACGTGGCCCAGGCTGATGCCCATGGCCACGAAGACGATGGAGAACTCGCTGATCTGCGCCACGGTGAGACCCGCCAGGAAGCCGGTGCGCTTGCGGTAGCCCATGTAGCCCATGATGGCCATGACGATGAGGGGGTTGCCGATGAGTACGAAGGCCGACAGCACCACCGCCGGACCGATCTCGCCCCCCAGGGTGGAGAAGTCCAGCTTGGCCCCCAGGTCGATGAAGAAGAACAGCAGCAGGAAGTCGCGGATGCCCGTGAGCCGTGCGCCGATGGCCTCCCGGTAGGACGTGGAGGCCAGGGAAAAGCCCGCCAGGAAGGCCCCCGCCTCCTTGGAGAAGCCCGCCCACTCCCCCAGGGCCGCCAGGCCCGTGCCCCAGGCGATGGCAAACACCAGCAGCAGTTCCTGGGAACGGGCCATGACTCGCACCAGGGAAGGCAGCAGGTAGCGCATCACCAGAAAGAGGACTGCGCCCGCCCCCGACACCCGGACCAGCAACGAGACCGCCACCTCCCAGCCCTGGGCCCCGTCGGCGCCCCGCAGGGCGCTCATGGCCATCATGGCAATGACCACGGCAATGTCCTGGACGATGAGGAAGCCCACGGCGATGCGCCCATGCAGGGAGTCCAGCTCCCGTTTGTCCGACAGGAGCTTGACGATGATGATGGTGCTGGAGAAGGTCAGGGCCACCGCAACGTACAAGGCCTCCATGACCCCCTTGCCCAGGGCCATAATCAACAGGAAGCCAAACAGTATGGTGAAGCCCAGCTGCCCCAGGCCCGTGGCCAGGGCCACGGGTCCGATGTGACGCACGTGCTGCAGGTCCAGCTTCAGGCCCACCAGGAACAGCAGCACCGCCACGCCGATCTGGGCCAGGAGGTCGATCTGGTCGTGGGCCTGCACCAGGCCGAACACCGCCGGCCCCACCAGTATGCCCACCGCGATATAGGCGATGAGCACCGGCTGGCGCATGCGCACGGCCAGGGCACCGGCCGCGGCGGTGATGCCCAGTAGCAGGGCCATTTCGGCGAAGGGGGCGGTGTGGAGTGCACCCAGAGTCATCGCTGGCACAAGTCCTTGTTTAGATTCGAATGATCCGTGAAGCCACACGCCCGGCACGGGTCCTCAAGGTTGCATACACAGAGATATCCCCTGGACAGGATATGTTCCCCGCCGATGGACATGGTCAGCGGCCCTGCCAGTCGGCAGTGGAAGCGCCGTGTAAGACGGTATCAGGTCAGGGTGCGTCCATGGGCGGTGGCACCCGCACCGCCACCCAGCGCAGCTCGCACGGGTTGGGGTCCGGTTCCGCCAGGCAGTCCCGCAAGGCTCCGGGTGTATCGGGACATTCGCAGTACAGACCCTCCACGGGCGCCAGTTCGGCGAGGTCCTGCTTCTTGTACTCACGCCAGGCCAGCAAGCGGTTGTAGAGCGGGTCCCTGGTACCGATCGGCCGGCCTGGGTCCATGCGCAGGTAATACACCAGGCGGGGTGGAAAACCATCCCGCAGGCGCACGGGGTTCTCATAGCGGGCCACGGTGCGGGCCTCGCCCAGGGGCATGCCAGCGCTCCAGGGGTCGCCGTAGCGGCTATGGCCGAATTCGTGGGACAGGATGGCGAAGGGGTCCACGGTCTCGCCGCTCATCTGGAACTGGCAGCGGAAGCCGGCGTGTCCCATGCGGATGCTGGCGGCCCCGCCCATGGAACCGCTGCCATGGAAAGCATAGATGCGGAACACCGCCGCGTCCTGGGCGAACAGCCCGGCCTCGGACAGGCGGCCGCTGATCAGTTCCGACAAGCGGGGGCGGGACCCGCCGGCAAGAAACGCCTGCCAGCTGCCCACGTCGTACTCCAGGTAGCCCTGGTTGAACAGGCGCAGGGTATCGTCCGCCACCTCCCGGAACCAGACCGCCCCCGCATCGGTGCGGGCAAAGCGTTCCAGCAGTTCCACCTGGGCCTCGGACAGGGGCAGGGCGTAGGGCACCACCCGGTAGGCGGTCACCAGGTTGAGCTTGCGGGCCAGGGCGAAATGCTCGGCACGGCGGGCCTGTTCCTCACCGGCATCGGCCGGTGGCGGCGAGCGGCGGCCGGCCCGGGGGCTGCCGTCGGCGGCGGCATATACGGCGATCTCCCCTCCCGCCTGCCAGGGGGCTTGCAGCTCCCGTTCCAGGTCCACCGGGCTGCGGGTCTCGGTGGGTGGCAGGACGCTTTGCGACGCCAGGGCGGAGCTGGCCAGCAGGGCGGCGACCAGTAGCCAAGCCATGCTCGGCGGGCCGCCAGGAGGTCTAGTCATCCGCCGGGTCAGGATTACGCCGCCCGCGACAGCAGGCTTTCGTAGGGGATATTGAGGCCATCATGCAGACGCTTGACCATGCGCAGGCTCAGGGGCCGCTTGCGGTTCAAGACCTCGGATACACGCCCACTCGGGCCGATATAGGGCTCCAGATCCCGGGGCGCCAGTCCCATCTGCTCCATGCGGAACTTGATGGCCTCCACGGGGTCGGGTGGGCCGATGGGAAAGTGCTTGTTCTCGTAAGCCTCGATCAGGGTGACGAGGACTTCCATCTCGTCGGCCTCCGGCGTGCCTGCCTCGGCCTGGAAGATCGCCTCCAGACGCCGGAAGGCCGCGCGCAGGTCGTCGTCGTTATGGATCGGCTTAATGGTCATTCACGCTCTCCACTTCGATCTGGTCATGCCGGGCATGGGTACCCACGAATTTCAAACCGCTTCATGCCGCCTCCCCGTGAAAGAGCTATTGCGATCAGTCTAGGCAAGGCCGGGCGTTTTCACACAGCCTCTGTCAACACCGGACGGAGGTGAACCGGTTTGGCAATGGAGAGGTTCTATAAGGCTTGCCAGGCCCCATATCATGGATGATACTGGCAACCATGAAGGCGTCATTGATCAGACGAATCAAAGAGGTTTATGGGCGGGGTGTCATCGAGGGCGTCATCTGGGAAGTACCGAAACCCGTGCCGCCCTCCGCGCATCGCATCAAGTACCGTCTGGTCTACGTGGTCGAAGGCAAGCGCCTGGTCGGCTACGACAACGAACGGGGCAAGGGTGACCACAAGCACATTGGTGCGGTGGAAGCGCCCTACCGTTTCAAGGATGTGCCCACCTTGATCCGCGACTTCTTGCGGGATGTGAAGGAGGTTGAATCATGAGCGTGCTGGAAGTGAAAGTCGGACAGCCCATTGAAGCCAGCCTGGCCCAGTTTGGAGAGGCCTTGCAAGCGGCCATGGAAGGGCAGCAGGTCAATCCCTATCACGGCATTGGCTTTCGCACCATGGCGCAATTCAGCGAGGTGTTCACACCGAAACGCTGGGAATTGGTCGAGGCGCTGAAAGCGGCGGGCCCGCTGACGATCTATGCCTTGGCAAAACGATTGTCCCGGCACTACCGTAACGTGCACAAGGATGTCACCACGCTGATGGAATGGATGGTCATCGAAAAGGATGAGGCAGGCCGGGTGTATGTGCCTTGGGATGAGATCGATGTCCGGTGGCCGTTGTTGAAGCAGGTTGCATGAATTGAGGAATGCTTGCATTACCTGAAACCGTGGTGCGAGCCCAATTACTTAGGAGTGTGTAAATGAACTCCCCTTATGCTGTCAGGCTTGGCGTTCATTGGATTAGTTTCTCGAAGGAAACATAAGGGCGTAAAGGCGCGGATGAGCCAAAGACGTTATCCGCCGAATGACGAGTAAGCGTTTCCACCCTGCCCCATGCTTCCCTCACCGTTTTCTTTGGCTGAGTAGCTGAAGTAAGAAAACCAGTAAGAAAAACAGAAACAGAAACAGCAGAAACAGGGACCACGGATATTGACATTTTTGGCTGTCTCCTTTGGCCGATTGGCAGGCATAGCCCGTAGATCAGCTATCCGAGCCTCGCAGCCGCTCGAAGGCCGGCGATCCCAATGCCGTGAACATCGCCTTCAGGTTCATACGAGCCATTCAACAGCGGATTCCGAAGACTGCTTGGCCCGGCACTGGGGGGACTCAAGACGACCATTGCAGATACTCCCGCTCCGCGATCAGCCGTGCCCAGGACAGGGGGCTCCAGTCGGCCTCCGCGAACACGCCTGCCACCAGCACGGCGGCGGCGGTGACCAGTGGCGGCAGCAGGAGCAGCCAGGCGGTCTCCCGGCGGCCCCGCACCGGGATGTGCTCCGCCGGCCAGGCGGCGGGGGCGGGCCGCATCCAGGCCCGCCACAGGATGGGCAGGAAGTAGGCGGCGTTGAGCAGGCTGGAGGTCCATAGCACCCAGACCACCCACGCCATGCCCGCCGCCTGGGCGCCGTCCATGAGCCAGACCTTGGATACCGCCCCGGCGGTCAGGGGCGCCCCCATCATGCCCAGGGCGCCGATGGAGAAGGCCAGGGTGGTCCAGGGCATGCGCCGGCCGGCCCCGTCCATCTCGCTCACCTTGTGGATGCCCAGGGTCTCCGCGTAGTTGCCGGCGCAGAAGAACAGGGTGATCTTCATGATGCCCTGGTGCACCAGGTGCACCAGCCCGCCCACCGTGCCCAGGGGGCCGAACAGGGCCACCCCCAGGACGATGTAGGACACCTGGCTGATGGTGGAAAAGGCCAGCCGCTTCTTCAGGTCGTCCTGGAACAGGGCGCGGAAACTGCCCCAGACGATGGTGAGGGCCGCCGCCACCGCCAGGGGCGTGAGCAGGTCCAGCCCCTGGGCAAACTCCACGCCGTACACCTCGTAGACGATGCGCACCACGCCGAAGGCCCCCGCCTTCACCACCGCCACCGCGTGCAACAGGGCGGACACCGGCGCCGGCGCCACCATGGCCTGGGGCAGCCAGCCGTGCAGGGGCACGATGGCCGCCTTTACCCCCACCCCGGCGATGAGCAGCAGGAAGGCGGTCTGCAACTGGGCGGCGTACTCCGGCCCCAGGGCGGCCAGGTAGCCGCCATGGGCAAAGTCCGCCGCCCCCGCCAGGCCGTGCAGCCAGACGATGCCCGTCAGCAGCAGGGCCCCGCCCCCCAGGGTGTAGGCCAGGTACACCGTGGCCCCCTTCATGGCCTGGGGCGTGCCGCGATGCGCCACCAGGGGGAAGGTGGACAGGGTGAGCAACTCGTAGAACACGAAGAAGGTGAACAGGTTGCCCGCCATGGCGATGCCCATGGTGGCGGTGACGCACAGGCTGAAGAAACCGAAGAAGCGGCTGCGGTGGGGCGCGTCCTCCAGGTAGCCGATGGCGTACAGGGTGGTGAGCAGCCACAGCACCGTGGACAGGGTGATGAACAGCAGGGCCAGGGCATCGGCCTTGAACACCAGCTCCAGGCCCGGCAGCACCTCATGGCGGAAGCCGTAGTCCTGGCCGGCAGCCACCCCCGCCAGCAGCACCCCCACCAGGATCAGCTTGGCGAAGGCGCCGAACAGGTTCAGGGCCGTGCGCAGCCCCACCCGCCCTTCCGGCAGGGCGAAGATGACGAGCCCCGGCAGCAGGGACGAGGCCAGCACGGCCAGGGGCAGGGCTTCGTTCAATGTCATGTCGCCTGCGCCATCGCCAGCAGATTCATCAGTTCCACCCCCCGCAGCCCAAGCAGCACGCTGGCCGCCGCCAGGACGAAGGCGGTCCATTCCATGGCCTGGGGCACGGGGTGGAAGCGGCTGTCCTCCGGCGCCAGCAGGAAGGCCTGGCGCAGCACCCTGAACACATAGGCCGCCGCCAGCAGGCCGCCGCCGATCACCACCACCACCCAGGGCCACTGGCCGTGGGAGAGGGCCGCCTCGATGAGCAGCCACTTGGCCAGGAAGCCGCCGGAAGGCGGCAGGCCCATGAGGGTCACCCCCGCCAGGCCGAAGGCGAACAGGGTCACCGGCACCCGGCCCGCCACCCCCGCCAGGCCCTCCAGGGTGTCACGCCCCGTGGCCAGCATGAGCACCCCGGCGGCGGCGAACATGGCCGCCTTGGCCAGGCCATGGGCGATGGCCTGCATGACCCCCGCCTGCTGGGCCAGGCCATCCGGGGCCAGCAGGGGGAAGACCAGGAACAGGTAGCCCAGCTGGGCCACCGTGGACCAGGCCACCAGCATCTTGATGTGCTGGGTGCGCAAGGCCCGCCAGGAACCCCACAGGATGGCCGCCGCCCCCAACACGCCAAGGATCGGCGCGGCACTGGCGGCCAGGGACGGAAACACATCCAGGGCCAGGCGCAGCACCAGGTAGAAGGAGGCCTTCACCACCAGGGCCGAGAGCAGGGCGGACACCGGCGCCGGCGCGCCGCCGTGGGCCGGCGGCAGCCAGAAGTGGAAGGGGAACAGGGCGGTCTTGGCCATGAGCCCCGCCAGCATGAGCCCCGCCGCTAGCCACAGGATGAGGGGCGCTTCGCCGCTGGTCAGGGGCGCCAGGGTGGCGATGGACACCGTGCCGTAGGCGGCGTAGATGAGGGCCACCCCCATCAGATAGGCGCCGGAGGCGGTGAGGCTCACCAGCAGGTAGCGCAGGGCCGCCGCCACCTGGGCGGGTTTGCCCCCCAGGGCCACCAGGCCCACCGCCGCAAGGGAGAGCAGCTCCAGGGTGACATAGAGGTTGAACAGGTCGGCGGACAGGAACAGGGCGTTGAGGGCCGCCAGCAGGAAGCCGGCCAGGGGCCAGAAGTGGGCCTGGTTCACCTCGCTGAAATAGGCCCGGGCATAGACCGCCAGGGGCAGGGCCACC
>DEQR01000005.1 GCA_002360535.1 Thiobacillus sp. UBA3361
ATGCTCGCGGTCGCCGATCTCGAACAGCAGCGGCTCGTCGGGCAGCAGCGCGGCGAGAGGCTGAGCAGCCGCCGGCTCTCCCACCCAGCGGGCCAGGACGGCACGCGCGCGGGCCTGCTGGCGCGCCAGTTCGGTGGCCCGGTCGCGGGTCGCCTCCAGCATGCCCCGCAGGGCCAGGGTCTCCTCTTGGGGCAGCTTGCCGGTCTTGTAGGCCACCTCGCTCCATTCCACCTGGGCGGCATAGGTCTGCTCGATCCGCCCGACAAAATCCAGGGCGGTGCCCGGCCACCAGGCATCCAGCCAGGCCAGGCGCGCATCGCGGACGAGACGTTGGCGCAGGGCGGCCAGGCCCGCTTCCCCCTGGCCCGCTTCGCGTGCCTGCCGATCGGCGGCGAGGCGCCGCTTGTCGCCGCCAGGGATTGCCTGGGAGAAGCCCAGCACGGCCTGAGTCATGGGCTCCTCGGGGAAGCTGAAGCTATCCACCGGCAGGTTGGCAATGCCCACGCGCAGCCGGGGATCGGGCAGTTCCCCCACCGCCACGGCGTTTTCGCGCAAGGCATCGATACCCGCCTGCTGGGCCAGCAGCTGGGGCTGGTTTTCCAGGGCCAGGCGGGCGGCGTCCGCCATGCCCAGGTTGGCATGGGCGGGATGTAGGCAAAGGGACAGCAGGGCCGGGCCCAACAGGGACCGCCAACCCGCACGGACTGCCCGGCGCCACGGATCGCAGCCGTGGCCGATCAGGGACACAGTCATGAACAACCTCCACACAAGACGACCGCTTGCCGCGGTCTGGACACGCCGGTTTTCAGCGGTTCGCTAAGCGCGCGGAGGTGGGGTTTCGGGAATGGAGAAGGCTTGCGGACAGAAGACCGGCTTGACGACGGGCGCGGCGGACATGGCCTCGCTGAAGCCGGGCAGGGGGGATGCGGGCAGGGTGGCGGCGGCGGCACAATGGCATTGGCTGCCCTTGTAGTGGCAGCAGCCGCCTGTGTCCTGCTGTGTCGAGTCATCCTGATGATGGCAGGACATGATTTCCTGCGGAGCGGGGATCGCCCGGTCGGTGCCGGCCAGTACGTGGCCCAGCGGGCTCAGGGCCAGGACGAACGCCAGCATGACCCTGAGCAGCAGGGCAGGCAGACCGTTGGCCAGGCGGATCATGGCGTGCTCAGGCCCGCTTGTGCCGCTTCATGTGCTGCAGCACCAGGGTGGCCACCTGCACGCGGTTGTGGAAGTTGAGCTTCTGCATGATGTTGGCCAGGTGGTTGCGTACCGTGTTGTCGGACAGGTTGAGCTTGGCGCCGATCACCTTGTTGCTGTGGCCCTGGGCCACCAGTTCGGCGATTTCCATCTCGCGCTGAGACAGCTTGGCCAGCGGATCGTTGCTGTCGCCACGGGAAATTTTTTGCAGCACGTGGGCCGGGAAGGCGCCCGCATCCTGCATGACGATGCCCACCGCGTGCAGGATCTGATCGGTGTCGGAGGACTTGAGCAGGTAGCCGTCCACGCCCGTCTCGATGGCGGCGCGGATCTCCTCGTCGTCGTCTTCCACCGTCAGCACGATGACCTTGCTGCCCATGGCCTTGAGGGCGGGGACGATATCCAGGCCGTCGCCGTCCGGCAGCGACCGATCGACGATGGCCACATCGGTTTTGCCGCCGGTGTCCATCCACTTGCGCAAACCGGCCAGGTCGGCGCATTCGGCTACCACTGTAACGCCCTCCTGGCCTTCGAAGGCACGCTTCAGACCCAGGCGCAGCAGGGGATGGTCGTCGAGGATCAGTACACGAATCGGGATCATGGGCATTCCGGGTTGTGCGAGACCGTGGCCATCATAGCCCAAGCCATCGGGCATGTGGTGATCAATGGCCGGCGCGGGTCAATCGATGTCCAGGTAGCGAACCGCGACGATTTCCAGTTCACGTGCCCCGCCCGGCGACTGGAAGCGCACCGTGTCGCCCTCGCCGGCCTTGAGCAGTGCCCGCGCCAAGGGCGATACCCAGGATATCCGGCCACGTCCGGGGTCCGCTTCGTCAACGCCCACAATGCTGTAGTCGGACTCCACGCCGTCCTCATCTATGACCGTGACCGTGGCGCCGAAATAGACTTTATCCGTGGCCTCGCGCCGGCCCGGGTCCACCACCTCGGCGGCGTCGATGCGCCGGGTGAGGAAACGGATGCGCCGATCGATCTCCCGCAGGCGCTTCTTGCCGTAGATGTAGTCGCCGTTCTCCGAGCGATCGCCGTTGCCGGCCGCCCAAGCGACCGTGTTGACCACCTGCGGCCGTTCCACCCGCACCAGATGGTTGAGTTCCGCGTTCAGGCGAGCGTAGCCGCTGCGGGTGATGTAGTTTCGGCCGCCCGGCGGCAGGGGCGTGCCGACCTCCTCCTCATCCTCGGTTTCCGGGCTCTCGTCGCGAACGAAGGCCTTGTTCATTCCTCGGAGCGGGGTGGACGGCCGTCGTACACCTGCGCCCGGCGGCGTTCCAGATAGATGTCGCGGGTGAATTCATAGCCATCCAGCGCCGCCGCATCCACGGCCGCCTTGGCCTCCAGCAGATCGGCGCGGCGGCTGACAATGCGCGCGAAGGCGCTGCGGTTGCGGATGCCCATGTCATCGACGCGGCGCAGCGGATCCAGGTAGTTGTTGTCCACGGCCAGGCCGACAGTATCCCTGAAGGTGCTCGGCCCGAAGAACGGCAGCACCAGATAGGGGCTGTCCGTCACACCCCACTTGCCCAGGGTCTGGCCGAAGTCTTCCTCGTGCTTGCGCAGGCCCATCTCCGAGGCCACATCCAGCAGTCCGAAAAGACCGAAGGTACTGTTGAAGGCCAGGCGCATGAAGTCCGACACCGCATCGGCACCCTTGAACTGCAGCAGATCGTTGGCCAGCACCCCCACGTCGCCCAGGTTGGAGAAGACGTTGCGCACCCCGGTCTCTACGAACTGGGGGGCGACGGCCCGGTAGGCCTCGGCCAGCGGTTTCATGGCCACGCGATCCACGGTCTCGTTGAAGGCATGGATGGACCTGTTCAGGGGCTCCAGCGGATCGCGCGGATCACCATTGCTGGCACAGCCGCCAAGCAGCAGCAAAGCGGAAGCCAGGGCAAGTTTGATTGTTTTCATGTCTGGGTGGGGGAAACCGGACCCTTCATATAACGGAACTGACCGCAGTTTACTTGAGCCACGCTCACGGCCACAGAGCTACCGTGCGAACCAAGGGGGTTTTCACCGCGCACTGGCAAATCCCGGCGCAAACCGCTTTACAACCCAAACTCTCCTGCGTATCATCGCCAACCTTTCGTGGGGGTATAGCTCAGCTGGGAGAGCGCTTGCATGGCATGCAAGAGGTCAGCGGTTCGATCCCGCTTACCTCCACCAAGCAACAAAAAGAGGTGTCGAAAGACACGTCAAAACTCTAGGTCCCCATCGTCTAGAGGCCTAGGACATCGCCCTTTCACGGCGGTAACCGGGGTTCGAATCCCCGTGGGGACGCCAGTACGAAAAAGAGGCCCGCGCATGCGCGGGCCTCTTTCATTTTCGCGGTCAGCCGCCGTGGTAGCGCCTGCTTTCCCCATGCACGGTATCCACGAGCACCCGCACATTGTCCGGCGGCGTGAACTGGGAAATGCCGTGCCCCAGGTTGAACACATGACCCGGCCCTGTGCCATACGAGGCCAGGATACGTTTGGCCTCGGCGGCCACGGTCTCCGGCGTGCCGAACAGCACGCTGGGGTCCAGGTTGCCTTGCAGGGCGACCCGTTCGCCGACCCGGCGGCGGGCTTCACCGATATCGATGCTCCAGTCCAGCCCCAAGGCATCAGCACCGCTGGCGGCCATGTGCTCCAGCCATAGACCGCCGCCCTTTGTGAACAGGATGCGTGGCACGGTGCGTCCGTCCCGCTCCCGGGTCAGGCCTTCCATGATGCGCGCCATGTAGGGTAATGAGAATTCCAGATAGGCGGCTTGGCTTAGCATGCCTCCCCAGCTGTCGAACACCATCACCGCCTGGGCACCGGCCTCGATCTGGGCGTTGAGATAATCGGTCACCGCACGGGTATTCACCTCCAGGATGTGATGCAGCAGGTCCGGGCGAGAGTACATGAGGGTCTTGAGTTGCTGGTAGGTGTCGCTGCCCTGCCCTTCCACCATGTAACAGGCCAGGGTGAAGGGACTGCCGGAGAAGCCGATGAGGGGGACGTTGCCGTCCAGGGCGCGGCGGATCTCGCTCACCGCGTCCAGCACATAGCCCAGATGGTCACGCGGGTCGGGGGCGTTCAGGTCGCGAATGGCCCACTCCTCGCGCAACGGGCGTTCGAACTTGGGCCCCTCTCCGTGGGCGAAATAGAGTCCCAGTCCCATGGCGTCCGGGATGGTGAGGATGTCCGAGAACAGGATGGCGGCGTCCAGGTCGTAGCGGGCCAGGGGTTGCAGGGTCACCTCGGTGGCCAGGGCCGGCGATTTGCACAGGTTGAGGAAGTCCTTGGCGCGGGCACGGGTCTCGCAATACTCGGGCAGATAGCGGCCGGCCTGGCGCATCAGCCAGACAGGGGTGTAGTCGGTGGGCTGGCGCAGCAGCGCACGCAGGAAGGTGTCGTTTTTGAGAGCGGTCATGGGGCAGCCTTCAGGTTGAGCAGGGCGAAGCGGGTCAGCATTGCAGGCCATGGGCGGCGCAAAGATAGCGCTTGGCCGCGGCCAGGGCGATCCACAGCCAGAACAGCAGGAAAAACGCGAGGAATGGGATATGCGCGTCGATCACCACCCGCGGCGTGATGTAGCGCACCCCGCGCACCACCGGTCGGGTCACGGTTTGCAGGAGTTTGTAGAACAGGTTGCCCTCGCGGTGCTTGCCCGCCAACACCGCCAGCGCCCCTTGGCCGAGCAGGGCGAAGCCGGCCACTTCCACCAGAGTACGCAATATGGAGACCAACAATAGATCGGGGGGCATGGCAACCTCGTATCAAAGCGGGTCGATTGTAGCTTGCAGTGCGTCTGTCCGGCCGTGAAAATCCGCCCTTGGACTCGGAGGCCCCGGCATGAAATTCGATCACTGGCGTTACACCGTGCGTGGCGTGCTCATGGAATGGCTGCGCCGCCCGGAAGCGGCCATCGAGGCCTACCAGGGGGCCTTGCGCAGCCTGCCCACCGACGTCAAGGCACTGCGCAGCATCGCCTGGCTGCATGCCCAACGCCAGCGCTGGGACCAAGCCGCCGACGGGTTCCGCAAGGCTCTGGAAGTGGAGCCGGGGCACGCCGATACCTGGTTCAATCTGGGCTTCGCGCAGGACAAGCTGGGCGATCGCCGGGCGGCCGGGGCAGCCTTCAGCCACGCCACCGAGCTCGATCCCCGGCACGACCGTGCCTGGTATGGCCTGGGCCTGGTGCACGCCCACCTGGGGGACCACGCCGCGGCCGCTGCGGCCCTGCGGCACGCGGCGGACCTCCAGCCTATGAACGGACCGGCCTGGCTCGCCCTGGGCCTGGCCTACCACCACAGCAACGATCCGGACGCGGTGAAGCGGGTGGTGGAGCATTGCGCCACTCATGACCCTCAGACCGCCCGGCGCCTGATCCAGGAGGCAAACCGCGCCGATCTGGCGGCGCTGCTGGAGCGCTGAGCGGACGAGAGCGGCGGGGTTTCAAAAAAAACGGCCCGCGAGATGCGGGCCGTTTGGTTTGCCGGGCCGCCTGCGGGCGACCCTGGCTGCGGGCGATTACGCGGCCCGCGTTTCGATGTCGCCTTCCAGGCTGGGGTAGCGCACATGATCGACCAGTTCCTGTATCTCTTTGGCCGGGGCCGGGGAGAGCAGGGAGCCGATGATCACGCCCAGGAAGCCGGCAGGCAGGCCGAACACGCCCGCGGCGATGGGCTTGATGGCGAACCACTGGTTGGCATCGACGCCGCCGAAGAAGTCGTAGGTGATGAACATGTAGTACATGCACACGGCCAGACCGGCGATCATGCCGATGACGGCTCCCAGGTAGTTGGCCCGCTTCCAGAACACGCCCATGACCAGGGCGGGGAAGAAGGCCGAGGCCGCCAGGGAGAAGGCCGCGCCCACCAGGAACAGGATGTCGCCCGGCTTCAGGGAGGCCGTGTAGGCCGCCACCACGGCCACCACCAGCAGCAGCATCTTGGAGATGGTGAGCCGGCGCACGGTGGAGGCGTTGGGGTCGATCATCTTGTAATAGACGTCATGCGACAGGGCGTTGGCGATGGTCAGCAGCAGGCCGTCCGCGGTGGATAGCGCCGCGGCCAGGCCGCCGGCCGCCACCAGACCCGAGATCACGTATGGCAGGCCGGCGATCTCCGGCGTGGCCAGCACGATCAGGTCGCCGCCGATGGTGATCTCGGCCAGCTGGATCAACCCGTCCTTGTTCATGTCCACGATCTTCATCAGGGTGTCGTCCACCGCCTGCCAATTGGCCACCCAGGCCGGCAGGCTGGCGAAGGACGAGCCCACCAGGTCGTGATAGACCACGTACTTGGCCAACACCGCCAGGGCGGGCGCGGTGAAGTACAGCAGGAAGATGAAGAACAGGGACCAGAACACCGACTGGCGCGCCTCACGCACCGAAGGGGTGGTGTAGTAGCGCATCAGGATGTGCGGCAGGGAGGCGGTACCCACCATCAGACACAGCACCAGGGCGATGAAGTTGTTGCGCTTGTCGTTGGAGGCCTTCACGTCCTCGGCCTTGGCCTTGGCGATCTCCTCGGGAGTCGGTTCGACGCCCTTCTCCTTGGCCTCCTTCATCAGCTTCTTCTCGGCGCCCTTGCCGGAGAAGGCAGTGGCATGGCCGGGTACGTTGCCCGACTTGTCCTTGGCACCTTTTTCGGAGCCCTTCCACTTCGCCTTCAGTTTGTCGATGTTCTTCGGGAAGTCGTCCACGGCCTTCTGCGCGGCCTTCACGGCTTTCTCGTCCAGGGGCACGGCGGCCTTGGCCTCGGCCAGCTTGGCCTCCGCCTTGGCCTTCTGCTCGGCCCAGAAGGCGGCACCGTTGCCGGCGGCCACGGCCGCGTCCAGGGCCTTGAGCTTGTCGCCCCACTCGGCGGCCTTCTCCTTGTGGATGGCGCGCACGGTGAGTTCGGCCGCGCCCAAGGTAGTGGTCGGGTCGTTCAGCTCCTTCTCCTTGGCAGTCACGTCCTGCAGGGCCTGGCCATAGGATATCTGGGGGATGGGGTTGCCGGTGATGCTCACCGAGAGCCACACCACCGGGATCATGTAGGCCACGATCAGGATGATGTACTGGGCCACCTGGGTCCAGGTCACCGCCCGCATGCCGCCCAGGAAAGAGCACACCAGGATGCCCAACAGGCCGGCATACACGCCGATGCCGAACTCCAGGCCGGTGAAGCGACTGGTGATAAGGCCCACGCCGTAGATCTGCGCCACCACATAGACGAAGGAGCAGATGATGGCCGCCAGCACGCCGATGGTCCGGGGCAGATGGCCGCCGTAGCGGGCGCCCAGGAAGTCGGGGATGGTGAACTGGCCGAACTTGCGCAGGTAGGGCGCCAGGAACAGCGCCACCAGCACATAGCCGCCGGTCCAGCCCATGACGAAGGCCAGGCCGTCATAGCCCGCGGCATACAGGGTGCCGGCCATGCCGATGAAGGAGGCGGCCGACATCCAGTCCGCGCCGGTGGCCATGCCGTTGAACAGCGCGGGTACGCGGCGGCCGGCGACGTAGTATTCCGCCACGTCTGCGGTCTTGGACATGATGCCGATGCCGGCGTACAGGGCGATGGTGGCGAACAGGAAGATGTAGCCGATCCACTTGGGCGGCAGCCCCATCTGCTCCAGGATGGCCAGGATGATCACGAAGGCGACGAAGCCGCCGGTGTAGAAGCTGTAATACTTCTTCAGCTGGTTGAAGAAGGCGGCATTCGAGGTGGTAGCGGCCATGTCATTCCTCCCCTTCATAGACGCCGTAGTCCTTGTCCAACTGATTCATGCGCTTGGCATAGAACCAGATGACGACCACGTAGATGATCAAGGCCCCTTGGGCGCCCATGTAAAAGGCGAAGGGAAAGCCCGCGATGACGATATCGTTGAGTTCCTTGGCGAACCAAATGACCACGAATGTCACGACGAACCAGATGGCGAGCAGAACCGCGGTCAAATTGAGGTTCCTGCTCCAGTACTCTCGGTGTTTATCCGTTAGCTGCATAGCGCTCCTCCGGTGGCAAAACGAAATGACACTGTCTGGGAAGCATGCCTGGACACGCCCCCTGCGTTAGCGCCCGGCGCAGACAGTCACACCAAGCCGGTCCAGTATAGCGAATAACGGGAAAAAATATTACGTAACTTATTGATTCATATACTCTTACACGAAACTTACAAGTATGCCTTCCACCCCACCCGGATGAGCGTACGGCCGGGGATATTGCGCGGCATACTTATGGGCACTCCCGACCTCATCCTGAACCACCATGCGAGTGCTCATCGTCGAAGACGATCCCCTGCTGCAGGACAGCCTGCAGCGTGCCATGCGCGCCTCCGGTTACGCCGCCGACCAGGCCATGGACGGCGAGGCCGCGCTGCGGATGATGGGAGGCGACTGCTTCGATCTGGTCATCCTGGACCTGGGGCTGCCGCGCCTGGACGGCCTGAGCGTGCTGCGCCACATGCGCGCCGAGGGCTGCCGCTCGCCGGTGCTGATCCTGACTGCGCGCGACGGCGTGGAGGACCGCGTGCGCGGACTGGACCTGGGAGCGGACGATTACCTGACCAAGCCCTTCTCCCTCGCGGAACTGGAGGCCCGTGCCCGCGCCCTGTTACGGCGTGGCAAGGGCAGCGGGCCGCGCATCGGCTGCGGCGGCCTAGACTACGACACCGTGGAGCGTCACGCGCTGGTGGACGGGGTGCCGCTGGAACTATCGGCGCGCGAACTGTCCGTCCTGGAGGCGTTGCTGTTCCGCATGGGCAGGGTGGTCAGCAAGGAGCAGTTGCTCGAAAGCCTATACGGCCACGGCGAAGAGGCCAGCGTCAACGCCATCGAGGTCTATGTGCACCGGTTGCGCAAGAAACTCGAGCCGGCCGGCGTGGCGATCCGCACCCTGCGCGGCCTGGGCTACCTGCTGGAAAAGACGCCCAGCCCGTGAACCCGGCACCCGCCACGCCCCCCAGCGGCGCAGCAACCCGCGCCGAGGGCGGATCGCCCGCCCTCGGCGAACGAGGCCCCGATATGCGAGACGAAGCCCTCTTTTTACGCCACCACCTGCTGAACTGGCTGTTCACGCCCCTGTACGTGCTGTTCCTGTTCTCCATGATCACCGGCTACATCGCCGCCTCGAAGCTCTCGAACGAGTCCTTCGACATGGTGCTCATCGAACGTGCGCACCTGCTCTCCGACCGCTACGACAAGGGCGTCCGGGACATGCAGCTCGAACCGGCGGTGCCGGGGCGGTTCTACTTCGCCCTGTTCGATCTGCAAGGGCGGGTCCTCGCCGCCAACGCCCCCCTGCCCAGACCCCGCCCCCAGGACATTGACCGTCCGGTACCCACCCGCCGGGACGCCTATCTGGAGGGTGAGAAGATCCGTCTGGTCACCCTGCGCCACAGCGACTCGCAATACCGGGCCGACTACATGCTGCAGGTGGCTGAGCCCGTCATCGAACGGCAGATTCTGGGGCGCACCATCCTGATGAACGTCGTGGTGCCCCAGTTCATGTTCATCGCCATCGCCGCCCTGGCGGTGTGGATCGGCCTGAAGCGCGGTTTCGAACCCCTGGAGCGGCTGCGGCGCAAGGTGGCTTCGCGTTCCCGACACGACCTCAGCCCCCTGGACGAGTCCCTGGCACCGGGCGAGGTGCAGCCCTTCATCCACGAAATCAACTGTCTGCTGGGGCGCCTGAAGGAGGCGATGGAGGGCCAGCGGCGCTTCGTCGCCGATGCGGCGCACCAGCTGCGCACGCCCTTCGCGGGCCTGGCCTCGCAAGCCGAGCTCGCCAGCCGCGAGGAAGCGCCCCCGGCCGTGCGCGACGCCCTGGCGGGCATCTGCAAGGGCGCGCAGCGTTGCGGCCGCTTGGTCAACCAGCTGCTGGCGCTGGCGCGCAACGAGCCCGACGTCGATCCAAGCAGCGGTTTCATTCCACTCGACCTGCGCCTGATCGCGCGCGAATGCACGGCGCACTGGGTGCCGGATGCTTTGAAGAAGGGCATCGACCTGGGCTTCGAGGGGGACGAGGCCTGCGCCCCGGTGCTTGGCCAGGAGGCCGCCCTGTCCGACTTGCTCGACAATCTGGTCGATAATGCGGTGCGCTACACCCAGCCGGGCGGCCATATCACGGTCAGCATGGGCTGCGATGGTGGTGCCTGGCTGCGGGTGGAAGACGACGGGCCGGGCATCCCGGCGGACATGCGGGAAAAGGTGTTCCAGCGTTTCTTCCGCCTGGCCGGGGCAGGCCAACCAGGCAGCGGACTGGGGTTGGCGATCGTCCGGGAAGTCGCCGAGCGGCATGGCGCGGCGGTGGCGGTCGATCAGGCCGCGCATGGCCGCGGCACCGTCTTCTCTGTGCGTTTCCCGCCCGCGGATACTTCCGGTGAAACACCCGCCGCGGCGCCGGACGCCGATGCGATACCCGGCAACCACTGATCGAAAGGCAGGAATGGATATGGACCATGCGTTCGTCTGGATGGCCAGGCTGCTGTACCTGGGGCTTTTTCTTTTTGCCTCCGGAATGTATTACCGCGCCTGGAAGATCGCGCTGGGCAAGGACATGCGCCATGTCGCCGACTGGCGCGGAAAGCGCATACCCGATGCGGCGCGCTGGGCACCCTGGATAGTGGCCATCAATGTCGTCGCCGCCAGCATGCTGGTGACCGTCGGCCTGTCCGTCCTGATCTGGGGGACGGCCTTTGTTGTTTGGTCCGGTGCCGCCGCCCTGGTGTTGTGGACCTACTACTTCCTGCTGCGCGTGATCACCCAGCGCGCGAACCGCTGAACCAGTCAAATCATATATTTATGGCAATTTTATGTAGAGAAATTATTTTCGTGTAATCTCTTCAGCGGTGGCCCCGATGTGGGAGGGCATGGAAGTTCCGTGTGCATCAAGGCTGCCGCCAACCAATTCACATAGGAGATTCTTTGCCATGTCGAAGCCACAAACCTTCAATCCCCAAGCCTATTGGGGCGCGACCCTCCGGTTACTTCTGACCACTCTGGCGATCTGGTTCGTCGTCTCCTTCGGTGCCGGCATCCTGTTCCGCGACGCACTGGACGGCATCCACGTCGGTGGCTACCCGCTGGGGTTCTGGTTCGCTCAGCAGGGTTCCATCTTCATCTTCGTCGGCCTGATCTTCTGGTATGCCTCGCGCATGGACAGGATCGACCGCGATCACGACGTGCACGAAGAATAAACATACCCGCTCAGGAGACAGCAAATGGATCTGAAGACCCTCACCTTCATCGTAGTGGGCCTGTCGTTCGCACTCTACATCGGCGTGGCCATCTGGGCGCGCGCCGGCAGCACCAAGGAGTTCTACGTGGCCGGCGGCGGGGTGCATCCCGTCATCAATGGCATGGCCACGGCAGCTGACTGGATGTCCGCCGCCTCGTTCATCTCCATGGCCGGCCTGATCGCCTTCCTGGGCTATGGCGGTTCCGTCTATCTGATGGGCTGGACCGGCGGCTATGTGCTGCTGGCCGTGCTGTTGGCCCCCTACCTCCGCAAGTTCGGCAAGTTCACCGTGCCCGAGTTCATCGGCGACCGCTACTACTCCAACGCGGCGCGGATCGTGGCGGTGATCTGTCTGATCTTCATCTCCTTCACCTATGTGGCGGGCCAGATGCGCGGTGTGGGCATCGTGTTCTCCCGCTTTCTGGAGGTGGACATCACCACCGGCCTGATCGTAGGCATGGGCCTGGTGTTCTTCTATGCCGTGCTGGGCGGCATGAAGGGCATCACCTACACCCAGGTGGCCCAGTACGTGGTGCTGATCTTCGCCTACACCATCCCGGCCGTGTTCATCTCCCTGCAGATCACCGGCAACCCCATCCCCCAGTTGGGCCTGGGTGGCGACATGGGCGACGTGGGCTTCCTGCAGAAGCTGGACCGGGTGGTCACCGACCTGGGCTTCGCGGCCTACACGTCGGGGGACAAGTCGATGATCGACGTGTTCTGCATCACCCTGGCCCTGATGGCCGGTACCGCCGGCCTGCCCCACGTGATCGTGCGCTTCTTCACCGTGCCCAAGGTGCATGACGCCCGCGTCTCCGCCGGCTGGGCCCTGGTGTTCATCGCCATCCTGTACACCACCGCCCCCGCCGTCGGCGCCATGGCCCGTTACAACCTGAGCACCACGGTGAACACCGCCGTGGCCACGGGTGGTGATGTGTTCGCGCCCGAGGCCAGCATGCTCGGTACCGACCGTCCGGGCTGGATGCAGCGTTGGGAGAAGACCGGCCTGATCCACTGGGAAGACAAGAACGGGGACGGCCGCATCCAGTATTACAACGAGAAGAGCAAGAACGCCGAATTCCTGGCCAAGGCGGAAGCCGCTGGCTGGAAGGGCAACGAGCTCGGCTCCAAGGGCAAGAAGGGTGAATTCGACGGCAAGGTGGACCGTGACATCATGGTGCTGGCCAACCCCGAGATCGCCGGCCTGCCCAACTGGGTGATCGCCCTGGTGGCCGCCGGCGGTATCGCCGCCGCCCTGTCCACCGCCGCCGGCCTGCTGCTGGTGATCTCCGCCTCCATCTCCCATGACCTGATGAAGGGTGTGTTCGCGAAGAACATCAGCGAGAAGACCGAACTGCTGGCGGGCCGCATCGCCGCCGCCGTGGCGGTGTGCGTGGCCGGTTATTTGGGCTACAACCCGCCAGGCTTCGTCGCCGAGGTGGTGGCCTTCGCCTTCGGTCTGGCCTGTGCGTCGTTGTTCCCCACCATCGTCCTGGGCATCTTCAACAAGGCGATGAACAAGGAAGGCGCCATCGTCGGCATGCTCACCGGCCTGTTCTTCACCATGGGCTACATCGTCTATTTCAAGGGCATCTTCATCGAGCCGATGGCCAAGAACGAAGCGGCCAACTGGTTCATGGGCATCTCCCCCGAGGGCATAGGTGTGGTGGGCGCCATCCTTAACATCGTGGTGGCCTTCATCGTCTCCAAGATGACCGCCCCGTGCCCGGATCACATCCAGCACCTGGTGGAAGACATCCGCTATCCGCGCGGTGCGGGCACGGCCCAGACGCATTGAATCGGGCCCGTCCGGAAACCCGGCCCCCGCCGCGGCGGGGGTTTTTCTTTTCAGGAGTTCAAGACCATGCAATGCCGACCCGGATGCGCCGCCTGCTGTATCGTGCCGTCCATCACCAGCCCCATCCCCGGCATGCCGCTGGGCAAGGCCGCCGGCATGCCTTGCGTGCAGCTGACCGAAGACGGACGTTGCCGGCTGTTCGGGTCGCCGTGGCGGCCGGCGTTCTGCGGCGGCCTGCAACCCTCCCCCGAGATGTGCGGCAACGACGTGGCCCAAGCCCTGGCCTGGCTGGGTGAACTGGAACGGCTGACCCGCCCCTAGGCTAGAATCGGGCCGCCCGATTCAAGACAGAAAGCATCAAAGTGGATTTCATCATCCTGTTCAAGGCCCTCATCCTCGGCATCGTCGAGGGCCTGACCGAGTTCCTGCCCATCTCCAGCACCGGTCATCTGATCCTGGCCGGCGACCTGCTCGACTTCAACGACGAAAAGGGCAAGGTTTTCGAGGTGGCCATCCAGACCGGCGCCATCCTGGCGGTGGTGTGGGACTACCGGGAGCGCTTCGCCAGGGTGGCACGCGGCCTGCCGGGCGACCCCATGGCTCGCCGCTTCGTGACCAACCTGTTCCTGGCCTTCGTGCCCATCGCCGCCCTGGGTCTGCTGTTCGGCAAGGTCATCAAGGCGCACCTGTTCGCGCCGGTGCCGGTGGCCCTGGCCTTCATTGTCGGCGGCCTGGTGATCTGGTGGGCGGAACGGCGCGAACACGTCATCCGGGTACAGGAAGTGGATGACCTGCAATGGCGCGACGCCCTCAAGCTGGGTTTCGCCCAGTGTTTCGCCCTCATCCCCGGCACCTCGCGCAGCGGCGCCACCATCATCGGCGGCCTGCTGATCGGACTGTCACGCAAGGCGGCGGCGGAGTTTTCCTTCTTCCTGGCGGTGCCCACCCTGGGCATCGCGACGATCTATGACCTGATCAAGCATCGGGAGTTGTTCAGCCTCGCCGACCTGCCCATGTTCGCCGTGGGCTTCGCCGCCGCCTTCGTCAGCGCGGCCCTGGCGGTGCGCCTGTTCATCCGCTACGTCGCGACCCACGATTTCACGCCGTTCGTGATCTACCGCATCGTGTTCGGCGTGGTGGTGCTGGTGACGGCCTACACAGGGCTGGTGAACTGGACGGTGCATTGAGCCGAGGCCGTACGGTCCGTCCGGCCCGAATTCGACGCTAGGCCGGCGCCATCTGCGGCTGGGTCAGCCTGCGGATTTCCGCCAGCAGTTCCTCTTCCCGGTAGGGCTTGCCCAGGTAGGCGTTCACGCCCAGGTACAGGGCGTGCTGGCGGTGTTTGTCGGCGGTGCGGGAGGTGATCATGATGATGGGCAGGTCGCGCGTGCGCCCATCGGCGCGCATGTGCCGGGCCACTTCGAAGCCGTCCATGCGCGGCATCTCGATGTCCAGGAGCATGACCGCCGGCACCTCCTCCTGCAGCAGCTCCAGGGCCTCAATGCCGTCCTTGGCGGTGGCCACGCGGAAACCCTCCCGTATCAGGAGACGGCCGGTGATCTTGCGCACAGTGAGGGAATCATCCACCACCATGACCAGCGGGGTGAGCACCTCCTCGCCCACCATCGCCTCCATCTCCTGGGGGGAAACGGGCACCTGCTCATGCAGGGCGAAGGGGTTGAGGATCAGAGCGATGCGCCCGTCGCCCAGCACGGTGGCGCCGGAAATGCCGGCGATGCGGGCGATCTGCGGACCCACGTTTTTGACCACAGCTTCGAAGTTGCCTTCCAGCATGTCCACCCAGAGGGCCAGACGCTGGTCGCCGGCATGGAGCAGGAGCAGGGTGCGGAAACGGTTGTCGCCGATCTCCGGCCGCCGGTCCACCAGGTCACCCAGGTAGCGCAGCGGGTAGCCGAGCCCGTCTGACTCCACCTGACCGGCCTGTTGCAGCTCGTGGAATTCCTGCTGGCGGACTTCCCGTACCAGGTGCACCAGGTTGGCCGGCAGGGCGAACACCTGCCCACCGACGCGCACCAGGGTCACTTGGCTCACCGCCAGGGTCAGCGGCAGGCGGATAATGAAACGGGTGCCTCTGCCGGCCTCCGTCTCCATGCGGATGCGGCCGCCGATACCGGCCAGTTCGTTCTTCACCACATCCAGGCCGATGCCGCGGCCGGCCACCTCGGTGACCTCGCGGGCGGTGGTGAAGCCCGGAGCGAACAGGAGGGCCTCCAGGCGCTCGTGGCCGATGGCCTCGTCAGGCGCGATCATGCCCAGGGCGACGGCGCGCTCGCGCACCCGCTCCAGATCGACGCCGGCACCGTCGTCGTCGAAGGTGATGATGATCTCGTTGCCCTCCTGGCGGGCGCTGAGACCCAGTTCGCCCATCTCGGGCTTGTCCCGCGTCCGGCGTGCCTCTGGCGCCTCGATGCCGTGGGCCACGGCGTTGCGCAGCAGGTGTTCCAGTGGAGCGGCCAGGCGGTCCAGCACGTTGCGGTCCAGTTCCGTCTCGCCGCCGCGAATCTCCAGTTGCGCCTTCTTGCCCAGTTCCTTGGCGGTCTGCCGCACCACCCGGTGCAGGCGTTCGGCCAGGCTGTTAAGCGGCACCATGCGCAGGTGCATCAACTCCTGTTGCAGGGAGCGGGTCATGCGCGCTTGGAGCACCAGGGCCTGATCGGCCTCGTCCATGCCGGAGAGCAGGTTCTCCTGGGCGGTTGATACGTCGTTGACGCTCTCCGCCAGCAGGCGGGTGAGTTCCTGGAGGCGGGTGTAGCGGTCGAACTCCAGGGGGTCGAAATGGCTCTCGTCCATGTGGGAGAGCTGGGCGCGGATCTCCGTCTCGGCTTGGATCTCCAGCTCCCGCAACTGGCTGCGCAGGCGCTCCACGTTGGCGGTCAACTCCTGGGCGGTCTGCTTGTAGGAGGACAGTACCGTCTGGATGCGCGAGCGGGCAATGGCCACTTCGCCGGCCTCGTTGATCAGGTTGTCCAGCAGGCCGGCCTTGAGCTTGAGGGCCTGGCGCAGGCGCAGTTCGTCGTCGGTCAGTGCCGGGCTGACGATCTCGGCCGCCGGTGCCTGGGGCTCCAGGGGCATGGATTCGGCCGCCGGCGTTTCCTCCGCCAGGAATTCCTCAGCCGGTACCTCTTCCACCGCCGGGGCCACCGGCTCGGACTCGCCCGTCTTCAGGCGGTCTATCACCTCCGCCAAGTGGTCGTAGTCGCCCTCCAGGCTGTCCAGAAATTCGGCGCCGGGCGGGGCATCGCCATGCTCGATCAGGCGCGTCTCCACCCGGTGGGTCAGTTCTCCCAGTCGCATGGCGCCGGCCATGCGGGCACTGCCCTTGAGGGTGTGCAGGGCGCGTTGCAGGGCATGGCGAATGTCCGCCGAATCGGGCTGGGCGCGCCATTTGCGCAGGTTGCCACCGATCTGGGGCAGCAGCTCGCCGGTCTCCTCCAGGAAGATGGGCAGCAGTTGCGGGTCCAGGTCGTCGGCCGGCTCAGGCACAGACGCGGGGACCGGTGCGGCGGGTGGCGGCGCGGTGGCGGCCGCTACCGTCGGCAACGGTGTTTCGCCCGAGGCATAGGCCTCGGGTTCAAGTATGGCCTCAGGCTCGGGCTCAGGCTCTGCGGCAGCCGGCGCATCGGCCGTGCCCTCCGCCGCGGCGGGGGCACCAAGCCCAGCCAGGAGATCGGGCAGATCGGACCAGTCCTCCGGCATCCGGCCGCTCAGGATGGCCTCCAGCATGTCGCCCAGGCCGGCCAGGATGCCCTGTAAAGCCACCTGAACATCGGCGTGCAGGGGCGCGGTTTTCTCCGGCCAGATCCCGGCCCAGGCTTCGACCGCATGCGCGGCATTCGCCATGCCCTGGAAGCCGGTGGTACGGCAGATGCCGGCGAGAGTGTGGGCCGAGCGGGTGAACGCCTCCCAGGCACCCGCGTCGTGGCCGCGCACGATGCGCGGCAATAGGCCGTCCAGATCGGCTAGGCGCTGCGCCGCTTCGCCGGTAAAAATCTCGAACAGCGGGACGGGGAGTTGGTGTCCACCGATATCCATCATGGCTTCTTCCTCGCCGGCGCTCAGGGTGGAAGCCCGTGCGCCGGCTTCAGCTTTTGGGGGGGGAGCCCCCCCCGTCCGGGCCGCCATGCCGGCTCCCTCGCCGCGCAGTGCGCGCGCCTGGCGGGCGATACCCTCCGCCTCCACGCGCGCCTGGCCGTTCTCTTCCAGTTGCCGCACCCAACCGGTGAAGGCCTCTTCGGTGCCCTCCAGGAAGGCCAGCAGGTCGGCATTGGGCGGACGTTCATCGCGCAGCCAGCGGTTGAGGGTCTGCTCCACCTCCCAGGCCACATCCGCCAGATCGTTCAGCCCCACCATGCGGCCGCTGCCCTTCAGGGTATGGAAGCCGCGCCGCACGGCCGTGAAGGCATTGTTGTCGTAGGCACTCACATGCAGGCGGGCCAACTGGGCGGCGATGGTGCCCAACACCTGGCTGGCCTCCTCGATGAAGACGCTGAGCATCTCCCGGTCGATGGTATCGGTGGATTCCTCCACCAGCCGGGCCGCCTCCGGGGTGGGCGACGCGGCTTCCACATCGCCGCTCAGTGCGGCGATGGCGGGCCGCAGCACGTCGTCCTCGACGCCGAACTCGATCTGCCCCAACACGGCCGCCACCCGTTCCTTGAGCGGCGCGTCGCCGACCAGGTCCGCATCGCGCGCCAACTGCTTTAGTTCATCGTTCAGCACGCCGCGGTCGGGCGCCGCCTCGCCGGTCGCCTGCCCCTTGAGGTGCACCAGGTGCTGGCGGATCTGGGTCTCCACGCTGGTCTCCTGGGTGGGCAGGGTCTTGCGCCGCTCCAGCAGACTGTTCAGCTGCTGCGGATCGTCGCGCCCGTAGCGCAGTGCTTCCACGTACAGACCCAGGGTCGAAAGGGCATCGGCCACCCAGTGCAATTCGGCTTCGCTGATCGGATATTCGGGGTCGGCGAAGTGGGAAATGCGCTCCAAGCTGGCCTTGGTGAGGTTGGCCGCGGTGTCGAGCTGCAGGATGTTGAGCGCCCCCAGTATCTGCTTGAGCAGACCGGGCACCATGGGCAGCCGGCCCCGCTCGGCGGCGTTGCGGAAGAACTGGTCGAGGATTTCTTCCACCAGGTGCAGGTTGTTGAGGATCTCCTGCGAAACCTGGGCCAGGATGAGCTTTTCCTGGGCCTTGCGTGACATCTCGTCGAGCATCGGCACCACCGGGATGGAGCCGAGGTCGTAGCCGGGGGTGAGCGCGGCGTGCAGGCGCTGGGTCTGCACCTCCACCTGACGCTCGAATTCTTCGTCCAGGGTCTCGAAATGGTCGGCGGCATTCTGGGCCAGCAACAGGGCGGTGGCCATTTCCAGCTGCAGGGCCTCGTTCTGGGCGGTATCGGAGACGCTAGGCAGGCGCTTGGCCATGGCCTCCACCATGCGCAGCAGGGTTTGCAGGGCCTTGTTGGGCAGCCGCACGGCGGCCTCGAACATGCTGAAGATGGATTGCTGGAAAGGGCCCAGGCTGTCGTGCTTGCCGGAGCAATATTTCAGCCAGTGGTCGCGGGCATGGTTGGCGGCGTCGCGCAGGGCGTTGAGGTGCGGGCGCCAGGCCTCGCGGCTGGCCTCGGCCTCGGCGCTGGGCGGCAGGTAGCGCTCCAGTTCGAAGAGCGCCCGCGCCTCGGCGGCCCGGCCGCTATCGGCCTTGTCCTGGGACACGTAGTAGAGCACGTCGCGCAGCAAGCGCTCGGCCAGCTGCCGCGAGCCTTCCATGAGCCGGCGCATCTGCATGTCGATGCGGCCGCACAGGCGCTTGATCCATAAGTCGGCCGGCAATGCACCGCTGCTGAGCATCTCCAGCAGGCCGGCCGCGCTCCACCAGAAAGTGTACTGGGCCTCGCCCGGCGCCACCTGCTCCACCTGGCGCACCGCCTGCTCCATGAGCGCCAGGCCGGCCTGGGGATTGCGGTTCTGCAGCACTTGCAGCAGGCCTCGCTGATATTGGCCGCGCGCCCGGTGCACGGCGCGGTTGCGGGTGTCGTCGTCGAGGGTCAGGGACGGCTCGCCACGGCGCGCCCGCGGGGACATGTCGGGGAAGAACAGCTCGCTGGGCGCCACCGGCTCGGCGCCCCGCTGCTGCACCACCCGTGCATGCACGGCGGCCAGCTTGAGTTCCACGTTGGGCGCGCCGGCCATCAGTTCGTCGAGGTAGCCTTGCAGGGCATTGATGGCCTCGCCGGCCACGCGCGCCGATTCCGGTTTGCGCAGCGGCTCCTTATCCAGCATGTCGGCCAGTAACCGCTCGGTTTCGGCGCACAGCAGGGAGACGCCGCGCAGATCGACGATCTGCAGGGCGCCGCACACCTGGTGCAAATGGGCGGCCGCCTGGCGCAGGGCATCGCTTCCCGCGCCGTCCCAGCCGGACAGGGCCTGCCGTGCCGCGCCCAGGGCGTTGTCCACTTCGCCCTTCACCCAGCTCAGCGGTCCCAGATCGAATTCGATGTCATCTAGCATGGTTGCGATCCTTTAGAGCTTGAATCCGGACACGGACACTTTCAGCTCGTTGGACAGGGCGGCCAACTGGCCGATGGTTTCGGCACTGCCGCGGGCGTCGGCGGCGGCGCGACCGGTGCTGTCCAGCACCTGCCGCATGATGCCGGCGATGCTCTCGGCGGTCTGCGCCTGGCCGCCGGTGGCCTCGGAGATGTTCTGGATGAGGCGGGCGAGACGCTCGGACACGGTTTCGATTTCCCGCAAGGCGCCGCCGGCGGCGTCCGACAGGGCGGTACCATCCACCACGCCGCGGGTGCTGACCTCCATGGCGTTCACAGCGTCCTGGGTGTCGCTCTGAATGGTCTTGACGATGGCGCCGATGCGTCGCGTGGCCTGAGCGGAGCGTTCCGCCAGGCGCTGCACCTCTTCGGCCACCACCGTGAAGCCGCGCCCCGCCTCGCCGGCCGCCGCCGCCTGGATGGCGGCGTTCAGGGCCAGCACGTTGGTCTGCTCGGTCAGGTCGGAAATCAGCTCCACGATCTCGCCGATCTCCTGGGAGGATTCGCCCAGGCGCTTGATGCGTTTGGAGGTCTCCTGTATCTGGTCGCGCAACTGGTTCATGCCGGTGATGGCGTTGCGCACCGAGTTGCCGCCCTTGCGCGCGGTATCCAGAGACAGGTCGGCCACCTGCGCCGATTCGGCGGCGTTTTTCGACACCTCCACGGTGGACTGGGCGATGCGGTTGACCGCCTCGGTGGTTTCCGCGATCTGCTGGGACTGCTGCTCGGCGCCCGCCACCAGTTGCGCGGACATCCGCTGGGCGGAGGAGGTGGCGGACGACACCTGGTCGGCGGCCTGGTTGATGTTCTGCACCAGCATGCGCAGCTCTTCGATGGCGTAGTTGACCGAGTCGGCGATGGCGCCGGTGATGTCCTCGGTCACCGTGGCCTGTACCGTCAGGTCGCCTTCGGCCAAATCGCCCATCTCGTTGAGCAGGCGCAGGATGGCGTCCTGGTTGCGGCGGTTCTCGCGCGCCGCTTCCTCAGCCCGCCTGCTCGCCTCCGCCACGTTGAGCACGCCGAGGAGGATCAGGCAGTACAGGGCCAGCAGGCCCAGCAGGACGGCGACCAGCAGGCTGATGCCGGCGCCCATGCCCTGATACTGTTCGGTCAGCTGGCGGGTCAGGGTGAGCAGCTGTTCGCTCTCGTCGAAGATCTCCCGCGCCGCGCGCTTGGCCTCCACCAGTTGGGGCATGCCCTTGAGGATGGTGTTGCCCTGGGCCTCGAAACTGGCGAAGGCGTCCTTCAGCTCCAGCAGCTTCTCCCGCGCGTCCGCGTCGCTTACCCGAAGCAGACCGAGGTTGGCGCTGCCTTCCAGCAGCCCGTCCAGCACCTCGCGGAAGGTCTGCAGATCCTGGCCGAGCTGGAAGGCGCTCTCCGGGTTGATCACGTCCGAGGACACCAGGGCGTTGGCGTTCTTGGCCATGCGCTGGGTCCACAGGGATTGCTGGTGGGCGTAAGCCAATTGCCTTTTGGCGTCGCCGGGCAGCAGGGCCACCACCTGCTCGGTCAGGTCCAAGAGTTCGGTGTTGCGGCTGTTGATCTGGGCCAGGGCCTGGTTGAGGCTGACCAGCACCGCCTGTTGCGCTACCAGGGTCTCGATGCCCTTGCGGGACTTCTCCCAGCGCTTTTTCAACTCCGCCAACTGGGGCTGCATGGACGCCGGCGAGCTGGGCACACCGGCGCCGCCTTCCACCAGGTTGCCGATGCCTTCGGCAAAGGCCTTGCGGCTTTCCTCCAGTTGGGCGAAGGCGCCGCGGTTGCCCAGGGTGGCCTGCTGGGCGGTCTTGGTGTAGCGCTGGGAAAGCATCTGCAGGCGGGTGGCGATCTCCACATACTCGGCCTTGTTGCCGACCTGGACGGTGTACCAGACCAGGGTGGCCAGGGCGAAGAGCAGCGACAGGACCATGATCACGGCCAGCAGCGGCTGGCGCTGCTCGGCGGGCAGCCCCCCCACCAGCGGCAGCTTGCCCGGATCCGTCGCGGCCCATTTCTCGAACAGGCCGCCCAGGCCGCTGCCCAGCTTGGCTCCCCAGCCCTGCAGGGCGGGCATCATCTTATTTTTCGTCTTGCTCTCGGCCATCCATGTCCCCTCGGCTATTCCCCGGTACCAGCGCTTATAGTCCAACCGCCAGAAACCGCGGGCTGGTGACCAGTTTCTGTACGTTGATTTCCGTCCATTCCACGCCCGCCTCGTCCTGCCAGCGCGATTCGACCCAATCGACGGTCTGGCCGTCGGCCGGGATGGCCACCATGTGTTCCACGTTGCGCAGGCCCAGGGCGCGGTCGATGCGCAGGGCGGCATTCACGCCGAAACGGGGATGCGCCAGCAACAGGCGGTGCTCCCCCTTGCCCGCGGTGCAGGGCAGATCCTGGTACAGGGCGAAATCGGTGCAGCCGAACAGGGCGCCGCGCACGCTGGCCATGCCCATGAACCAGGGCCGCGTCCAGGGGATGGGGGTGAGCTGGCCGACGGCCACCACCTCGTTGACCTGGGACAGGTCGGTCAGCCACTGCCTGCCGCCGGCGATGAAGCCCAGCTTGGACCGGGTGCCGCTTCCCGCAGTGGCGGCCTGAAGCCGCTCCGCCAGTTGACGCTGGAATTCCTGCAGGGACAGCCGTTCCGACATCAGCGCCCCAGGCCCTTGATCTTGCTCAGCAACTCGTCGGCGACCACCGGCTTGACCAGGTAATCGACCGCCCCCTGGCGCAGGCCCCAGACCCGGTCGGTCTCCTGGCCCTTGGTGGTGCACATGATCACCGGGATGTCCTTGGTGGCGGCATCCCGGTGGAGCATGCGGGTGGCCTGGAAACCGTTCAGGCCGGGCATCACCACGTCCATGATGATCAGGTCCGGCATGTCGGCCTTGGCGATGTTCAGACTGGCCTCGCCACTTTCGGCGGTGAGCACCTCGTAGCCGTTCTTGCGCAGGATGTCGGTCAGGAAGTAACGCTCGGTGGGCGAATCGTCCACCACCAGCACGGTGCGGATGGGCATGGCGGACTCCCTATTGGGCCTTGCCCTGGTGGCTGCGCACAGCGGCGAGCAGGGTGTCCTTGGTGAAGGGCTTGGTCAGGTACTCGTCCGAGCCCACCAGCCGGCCGCGTGCCCGGTCGAACAGGCCGTCCTTGGACGACAGCATGATCACCGGCGTGGCGCGAAAACGGTTGTTGTTCTTGATCAGGGCGCAGGTCTGATAACCGTCCAGGCGGGGCATCATGATATCGACGAAGATCACGTCCGGACGGTGGTCGGCGATCTTGGCCAGGGCGTCGAAGCCGTCCTCTGCCAGGATCACCTCGCAGCCGGCCTGCAGCAGGAATATCTCGGCGCTGCGCCGGATGGTGTTGCTGTCGTCGATCACCATCACCTTGACGTTGTTCAGTTCGGCGGTGTTTTCCACGGGTTGTTCACCTGTCGTAGGGGCTGATGTGGGGGCGTGGCCTGGGATCAGGTCCCTTGCCTGATGGGATAGCCGGCCGCCTTCCAGGCGGGCAGTCCGGTGCGGAACCAGTATATTTTCGTGTAGCCGCGCTTGATCATGTAGCGTGCGGCCTTGTAGCTGTACCAGCATTCCGCGCCGTTGCACTGGAAGATCATGGGCGCGTTCTTGTCCCCGGGCAGCCTGGCGGTATCGAAGCGGTCCACCCCGTCGTCGTAGTCCGTTTCCTTGGGACTGTTCATCTGGTACGGCACATTGGTGGCCTTGGGGATATGGCCCTCCCGGTAGTGGGCCTGGGGGCGCACATCGAACAGCGGCACACCCTCGTCCATCAGCTTCTTCACCTGCCCGGCGGCGACCACGGTGGCGCCCGTCAGCACTTCTGGGGTGTAAAAGCCGCGCGTGGAGACATACTCGAAATCCGCCTTGCCCGCGGCCTCGAAGCTGCCCATCTGGGCACGGCCGAGCCTGGCCTGCAGCGCCGCGTCCATGCCGGTGAAGGCGGTGCGCACCCGGTCCTTGAGGGCGGCGTCCAGGTTGCCGCTGACCGCTACCCCGGCGAGGGGCACGCGGGGATAGGTCTCGATCACCTCCGCCCCGGCATGGCTGCGCAGCCAGTCGCCAGCCGTGGATTCCTTGACCGCCACCAGATCGGCCTGGCCTATGTCCATGGCGTAGAGCACGGCTCCGTACTTGTTCATGTAGGCCACCTGGCCGAAATGGCTGGCGGGCGACAGGCCTTGGGCGTTCAACTCGCCCCGGACCATGTAACTGACCAGGGACTCGCGATGCGGCAGCACCAACCGCTTGCCCTTGGCCTGGGCGAGGGAGCGCACACCGCTGCCGCGCCTGGCGATCAGGACCACGCTGGCGCCGGTGCCGGTGCGCGCCACCGGTTCGTATCCGTGGCGCATGGCCAGGCCGACGAGTTGCGCGGGAGCCAGGAGCATGGCGTAGGAATCGGTGCGGATGCGTTCGCCCACCCGTTCAGCGTTCTGGGTCATGACCAGCTTCACCCGCCGGCCCAGGGCGCCGGACAGATATCTGGCCAGGTCGTTGAAGACCGCCTGGGTGGCGACGTGGTCACGTTCCTGGTCGTAGTCCAGGGTGACGTTGAGCACCAGATCGCCGGCGGCCTGCGCGTTCGCCTGGGCGAGCCACAGCGCGGACACCGTCAGCAGCGCGAAAATCCGACCCATCGTTCATCCTCCTTGCCACAGCCTGTCTCCACTACCGTTGGCGGTTATCGGCAATTGCGCTCAAAGCTTGATCATTTCGAAATCGTCTTTTCGGGCGCCGCATTCCGGGCAAGTCCAATTGGGCGGCAATTCCTCCCAACGGGTGCCCGGCGCGATGCCTTCTTCCGGGCGGCCCTTGGCCTCGTCATAGATGAAGCCGCACACCACACACATCCAGGTCCGGTATTCCATGCCGCCGAGCAGGCCATTGCTTATGTAATAGAATCCGATTGTGCCGCAATCACCCCCACGTGCAAAGCCGAGCCATGCAGGCCTCTCCCTCCGAAACACCCCCCATCGTCCTGACCTTCGCCGGCACCGATCCCACAGGTGGCGCGGGCCTGCAGGCGGACATCCTGACCCTGGCCAGCCTGGGCTGCCATCCCCTGTCGGTGGTCACCGCCGTGACCGTGCAGGACTCCCTGGGGGTGGAGGATTTCCTGCCCATGGACCCGGAGTGGGTGGCCGACCAGGCGCGCCGCGTGCTGGAGGACATGCCGGTGCTCGCCTTCAAGGTGGGCATGATCGGCAGCGTGGAGACGGCCCTGGCCATCGCCGAAGTGGTCTCCGACTACCCCGACTTGCCACTGGTGCTGGACCCGGTGCTGACCTCCGGTCGCGGCGACGACCTGGCCGGCGAGCATCTGATCGATGTGCTGCGCGACGCCCTGCTGCCGCAGGTGTCCATCCTCACCCCCAACAGCATGGAGGCCCGCCGCCTGGCCCAAGACGAAACCCTGGACGAGGACGAGCCGGACCTGGACGAATGCGCCAGTCGTCTCATCGACATGGGCTGCGGCTACGTGCTGATCACCGGTGCCCATGAGCACGGCCCGCAGGTGGCGAACACCCTGTACAACGACAGCGGCCCGGTGCTGACCCTGCGCTGGGATCGCCTGCCCGGCAACTATCACGGTTCGGGTTGCACCCTGGCGGCAGCCATCGCCGGCCTGCTGGCCGGCGGCCTGTCCATGGCGGAGGCGGTGCGCGAGGCCCAGGAATACACCTATCAGACCCTGCAGGCGGCCTTCCGGCCTGGCATGGGCCAGTTCATTCCCGACCGTTTCTACTGGACCCGCGGCGAAGAGCAAGATGAGGCTTGAGGGACTGTATGCCATCACCCCGGATTGGCAGGACACCCCCCGCCTGCTGCGCGCCACCGCCGCCATCCTGAGGGGCAGCTGCCGGATGTTGCAATACCGGAACAAGTCGGCCGCCGCGGGGCTTCGCAGCGAGCAGGCTCTGGCGCTGCGCCGGCTGTGCACGGAAGCGGATTGCCTGTTCCTCGTCAACGACGACCCGGAACTGGCCCTGGCGGTGGAGGCGGACGGCGTCCACCTGGGGGCCGACGACGGCGACCTGGCGGCGGCGCGCCGGCGCCTGGGCAACCGCCGCATCCTGGGCGCGTCCTGCTACCGCAGCCTCGATCTCGCCCGCGCCGCAGTGGCGGCGGGCGCCGACTACGTCGCCTTCGGCAGCTTCTTCCCCTCGCCCAGCAAGCCCCACGCACCGCGCGCCGAGCCGTCCATCCTGGCGGCGGCGCGAGCCGAGCTGCCGGTGTCGGTGGCGGCCATCGGCGGCATCACGGCAGAAAGCGGTGCCGCCCTGGTGGCGGCCGGTGCCCGCATGCTGGCGGTCATCAGCGCCCTGTACGAGGCCCCGGACCCGGCCGCCGCCGCCCAGGCATTCAGCCCCTTGTTCGCAGACATTTCAGAGAGGACCCCCGCACCATGAGCTCCCGCAACGACCAGCTGTTCGAACAATCCCAGAAAGTCATCCCCGGCGGCGTCAACTCGCCGGTGCGCGCCTTCCGCTCGGTGGGCGGCACACCGCGCTTCTTCGCCCGGGGCGCCGGCAGCCGGGTGTGGGATGCGGACGGCAGGGAGTACCTGGACTACGTGGGTTCCTGGGGGCCGCTGATCCTGGGCCATGCCGATCCCGACGTGGTGGCGGCGGTGCGCGAGGCCGCCGGCCTGGGCCTGTCCTTCGGCGCCCCGACGGCGGTGGAACTGGAGATGGCGGAGCTGCTGGTCAAGGCGTTGCCCAGCCTGGAGAAGGTGCGGCTCGTCTCCTCCGGCACCGAGGCCACCATGAGCGCCATCCGCCTAGCGCGCGGCTTCACTGGGCGCAGCAAACTGATCAAGTTCGAGGGCTGTTACCACGGCCACGGCGATGCACTGCTGGTGAAGGCCGGTTCCGGCGCCCTGACCTTCGGGCAGCCCAGTTCCGCCGGCGTGCCCCCCGAGGTGACCGCCCACACCCTGGTGCTGGACTACAACGACCTGGACCAGGTCAACCGGGTGTTCGCCGAGCAGGGCAGCGAGCTCGCCTGCGTCATCGTCGAGCCGGTGGCCGGCAACATGAACCTGATCCCCCCCGCCCCCGGCTTCCTGGAATGCCTGCGGGAGAACTGCACCAAGCACGGCGCGGTGCTGATCTTCGACGAGGTAATGACCGGTTTCCGGGTCGGTCCGCAATGTGCCCAGGGCCTGTACGGCATTCGCCCGGACCTGACCACCCTGGGCAAGGTGATCGGCGGCGGCCTGCCGGTGGGCGCCTTCGGCGGCCGCGCCGAGATCATGGACCAGCTGGCGCCCCTGGGCCCGGTCTACCAGGCCGGCACCCTGTCCGGCAACCCGGTGGCGGTCACCGCCGGCCTGGTCACCCTGCGCAAGGTGCTGGCCCCCGGCTTCTTCGACGCCCTAGCCGCCAAGACCCGCGCCCTGGTGGACGGCCTGGCCGCCGCCGCCCACGACGCCGGTATCGTCTTCAGCGCCACCAGCGTGGGCGGTATGTTCGGTGTCTATTTCAGCGCCCGTCCGCCCGCCTCTTACGCCGAGGTGATGGTCTGCGACAAGGACGCCTTCAACCGCTTCTACCACCTGATGCTGCTGGAAGGCGTCTATCTGGCGCCGTCCGCCTTCGAGGCCGGCTTCGTGTCCATGGCCCACACGGACGCCGACATCGCCGCCACCGTGGACGCCGCGCGCAAGGCCTTCGAGAAGCTGTGAGCGACGAGGCGCTCTCCGCCGAGGACACTTTCCGGCTCAACGTCCTACTGACCCAGGACCTGAAGGCGATCCGCCTGGACGAGTCCAATCTGGTGCTGCACGCCCTGACCGCCCAGGGCGAGGCGTCCATGCCGCTGCACCCGACCGGCCGCGCCGACCGCTACCTGCGCATCGTCCGCGAGGCCCTGTCCGGCCACGCCCTGGGCTCGCCAGGTGGCTACCCGGTCTATCTGACCCGCTGGACCCGCCACGGCCAGATGGAGAGCGCCAACCTGGGCCGGCTGCTGCTCATCGGCGAGCCGGAGGCCGTGGTGGCGGTGGTGCATTCCCCGGCCCTCACCGACGAGCTGGCGGAGTACGCCTGGTGGGCTATGCCCACCATCGACAATGCCCGCCTCATGCTGCGCCGGGAGGGCGTGGTCCGGGGACACATGGGCAAGGTGCTGGCAGACTTCCTGGTGGAGCACCTGCCCTTCCTGCAGGACAACCACCTGGCCATCATGGACACGGTAGCTGTGCTGCTGCAATCCGGCACCCTGGACCCGCAGCAACGGGAGGCCATCTGGCGGCGCGGCAAGCGGGTCAACACCCACTACGTGCCCTTCCTGGAATATGCCGCCGGCGGCCTACCCGATTCCGGCGCCCGGCCCCGCGCCCTACCCCAGGACAAAGCCCTGGTTGAACTGGAGTCTGGCGGCAACGCGGCCGCGGCCATGCTGCGCCGCGCCTGTTCCGCCCAGGGCCAGTCCTTTCTGGCCGCCGTGGCGGACATCCTGGCGCGGCCAGAGACCCAGGAGGTGGTCAACCGAACCTTCAATGCCCTGGGTCGCTATTTTCGGCCGCCGTCAACAGCGGCAGGCGATGACCTGCCCGGCCTGGCCGAGACACGCGCGGCCCTGCCCGAACTGGCCGCGGAATGGCAAGCCGTGCAGGAACTCGCCGCCGTCAGCGACGCCCCCCTCACCCCCATCTTCTCCCGCAGCACAGCCATCGGCTCCCTCATGCGGCGCAAGATCGAACCCCTGGTCGCACCCCTGCAAGCGCATCTGCGCACCCTGCGCGGCAACGGAAAATGAAAAGGGCGCCTGTCGGCGCCCTTTGCGAATGCACTGCCCGAGCTCAGTTGGGCGGCGGAAACACCTGTCTGAACCAGATGGCGGGGTCGAACGGGACCGGCGGCTCGGCCGACGGTTTCTGGGCCGGCGGCTCGGCCTTGCCGGCGACGGTGGCAGGCTTGGCGTCGGCCGGTGCCGCCGCCGGAGCGGGTTGTGCCACCTTGGTCTGCGCGGTCGGTGCACCGCCGGTAGACGGCATGAACGGGAACAGCAACGCCGGTGTGGACGGCTGCGCAGCGGGAACCGCCGGTGCCGGAGCGGGTTGTGCCGCCTTGGTCTGCGCAGCCGGCGCACCACCGGCAGGCAGCATGAACGGGAACAGCAACACCGGTGTGGACGGTTGCGCGGCCGGCGCCGCCGGTACGGCCACCTGGGGCGTGGGAGAGGGCAGGCCGAATGGCAAGCCAAAGTTGAGGTTGGGCACCGCTGCCCTGGCGGCCGGTGCCGGCGGCCATCCGCCATGGGACTGGATCGGATAGGTCGGTGCCGGACTGGCGAAAGGCAAAGTCGGGATGCCCGGCGCGAAGGCGGGCGGTGCAAAAGGCATGGGCAGGGAAGGCTGCAGGTAAGGATTGCCCGCGAACGGCCCGCCCATGTAGGGATTGGCCATTCTGTTCAGGTGCTGGTGGGACATCATGTTGGGCGCCATCTGCAGGCCCGGATACATGAGGGTGCCGGCGCCGAGCGGCGCGGCCACGCCCAACGGACTGCCCAGCATGAGCGGCGCCGCCGACAACGCCCCAAGGCCGAATCCGCCGAGGGGGTTGGCATAGGGATTGGAAAACGGGGGCGCGACCGGGCTGGAATAGGGATTGCCCAGGCCGTAAGGACTGAACAGGGCCTCCAATCCAGCCTGCAGCGGTTGGCTCACGATGCCGGCGAGGAAAAGCAGCAGAGTGGACGCGGACTGACGTTGCATGGATGTCTCCGTAAGTGTGTATCACCAACCTGCCTCGAGGCCGTTCAGTCCGCCCCGGTTCCGCTCAGGGCACCGGGACGGACCATTGGGGGCATCGCCCCCGGACAACCCACCGGTGTTTACAGGTCGCCGGCGGCTGCCGCGCGCATGATGTTGTCCATCTTGTCGCGGATGTCGCGGGCGAAGGTGATCAGCTCCTTCTCCTTCTCCAGGCCCATCTTGCCGCCGATGGAGTCCAGCCAGGAGGTGTCCCAGTCCAGGGTCAACACCCAGATATTCTTGTCCGCGTCCTCCATGATGCCGATGCGGCAGGGCAGGTAGATCAGGGACTCGGGCGCGTATTTGAGCACTGCCCGGCCGGCGGCGATGTCACAGTAGTGGAACACCTCGATGCGCGGCGCGTCCATGTCCCCCAGCACGGCTTGGAAGTCCTTCCACATGGGTGAATGGCCCACCAGCTTGAAGTTGAGCTGGTTGGCGCGCAGCTTCATGGATTCCACCACATCGTCGAAGGACAGGCCCTTCTTGGCCGGGTACTTGATGGCCATCAGGTTCATGACGTCCTTCACGTCCATCTTGGTGGCCATGTTCATCATGGGCATCATCTGTTTCATGAGGCTGCCCTTCTCCTCTGGACTGATGATGCGGCTCATCTCATAGGGACGGGTGCCACGTCCGCCCGGGGAGATGGGTAGGGTGACCGGGCCGGCACTGACCGGCACATTTTTCAGGTAGGGGTTGGCCTGGTCCGCATGCGCGCTGGTGGCAAGCAGCAGGGCGGCGGCGAGTAGGCTGAGGGTCTTCATGAGGCGCTTCCTTCCTTGTATGACGCGGGGTTGAATCAGGGTGCAACAGTGGTCAGTCCGAGCTGCTTCCATGCCTGAATGCCGCCACGGTACCACTTGATCTTGTGGGCGGGATAGCCCAGCGCGAGCAGTTGCTTGATATTGGTCGGGGACTGGCCACACCACGGCCCATTGCAATAGAACACCAGGGTCTTGGCATTCTCGAAATTCCACAGATTCCCCTGATGACTGGTACCGAAGCGGAAACTCAGCATTTCGGCAATTTTCTCCGCCTCAGTGTGAGCAGGGTGCAGTTCCTGCCACGGAATCAGCACCGCGCCAGGAATCACGCCGCTGCGCTGTGGCCAATCTCCGTCGCGGGAGTCGATCACCAGAACGGAGGCATCCTTGCCGATCCGGCGCAGGTACTCCAGCAACTCCAGCTCACCGATGGTTTCCACGCCGTGTGCGAGTTGCATGGGCTGGATGCAATAAGGTGGACAGGGGCGCGAGGTGAGCGAATAGTCCGGATCAATCATGTTGTCCGTATCCTGGTTACGCTCGATGGTTACCTGCTTGCCCTTGTGCAGGACCTGTACCCGCGGCAGGTCTCGGGTGATGTTGACCGCACCGGCCGCGGCGGCATCCGGACCGACGCTTACGGCGCACAAGAGATAGGAGGCCATCAACAGTCTGCGCATGCCGTTACCCATCCTCGCTCGTGATCGTTGTTGATGCCCCTTCGGCCGCTCACCCGGACCACGCGAATCCGCCACGACGGCAGCGGCAGCGCCGTTCCAGGGGTGCGCGAACCGGGGGAAACAAAAAACCGGGCCGAATGGCCCGGTCTGCTTCACGGCAGATCAACCGACGGTGGCGTCCGCGGTGCCCTTCTCGCCCTTGTTGTCTTCCCAGCTCACGGTGACCTTGTCACCAGCCTTGGCGCCCTTGACCCGGAACGCCAGGTACGGGTTCTTGCTGATGCCGCCGCCCCATTGGGCGTCCATCACCGTCTTGCCGCCCACCGTCGCCGTCACGTTCGTGATGTGGTGCGCGGGCACCACCTGGCCCGTCTTCGGGTCCTTGCGCAGGCCCGTCTCCATCGGGTGGTTCATCAGGCACTTGACCTCCGCGGCACCGTCCTTCATGGAGGCGCGAATCTTCATGTCAGCCATTTATCTGTTCCTTTCGTTCAATCTTCACTGGGGATGTACGGGTCGGGTG
>DEQR01000017.1:0-37694 GCA_002360535.1 Thiobacillus sp. UBA3361
GCTGACCGCTGATCGCTGATCGCTTCAGAACAACACCGCCGCCCCACAGTTCGCTTCGTTGTCGGCCGCCCGCCAAAGCCCGTTGGCGGCGTCCACGCAGCGCAGATCCACCGGTGCGCCGCCGCTGCCGTTATAGGCGCTGAAGCGGAAATTGCCCTGGTCCGCGCGGCCGTCGTCCGTCTTGCGATCGATTTCGGCGAGCACGCGGGCGGGTACCTGGTTGCCGGTCTTCAGGTTCAGTCGGGGAATGCCGTCGGCATGGCTGTAGGCAGCGTCGTATTGAAGCCGTAGGGTGGCACCGTAGGGGTTGCGCGGCCATTCCCCCTTCGGGTCCGGCTGGCTGTTGACGGCCTGGAAATTGCCGGCGATCAAATTGGCATGGCCCAGATGCACCCAGGCAAGCAGGGTCTCCCGATGCTGCGGGGTATCGCGCACCACGCCGTCGCCGTTGCCGCCCACCTGGGCATTGGCGATGTCGGCCAGGTTGGCGTGCGCCAGTTGGCCTGGATAGTCTCCCGGCGCAAAGCCGTACTTGTCCTGGAAGGCATAGAACGCCGCTTTGATGCTGTCCAGCTGGGAGATGATGTTGCGCACCCGCGCGCTTTCGATCAGCTCCTGTCCCTTGAGCACACCGCCCAGCAACAGGCCGATGATGACCAGGACGATGGCCAGCTCGATGAGGGTGAAACCATGAGGTGGGCGGGACATGGCAAAGGCCGGCGAGGTCGTGGTCGGAAGGCCGTGGGACGGGCTGGTGTGGAATGTTCGGCGGTGCCGCTATTGAACCGACTACCGGCCGGACAAGTCAACCGGCGGGTGCGGCGGCGCCCTTGGCCGCCACCGGACTTCAGGCCGGCGTCCATACGGCCGCTATTGTTCCGGACCGCCACGTATCATTACACCTTCGCCACCCGAGTCCGCCTACGCTTCCAGCCCGCATGAATCAGGCGCCCATCCTCACCCGAACCTTCATGCCCCGCCATGGCAGCCGGCTGCTGGCGCTCATGCTGTTCCTGGCGCACGCCGCTTTCATCTGGGGCAAGGGCGAGGCCTGGGGGCAGGCGGTCACCCTGGCCCACTACGGCGTGTTTCTGCTCTGGCAACCCTATTTCAGCGGCGCCCAGAAGCTGCCCTGGCCGCGCGCACTGGGCGTGCTGGCGGTGGGGCTCTGGCTGGCCGCCTGGCCGAGCGACTGGGCGTCGGCCTTCTGGTGCGTGGTCCTGTCCGCCCTGCTGGGCGGCATCGCCCTCGGCCTGCACGACTGGCGGCAGCGACTCGGACTCTGGCTGGGCACCATCTACCTGCTGTCGCTGCTGCTGCTGTGGATCGTGCCGCAGCTGTTCCACCTGCCGGCCCAGGACCCGGCCGAACTGAACGTCTGGCGCGACAGCCTCCTGGTGTTGCCGGCCGTGCTGGCCTTTCTGCCCGGACCGCAGGTGCGGCAGAGTTCGGTGGCAGCCGACCTGCTGTACGCCATCATGCTGTTCCTGCTGGTGGGCGTGCTCATCCTGGGCAGCTACGTGGCCATGCGCGTGTCCGACAGCAGCTACCCGATGGGCGTGCTGATCAGCAGCGGCGCCCTGGCCCTGGCCATGGTGCTGTTCTCCTGGCTGTGGAGCCCGCGCGGCGAGTTCGCCGGCCTGGGCAGCGTCTTCTCCCGCTACCTGCTGTCCCTGGGCCTGCCCCTGGAGGAATGGCTGAAAAACCTGGCCGAGGCGGCCGAGAAGGAAAGCGACGCCGAGGCTTTCATCCAGTCCTGCATGCAGGGTTTCGCCAACCTGCCCTGGGCCACCGGCGTGAGTTGGAAGACCCAGATCTCCCAGGGCATGCAGGGCCAGAGCGGCCGATACCGGGCCGACTTCGGCCACATGGGGGTGCAGCTCTCCATCTATTCCAACGCCCCCCTGAACCCGGCCTTCGATCTGCACCTGCGGCTGCTCACCGACGTGCTGGGCTATTTCTACGCTGCCAAGATCCGGGAGAACGCCTTGCACGCCAACGCCTACACCCAGGCCATTTTCGAGACCGGGTCGCGGCTGACCCACGACGTGAAGAACATGCTCCAGTCGCTTCGGACCCTGTGCTCGGCCGCCGAACACAGCGGCCCGGACCAGGCCATCGACCTGCAGACCCTGGTGCAACGCCAGTTGCCGCAGATCGCCAAGCGGTTGGAGATCACGCTGGACAAGCTCAAGTCGCCCCAGAAGGCCCAGGAGACCAGCGTCATCCTGGCCCGTGAGTGGTGGCGCAACCTGCGCATGCGCTACGCCACCGAGGGGGTGGTCTTCGAGTCCCAGGAACTGCGCTCAGAGATCTGGCTGCCCCAGGAACTGTTCGACAGCGTGGCCGACAACCTGCTGCAGAACGCCCTGCGCAAGCGGCGTCAGAACATGGAGTTGAACATCCGCGTGCTGTTCACCCTGCAGCCGGTGCCCCACCTGCTGATCTGCGACGACGGCGAGGCGGCGCCACCGCAGGTGGCCCAGCGGCTGTTCCACGCCCCCGTGTCCACCTACGACGGCCTGGGCATCGGCCTGTACCAGGCCGGCAAGCAGTCCAGCGACCAGGGTTACCGGCTGGAACTGCGCGACAACCTGCCGGGACGGGTGTGCTTTTCCCTGATCATGACCGATCCCGACCTGTGCCGCGAACACGAAAAGCGCCTCGCCCTGGAGGCCCAGCCCCTGCCCGCCAGCGCCTATTGACGGGCGCCTGGGGCCGGCGGCGTGCAGGCTTTCCGGATCGGGCGCCGGCCGCGCTATAGTCGCGGGGCTTCCATCCCCCGACCGCCGTTCGATCCCATGTCCGTCTCCCCCCACCCCGCCACCCTGGAACTGCTCGCACCAGCGAAGACCGCCGACATCGGCCGCCAGGCGATCCTGCACGGCGCCGACGCGGTCTATATCGGCGGACCGGCCTTCGGCGCCCGCGCCAACGCGGACAACCCGGTGAGCGACATCGCCGAACTGGCGGCCTTCGCGCACCGCTACCACGCCCGGGTCTATGCCACGCTCAACACCATCCTCCACGACGCGGAGCTGGAACCCGCCCGCCGGCTGATCCACGAGTTCTACGACGCCGGGGTGGATGCCCTGATCGTCCAGGACATGGGCCTGCTGGAGCTGGACCTGCCGCCCATCGACCTGCACGCCTCCACCCAATGCGACATTCGCACGCCCGGAAAGGCGCGCTTCCTGGCCGATGCGGGCTTCTCCCAGATCGTGCTGGCGCGGGAATTGGATCTGGCGCAAATCGCCGCGGTGGCCGCCGCCCTGCCGGCGGACGTGGTGGTGGAGCACTTCGTGCACGGCGCACTGTGCGTGGCCTATTCCGGTCAGTGCTACATCAGCCACGCCCACACCGGCCGCAGCGCCAACCGGGGTGACTGCTCCCAGGCCTGCCGCTTGCCCTATACGCTCCTGGACGCCGCCGGGCGGGTCGTCGCCTACGAGAAGCACCTGCTGTCCATGAAGGACAACAACCAGGGGGCGAATCTCGCCGCCCTGGTGGACGCGGGGGTGCGCAGCTTCAAGATCGAAGGCCGCTACAAGGACATGGCCTACGTGAAGAACATCACCGGCCACTACCGCCGGCTGCTAGATGCCCTGCTGGCACAGCGCCCCGATCTGGCACCCGCGTCCGGCGGCCGCACCCGGCTGCTGTTCGAGCCCGACCCAGACAAGACCTTCCACCGGGGCGCCAGCGACTATTTCACCCATGGCCGGGGCGCGGATATCGGCGCTTTCGACACGCCGGCCTTCGTCGGCCTGCCCCTGGGCACAGTGACACGGGTCGGCCCGGACTGGTTCGAACTAAAGGCCGACGCCCCGCTGGCCAACGGCGACGGCCTCAATTACCTGCACAAGCGGCAGGTGGTGGGCGTACTGGCCAACCGCGCGGAATGCCGGCAGGACGATGTCTGGCGGGTGTGGCCCAACGAACCCCTTGCCACCCTGTCCGGCCTGCGGCCGGGAACGGTCGTCAACCGCAACCGGGACCATGCCTGGGAACAGGCCCTGGTACACACCTCGGCCGAGCGCCTGATACCGGTGCGTGCCGTATTCAGCGAGACACCCACCGGCTTCGCCCTGGAACTGTCCGACGGCGAGGGCACCAGCGCCACCGCCAGGGCCGATCTGGACCGGCAGCCGGCCCGGGATACGGTCCAGGCGGAGGTCGGGCTGCGGGCACAACTCGCCCGCCTGGGCAACACGGATTTCGTCCTGGATGCGCTGCGCGTGGACTGGAGCCAACCCTGGTTCGTGCCCGCATCGCTGGCCAACCGCCTGCGCCGGGAGGCGGTGGAAGACCTGCTGGCGGCGCGTCTGGCGGCCCATGTCCGCCCCGTCCGGCGACCGGAAAACACACCGCCCACCCCCTACCCGGAAGACACCCTCCGCTATCTGGCCAACGTCTATAACCGGGCCGCACGGGCGTTTTACACCAGGCACGGCGTGGAACTCATCGCCGATGCCTACGAGGCCCACCGCGAAGCCGGCGAGGTCTCGCTGATGATCACCAAACACTGCCTGCGCTGGTCCTTCAGCCTGTGCCCCAAGCAGGCAAAAGGGGTGGCCGGCGTGCAGGGCCAGGTGCGTGCCGAACCCATGACCCTGGTGAACGGCGACGAACGGCTGACCCTGACATTTGATTGCCGCGCCTGTGAGATGCACGTCATGGGCAGCATGAAAAGGCACATCCTGAAGCACCCGCCGCCCGGCGCGGCCGCGGTGCCCATCCGCTTCCACCGACCACATCCCGCGCCGGCCGCCAAGCGCGGCTAGCCCTCTCAGGCCCGCGGCGAACTGTCCGGCCGACTCAGCCGGCGGCGGACAAAGCGGCGCGGGTGCTGTCCAGATAGGGGTCGAGCTGGCGCAAGCCTTCCCCGGTGGTCGCCACCATCGACTGGTAACCCAGCCGGGCCAGCATCGGCGCGGCCTCGGGCGTGGCGGCGAAAGACAACAGATGCTGGGCCAGGTGATAGCGGGCGATGGGGCTGAGGCGGGGCGAAGCGGCGAAGACATAGCCCGGCAGGGATCCCGCGTCGAGCAAGATACGGAAGCGGTCCCGTTGGGCTTCGTTGAAGAAACCCTGGCTGCGACTGACGAAGGCCTGGGCGCGCCCCTGCACCACCGCCAGGCGGCTGCTCTCGTAACTGCGGGTTTCCAGCAGGCTGAAATCGCGCCCCTCACGCAATCCGCGCTGGCGCAGGGCCTCCAGTGCGATCAGCACGACCAGGGCGCTGCGGTCCAGGACGGCGATGCCGCCGCCGCGGAGGTCCTCGACGCCCGCCGGTCCCCCTTGTTCCAGGGCCAACAGCTGGGAGCGGTGATCCGGCGCGCAGCTGACCATGGGCTGCCAACCCAGGTCCACCTGAGCGAGGCGCGCCATGTGCGGGGGAATCAGCGCGAAATCGAACCATCCTTCACTGATACGCCGGTACAGCTCTTGGAAATTGGGCGTGGTGATCAATTCCGGACGCTGTCGCCCGAGCCTGCCCAGGTGATCGAGCAGCGGCTGGAAGGTCTCCAGGCTGGCCCTCGCGCTCATCACCGGCAGAACGCCGAAGCGCAGGGACTCCATGGCATGGGCCGTGTTCTGTCCGAGTTGCCGAAGCAGCAATCCGGCCCACATGCCGGTAAGCAGGTCGCGTCTGGTTGTCATTGGCTTGCCGGCCGGTCAGTCCGGCCAGGGCGGGTGGTCGCAGGGAAAACTCGATGAGGTTATCGGCCGGCGGGGGTGATTCTTGAACACCGGTTCTCCCGGTGCGGCGGGCCGGAGAAGCCTCTCGCGGAATTCTGAGCGGCCGAGCCCGGCAACAGTCAGCCGCGCCGGGCCTGACCGCTTATTGCCCGGCGGACGGGCTGCTATGATGGCCTGGGGACACCCCGTCATACTATTGTTGTGATGCCTGTCACTGTACCGCCCGGGCACGGTGGCTAGCATGCAAGCGCAATCCAACCAACGAGAGGAGAACGGCGACATGAGCATGATGCAGGAATTCAAGGAATTCGCCATGAAGGGCAACGTCCTGGACATGGCGGTGGGTGTGGTCATCGGCGGGGCTTTCGGCAAGATCGTCAATTCCCTGGTCAGCGACGTGATCATGCCGCCCATCGGCATGCTCATGGGCGGCGTGAATTTCAGCCAGCTCTACCTGAACCTGGGGGAGACCGCCTTCGAAACCCTGGAAGCGGCCGAGAAGGCCGGCGCGCCGGTCATCAAATACGGCATCTTCATCAACACCGTCCTGGATTTCCTGATCATCGCCTGGGCCATCTTCATGGTCGTCAAGGGCATCAATAGGCTGAAGCGCGAGGCGCCCCCCGAGCCGGCCGCACCGGCCGCTCCGCCCGAAGACGTGCTGCTGCTGCGGGAAATCCGCGACGCCCTGAAGAAGTGAGTGCATGACGCCGTCCGGCCGCGGCCTGCGCCCCCCTTACCCCCTGCTCCCTGTGCTGACCGGCCTGGCCATTGCCTGGGCCGCGGGCGGCGCCGGGGCGGCCGACGGCGCGGTGCGGGGCCCGATTTCCCTGGCCGCCGGCGAGCCGGCGCGGGCAACCAGTCAGGAGCGGCGCGAGATCCTCTCCCTCAGTGCCGAGCAGGCCTTGGCCAGGTTGGGGCGGACGGGGGGATTTTCCGCGGACCCGCGGGTGCGCATCGGCATGCCGCCCGCCCTGCGCGACACGGAAAAGCTGCTGCGCCGCCTGGGTGGCAACAAGGAGGCCGACGCCTTCATCCTGGCCATGAACCAGACCGCCGAGGCCATGCTGGCCAAGGCCGCCCCGCTGGTAATGGCCGCCGTGCGTGAAACCGGCGACAGCGGCCCGGAAACTGCCGCCGGTGGCATGCCTCCCTTGGCGGGCACCTTTCGCCGCCTCCATGGGGATGCCTTGCAGTCCCAGTTGATCCCCATCGCACGGGAATTGACCGACGGCCAGTTGATCGCCCGCGTCTATAAGCGGGTAGTCAAACAGTCCACCCGTTTCGGTTTTCTGCGCGGCGAGGCACCGAAACTGGAGGATTACCTGGCCCAGCAAACCCTCAACGGCCTGATCTCGGCCATGGCCGAGGCGGAGCGGGTCATCCAGGCCAAACGCGCCGGCCTGGGCGTGGCTGTCCGGCCGGGCGCCGCGGACAACGAACGAATCCGATCCTGATATTCCCGTGTCAACAACATTTCCCAACAGGAGACAACACATGCCTCAGACTGATCGCGCCCCTTCCGCTTCTCCCGTGCCGAGCGCCCTCGGCGCGGCTCTGCTCGCCGCACTGGTCCTGCCTGTCCAGGCGGCGGAGAGCCCTTACTACAACCCCGCCAACCCGGCCAGCAACACAGGCTTCACCACCGCCTACGAGCTGAACAAGACCATCGGCTGCCCAGGCCGCGGCATCCTGGAGGCCCCCTGCAAGGAACCACAGGCCGCCGCCAAGCCGGCCGCCGCCGCTCCGGCCCCGAAGGACAGCGACCGGGACGGGGTCACGGATGACAAGGACCAATGTCCCACCACCCCCCTGGGCCGCAAGGTCGATGCACGCGGCTGCGAACTGGACGGCGACGGTGACGGCGTGGTCGATGCCCTGGACCAATGCCCGACCACGCCGCCCGGCCGCAAGGTCAATGCCCAGGGCTGCGAACTCGATGGCGATGGTGACGGCGTGATCGATGCCCTGGACCGGTGCCCGACCACGCCGCCCGGCCGCAAGGTCAATGCCCAGGGTTGCGAACTCGATAGCGACGGCGATGGCGTGGTCGATGCCCTGGACCAGTGCCCCGACACACCGGCCGGCGCCAAGGTGGATGGCAAGGGCTGCGAGCTGGACAGCGACGGCGATGGCGTGGTCGATCGCCTGGACCGCTGTCCCGACACGCCCGCCGGCACGAAGGTAGACGCCAACGGCTGCACCCTGGACAGCGACCGGGACGGCGTGCCCGATGCCAAGGACCGCTGCCCCAATTCGGCACCCGGCGCCAAGGTGGACGCCAACGGCTGCGACCTGCCCAAGGTCATCATCCTGCGCGGCGTGAACTTCGACAACGACTCGAACAAGCTGCGTGCCGATGCCCTGGCCACCCTGGACAAGGCGGTGGACACCCTGAAGGCCAATCCGGGCGTGCGGGTAGAGGTGGCCGGCCACACCGACAGCCGCGCCGACGATGCCTACAACCAGCGCCTGTCCGAGCGGCGGGCGAGGGCAGTGCTGGACTACTTCGTTTCCAAGGGTGTGGAAGCCAGTCGCCTGACCTGGGCCGGCTACGGAGAGGCCCAGCCCATCGCCGACAACAGCACCGAAGAAGGCCGCCACAGCAACCGCCGCGTGGAACTGCGCATCCTCGACTAAGGGGTCGCGTCCATGGAAAAGGCCGCGTCCTGGGACGCGGCCTTTTTTCGTTCCCGGCCCACGGAGGCGCTTCTGCCGGCCCGGCCTGTGCCCGTGTCCTTCCGCTACCGCCGTCCCGGCCGGACCCGGCGGCATTCGCGGCCGGTCGCACCTCCCGGCTGCGCCGGCAGGCACTGCTCCCTGCTCATGCCGCCACCTTCGGCAACCGATGCAACGCCGCTTCGATGGCGGCCTCGGGGTAGGCGTAGTCCTCCAACCCGCCGGAGAAATACTTGTCATAGCTGGCCATGTCGAAGTGGCCGTGGCCGGAGAGGTTGAAGAACAGTACCTTGGGTTCGCCGCTGGCCTTGCAACGCAAGGCTTCATCGATGGTGGCGCGGATGGCGTGGCAGGACTCGGGGGCGGGGATGATGCCCTCCGCTCGGGCAAACTGCACGCCGGCCTCGAAGGTGGCCAGTTGCGGCACCGCCACTGCCTCGATCAGGCCGTCGTGGTAGAGCTGGGAGACCAGGGGCGAATCGCCATGGTACCGAAGACCGCCGGCATGGATGCCGGGCGGCACGAAGTCGTGGCCCAGGGTGTACATCAGCATCAGCGGCGTCAGGCCCACCGCGTCGCCGAAGTCGTAGGCGAAGTGGCCGCGCGTCAGGGTCGGGCAGGAGGTGGGTTCGGCGGCGATCAGGCGCAGGTTGGCGGCCTTCGGGTCGCCGGCCGCCTTGTCGGCCAGGAAGGGGAAGGCGGCACCGGCGAAGTTGGATCCGCCGCCGCAGCAGGCGATGACCACGTCCGGGTATTCGCCGATCTTCTCGAACTGTTTCTTGGCTTCCAGGCCGATCACGGTCTGGTGGTGGCAGACGTGGTTGAGTACCGAGCCGAGCGAGTAGTTGGTGTCCGGACGCGAGGCGGCCTCTTCCACCGCCTCGGAGATGGCGATGCCCAGGCTGCCGGGAGAGTCCGGGTCCTCGGCGAGGATCTTGCGCCCGGAGTTGGTCATGTCGGTGGGCGATGCGAACACTTCGGCGCCCCAGGTCTGCATCATCGAGCGGCGGAAAGGTTTTTGCTGGTAGCTGATCTTGACCATATAGACCCGCACCTCGATGCCGAACATCTGCCCCACCAGGGCGAGGCTGGAGCCCCATTGGCCGGCGCCGGTCTCGGTGGACAGGCGCTTGATGCCGGCCTGTTTGTTGTACCAGGCCTGGGGCAAGGCGGTGTTGGGCTTGTGCGAGCCGGCCGGCGACACGCCTTCGTATTTGTAATAGATGCGCGCCGGGGTGCCCAGGGCCTGCTCCAGGCGATGGGCGCGGAACATGGGCGACGGGCGCCACAGGCGGTAGGCCTCGCGCACCTCGTCGGGGATGGCGATCCAGCGCTCGGCGGAGACCTCCTGTTCGATCAAGGCCATGGGGAAGATGGGCGCCAGCGCTTCGGGCCCGATGGGCTTGCCGTCCGGCCCCAGCGGCGGCGCGGGTTTGGTGGGCATGTCGGCCACCACGTTGTACCAATGGGTGGGGATGTCTTCTTCTTCCAGGAGGATCTTGGTCAGGGGCATCTCGGTCTCCGTTGTTCAACACGCTCGGGCTGCTTCAAAAAGCCCCTTGATGCTACTCGCCCGGTTTTTGCAATGAAAGCACGGGGATCAAGTTCTATACTTGGGCCAAATCCACACGCCCGTCCATGACCGACCACCATCCCGAACACGATGCCGCCCAGGATTCCGGCCCGGATCTCCTGGAGCACACCCTCTCTAGCGAAACTGTTTACCAGGGCCGCCTGCTCAACGCCCGGCGGGATCGCGTACGCCTGCCCAATGGCAAGGAATCGAGCCGGGAATATCTGCTGCACCCCGGAGCGGCGGTGATCATCCCCCTGTTCGACAACGGCGACACCCTGCTGGAGCGGCAGCACCGCTACCCCCTGCACCGGGACTTCCTGGAACTGCCGGCGGGCAAGTTCGACCCCGGCGAAACGGAGCTGGCCTGCGCGCAGCGGGAACTCCTGGAGGAAACCGGCTACACGGCCGATAGTTGGCGGGAGTTGGCCACCTTCCACCCCTGCATCGGCTATTCGGACGAACGGCTGGTGTATTTCCTGGCCCGCGGCCTGAGCCACGAAGGACATGCCCGTGACCACGACGAATTCCTGGAAATCCTGCGCGTACCCATGGCCGAGGCCATGGACATGGTGCGCGACGGGCGCATCACGGACGGGAAGACGGTGATGGGCCTGCTCTGGTGGGCACGCTACAACGGCGGCCCGGAGGACACGGAAACGACTTGAAAATCCCCGAGGCGGCCGCGCCGGCCGTCCCTGACTTCGCGTAAGACTTCCAAATAGGAGAGAGAACATGAGCGACAAATGGGTCTATGCCTTCAGCGAAGGCGATGGCAAGAACAAGAAACTGCTGGGCGGCAAGGGTGCCAACCTGTGCGAGATGACCCAGATCGGCCTGCGCGTGCCGCCGGGTTTCGTGATCACCACCGAGGCCTGCCTGGCCTATCTCGACGATGCCGGCCACAAGCTGCCGCTGGGCGTGCTGGACCAGGTGCGCCACCACATGGTGGAGGTGGAGCGGGCCTCGGGCAAGGTGTTTGGCGGACGCGAGAATCCATTGCTGGTCTCGGTGCGTTCCGGCTCGGCCCTGTCCATGCCCGGCATGATGGACACCATTCTCAACCTGGGCCTCAACGCGGAGACCCTGCAGGGCCTCATCGCCCAAACCGGTAACGAGCGCTTCGGCTACGACGCCTACCGGCGCTTCATCCAGTTGTTCGGCAAGGTAGCCCTGGGCGTGCCGGAAGAGGAATTCGACGCCGAGTTCAACGCCGTCAAGGCCGATGCCGGCGTCAAGCACGACGTGGGCCTGTCGGCCGCACACCTGGCGGACATCGCCGAGCGCTTCCTGAAGGTCGTGGAGCGGGTCACCGGCAAGCCCTTCCCCGCCGACCCCTACGAGCAACTGGAGATCGCCATCAAGGCGGTGTTCAACTCCTGGGGCGGCAAGCGGGCGGTGGATTACCGGCGCGAGTTCAAGATCACGCCGGAGATGGCCAACGGCACGGCGGTCAACGTGGTAGCCATGGTGTTCGGCAACATGGGCGACGACTCCGCCACCGGCGTCGGCTTCACCCGCGACCCCGGCACCGGCGAAAACGTCATGTTCGGCGAGTACCTGACCAATGCCCAGGGCGAAGACGTGGTGGCCGGCATCCGCACGCCCAAGCCGGTGGCCGAGCTGGAAAAGGAAATGCCCGACCTGTACCGGCAGCTGGTGGAACTCCGCAACCAGCTAGAAACCCACTACAAGGAAGTCCAGGACTACGAGTACACCATCGAGAAGGGCACCCTGTACTGCCTGCAGACCCGCAACGGCAAGATGAACGCCACCGCCCTGGTGCGCACCTCGGTGGAGATGGTCCAGGACGGCCTGATCGACAAGAAACAGGCCCTGCTGCGCATCCAGCCGGAGATGCTGGAACAGCTGCTGTTCCCGCGCCTGGACCCGAAGACCGGCGCCAAGCCGGTGGCCCGCGGTCTGCCCGCCTCGCCCGGCGCCGCCTCCGGCGTCGCGGTGTTCGACGCTGACCGGGCCGAGAAGCTGGGCCGCGCCGGTGAGAAGGTGATCCTGGTGCGCGAGGAGACCAAGCCCGAGGACATCCACGGCTTCTTCGCCAGCCAGGGCATCCTCACCAGCCGGGGCGGCAAGACCAGCCACGCGGCGGTGGTGGCGCGCGGCATGGGCAAGCCCTGCGTGGCCGGCGCCGAGGGCATCCATGTCGATGTGCGCATGCGCCAGGCGGTGGTGGGCGACCAGGTGTTCGGCGAGGGTGCGGTGATCACCATCGACGGCACCACGGGCAACGTCTATCTCGGCGAGGTGCCCATGATCGAGGCCGAGTTCTCGGGTGAACTCGCCACCCTGCTGGGCTGGGCCGACGAGATGGCGAAACTGAAGGTGATGGCCAACGCCGATACCCCGCCCGACGCGGAACGCGCCCTCAAGTTCGGTGCTATGGGCATCGGGCTGTGCCGTACCGAGCGCATGTTCAACGCCGTCGAGCGGCTGCCCATCGTCGTCGAGATGATCGTCGCCGAGACCCCGGCCGACCGGCAAGTGGCGCTCAACAAGCTGCTGCCCATCCAGCGCGACGACTTCATCGGCATCTTCAAGGCCATGGCGCCCCGGCCGGTGACCATCCGCCTGCTGGACCCGCCCATCCACGAGTTTCTGCCCACCGCCGACCAGCTGGTGGACGAACTGGACCAACTACACGTGCTGCGGGACACGGTGCGGGGCATGCAGGTACTCCACGATGCGGTGGATTTCATCTACCGCACCCGCGACATCCATCCTCACGTGCAGCTGCCCGCCGACCCGGCGCTGGTGGACGAGGCCATCCAGAAGAAGGAGGCCATGCTCAAGAAGGTGCGCGCCCTGTTCGAAGTGAACCCCATGCTGGGCCATCGCGGCGTGCGCCTGGGCCTCACCCATCCCGAGATCTACGCCATGCAGATCCGCGCCATTCTCGAGGCCGCCGCCGAGTGCCAGAAGGCAGGTGTCGAGGTGCATCCGGAGATCATGGTGCCCCAGGTCTGCACCGCCGAGGAGCTGAAGAAGGTGAAATCCTGGGTGGAAGACATCCGCGCCGACGTGGAGACCACCGCCGGGGTCAAGCTCAACTTCAAGTTCGGCTCCATGCTGGAGGTGGTGCGCGCCTGCATGCGCGCCGAGCACCTGGCCGAGCAGGCGGAGTTCTTCTCCTTCGGCACCAACGACCTGACTCAGGCCACCTTCTCGTTCTCCCGTGAGGACGCGGAGAACAAGTTCCTGCCCATGTACAACCAGAGCAAGATCCTCCAGGACAACCCCTTCGAGGTGCTGGACACCAAGGGCGTGGGCAAGCTCATGCAACTGGCGGTGGAATGGGGCCGGGGCACGCGGCCGGACATGAAGGTGGGCATCTGCGGCGAACACGGTGGCCACCCGGCCTCCATCGCCTTCTGCCACCGGATCGGCCTGACCTACGTCTCCTGCTCCGGCCCGCGCGTGCCCATCGCCCGCCTGGCGGCAGCCCAGGCATCCATTGCCGAGGCCGCTGGGGCCGGTAAGCAGTCGCTGTAATCCGCCCCCCCTCCCCGCGCCGGCACGACGCTCATGTCCGAAAGCGGGGAGGGGACGCCGGCCAAGCCGCCACCCGGACGCGGCGTCAAGTCCTCCGACCCACCGGTCTTCGACCACGCCCCCCTGCTGGCCAGCCTGCCGGCCCTGCCGGGTGTCTATCGCATGCTGGGCGAGGCGGGCGAGGTGCTCTATGTGGGGAAGGCCCGCGACCTGAAGAAGCGGGTCTCCAGCTATTTCCAGAAGTCGGACCAGAGCCCGCGCATCCGCCTGATGGTGGCGCGCATCCGCGACATCCAGGTCACCGTGACCCGCTCGGAGTCCGAGGCCCTGCTGCTGGAGAACAACCTTATCAAGGGCCTGAAGCCGCGCTACAACATCCTGTTCCGCGACGACAAGTCCTACCCCTACCTGGTGCTCAGCGGCCACGCCTTTCCGCGCCTGGGCTATTACCGCGGCCCGCGCGACAAGATCCACCGGTATTTCGGACCCTACCCCAACGCCTACGCGGTGCGCGAGTCCATCCAGATACTGCAGAAGGTGTTCCGCCTGCGCACCTGCGAGGACACGGTGTTCGCGCACCGCTCCCGGCCCTGCATGCTGCACCAGATCCATCGCTGCTCGGCCCCCTGCGTGGGGCGGGTCACGGTGGCGGACTACGCCCGCGACGTGGAGGAAGCGACCCTTTTGTTGCAGGGCAAGGATGACGAGCTGCTGGCCCGCCTGACCGCCAAGATGGAGGCGACCTCCGCCCGGCTGGAATTCGAGCGGGCGGCCCTATACCGGGACCAGCTCCAGGCCCTGACCAAAGTGCGCGAGAAGCAGTTCGTGGAAAGCGGCAGCCACCGGGATGTGGACGTGGTGGGGGTGGCGGCCGCGGCGGGCAGGGCCTGCGTCTATCTGATGATGATCCGCGGCGGGCGCAACCTGGGCGGCAAGGCCTTCTTCCCCCAGAACGCGGAGGACGCCGACGGCGGCAGCCTGGTGGAGGCCTTCCTCTCCCAGCACTACGCGGCCCAGCCGGTACCGGCGGTGCTGGTGGTGGCCGGCGCGGCCCTGGGCGTGGACACCGAAGGGGCCGAGGCCTGGCTGTCGCAGCAGGCCGGACGGCGGGTGCGGCTGGTCACCCGTCCCCAGGGTGAGCGGCGCGCCTGGCTGCGCCTGGCGGAGGAGAATGCCCGCCAGGCCCTGCTCAGCCGGGAAGGGCGGCAGGCCAACCAGGAGGCGCGCCTGGCCGCCCTCAACGAGGTGCTGGGGACGTCCGGCATCGAACGCATCGAGTGTCTGGACGTGAGCCACACCCTGGGCGAGGCCACGGTGGTGTCCTGCGTGGTGTATGACCAGGGGGGTATGCTCAACTCGGACTACCGCCGCTACAACGTGACCAACCCTACACCAGGAGACGACTACTACGCCCTGCGGGAGGCCCTCACCCGCCGCTTCGGCAGGCTGCTGGCCGGAGCCGGGGAAGAGGGCAATGGCGAGGGTGTCCTGCCCGACCTGCTGCTCATCGACGGCGGCAAGGGCCAGCTCAACGTGGCCGTGGAGGTGCTGGGCGAACTGGGCATCGCCGATCTTCCCATGATGGGCGTGGCCAAGGGCGAGGAACGCAAGCCGGGCCTGGAGCAGCTGTTCCGGCCGGGCCTGGCGGCCCCCCTACGCCTGCCCCCCGACCACCCGGCCCTGCACCTCATCCAGGAGGTGCGCGACGAGGCCCACCGCTTCGCCATCACCGGCCACCGGGCGCGGCGGGCAAAGAAGCGCCACCGCTCCACACTGGAGGATATCCCCGGCGTGGGGCCCAAGCGCCGGCAGCGGCTGCTGCAATCCTTCGGCGGCCTGCGCGGTATCCAGGCGGCGGGAGTGGAAGAACTGGCCCAGGTGGAAGGTGTAAGCAGGGAACTGGCCGAACGCATCTATCGGGAATTACACTGAGCGAGAAAACAACGCCGTATCATGCCCGTCAACCTGCCCAACACCCTCACCTGGCTGCGCATCTGGCTGATCCCGCTGTTCGTGGCGGTGTTCTACCTGCCCGACGGCTGGCTGCCCAAGCACAGCCTGAACCTGATCGCCACCGGCCTCTTCGCCCTGGCCTCGGTCACCGACTGGCTGGACGGCTGGCTGGCCCGCAGGCTCAACCAAACCTCTGCCTTCGGCGCCTTCCTCGACCCGGTGGCGGACAAGCTGATGGTGGCCGCGGCACTGATCGTGCTGGTGGATCTGCAACGGGCCGGCATCGCCGCCTCCCTGATCATCATCGGCCGCGAGATCGCCATCAGCGCGCTGCGCGAGTGGATGGCCCGTGAGGGGCAATCCCACAGCGTAGCGGTGTCCTTCGTGGGCAAGCTGAAGACCACCTTCCAGATGATCGCCATCCTGCTGCTGCTCTACCACGACCCGCTGCCGGGTTTCAGCGCCCAATGGCTGGGCCGCTGGCTGCTGGACATCGCCGCCTTCCTCACCCTGTGGTCCATGCTCCACTACCTGCTGATGGCCTGGAAGGCAATGAAGAACCAGCCCGCCGGCTCATAGGGGGCGGCGCGTCGATGCGGATGGCCGCGCAGCGACGTGTTGACAGAAAATTTTCCGCCGATATACTGGCCAGCCTTCGACGCGGGAATAGCTCAGTTGGTAGAGCGCAACCTTGCCAAGGTTGAGGTCGCGAGTTCGAGCCTCGTTTCCCGCTCCAGTATTTGGGGGAAAGCGTCAGCTTTCCCCCTTGCCTTTTCAGGCCCGACGCGGCCCGCCCGTCGGACCGCGGCGCGATGGCAGAGTGGTTATGCAGCGGCCTGCAAAGCCGTGTACATCGGTTCGATTCCGGTTCGCGCCTCCATCCCCTCCCCGACAGGCAACGCCCCGCGTATGCCGTACAATGCCGGCCATGCCCCGATGGCGAAATTGGTAGACGCAACGGACTTAAGAAATTGAGCGCGGCCGGGGAAACCCGATCGACGACACCCCTCAAATTCGGCGAAACCCCTGGCCACACGATCCCGCGGCCGAGGCAACGCCGAGCCAAGGCCGCCCGCGCGGCAAGGTGTAGAGACTGGACGGGGGGCGCCTAAGGCAGGCGCGAGTCTGCTAGGGCGAAGGCACAGTCCGGACCCCAAACTGGACATCATCCAGGCGGCGAAAGCCGTGGCAGGTGCGAAAATCCGTTGACCTCAGGGTCGTGCCGGTTCGATCCCGGCTCGGGGCACCACACCCGATTCCGAACACCCACGCGTTAGCGACCGCAACGGGCGGCCAGCAGGGGATATGGTCACCGCCACCTTCCGCTTCTACGAGGAACTCAACGACTTCCTGCCACCCGAACGGCGCAAGCGGGACCACACCTGCCCCTGTGCACGGGAGGCCAGCGTCAAGCACATGATCGAGGCCCTGGGCGTGCCCCACACGGAGGTGGAACTGATCCTGGTGAACGGGGCGTCGGTGGGCTTCGACCACCGTCTGCGGGACGGCGACCGAGTGGCGGTCTATCCCGTGTTCGAGGCCCTGGACATCCGCCCCCTGCTGCGCCTGCGGGAACACCCCCAACGCATCACCCGCTTCGTCGCCGACGCCCACCTGGGCGGCCTCGCCCGCCTGCTGCGCCTGGCCGGCTTCGACACCCTGTACGACAACCGCTTCCATGACGACGACGTGGTGGCCATCTCCCAACGGGAGCACCGCATCGTGCTGACCCGCGACGTGGAACTGCTCAAGCGCCGGGACGTGACCCACGGCTGCTATGTCCACGCCCGCAGGCCCGAGCCGCAGTTGCAGGAAATCTTCCGCCGCCTGGACCTGACCGGCAGTGTCCGGCCCTTTTCCCTCTGCCTGTCCTGCAACGCCCCCCTGCGGCCTGTCGCCAAGGCGGAGGTCATCCACCGGCTGCCGGAGCGGGTGCGTGAACAGCAGGAACACTTCGCCACCTGCGACCAGTGCGGCGGGGTGTTCTGGGAGGGGTCGCACTGGCGGAGGATGAAGGCACTGCTGGACGGGGTGATGGCCGAGGCGGCGGGACGGGACGCCCCGCCCGCCTGACTTCATTCCGAGACTGGCCAGGGCCGGCCTCCGGCCACCCGTCTCACCGCCACCTTCCCGCTCCCCAGCCAGGCCTTGAGCAGCTTATAGGTGTCCATGTCGAAGGGCGTCTGTCCACCCGCCTCCAGCAGGTCGTGCATATCCTCCTCGCCGCGTGCCGTACCCAGGTAGCGCCAGTCGTCCACCAGGTGGATCTCCTCCCGGTCCAGGAAGTCGTCCCGCTCCACCAGGCCGACGGGCCCGGGGTAGGGCCAGACCGGCAGCTTCAGCCGGGCCAGGGCGGCCATCAGGCGGGCGCTGTGCAGGTCGATGGGCTCCTTGCCCACGCAAGCGCCCTGGCACTTGCCCAGCTGGTGGGCGAAACAGGGCCGGCCCGGCTTGACGGCCGGCTCCAGCCCCAGCACGGCCGGGCAGAGGGCATGGGCCTCGGCGATCTTGCGCAGGGCCTGGGTGGCCTCCCGCCTGCTGGGGAACAGGCCGTACAGGTCCCCGGCTCGGCCGAATCCCGCCTCCTCGCCGCTGACCAGGCGCGGACGGTAGTCGCCGCGATCCCTTTCTTCCAGGCGCCAAGCGCACAGCTCCGTGGGCCGACGCAGGCGGCGGTTGTGCAGGGGCTGATGCGCCTTCACCAGGCAGGCCTCCAGCAGCAGGGCACCCAGTTCGCCCACCGTCTCGCGCCACTCCACCCGGCGCACCTGCTGGGCCAGGCGCATGGCCTTGTGTTCCCGTGTATCGGCGGCAAAATGGGATAGCACCCGCTTGCGCAGGTTTTGGCTCTTGCCGATGTACAGCGGCACGTCCTCCTCGCCGTGGAAGAGATAGACACCGGGGGATTCGGGCAGGTCCTCCAGCAGGTCCGCGTCCAGGTGGGGCGGCAGGCTGGGGCGTAGGAGCTGCTGACCGACGGCCTCGGCCAGGGCGGCCTCGCCGGGGTCCCGGCCAACCAGGCGCCAGAACTGCCAGATGAGGTCAGCGTCGGTCAGGGCGCGGTGGCGATCGCTGCCCACCGCCAGGCCGTGGCGGGCGATGAGGCTGTCCAGGTTGTGCTTGTGATGCTCCGGGAACAGCCTGCGCGACAGCCGCACTGTGCACAGCACGTCGGCGCGGAAGCTTTGCCCCAGGCGGCGGTATTCGTTGCGCACGAAGCCGTAGTCGAAACGGGCGTTGTGGGCGATGAACAGGCGCCCGTGCAGACGCTCGGCCAATTCCTCAGCCACCTCTTCGAAGTCCGGCGCGCCGGCCACCATTTCGTTGCTGATGCCGGTCAGCCGCTGGATGAACTGGGGGATGGGCTGCCGCGGGTTGACCAGGGTGCTCCAGGTGGACACCCGGTCATCGTCCACCAGCACCAGGCCGATCTCGGTGACCCGGTCGAGTACCGGGTTGGCGCCGGTGGTCTCCAGGTCGATGAAGGCGAGGCGGGGCGGGAGCACGGGGTGCGGTTCAGACGAAGCGGGTGCCGGGATTCAGGAATCGTCCTCGTCCAGCAACTGCCCGGCGATGGCCCAGTTCTCGTCGGGCAGTTCCTCGAAGGCGATGTAGGTGTAACGCTTGGGCTTCAGGGCGATGCGCTCCAGGGTGTCGGTGATCTCCTGGGCGATTTGTTTCTTCTGCTCCCGAGTCAGTTCGCCGGCGAGCTTGATGGTGACGACGGGCATGGCGCGGTTCCTTCCAGATAGGTGCGGATGGCGTTGAACACGTCCCGGAACATGGCCGGGGTGAGGCGGTGGGTCTGGGTGTTGTAGCGGCTGCAATGGTAGCTGTCGAAGAGACGCAGGGGAGGGGCCGGTGACCCGCACTCTCCCCTCGCTGGGGAGGGGAGCATGAAGGCGGCCCCATGGCCGAAGGGATGCTCCTTCTGCCTGCGGCCCAGGGCCTTGAGCACCGCCTTGTGGGCGATCTGACCCAGAGCCAGGATCGCCGTGCCCGGCCCCAGGGCCGCCAGTTCACCGGCCAGGAAGGGGTTACAGCGGGAGATCTCGGCGCTGTCCGGTTTGTTCTCCGGCGGACAGCATTTGACGGCGTTGGTGATGCGGCAGCCGGTTAGTACCAGGCCGTCGTCCGCGGCCACGGACTGGGGCCGGCCGGCGAAGCCATAGGCGTGCAGGGTCTCGTACAGCAGCACGCCGGCGTAGTCGCCGGTGAACGGCCGGCCGCTGCGGTTGGCGCCGTGGTAGCCTGGGGCCAGGCCGACGATGAGCAGGCGGGGCGCGGGATCGCCGAAGGGCGGCACCGGACGGCCGAAGTAGCCGGGGTGGCTGGCGCGGCACTCGGCCAGGTAGCCGGCGAGGCGGGGGCAGGCGGTACAGCCGGTATCGAACATGGTCAGCGGTCAGCGGTCAGCGGTCAGCGGTCAGCGGTCAGCGGTCAGCGGTCAGCGGTCAGCGGTCAGCGGTCAGCGGTCAGCGGTCAGCGGTCAGCGGTCAGCGGTCAGCGGTCAGCGGTCAGCGGTCAGCGGTCAGCGGTCAGCGGCAACATAGCGGTTGACGCCCCGGCGTCAACCCCAAACTTCAAGCTGAAAGCTGAGCGCTGACCGCTTCAATGCAAATGCATCGGCGGCGCCTCGCTTTCCTCCGGCATCTCGGCGTGCACCACCTCCCCCTCCGCATTGGGGAACATGGGCGCGCCGCAGTCTTCGCAGAACTCGAATGGGAAACGCTGCTCCAGCACCACCACCTCGCCCACGCCGGCGGCCTTGAGTACCTGCCCGATCTCGGCGCCCATGTCGGTGGTCTCGTCCTCTGCGCCCAGCAGGGGCCAGACCACTCCGTGCAGCACCTCGGCCGAGTCGCGCGGACCGAAGCCGATGCGCCATTCCTCCAATCGCCGGTCGTAACTGGGGGCGACCGCGGCGCGCAGGCCGGAGGCCGGCACGTCCAGCATCGCCTGCAGATAGGCCACGGCGGCACGCAGGGAGTGGGGACGGCCTTCCCGGTCGGCACGCCGCCAGGCGGCGAAGTAGGCGTCGGGCAGCAACAACTCGGCGCTGCAGCCGGTGAGCAGGCTGCTGATCAACGCGCCGCCCTGGGCCTGCCATTGCGCGAGGGCGGTATCCCGGCTGCCATCCGCCTCGTTCCAGCGGAACACGGGGGCGCCCGGCGTCGCCAGCACCGCGGCCAGCAGGTAACGCACGTCGGAGATGAACTGGCCGCTCTCGGCCAGGCGGCCGGCGTCCACCTCCATGTCCCGGCCGGTCTGAGCGGCCTGCCAGAGTTGTTCGGCGAAGGCGCGGGTGGCGGCGTAGCCACGCGGCAGTTGGTCGGGACTGAACAGGTAGTCGGCCAGCGCCACGCGGGCCCCGGCGGCCAGCACATGGGCGCCCAACTGTACCTTCAGGTCCCGGACCAGGTCGGGCGTCAGGTTGCGCACGGGAATGTTGAAACGCGACCATGCCAACACCGGCACGCCGATGAGCAGGGCCTGGCGCGGACCGTCCGGGGTGTCGATCAGGCCGCCCTCGGCATGGGATTCGATCAGGTCGGCCAACTCGTCGTAGGCCCGGCCGTTGGTTTCGTAGAGCCGGTCGAGGGCCTGGGTGAGGCCGTCATCCCGGCCGGTCCGCATCTGGCCGAGGATGAGTTGGGCGAGCTGGGTTTCCCAGTAGGCGTCCTCGGGGCGGCTGCCCGAGTCGGCCAGGCCGTTGGCCAGCCAGACCAGGCGCTCGGCGTCCCGGTTCATGCGGTGGTGGGCGTGCAGGCGGCGGTGTTTCATGGCAGCGGGGGATCAGTGGTGGTGGAGGGCATTATCCCTGGCCTCGGGCTGCAGCGTCGCGTGGCCGATGCCGTGCCAGTCGGACAGTATCTGCCGCGCCCGCGCCAGGATGGCGGGCCAGTGGTCGAGGCTGGCCATGTCCAGGTGGGCGGAAAGGGCCACCTTGCCCGAGGACAGGGTCCAGATGTGCAGGTCGTGCACCGAGGTCACCTGGGGAATGGCCGCCAGGTCGGCCGCCACCCCCTCGATGCTGATGTGCTCCGGCACCCCTTCCAGCAGCACATGCACCGCCTCGGCCAGCAGGCGCCAGGCGGACACCAGGATCAGCCCGGCCACCACCAGGGAGAGCAGCGGGTCGATAGGTGTCCAGCCGGTGAAGGTGATCACCAGGCCTGCGCTCAGGGCGGCCACCGAGCCGAGCAGGTCACCCATGACGTGCATCAGGGCGGCGCGGGTGTTGAGGGTGCGCTCCCCCTTGGACAGGCGCCAGGCCACCGCCAGGTTGACCAGCAGGCCGATGGCCGCCACCAGGGTGACCGTGCCGCCGGAGATATCCCGGGGCTGGCTGAAGCGCTGCACGGCCTCGAAGGCGATGAAGCTGATCAGCACCAGCATGAGCATGCCGTTGGCCAGGGCGGCCAGCACCTCCAGGCGCACCAGGCCGTAGGTGTGGCGCAGGGAGGGCGGGCGCCGCGCCAGCCAGGCGGCCAGGGCGGCCAGGCCCAGGGCGGTGGAATCGGTGAGCATGTGGCCGGCGTCGGACAGCAGGGCCAGCGACCCGGACCACCAGCCGGCCACCGCCTCCACGAAGGCGAAGCCGAGGGTGAACACCAGGGCGCCGGTCAGGTGACGGTGTTCGCCCTTGTGGCCCAGGTGGTGGTGCAGGTGATCGGTGCCCCGATCCACCGACAGGGGCGCTCCGCTCTCCATGTCAGCAGGCCTGTCCGCCGCCGGATCGGCCGCAGGTGTTGCACACATCCGCCAGGGCCAGCTCCGCGTCCGCCTGGCCCAGGCCGGCCAGGTGGCGCAGGCCGTTCATGTAGCGGCTGCTCTCGTGCAGGGCCACCCGGTCCGGGGGGTGGGGGCGGCCGTGCATGCGGGCGAAGCGGATGAGGGACACGGGGGGCGTGACCCGGCGCAAGCCTTCCAGCAGCTCGTCGGCCAATCGCGGGCGGTTGCATAGCAGGGCCATGTCGCAGCCGGCCTCCAGGGCGGCGGTGGCCCGCTCGACGACACCGCCGGCCACCCGCGCACCTTCCATGGACAGGTCGTCGCTGAAGATCACCCCGTCGAAGCCCATCTGGCCGCGCAGGATGTCGGTGAGCCAGCGCCGGGAAAAACCCGCCGGCCGGTCATCGACCTTGGGATAGATGACGTGGGCCGGCATGATGCCGGCCAGGCCCAGGTCGATGAGCTGGTGGAATGGCACCAGGTCGTCCAGCTCCAGATCCACCAGATCGCGCTCATCGACGGGCACGTCCAGGTGGGAATCGGCGGCCACGTAACCATGACCCGGGAAGTGTTTGCCCACCGCGTTCATGCCCGCGTCGTGCAGGCCCAGCACCAGGGCATGGGCCAGGTCCGCCACCGCCCGGGGCTGGCGGTGGAAGGCGCGGCTGCCGATCACCGTGCTGGCCCCGTAGTCCAGGTCCAGCACCGGGGCGAAGCTGAAGTCGATGCCCACCGCGCGCAGCTCGGCGCCCAGCACATAACCTACCTCCCGGGCCAGGCGCTTGGCCTGCTGGGGGTGTTCGTCCCACACCTCGCCCAGGGCGCGCATGGGCGGAATGCCGGTGAAGCCCTCGCGGAAGCGCTGCACCCGGCCGCCCTCGTGATCCACGGCGATGAGCAGGGGCGGGTAGCGCAGGGTATGGATCTCCTGGGTAAGGGCGGCGATCTGTTCCGGGTCCCGGTAATTGCGGCTGAACAGGATCACCCCGCCCACCAGGGGATGGCGCAGGCGGCGGCGGTCGTCGTCGTTGAGCGCCTGGCCCTCCACGTCCAGCATGAGGGGGCCCAGGGGCAGGCGGTGATGGATGGCGCCGGGGTTCATCTAGGACTCCGCGATGGCGAAGGCGACAGCGTAGTGGTGCTCGTCGCTGATGGAAAGGTGCAGCCGGACGATGCCGCGTTCGGCCAGCCAGGCGCCCAGTTCATGTGCAGGCAGATACTCGGGCCGCCCGAGCGCATCGTGGCCGATGCCGATGTTGGACAGGGTCACGGGCGCGCGCAGGCCGGTGCCCAGCGCCTTGGCCAGGGCCTCCTTGGCGGCGAAACGGCGCGCCAGGAAGCGGTCTTTGTGCTGCACCGCGGCGTATTCGTCCCACTCACCGGCGGACAGAACGCGCCGGGCCAGACGGGCGCCGAAGCGGGCATGCATGTCGGTCATGCGCGCCACCGCGACGATGTCCGTGCCGACGCCGCGGATCATGCGCCCGCCCCGCCGCGCTGGCGCCGCAGCGCATCCAGGCCGTAGTGGGTAAAGGCCAGGCCCATGTAGATGGGGGCCAGGAAGTTCACCAGGGGTACCAGGTAGAGCAGGCCCAGCAGGGCGCTCATGGCGAACAGGGGCCAGCCCCCCTCGCGCCGTGCCCATGCCAGTTCGGCGGCGGAGGCATGCTCGGACAGCGCGTCATAGACGAACATGCGCCGGTTCAACCAAGCGTTGAGCAGCACCGACAGCAGCGCACCGAGCGGCCCGAACAGCCAGAAGGGCAGCAGGAGCACCCAGGCCACCACGAATACCGCCAGGGCGGCCAGGCTGTTGATCAGGCCACCCACCAGGGTGCCCCCCTTCAGGGCCTGGAGGCCGGGATAGCGGCGCCCCGCAACGTGCCGGACGATACCCGGCATGAGCACCACCGAGGTGATCAGCACGGCGGTCAGATAAACCGCCGGCAGCCACAGCAACACCAGGAAGAAAAAGGCCGAGTAGGTGAGCAGCCAGTCCGCACCCAACCATCCGGCGGCGGTCTGCAACGGAGTGGTGGCCAGGAAGGCGGCCAGCTCCGCCTGCCAGGCGGCGCCGAACAGCCAGGCCAGCAGCCCCCAGAGCAGCAGGGCCAAGCCCATGGGCCACAGGGTCAGCAGCAGCATGGGCGGGGAGAACAGGTCCACAGCGGCGAGCCGCAGGGCGCGAAGGACGGATTCCATGACCGGGAAGATCAGACGACGGGACTATGGTAAGACATGAGGCTAAGGGCCTGGTGCCGGGAGGGGGACTCGAACCCCCACAGTGTCACCACCGGCGGATTTTGAGTCCGCTGCGTCTACCGATTCCGCCATCCCGGCATGGGGCTGCGGATTATCCGCCAAGGGCGGACATGGCAGCAAGGTTATACTCCCGCGCCTCATGCGAACCAGCGATTTCGACTACGACCTCCCGGACGACTTGATCGCCCGTTTTCCCCTGGCGGAACGCTCCGCCAGCCGCCTGCTGCACGTGGACGGCACGGCCGGCGGCTGGACCGACCGGCGCTTCGCCGACCTGCCCGGCCTGTTCCGGGCCGGCGACCTGCTGGTGCTCAACGACACCCGCGTCATCAAGGCCCGGCTGCACGGCGTCAAGGACAGCGGCGGACAGGTGGAGGTGATGGTGGAGCGGGTGCTGGACAACCATGAGGCACTGGCCTTCATGCGCTTCAGCCATGCCCCCAGGCCGGGTTCCCGCCTGCGCCTGGCCGACGCCATCCCGGCCACGGTGCTGGAGCGCCGGGATGACCTGTTCCGGCTGGAATTCGATCCGGCCCGTACCGTGCTGGAGTGGCTGGAGGCCCACGGCGAAGTGCCCCTGCCCCCCTACATCGACCGGCCGGCGGAGGCGGAAGACGCGGCCCGCTACCAGACCGTCTATGCCGCCCGGCCCGGCGCCGTGGCCGCACCCACCGCCGGCCTGCATTTCGATGACGGCCTGCTCGCCCGCCTGGCGGCCTTGGGCGTGGCCACGGCCCGTGTCACCCTGCACGTGGGCGCCGGCACCTGGCAGCCCATGCGCGCGGAGACCCTCGCCGAGCACCGCATGCACAGCGAGCGCTACAGCATCCCGCCGGAGACCGTGGCGGCCATCCGCAAGACCCGAGAGCGTGGCGGCCGGGTCTGCGCCGTGGGCACCACCAGCCTGCGCGCCCTGGAGTCCGCCGCCCTGGCGGGCGATCTGCGCGCCGGCGAGGGGGAGACCGACCTGTTCATCACCCCCGGCTACCGCTTCCGGGTGGTGGACCGGCTGATCACCAACTTCCACCTGCCCCGCTCCACCCTGTTCATGCTGGTGTGCGCCTTCGGCGGCATGGCGCTGATGAAGGCGGCCTATGCCCATGCGGTGGCGCAGCGCTACCGCTTCTTCAGCTACGGGGACGCCTCGCTCATCGAAAGGGCGGACCATGCGCTTTGACCTCATCGCCACCGACGGCGCCGCCCGGCGCGGCCGCCTGCACACCGCCCACGGGGTCATCGAAACACCGGTGTTCATGCCGGTGGGGACCTACGGGGTGATCAAGGCCCTGACCCCGGACGAGGTGCGCACCCTGGGCGCCCAGATCATCCTGGGCAACACCTTCCATCTCTGGCTGCGGCCGGGACTGGAGGTGATCGGCGGCTTCGGCGGCCTGCACCGCTTCATGGGCTGGGACGGGCCCATCCTCACCGACTCGGGCGGCTTCCAGGTGTGGAGCCTGACCCACCTGCGCAAGCTCTCCGAGCAGGGGGTGCTGTTCGCCTCGCCCCTGAACGGCGACCGGCTCATGCTGTCGCCGGAGAAGAGCATGCACATCCAGCGGGTGCTGGGCGCGGACATCGTCATGATCTTCGACGAGTGCACCCCCTACCCGGCCGACTGGCAGGTGGCGAAGGATTCCATGGAACTGTCCCTGCGTTGGGCGGAGCGTTCCAGGGTGGCCTTTGAAAGGGGGCAGGAGGGTGCCGCCACCCCCCCCTCTCTCGCAGAGCGCTTCCCGGCCTGCATGCCGGAACCGCTCGAAGGGCACGGCGCATGCGCCGCGAATTCCCCTTCTCGCCCCCCGGCCCCTGGGCGAGGGGAGCATTCGGCGCCACTGGGCGGCGCTGGGCGCCAGGCCCTGTTCGGCATCGTCCAGGGCGGGATGTACGAGGATTTGCGCGAGAAGTCCCTGGCCGGGCTGACTGAGATCGGTTTCGACGGCTACGCCATCGGCGGCCTGTCGGTGGGGGAACCTAAGGCGGACATGCAGCGCATCCTGGCCCACACCGCCCCCCTGCTGCCGGCCGACCGGCCCCGCTACCTGATGGGCGTCGGCACGCCGGAGGACCTGGTCCATTCGGTGAGCCGGGGTATCGATATGTTCGACTGCGTCATGCCCACCCGCAACGCGCGGCACGGCGTGCTGTTCACCCGCACGGGCGAGGTGCGCATCAAGAACGCCGCCTTCCGCGACGACCACCGTCCCATCGACGAATCCTGCGACTGCTATACCTGCCGCCACTTCAGCCGCGCCTATCTGCACCACCTGTTCCGCTCCGGCGAGACCCTGGGGGGGCGGCTCAACTCCATCCACAACCTGCACTACTACCAGACCCTGATGGGGGAGCTGCGGGACGCCATCGCCGCCGGGCAGCTGGGCTGGTATGCCGAGACCTTCCGCGCGGCCCGCTCGGGCAGGGGCACGGGACCGTAACAGGCCCCATGCTAGAATCGCTCGATTTTTCGAGGAGCACTTCATGATCATCAGCCCCGCCTACGCCGCGCCGGCCGCCGAGCAGCCGGACCCCATCATGAGCTTCCTGCCGCTCATCGTCATCTTCGTCATCTTCTACTTCCTGATCATCCGTCCCCAGATGAAGCGGGCCAAGGACCAGAAGAAGATGCAGGAGGCCCTGCAGAAGGGCGACGAGGTAATCACCTCCGGCGGCCAGCTGGGCCGGGTGGTGAAGATCAGCGACCAGTACGTCACCCTGGACATCGGCGGCGGCACGGAAACCATCTTCCAGCGCGGCACCATCCAGACCGTCCTGCCCAAGGGCACCATGAAGGACCTGTAATCCAAGTCAGGAGCGGCGTTGTTGCCTTTCTCTGATCCCTGATGCCTGACCTCCGATCCCTGCCGCCATGAACCGCTACCCCCTCTGGAAATACCTGGCCATCGCCATCGCCCTGGTGATCGGCTTCGTCTATACCCTGCCCAATTTCTTCGGCGAGGTGCCCGCGGTCCAAGTCTCGCCCCTGCGCACCACCGAAAAGGTGGATACCGCCTTTTTGCAGCGGGTGGAGACGGCCCTGGGCCAGGCGGGCGTCGCCAGCAGCGGCATCGCCATGGACGCGCGCAGCGTCAAGGTCCGCTTCGCCGACACCGATACCCAGCTGAAGGCCAAGGACGTGTTGCAGGGCACCCTGGGCAACAACTACACGGTCGCCCTGAACCTGCTCCCGGCCTCGCCGGGCTGGCTGTCCGGACTGGGCGCGCTGCCCATGTACCTGGGCCTGGACCTGCGCGGCGGGGTGCACTTCCTGCTCCAGGTGGACATGCCCAAGGCCCTGGAAAAGGCGGCCGAACGCTATCAGGGTGATATCCGCACCACCCTGCGGGAAAAGAAAGTCCGCTACGCCGGCATCTCCCGGGAAGGGGATCAGGTGAAGCTGCGCTTCCGCGACACGGAGACCCGCGACGCGGCCCGGGCCGAAATCGAGAAGAACTACCCCGAGCTGCGCGTGGAAGAAACCCTGAGCGGCGAGGACCATATCCTGTCCGCCGGCCTCACCCCGCAGGCCCAGGTGAAGACCCAGGAATCGGCCCTGCAGCAGAACCTGCTCACCCTGCGCAACCGGGTCAACGAACTGGGCGTGGCCGAACCGGTGATCCAGCAGCAAGGCGCAGACCGGGTCGTGGTGCAACTGCCCGGCGTGCAGGACACCGCCAAGGCCAAGGAGATCCTCGGCCGCACCGCCACCCTCGAAGTGCGCATGGTCGATGAAGAGGCCATGAGCGACCCGGCCCGCATGCAGTCCGCGGTCGCCGGCCAGGTGCCCTTCGGCGACGAGCTCTACTATGAGCGCCAGGGTCCGCCCATCCTGGTCAAGAAGGCCGTGGTGCTGACCGGCGAATACATCACCGATGCACAGCCCGGCTTCGACAACAACGGCCAGTCCGCGGTGCACATCAACCTGGACGGCCGGGGCGCCCGCATCTTCAAGAACGTCACCCGCGAGAACGTGGGCAAGCGCATGGCCATCCTGCTCATCGAGAAGGGCCGCACCGAGGTGGTCACCGCCCCGGTGATCCGGGAGGAGATCGGCGGCGGACGGGTGCAGATCACCGGCATGGACAGCGTGGAGGAGTCGCGCGACGTGGCCCTGCTGCTGCGCGCCGGTGCCCTCGCCGCGCCCATGGAGATCGTGGAGGAGCGCACCGTCGGCCCCAGCCTGGGCAAGGACAACATCGAGAAGGGCTTCAACTCCACCCTGATCGGCTTCGCCCTCATCGCCGCCTTCATGCTGGTTTACTACCAGGGCTTCGGCCTGGTGTCGGTGCTCGCCCTGGCCACCAACATGTTCCTGTTGGTGGCCCTGCTGTCCATGCTGCAGGCCACCCTGACCCTGCCCGGCATCGCCGGTATCGCCCTCACCCTGGGTATGGCCATCGACGCCAACGTGATCATCGCCGAGCGCATCCGTGAGGAGATCAGGAACGGCAACTCTCCCCAAACAGCCATCTTCGCCGGTTACGACCGGGCCTGGGACACCATCCTGGACTCCAACGTCACCACCCTGATCGCCGGCATCGCCCTGTTCTGGCTGGGCAGCGGGCCGGTGCGGGGCTTCGCCGTTGTGCTCTGCCTGGGCATTCTCACCTCCATGTTCAGCGCGGTGATGGTCTCCCGGGCCATGGTCAATCTCAGCTACGGCCAGGCCAAGCGCCTGACCAAGGTCTCCATCTGATCGGGGGCACGACATGATCGAACTGTTCCACCTCAAGCGCGACATCCCCTTCATGCGCTGGGCGCGCAGCACCATCTTCTTCTCCGTGGCCTTCATCGTCGCCGCCGTCGCCCTGCTGGCCACCAAGGGCCTCAACCTGGGCGTCGATTTCACCGGCGGCACGCTGATGGAGATCGGCTACCCCACCGCCGCCGACATCCCCGCCATCCGCAACCATCTGGCGAAGAACGGCTATGCCGACGCCCAAGTGCAGAACTTCGGCACCTCCACGGATGTGCTGGTGCGCCTGCCGGTGAAGCCCAACGTCACCTCGGCCCAGCTTTCGGAAAAGGTCATGGCCATCCTGAAGCAGGCCGATCCCCGGGCGGAGATGCGCCGGGTGGAGTTTGTCGGGCCGCAGGTGGGCAACGAGCTGTTCGAGGACGGCGCCCTGGCCTTGCTGGTGGTCTCCCTGGGCATCGTGCTGTACCTGGCCATGCGCTTCGAATGGCGCTTCGCGGTGGGGGCCATCTTCGCCACCGCCCACGACATCTTCATCATCCTGGGGGTATGGTCCCTGTTCCAGTGGGAGTTCTCCCTCACCGTGCTGGCGGCGGTGCTGGCCATCCTGGGCTACTCGGTGAACGACACCGTGGTGGTGTTCGACCGGATACGGGAGAACTTCAAGAAGACTCGCTCCGACAACGTGGCGGCCATCATGGACAACGCCAAGACCGCCACCCTGTCCCGTACCATCCTCACCAGCGGTCTGACCCAGCTGATGGTGCTGGCCATGCTGATCTGGGGCGGCGAGGTGCTGCACGGCTTCGCCCTGGCCCTGACCATCGGCATCGTCGTCGGCACCTATTCCTCGGTGCTGGTGGCCAGCCCCATCGTCATGTGGCTGGGCGTATCCCGGCAGGACTTCATCAAGCCGGTGAAGCCGGAGTCCGGCGCCGTCGTGTAAAGGCCCCGCGGTCGTGGAACTGCTCGCCCAATTCATCGACCTGTTCCTGCATCTGGACCGGCACCTGGCCCTTTTCGTGGCCCAGCACGGGGCCTGGGTGTATGCCCTGCTGTTCCTGATCGTTTTCATGGAAACGGGCTTCGTGGTCACCCCCTTCCTGCCCGGTGACTCCCTTCTGTTCGTGGCCGGGGCGGTGGCCGCCGCGGGCGGCATGGAGATCCAGTGGGTGATGCTGACCCTGGTGGCTGCCGCCCTGTGCGGCGACAACGTGAACTACTGGGTCGGCCGCTTCCTGGGGCCACGGATGTTCCGCTTCGAGGGCAGCCGCTGGCTGAAGAAGGACAACCTGGACCGCACCCACGCCTTCATGGAGCGGCACGGCCCCAAGGCCATCATCATCGCCCGCTTCGTGCCCATCGTGCGCACCTTCGTGCCCTTCGTGTGCGGGGTGGGTCGCCTGACCTATGCCCGCTTCCTGGCCTTCAGCGTGCTCGGCGCCCTGCTCTGGGTCGGCCTGCTGGTGCCCCTGGGCTATTTCTTCGGCAACCTGCCGGCGGTGAAGAGCAATCTGTCCGTCGCCATCCTGGGCATCGTCTTCCTGTCCATCCTGCCTGGCATCGTCGAGTTCCTGAAACAGCGGCGCGCCCGCGCCGCCTGAGGTTGGCGGTGAAGCCCCTGGTCCTGTTCAAGGTGGGCGGCACCTTTCCCGACCTGGCCGCGCGCCTGGGCGACTTTGAAGACTGGTTCGCCCGCGGCCTGGGCCTCTGCCCCCCCGAACTGGGCATCCTGGACATCACCCGCGGCGGCGCCCTGCCCGACCCGGCGCGCATCCGCGGCGCCGTCATCACCGGCTCCCATGCCATGGTCACCGAGCGCAGCGACTGGAGCGAAGCCCTGGCCGAATGGCTGCGGAGCGCAGTGCCGGCCGGCCTGCCGGTGCTGGGGGTGTGCTACGGCCATCAGCTGCTGGCCCAGGCCCTGGGTGGCGCGGTGGACTACCTGCCCGGCGTGCCGGAGGTGGGCACGGTGCCCGTCCGCCTGACCCCGGCGGGGCGTGCCGATGCCCTGCTGGGCGGCCTGTCCCAGGTCTTCGCCGCCCACGCCACCCATGCCCAGTCCGTGCGCTGTCTGCCGCCGGGCGCGGTGCACCTGGCCGAAAACGACGTCGAGCCCCACCATGCCTTCCGGGTGGGCGAGCGGGCCTGGGGCGTGCAGTTCCATCCCGAATTCGACCGCGAGGTGATGCTGGCCTATGTGGATTACCGCATGGCTCGCTGCGAGAACCCGCAGCGGGATTGGCCGTCCATCCGCGCCGCCGTGACCGACACGCCCGAGCCGGCCGGGCTGCTCAAGCGCTTCCTGGCCATCGCCGACACGGCGCCCTGAATCAGGCGGGCGGTGTCTCCGGCCGGGCCTCGGCCATACCCTCGGCGTAGGCGCGCAGGGTGTCGGCCCGGTTGCGTTCGGCGGCCTTGGCCGCGTCCCGGCACAGGGCCTTGATCCAGATGTCACCGGCGCCGGCGCCCAGGGCATTGCGCTCCTCGGCCTCGGCGAAGCGGGGGTAGAACAGACGCCGGGTGCGCCGGGCGTCGAACCAGTAGGCATTGGCCGCGGCGTATTCGTAACCGAAGGGCAGCAGGGCGGCGGCGAATTCCGGCCCCTGGGGATAGCCCTCGCCACCCCCCGCCGCGCCGATGAAACCGGCCTCAGACAACCGGGCGACCAGGCGGGCTGCCTCACGTAAATGGCAATGGGCCACGTAAAGATAGTGGCTGCGGCGCAGGGTCCAGGCGGTCTGGCCCGTCTCGTCCACCTCCCGCACCGGCAGTTCGGCGGCCGGGGTGCCCAGGGCGTTCACATGGTGCAGCACCAGACCCGCCGGGTGACTCAGCATGGGCGGGTTGCGGCCCTCCAGGTAGTTCACCACGCTGAAGCCCAGCCGCAGATAGCCCTTGATCTCCGTGCGCAGGCCGGCATCCCCGGCCATGGCCTTGTGCAGGGCGAATAGGTCGCCGAGCCGGTCGGCGGCCACCGGCAGGACCAGGGCGAGCAGGTAACCGTCCGGGAAGACCGCCCCCACCGGGTCTTCCTCCCGCGGCGGGAAAACGCGCAGGTTGTAGCGCGCCTCCAGGTCCTCGCCCAACTTGTCCCACCACTCCTTGGGATAGGTCTGGCGCAACAGGTGCAGCAGGTCGGCGAAGCGCTCGGCGCCCACCAGCGACAGCCCGGACAGGCCGGCGAACTGCTGCTCCACCCCCAGCAGGCCTCCGGCGCACTTGACGCGCAGGCTCGGGCCGTCGGCATCGCGCCATTCGGCGGACCAGCCCTTGGCATCGGTGACGAAGCTGTCGGCCACCAGGTCGCCCAGCAGCAGCCGGGGCGGCAGGTCGGCGGCGCTTTTCACCTCGCCCGGTGCCACCGCTGGCAGACGGACGGGGCGCTCCACCACGGGCAGGGGGATCAGCTTGGGAAAGGCCGGCGCGGGGCCGGCCGCGTCGGGCGGCGTCGGTTTGTTCTCGTCCATGGGGCGACTCTACAAGGCATGCAGGTCCCGCAACAACTGCCTGGTGAGCAGGGGTTTGTCGTTCAGGTAATGCTGGATGAGGGCGCGCATGAACTGCTTGGCCTCGGAACGGGTTTCCGGGTTGTCCCAGCGCCCCGCCGCCATATCCAGCAGCATGCCGCCCGAATAGTGGGGCGTCCCCGCCTCGGCGGGCAGCACCCCTTCGCCGAACACGTAGCGATAACGCCCCTCGGGCCGCACCGCCTCGCCGTCGGCCAGACGATCCAGGGTCTGGGCATAGCCCAACTCGGACAGCAGGCCCAGTTCGAAGCGGCGCAGCGCGGGCTGGGGATCGACGGCCGCATCCCCCACGGGGCCACCGGCCAGCGCCAGGAGGGTGGACTGGTACAGGTCGTAAAGCACCTCATGGGGATCGTCGGTGGGCAGCAGCCTGAGCAGCAACTCGTTCAGATAGAAGCCGCACATCAGGGCGGTACCCTGGGGCATGGGCTGGCCACCCAGCCATTCGGCGTCATGCAGGGTGCGCAGGCCGCCCTTGCCGAACCAGGACAGGGCCATGGGCTGGAACGGCAGCAGCCGCGCCTTGAGCGACGACTGGGGCCGCCGCGCGCCGCGCGCCACCAGGCCCAGGCGGCCGTGGCCGGCGGTGAAGACCTCGACGATCAGGCTGGTCTCGCGCCAGGGCCGGGCGTGCAGGATAAAGCCCGGCTGGTGATCGATGCGTTCGCTCATCAGGGATCAGCGGACAGCCGGACGCAGGGCGGCATACCTATGCCGCCGAGCAGTGTCGGCAAAGGATTGCCGACCTACGGGAATTGGTTTACCAACACCAGGCTTTGAACCCGTCACCTGTCTCACTCATAGCCCAGCGACTGCAGCAGCGCCGCGTTGTCCGCCCAGCCCTGCTTGACCTTGACCCAGCATTGCAGGAACACCTTACCGTCGAACAGGCGCTCCATGTCCTGGCGGGCCTCGCTGGCGATGCGCTTCATGTGCTCACCGCCCTTGCCCAGCAGCATGGGCTTGTGGGCGGCGCGATCCACCCAGATGACTACGCCGATGCGGCGCACCCCTTCAGGGGTCTGCTCGAATTTCTCCACCGCCACGTTGACGCCGTAAGGCACCTCGTCGCCGGACAGGCGGAATATCTTCTCGCGCACGATCTCGGCGGCCAGGAAACGTTCGCTGCGGTCGGTGATGGCATCGGCCTCGAACATCGGCGGGGCCTCGGGCAGCCAGGGCCTGAGGATGGCCAGCAGCCGCACCGCGTCCCTGTCCTCCTGGGCGGACAGGGGCACGATCTCGGCGAACTCGCGCCGCTGCCCCATCTCCGCCAGCCAGGGCAGCAGGCTGGGCTTGTCCCTGACGAGGTCCACCTTGTTGGCCACCAGCACCACCGGCTTGTCCTTGGGCAACAGGGGCAGCACCCGCTCGTCGGCCTCGGTGAAGCGTCCCGCCTCCACCAGCCACAGCACCAGATCCACCTCGGCCAGCACGTTGGCCACGGTGCGGTTCATGGTCTGGTTCAGGGCGTTGCGGTGACGGGTCTGGAAGCCCGGCGTGTCAACGAAGACGTACTGGGCATCGGCCTCGGTGCGCACCCCCAGCACCCGGTGGCGGGTGGTCTGGGGTTTGGCGGAGACGATGCTCACCTTGGCCCCCACCAGGGCATTGATCAGGGTCGATTTGCCCACATTGGGCCGCCCCACCACGGCGATGAAGCCGGCACGGAAGGCGGTGCCGCCGCCGGACGCTTCGTTCATTCCACCCGCAACCGTTCCAATGCCGCCTGGGCGGCCGCCTGCTCGGCGGCCTTGCGGCTCTTGCCGCGTCCCTGCGTGACCACCTTGAGGGGATCGATGCGGCATTCCACGAGGAAGGTCTGCTCATGCGCCTGGCCGCTGGTGCTCAGCAGGGCATAGCCGGGCAGGCCCATGCGCCGTGATTGCAGCCATTCCTGCAGGTGGGTCTTGGCATCCTTGCCCTGCAGGCTGGGGTCGATGGCCGCCAAGCGCGTGGTGAACAGGCGTTCCACCATGGCCCGTGCGGCCTCGAATCCGCCGTCCAGGAGGGTGGCGCCGAGCAGGGATTCCACGGCGTCGGCCAGGATGGAGGGACGGTTGTCGCCACCGCTGCGCAGCTCCCCTTCGCCCAGGCGGATCTGCCCGCTCAGGCCCAGTTCCCCCGCGACCTCATACAGGCTCTGCTGGTTGACCAGGTTGGCGCGCAAGCGCGAGAGACGCCCTTCAGGCAACTGGGGGAAGCGCTTGTAGAGCATGAGGCCGACCACACAGTTGAGCACCCCGTCGCCGAGAAACTCCAGGCGCTCGTAGTGGTCGGCGGAATAACTGCGGTGGGTGAGGGCCTGGGCGTAGAGTTCGCGCTGCTGGAACCGGTAGCCGAGGCGGGTCTCCAGGGGTGTTGCGGCCGGCGTCATTCAGGGAAGGGTTGGCCGGCCTTGAAGTCCACGCACAGACTGATGTTGCCGACGAAAGGCTTCTTCACTTTCCACTCCACGTACAGGTTGACCCCCTTGCGGCGGTCGCGCTGGATGATCAGGTCGCGTTCGGTCAGCCCCTTCACGTAGTCCACGTTGAGCTGTTTGGCGAAGCTGACGCGCAGGTCGGTATCCGTCTTCTCGCCGGTGTTGGCATCGCTCTGCAGTTGGGCGACGATGCGCTTGACCGCCCAGTAGTCCATGTAATCCGGCATCAGGCGGGCAACGAAGTAGATCGCCACGATAGCGATGACGGAAAAGAACAACAGTCCGATGATCGTCAAACCTTGCTGTTTCTGTCGCATGCCGCCTCCTACTCGATGAAATGGCCGATGCGGCCCAAGTCCTCGAAATTGAACCAGATCATGAAGGCCCGGCCGACGATGTTGCCGTCCGGCACGAAACCCCAGTAGCGCGAGTCGTTGCTGGCATCGCGGTTGTCGCCCAGCATGAAGTAATACCCCTTCGGCACGCTGCACCTGAAGCCCCGCTCATTGTAGGAGCAGTTCTCCCGATGGTCGAAGTCGCCATCGACCTGCTGCGGAATCACCGCCGGCATCTCGGGCTGGACCATGGCAGTGTGCTGGTGCTCGCCCAGCTTCTCCCGGTAGGTATGGCCGTTGATAAAGTTCAGCCCGGTGGCCACGTAATTGAAATCGCCGGCCCGCTCCATGGGCACCGGCCGGCCGTTGATGGTCAGGCGCTTGTCCAAGTATTCCACCACGTCACCCGGCAGGCCCACCACCCGCTTGATGTAGTCCAGGCTGGGGTCCTTGGGGTAACGGAACACCATCACGTCGCCATGCTTGGGCTCGCCGATGTCGATGATCTTCTTGTTGATGATGGGCAGGCGGATGCCGTAGTCGTATTTGTTCACCAGGATGAAGTCGCCGATGAGCAGGGTGGGCAGCATGGAGCCGGAGGGGATCTTGAACGGCTCCACCAGGAAGGAGCGCAGCAGGAAGACGATCAGGATGACCGGAAAAAAGCTCTTGGAGTAATCCGCCCACCAGGGCGGCTTGGCGTCCTTGGCGCGCTCGCGGCCGGCAGTGAGGCTGTCGATCAGCCACACCGAGCCGGTGACCACCAGGGCGATGAACAGGATGAGGGCGAAATTCACTTATTTTTCTCCGACTTGCAGGATGGCCAGGAAGGCCTCCTGGGGGATTTCCACGTTGCCCACCTGCTTCATGCGCTTCTTGCCTTCCTTTTGCTTTTCCAGCAGCTTGCGCTTGCGGGTGATGTCGCCGCCGTAGCACTTGGCCAGCACGTTCTTGCGCAGGGCCTTGACCGTCTCGCGGGCGATGATGTGGCTGCCGATGGCCGCCTGCACCGCCACATCGAACATCTGCCGCGGGATCAGCTCGCGCATCTTGGCCACCAGCTCCCGGCCCCGGTACTGGGACGTGGAGCGGTGCACGATCAGCGACAGGGCATCGACCCGTTCGCCGTTGACCAGCACATCCAGCTTGACCAGGTCGTCGGGCCGGTACTCCTTGAACTCGTAGTCCAGGGAGGCATAGCCCCGGCTGGTGGATTTCAGCTTGTCGAAGAAATCCATGACCACTTCGTTCAGCGGCAGGTCGTATTTCAGCATCACCTGGTGGCCCATGTATTTCATGTCCACCTGGGCGCCCCGCTTCTGGTTGCAGAGGGTCATCACGTTGCCCAGATACTCCTCGGGCACCAGGATGGTGGCGGTGATGATAGGCTCGCGGATCTCTGCGAACTTGCCCGGCTCGGGCAGCTTGGAGGGATTCTCCAGCAACTCCACCGTGCCGTCCTTCATCACCACCTCGTATTCCACGGTGGGGGCGGTGGTGATCAGGTTCTGGTCGTATTCCCGCTCCAGACGCTCCTGGACGATGTCCATGTGCAGCAGTCCCAGGAAGCCGCAGCGGAAGCCGAAGCCCAGGGCCTGGGAGGTCTCCGGCTCGAAATGCAGACTGGCGTCGTTCAATTTCAGCTTGGTCAGGGCATCGCGCAACTGGTCGTATTCATGAGAATCGACGGGGTACAGCCCGGCGAACACCTGGGACTTGATCTCCTTGAAGCCGGGCAGGGGCTTGTCGGCGGGCCGTGAGACCTGGGTGATGGTATCGCCCACCTTAGCGCTGGCCAGTTCCTTGATGCCGGCGATGACGAAGCCCACCCCGCCGGCCGACAGCTCCGGCCGGATCAGGGACTTGGGGGTGAACACCCCCACCTGCTCGCACAGGTATTCGTCGCCGGTGGCCATCAGGCGGATCTTGTCCTTGGGACGCAGGGTGCCATCGACCACCCGCACCAGCATCACCACGCCCACGTAATTGTCGAACCAGGAATCGGTGATCAGGGCCTTCAGCGGCGCATCGGGATCGCCGATCGGCGGGGGGATGCGCGCCACCACCGCCTCCAGCACGTCATCCACCCCCAGGCCGGTCTTGGCCGAGCAGCGCACCGCGTCGTCGGCGGGGATGCCGACGATGTCCTCGATCTCGTGGATCACCCGTTCCGGCTCGGCCGAGGGCAGGTCGATCTTGTTCAGCACCGGCACCACCTCGACGCCCAGTTCGATGGCCGTATAGCAATTGGCCACCGTCTGCGCCTCCACGCCTTGGCTGGCATCGACCACCAGCA
>DEQR01000017.1:37832-51642 GCA_002360535.1 Thiobacillus sp. UBA3361
TGATGCCGCGCTCGCGCTCCAGGTCCATGGAGTCCAGCACTTGGGCATCCATCTCGCGGTCCGACAGGCCACCGCAGCGGTGGATGATGCGGTCCGCGAGGGTCGATTTGCCGTGGTCGATGTGGGCAATGATGGAGAAGTTACGGATATGTTGCATGATCAAGGGCTTATGCCCCATGTATAAACTGCGGCATTCTACCCGAAGCCGGGCCGGCGCCCGACATGCGCCGGTCTCTCGGGCTAATATCCAATGACTATCCCGACAAGGAACCCACCATGAACCTGGAAAAAGTGGTCTTCGGTTTCTTCATCATCCTGGCCATGACCCTGAACTTCGGCTTCGTCTACGGCGAGGTGGACAACCCCGAGCACCACCATGTCTATGAGCTGTTCGCGGTGATCGTCGTCAACCTCATCGCCACCGTGCTGAAGTTCGGCGAGCGCACCCAGATCGGCGCCATCCACCTGGCCACCAGCTTCGTCGCCGACCTGCAGCTGATCGCCTCGGCCTGCGTGTGGGGTTTCGCCGTCTATTTGAGTGGAGAAGGACTCACGGCCCCGGTCACCGCCAGCATCATTTCCCTGGCGCTGGGCGCCCTGGCCGCCAACGTACTGTCGGTCGTCCTGCTGGTCATCGAGACGGTGCTCTTCCACCGCTGATCCGGGCCGCGCGACATGGTGGTCAACAGCGCCATCTTCCTCATCCTGCGGCGCATGCGGCTGCCGCTGATCCTGCTGATCGCCAGCTACGCGGTGTCCGTCCTGGGCATGACCCTGGTGCCGGGCGCCGACGCCCAGGGCCGGCCGGCGCCGCCCATGGACTTCTTCCACGCCTTCTACTTCGTCAGCTACACCGCCACCACCATCGGCTTCGGCGAGCTGCCCGGCGCCTTCAGCGAGGCGCAGCGCGCCTGGGCCACCATCACCATCTACCTGACGGTGATCGTCTGGCTGTACAGCATCGGCAGCATCCTCACCCTGTTGCAGGACCCGGCCATCCGCCGCGCCATCCAGGTCGGCCGCTTCGTGCGGGCGGTGCGCGGCCTGCGCCAGCCGTTCTATCTCATCTGCGGCTGCGGCGAGACCGGCGGCCTGCTGATGCGCGCCCTGGACAGCCACAACCGGCAGGCGGTGGTGCTGGACATCGACCCGATGCGCATCAGTGAGCTCGAACTGGGACGCTTCCACCTGGACACCCCCGCCCTGGCCGCCGACGTGCGCCTGCCCGAACACCTGATCGACGCCGGCCTGCGCCGGCCCTGGTGCGCCGGAATCATCGCCCTGACCAACGACGACCAGGCCAACCTGAGCGTGGCGGTCACCGCCAAGCTGCTGCGCCCCAAGCTGCCGGTGCTATGCCGCGCCGACACTCCGGATACCGCCGCCAACATGGCCTCCTTCGGCACCGAGGGCATCGTCAACGCCTTCGAGGTGTTCGCCGAACACCTGGCCATGGCGCTCAACAACCCCGGCCAGCACCTGCTCTACGAATGGCTCACGGGTGTGCCCGGCGATCCGCTCTGCGAGCCCCTGCGCCCGCCGCGTGGCAAGTGGGTGGTGTGCGGCTACGGACGCTTCGGCAAGGCGGTGGTCCGGCATCTGAAAAAGGAAGGCATTGAGGTCGCCGTAATCGAGGCCGACCCGGCCAAGACCGGCTGCGACGACTGCATCCACGGCCGCGGCACAGAGGCGGCCACCCTGATCCACGCCGGCATCCGCGAGGCGGTGGGCATCGTCGCCGGCACCGACGACGATATCAACAACCTGTCCATCGTCATGACCGCCCGCGAGTTGAAGCCGGAGCTGTTCATGGTCACCCGCCAGAACCGCGAGGCCAATACGCCCCTGTTCAAGCGCTTCGGCGCGCAGATGAACATGCAGCCTTCGGTGATCGTCGCCCATGAATTCCTGGCCCGCCTCACCACGCCCCTGCTGGCGCGATTCCTGGATCTGGCCAGGCGCCAGGACGAGGCCTGGGCCAACCCGCTGATCTCGCGCATCGCCGCCGTGAGCGAGGAAACGGTGCCCGAGGTGTGGGACGTGGAGATCGGCCCGGAACAGTCCATCGCCCCCTGGCAGGTGCTCAACGAGGGGGGCCACCTCGCCATCCAGGACCTGATGCGCGACCCCTACGACTACCAGCGCGGTCTGGCCTGCCTGCCGCTGCTCATCCAGACCGGTACCGGCGAAGGCCTGCTGCCGGAGGAAGACCTGCCCCTGACCGCCGGTGATCGTCTGTTGTTCTGCGGCACGCGCGGGGCGCGCCGGCGCCAGGCCCTGGCGCTGCGCAACATCAACGTGCTTACCTACCTGCTCACCGGCCGGGACGCACCCGGCGGCTGGGCCTGGCAACGCCTCGCCGGCGCGAGGAAGTCAGCCGGCTGAGGACCGAGCGGCCCGCGGTCCGTAGCTCCGGAAGCGTTCCAGCACCTCGTCCATCTCCGCGTCGCTCAGCAGCACCGGCTCGCCCAGCAGGCTGGCGCGCCAGAACTGGCCGCACAGGGCCTCCACCTCCAGGGCCACGTGCAGGGCCTCGTCCAAGTCGCGGCCCGCCGCCAGCAGGCCATGGTTGGCCAGCAGGCAGGCCTTGCGGCCCTCCAGGGCGGCCAGGGCGTGGTCGGACAACGTCTGGCTGCCGAAGGTGGCGTAGTCGGCGCAACGGATGTCCCGCCCGCCGGCCACCGCCACCATGTAATGGAAAGCCGGCAGACCGCGGCGCAGGCAGGCCAGGCTGACGGCGTAGGGGGAGTGGGCGTGCACCACGGCACCGAACTCCGGCCGCGTGCGCAGGATGTCGCGGTGGAAGCGCCACTCGCTGGAGGGCTTCAAGTCCCCTTCCGGCTGACCGTCCTGATCGACGAAGACCATCTCCCCGGGCGCGCGCCCGTCGGTGGGCAGGCCGCTGGGGGTGATCAGGAAACCCGCGCCGCAGCGCAGGCTCAGGTTGCCGGAGCTGCCCTGGTTGAGGCCCAGCCGCACGGAGCGGGTGGCGGCGTCGGCCAGCCGCTGGCGCAGGGTGCTTTCGTTCATTTGTGCTCCGGAAACAGGATGAGCATGGCTTCCCGGCTGGCGGCGCAGGCGCCCCGCTCGGTAATCAGGCCGGTCACCAGCCGCGCGGGTGTGACGTCGAAGGCCGGATTGACGGCCGGACTGCCGTCCGGGGTGAGCTGCACGATGGCTTCCCTGCCATCCGCCAGCCGGCCCGGCAGGTGGGTCACCTCGGCGGCGGAGCGCTCCTCGATGGGAATACCGTCGCCCGATGCCAGGCGCCAGTCGATGGTCGGCCCCGGCACCGCGACATAGAACGGCACCCCGTTGTCCTTCGCGGCCAGGGCCTTGAGATAGGTGCCGATCTTGTTGGCCACATCACCGTTTGCGGCCACCCGGTCGGCGCCGACGATGACCATGTCCACCTTGCCCTGGCGCATCAGATGGCCGGCGGCGTTGTCGGCGATCACCGTGTGGGGCACGCCGTGGGCGTTCAGCTCCCAGGCGGTGAGACTGGCCCCCTGATTGCGGGGCCGGGTCTCGCTCACCCAGACATGCAGATGGAAGCCTTCCTCCCTGCCGGCGTCGAAGCCCAGATAGACGGGCGCCAGGGCGGTGCCCCAGTCCACGGTGGCCAGCCAGCCGGCGTTGCAATGGGTCATGACGTTGACGGTCTTCAGGCCCCGCTCGCGCACTAGGGCGCGGATGACGCCCAGGCCGTGGTAGCCCAGGCCCTTGTTGCGCAGCACGTCCTCGTCGCAGATGCGGGCGGCCTCCGCCCAGGCGACCTCCGCCCTCCCCCCCACGGGCAGGGGCGACAGCAGGGCGCGCAGACGCTCCACCGCCCAGCGCAGGTTGACCGCCGTGGGGCGGCTGGCCAGCAAGCGTTCGCAAGCGGCTTCCAGGGCGGCATCACTGGCGGCGGCGTTCATCGCCAGGGCCAGGCCATAGGCCGCGGTGGCGCCGATCAAAGGCGCACCGCGCACGCGCATGACGACGATGGCCTCGACCGCGTCGTCCAGACCGCGCAGTATGCGGACGGCCAGCCGGTGCGGCAGCAGGGTCTGGTCGATGATCTCCACGCCGCTGCGGTCGTCGAGGGGGCGGATGGTGCGGGTGGGGGTGCCGTCGATGTTCATGGGCCGCCTGGGGAATGCTGATTGTGGGCCATGAGTTTACCGGCCTTGGCATAAAATGCGTCCATGCTCGATACCGCCTTCACGCTCCTCCTGCCCGCCCTGAACCGTGTACTGGACACGCAGCCGGCCCTGGTCGCCCGACTGGCCGCGCAGGGCGGCAAGGCGGCCGAGCTGATCATCCCGCCCGCGCGGCTGCGCATGGCCATCACCACCGAGGGCCGCCTTGCCGCCCCGCCGGCCGACGCGCCCGGCACGGTGAGCATCACCCTGGGGGCGAGCATCCCGCCCCGCCTTCTGCTGGGCGACAAGTCTGCGCTGCGCGAGGCCCGCGTGGATGGCGACACCGGCCTGGCCAATGACCTCATGGCCCTGCTGGAAGAGTTCGACTGGGCCCTGGCCCTGCGTCCCCTGGTCGGCGACATCGCCGCCGCCCGCGCGGCCCAGGCCATCGCCGGCTTCGGCCAATGGCGCGGGCAGGCCCGGCAGTCCCTGGACCGCAACCTGGGCGGCTGGCTGGGCCAGGAATCCGGTCTGCTGGTGGACCGCCTGACCATGGCCCGTTTTGTGGACCAGGTCGATGAGCTGCGCGACGCCGCCGACCGGCTGGCGGCCCGCCTGGCCCTGCTGGAAGCGCGGGGCGACCGAGACAGCGGCGGCTGATGCGCCTCGTCCGCCTCCTCACCATCCTGCGCGTCGCCCTGCGCTACCGCCTGGACAACTTCATCCTCGGCCACGAGCGTTTCGACTTCCTGCGCTGGATCGAGGCGCTGATGTTCTGGCGCTGGTTCGGCAGCCGGGACACCAGCCCGCGCGGCGAGCGCCTGCGCCTGGCCCTGGAGGACCTGGGCCCCATCTTCGTCAAGTTCGGTCAGATGCTCTCCACCCGGCGCGACATGGTGCCGCCGGACATCGCCGACGAACTGGCCAAGCTCCAGGATCGGGTGCCGCCCTTCCCTTCCGAGCAGGCCCAGGCGGTGCTGCGCCAGGCCTATGGCCGCGACCCCCACGAGGTGTTCGCCGAGTTCGACCCCAAAGCGGTGGCCTCCGCCTCGGTGGCCCAGGTGCACCGGGCACGGCTGAAGACCGGAGAACAGGTGGCGGTGAAGGTGCTGCGCCCCAACATCGCCAAGGTGATCGGCCACGACGTGGCCCTGCTGGAATCGGGCGCCTGGCTGGTGGAGAACCTGTGGTCCGACGGCAAGCGCATGAAGCCCCGCCAGGTGGTGGCCGAGTTCGCCAAGCACCTGGACGACGAACTGGACCTGATCCGCGAGGCCTCCAACTGCTCCCAGCTCAGGCGCAACTTCCGCGACTCCCACCTGCTGGCGGTGCCGGAAATCCACTGGGACTACTGCACCCCCGAGGTGATGGTGATGACCTGGATGACCGGCACGCCCATCTCCCGGGTGGAGGAGCTCAGGCGCCGCGGCGTGGATATCCCCAGGCTGGCCAGGGCGGGGGTGGAAATCTTCTTCACCCAGGTGTTCCGGGACGGCTTCTTCCATGCCGACATGCACCCCGGCAACATCCTGGTGCAGGACGACGGCAAATACATCGCCCTGGACTTCGGCATCATGGGCACCCTGAACGAGAGCGACAAGACGTATCTGGCGCGCAACTTCCTGGCCTTCTTCCGGCGCGACTACCAGAAGGCGGCCATGGCCCACATCGAATCCGGCTGGGTGCCGCCGGACACCCCGCCGCAGGACTTCGAGGCCGCCGTGCGGGCGGTGTGCGAGCCGGTGTTCGACCGGCCCATCAAGGACATCGCCATCGGCAAGGTGCTGCTGCGCCTGTTCCAGATCTCCCGCCGCTTCGGCATGGAGATCCAGCCCCAACTGGTGATGCTGCAGAAGACCCTGATCAACATCGAAGGCATGGGCCGCGACCTGGACCCGGACCTGGACCTGTGGGCCACCGCCAAGCCCTTCCTGGAGCGCTGGATGAACGAGCAGGTGGGCTGGCGCGGCCTGCTGCGGCACATCAAGGACGAGGCGCCGCAGTGGAGCGCCGCCCTGCCCCAGCTGCCGCGCTTGGTGCACCGCGCCCTGCACGACGAGCGCCCGGCGCGGGTGGAGGAGTTGTTCGCCCGGATGCTGCGCGAACAGCGGCGGCGCAACCGCTGGCTGATGGCCATCGCCGCACTGCTGGCAGCCGCGTTGATCATGCCGTATCTGTAGGCTGGGCGAGGCAGATAGAGACCGATAGGCATGACGCGCCGCTGGGCCATCGGCAAGGGCTGGTCACCAGCACTGACCGATCAGCTGGCTGGCTGCGATTCGAGTAAACGAACACCCGACTGATGGAGCTTTACCGCATGAAACTCGGAAGGTGTTCAGTGTCAGAACAGAGTCCTTCATTGCGCCTCCCGTTTGAGTATCTATAAATTCAGTTCGTCGGCTCCTTGTTCCTTGAGACCTTGAGGAGGAATTCCCATGAAGGGATGGTCTGCATGTGTCGCGACATGGTTTGCGGTTGCGCCGGCAGTTGCCGTTGACATGGCCGCCATACCGACAATAGGCATGGAATTGGCCCGGGACTTGACCCAGGGGGCTATCGAGGTGTGCAGGGACTATGGATGGCAGGTATCGGTCGTGGTGGTCAGCAAGAGCGGGGATATTCAGGCCGCGCTGCGCGATACCCTGGCACCCCGTCATACCCTGGAACTCGCCCGACGCAAGGCGGAGGCAGTGATTCTGTCCGGAGTATCCACGGCCGATCTGCGTGCCAACCGCCCGGAGATAGCCATGGAGTTAGGTAACGTGGATAGTCTGTTGTTGATCGAGGGCGGGGTGCCTATCCAGTATGCCGGTGTGACGATTGGTGCCCTGGCGGTGGCCGGTGCGCCCGGCCCTCGCAATAATGAACGCTGTGCGTTGTTGTCCTTGGCCAAGCACCAGGAACGACTCGACTTCCCGGAAGACTTCTAGGGCCTGCCTACCCAAACACTGCGTGAGATCTAGGGGGTTAAGGGCATCCGTCTTCACTCACGCCTTCGGGTATCCGCCGTTGGGCATGGCGGTACTGCCGACGCCGATTTCTATCTAAGATAGGGACATCCTGATACACGCGAGGGCCGGCCATGCCGCTGCTGGAAATCCGCCGCGTCACCCGCCGTTTCGGTGACTTCACGGCGGTTGACGACGTCAGTTTCGCGGTGGAACCGGGCGAGTTCTTCACCCTGCTCGGCCCCTCGGGCTGCGGCAAGACGACGCTGCTCAGGATGATCGCCGGCTTCGACCTTCCGGACGCGGGCCAGATCCTGCTGGACGGCCGCGACCTGGCCGACACCCCCGCCGAGCGCCGGCCGGTGCACACGGTGTTCCAGAACTTCGCCCTGTTTCCGCACCTCTCCGTGGCGCGCAACGTGGCCTTCCCCCTGCGCATGGCCGGCCTGGGCGAGGGCGAGGTCAAGCGGCGCACCGCCGATGCCCTGGACATGGTGCACCTGGGGGAGCTGGCGGAGCACTACCCGCATGAAATCTCCGGCGGCCAGAAGCAGCGCGTGGCCCTGGCCCGGGGGCTGGTGAACCGGCCGCGCCTGCTGCTGCTGGACGAGCCCCTGGGGGCCCTGGACCTGAAGCTGCGGGAGGAGATGCAGCTGGAGCTGATCAAGCTGCAGCGCGAGGTGGGCATCACCTTCGTGTTCGTCACCCACGCCCAGAACGAGGCCCTGGCCCTGTCCCACCGCATCGCGGTGATGAACGCCGGCCGGGTGGAGCAGCTGGACGAGCCGTCGCGCATCTACGGTTTTCCGGTGAACCGCTTCGTGGCCGACTTCATCGGCAACTGCAACCTGCTGGAGGCCGAGGTGCGCGCCGTGGAGGCTGACGGCCTGCGCCTCAGCGTGGCCGGCCTGGGCGAGGTCAGGGCACCGGCGGCGGAAGGCTGCCAGACGGGGGAACGGGGCCTGCTGGCCCTGCGTCCCGAGCAGGTGCAGGTGGCCGCCGAGGCCGACCCGGCCTGGGCGAACCGCTTTCCCGGCCAGGTGCGGGACTTCCTGTATGTGGGCGACGTGACCACTTACCAGGTGCGCCTGGACAACGGCTACACCCTCCAGGCCCTGCTGCCCAACGCCGCGCCGGGGCGGGCGCGTTTCCACGAGACCGGTGACCGGGTGATGGTGGGCTGGTCCGCCCAGGCGGGACACTATGTCCGTGAAGCCTGATCCTGTAGGAGCGGACCTTGTCCGCGACATCGGGCGTCACCATCGCGGACAGGGTCCGCTCCTACAGTCCCGGGGGCCACGCGGTGCGCGGATGACCAAGTGGGCGGTGCTGTCGCCGCCCACCCTGTTCCTGCTGGCCTTCTTCCTGGCCCCGGCGCTGATCATGGTGCTGGCCAGTTTCCAGTATCCGGGGGAGTTCGGCGGCCTGGCGCCGCTGACTGATCCCGGCGACGGCAAGGAGTTCGGCCTGACCCTGGAAAACCACGCCTTCTTCTTCAGCGACTGGCTATTCGCCGAGATCTTCGCCCGCTCCTTCGCGGTGGCGGCCGCCTCCACCCTGATCTGCCTGCTGCTCGCCTACCCGGTGGCCTGGCTGATCGCGCAAAGCCCCAGACGGCATCGCGACCTGCTGGTGCTGCTGGTGATCCTGCCCTTCGCCAGCAACTTCCTGATCCGCGTCTATGCCTGGATGATCCTCCTGGGTCCCCAGGCGGCCCTAGCGCGGACGCTGAACGGCGTGCTGGCCGCCCTGGGGCTGGAGCCGGTGAGCCTGCTCTTCTCGCCCTGCGCGGTGCTGGTGGGCATGGTCTATGTGCATCTGCCGTTCATGATCCTGCCCCTGTACACCAACCTGGAAAAGCACGACCCGGTGCTGCTGGACGCCGCCCAGGACCTGGGCGCCAACGCCTGGCGGCGTTTCTGGGGGGTGACCTGGCCCCTCTCCTTGCCCGGCGTGTTTTCCGGCTCGGCGCTGGTGTTCATCCCGGTGCTGGGCATGTTCGCCATCCCCGACCTGCTGGGCGGCACGCGCGACATGCTCATCGGCAACCTGATCAAGGACCAGTTCCTGGGCGTGCGGGACTGGCCCTTCGGCGCGGCCCTGTCCATCATGCTGACCCTGGCGGTGCTGTCCCTGGCCGGCGCGGCCGCCTGGCTGTCCAAACCTAAGGCGCGCGCGGCATGAGACGGCTGCCCACCTGGCTGTTGCTGGCGGCGGCGTCCAGCTACGCTTTCCTGTACCTGCCCCTGATCATCGTGGTGGCCTATTCATTCAACGATTCCAGGCTCAACGCCGAGTGGGTGGGCTTCACCCTGGACTGGTATCGGGTGCTGCTGCACGACGAAGAGATGCTGCTGGCGGCACGCAATTCGCTGCTCATCGCCCTGGTATCCAGCGGCGCCGCCACCCTGCTGGGCACCCTGGCTGGCCTGGGCATGCACCGCTGGCGGCCGGCCTGGCTGCCGCTGCTGGTGATCACCCCGGTGGCCATGCCGGAGATCCTGCTCGGCGTGTCGCTGCTGGTGTTCTTCATCCAGGTGCTGCACCTCACCCTGGGATTTCTGTCGGTGGTACTGGCCCACATCACCTTCTCCATCGGTTTCGTGGCCATCGTGGTGCGCGCCCGCCTGGCGGGCATGGACGAGAGCATCTTCGAGGCCGCCCGCGACCTGGGCGCCACGCCCTGGCAGACCTTCCGCCTGGTGACCTTCCCCCTCATCCTGCCGGCGGTGGTGGCCGGTTTCCTGATGGCCTTCACCCTGTCCCTGGACGATTTCGTCATCACCTTCTTCACCGCCGGGGTGGGGGTATCGACACTGCCCCTGCAAATCTATTCCATGATCAAGATCGCGGTGACGCCGGAGGTGAACGCGGTATCGACCCTGCTGATGCTGCTGACCCTGGTGCTGGTGATCGCGGCCTCGCGCATGGACAAGGGGTTCATGCGGGGGGCGGGGTGATGGGCCGGATGCAGTGGTGTTTACCCTCGCCTGGAGGGAGAGGGTGGCGAAGCCGGGCGAGGGGAGCGTTCTCGTTGTGGCTGGTGTTGTTCCCGACGCTGCCCGTCCTCGCCGCCGACACCCTCTACCTCTACAACTGGAACAACTACATCTCCGACGAGACCATCGCCCGTTTCGAGGCGCAATGCGCCTGCAAGGTGGTGCAGGACTATTACTCGGACAACGAGGAGATGCTGGCCAAGATCGCCGCCGGGGCCTCCGGATACGACCTCATCGTGCCCACCGGCAACGCGGTGGAATCCCTGATCCGCTCCCGGCAACTGCGGCCCATCGACAAGGCCCGACTGCCCCACCTGAAGAACATCAAGCCGGCCTTCCTGAATACCCCCTTCGACCCCGGCAACCGCTATTCCGTCCCCTACGCCTACACGCTGACGCTGATCGGCTACAACACCGCCAAGGTGAAGGAACTCGGCCTGCCCAGCGACACCTGGGCGCTGATCTTCGAGCCGCGCTACCTGAGGAAGATCAAGGGCCGGGTGACGGTGCTGGACTCTCAGCGCGAGCTGATGGCGGCGGCCATGAAGTACCTGGGCCATTCCATCAACGACACCGACGAGGCCAAATGGAAACAGGCCCGCGACCTGATCCTGCGGGCCAAACCCTACTGGGCCGCCTTCAACGCCTCCAGCTACATCAAGGAGCTGACCGTGGGCAACATCTGGGTGGCCCACGGTTATTCCAACGACATGTTCCAGGCCGACCAGGATGCGCGCCGCGCCGGCCGGCCGTTCGCCATCGGCTACGGCATTCCCGAGGAGGGCGCGGTGCTGGCCCTGGACTCCATGGTCCTGCACAAGACGGGGCGGCATCCCGCGCTGGCGCACCGCTTCATGGACTTCATGCTGGCGGGGGAGAACTCGGCGGAACTGACCAACCTGATCGGCTCGGGCAATCCCAACCGGGCGGCCATGGACCACATCCGGCCGGAGATCGCCGATAATCGCGCCGTTTTTCCCGATGCGGCCACGCTGCGCCGGCTGGAGATGATGCGCGACCTGGATCGCCGAAGCCGCCGTGTGCTGAACCGCATCTGGACGGAAATCAAGCTGCGTTGACTGCACCCACCCAACCCTCCCCCGCTTGCGGGGGAGGGTTCCATCTTCCGTCCCTCCCCTCCTTGCGGGGGAGGGCTGGGGAGGGGGAGCTACACCGGCCCAACGAATCTTGCCAACATGACAGAAGAACCCGCCATGCTCCTCGGTTTCGTCATCCTCTATCTGGTCATCTCCATCGGCATCGGCATGTATGCCGCCACCCGCGTCAAGAACGTCGATGATTACTACTCCGCCGGTCGCAGCCTGGGCATGCCTCTGGTGGTGGCCATGGTGTTCGCCACCTGGTTCGGCGCGGAAACGGTGCTGGGCATCCCCGCCACCTTCCTGGAAGAGAATCTCGCCGGCACCATCTCCGACCCCTTCGGCGCCTCCCTGTGCCTGATCCTGTTCGGTCTGTTCTTCGCCCGTCCCCTGTACCGGATGAAGCTGCTGACCCTGGGCGACTTCTACCGCAAGCGCTACAACCGACCGGTGGAGGTCGTCATGAGCCTGGCCATCGCCCTGTCCTATTTGGGCTGGGTGTCGGCGCAGGTCACCGCCCTTGGGCTGGTGTTCCACGTGCTTTCGGGTGACGTGATCAGCCAGAGCCAGGGCATCCTGATCGGCGCCGCCGTGGTGCTGCTCTATACCCTGTACGGCGGCATGTGGTCGGTCGCCCTCACCACCTTCTTCCAGATGACCATCATCGTCATCGGCCTGCTGTGGATCGCGTATCTGGTGGGCGACATGCCCGAGGTGAACGGCATCGCACCGGTCATCGCCCACGCCCAGGCGGCAGGCAAGTTCGAGTTCTGGCCGGAGCTGGAGTGGGCGGCGGTGATCACCTTCGTCGCCGGCCTGCTGACCATGGGCTTCGGCTCCATTCCCCAGCAGGATGTGTTCCAGCGCGCCAACTCGTCCCACAACGAGCGGGTGGCGGTGTGGGGCACGGTGATCGGCGGCACGGCCTATTTCCTGTTCGCCGCCGTGCCCCTTTACCTGACCTACTCGGCCACCCTGGTGGACCCGCAACTGACCGGCACCCTGCTGGAACGCGACGCGCAACTGGTACTGCCCAGCTTCGTCGCCGCCCACCTGCCGCTGTTTGCCCAGGTGGTGTTCTTCGGTGCCCTGCTGTCGGTGATCATGAGCACCGCCTCGGGCACCCTGCTGGCGCCGTCGGTGACCCTGTCGGAGAACGTCATCAAGGAGATGATGCCCGGCCACGCCATGACCGACCGCCAACTGCTCAAGGTGACACGCGCCGTGGTGGTGGTGTTCACGGTGGGCGTGGTGGCCTATTCCCTGTGGTCGCTGCAAGCCGAGACCAGCATCCACCAGATGGTGGAGAACGCCTACAAGGTCACCCTGGCCACCGCTTTCGTGCCCCTGGTCACTGGCATCTACTGGCGGCGCGCCAGCCAGTTGGGCGCGACACTGTCCATCATCTTCGGCGCCCTGGTCTGGCTGACCATGGAGTTCGTCTCGCCGGAAGCAGCGCTGCCGCCGCAGTTCGGCGGTTTCCTGGCCTCGGCGGTGGGGATGGTCGTGGGCTCGGTGGTGGAACCGGGCAACCGGGCGGGCTGAAACCGCCCTAGCCCGGCCAGGTCCCGAAGAAGGCGCGTATGAACGCTTCCGTCCGCGCCATGGGCAGCCCGTTGATGCCAGCCGCCGCCTTGCGCCCACCGCCGCGATCGAAGCCGCCGCACAGTACATCCGCGCCCACCGGATCGGCCAGCGGGGCGCGCACGCTGACCACGTAATGCCCATCGCTGGATGGCGTCAGCACGGCATGCGCCCGCCGCGGATGCTCGCCGGCCAGGACATTGGCATAACTTCCGGACACCCTCCGCGCCCAGGCGGCATCGGGCAGAATGAAGACCGCGCCGGTACTTCTGGCGTCGATGGCCGGCATGGCGCGGGCCAGGGCCATGTCCCGGGCGCGCCCCTCGCGCAGGATCGCGAATTCGGGCGCCTCGCGGATGAAGGCGTCAGGATCGGCGAAGGCATGCAGGTGCCGGTACAGATCGGCGGGATGGAAGTGCAGGTCCTCGGTGCGCTCGCCGTAGCCGTTGTAGTTGAGGCATTCGCCCAGTTCGCGCAGCCCGGCCAGGCGGGGCTCGTCCAGGCCGAGCGGCGCGGCGGCGCGGCGGGCTGTATAACGCATGCCCTGATTGTTGGGCAGAGGCCAGATACTCGCCGCTGCTCAGGAGTAAGGCATGGAGGAGACCTTTACGGGCGGCCATGTCTCGCCGGCCGGGGTGGATCGGCGCGCACACAATTGCCCCGTGATCGGCGATGCTGTTTCTATGCTGGCGACGCGTGGGGCTGGACGGCTTGGTGTCCTTGGCGCTGGCGACGCTGCGGATGCGCGTCGCGCGCATCTGCACGTGCTTGCGCAACGCTGCTCAGGTGTGCTGCTTGGCGTGGCGGCGGTGTCTGCTGTTTCTGTGGTCGCGATGGTGCTGATGGGGGGTTCGCGTCCGGAGTGGTGGGCTCGGGGAGAGACAGTGGCGACGGCGGCGAAGCGTCGCGAACTCGCGAGCGGCCTGGACAACGGGGCGTGGACTGTCGCGACGAGCCTGCGACCGATGACCGGGGTGGCATCGGGTGACGGCATGGTGAGCGAGCCATGGTCGGTCTCGGTGTCGGCGCAGAGCGCGTCGGCGTGGCTGAAC
>DEQR01000070.1 GCA_002360535.1 Thiobacillus sp. UBA3361
TCGCTGCTGCGCTTCTGCGGCCACGCCATCGCCGTGCGTGACAGGCTGCTGCTGACGACGGAGACCGACCACGCCACCGGGCGCGGTCGCATCGGCGTTCGCGACCTGCAGACACTGAAGAAGCTCGACGACTGGGATACCCACGGCATCGACCCGCATCAGCTGCTGCTCGATGGCGAAGGCCACCTGATCGTCGCCAACGGCGGCGTGCCCACCCGGCCGGAGACCGGGCGGCTCAAGCTGGACCTGGAGCGGATGGATTCCAGCCTGGTGGCCCTGGATGAGGGCAGCGGCGAGGTCCGGAGGCAGTGGCGCCTGGGCGATCCGCGCCTGAGTCTGCGCCACTTGGCATGGGGCCGGACGGCACGGGGGCCGGTGCTGGGCATCGCCCTGCAGGCCGAGCATGACGCCGCCGTTGAACGGGCCTCCGCCCCGGTCCTGGCCCTGTTCGACGGTGTCCATGTGCTGGCCGTGCCGCCCGCCCGGCCACTTTCCGGCTATGGCGGTGACATCGCCTTCCTGGATGGCATGTTCGCGGTGGGCTGTCCGCGCGCCCAGGGCACCGCCCTGTTCGGCGCGGCGGGGGAGGGGCAGGACTTCATCCCCCTGGAGGAATCCTGCTCCATAGCCACCACGCCGGGACGCATCTGGGCCGGTGGACGCCATGCCGCTCTGGCGGCGTCGTCCGGACCGGATGCGAGCCGGGACCTGCTGTCCCTGCCGGACATCCGTCTGGACAACCACTGGATCGTCCTCTGACGGGACCGGATGGCGATTAGGCCCGATTCACGTAAACACCAGCGGACAGCCAGTTTTCGAACTGCATGTATTGCACTTAAAAACGAGAACGGTTATCATTTGCACATGAGTGACGGTTGTAGAACGCGGTTCGGAATATCACCGTTCCGGTTCACGCCGTGTGGGACTCGTGGAGCCAGCCAGCCCGGACGTGGGCAAGCCAGCCAGCGGCATTCAACCATCTAGGGTTTTCGAGAGATGAACACACTTCCTGCTGGCAACCGCAAGTCTGGCCGCGGTAAACGAACCGTGCCCATCCGGCGTGCCGCCGGTCCGGGCGCGGTCCTGGGCATGGCGGACATGCCCACATACACGACTCATGCCTCCGCCCAGGCTTTACTCCAGGCCGCCCTGCATCATCTGCTGCGCCACGGCCTGCTGGGCTGCCCGCAGTCGGCCGAACGCGCCGCCTGGCTGCTGGATATGCTTACCGATGCCACGTGGCTGGACGAGGAGACGCGGGGCCTTTGCGATCGCATGAGCCAGGGTCTGTGCACCCATCCCACAAGTATCGGCGGGGGCCATCATGTGTGAGTTGCACCGCATGCAGGCCAAGGTCCGGGACCTGTGGCCCGACAGCCCGGTGGCGCAGGAGGGCATGTCCACGGTTGTGACGGTCCCCCACGCCGCTACCGTCAGGCCGGCACCCAGGCGCAGGCGCAAGCTCTGGGAGCTGGAATCCAAATACCTGTGCCCCGTGGTGGGGACCTGCCTGAGCCTGGAGGACATCAAGCGTATCGCCCGCAAGGATGGCTTCTCGGGGAGCGGCTTCGACGACTATCGGCTGCATGTGGAGGCGGTGTCCGTGGCCGGCAGCCGCAACTCAGCCTCCGAGTCCCTGCAAAAGACCCTGGATCGCAAGCACCTGAAGGCGGTGAAGTCCTTCGAGCAGGCAAGGGACGATGCGGCCGTGGCCGAGCTGTGGCGCCGGCATCTGGAACTGGGTGAGGTGGCCGGCCCGCTGTGGGCGGTGATGACCCACAAGGCCGCCGGTCCCGAAACACGCGCCCAGGCCTACGCCGATGTGCACATGCTGTCCCACCAGGTGGGGGCCGGGCAGGCGGCGGATGCCCGCCGGCTGGCCTTCCTGGAGGGAGAGACCGAGCGCCTGGCGTATCAGGCCCGGCAGGATGCCGAGCGTATGGCCGGGGAACTGGCCCGGCGGTCCGAGCGTATCCTCGGCCTGGAAGCCGAGTTGCAGGACCTTCGCAAGGCCCGGCTGGAACTGGCTGTGCTGCGCGGCCGTCTGGCCGAACTGGAATCGGGACAGGCCCTGGTCGGCCTGGGCCGCCGTCTGCTGATGCTGGAGGCCGCCAACGGCGAACTGCGCGCACAGGCCGCCCGCCTGGTGGACAGCGATGCGCGGCTGCGCGACAGGATGCGGGAGGTGGATCGTCTGCGCGCCGAACGGGACAGCCTGGTCCTGGAGCGGGATGCCCTCGAACACCTGCTGCTGGCCGAGTCGCCCGACGGCCCGGGTTGCGATGGCCACTGTACCGGCTGTCCCGCCACGCTGCGCGACCGCTGCGTGCTGTGCGTCGGCGGTCGCACCGCCCTGTTGCCCCAGTACCGGTTGCTGGCCGAACGGCTGGGGGTGCGTCTCATCCACCACGATGGCGGAAGGGAGGAGGCCTTGTCACGCCTGCCGGAACTGCTGGCCGCCTCCGATGCGGTGATCTGCCCCACGGATTGTGTCAGCCATCCGGCCTATTACCAGGTCAAGAAGCACTGCAAACAGGTGGGCAAACCCTGCGTGCTGACCCGCCATTCCGGCCTCTCCGGTTTCGCCGCCGCCCTGGAACGACTGGCCAGGGGACAGGCGGAAATTCATCCCATGCCGGTTGGGGGGCAGTGAGATGGGCAGGGAGCAGGACGATCGGAACACGGCCGAGGTACACACGGGGGCCGGTGAACACGGGCAGAGTGAACCGTCGGTCATGCGCAGTGAGGAACTGTTCAGGGCACGCCGGGAACTGGTCATCCTGCACGACGGCCAGGAATACCGGCTGCGGCTGACGCGGCAGAACAAGCTGATCCTGACCAAATGAGGCCCGTTTACGGACGAGCCCCCGATTGGCGGGTTATGGCCGGCGTGGTGGCGTTGCATGGCGCGGTGGCCTTCGCCCTGCTGAGCATGGAGCCCGTGGTCCGCGCCGTGGTCCTGCCCGAGCCACTGATGGTGAGTTTCCTGGCCAGCGAGCCGGCGCTGCGCATGGAGCCACCCAAACCCCGGCAGACCAAGCCCAGTCCCCCCGCCGCCGAGCCGGTGCAGCGAAATCTGCCGCCGCCGCCCATCCTCGCGGTGCCCGAGTCCGCCCCCGCCCCGCGCCAGGCGGAGGCGCAACCCCTGCCGCCGGAGCCCCTGCCGGCGGTGCTGCCGCCCCCCGCCCCCGAGCCCGTCAAGCCGGTGCCGTTGGCGGCCTACGTCCCCCCCGCGCCGGCGCCCGTGAGCCCGCCGCGCTTCGACGCCGACTACCTGGACAACCCGGCCCCCGCCTATCCCGCCCTGTCCCGCCGCCTGGGGGAGGAGGGGCGGGTGCTGCTGCGGGTGTTCGTGGATCCGGACGGCTCCGCCGCCCGGGTGGAGATACGCGACAGCAGCGGCCACGAGCGCCTGGACAAGGTGGCCCGGGACACCGTGGGCCGCTGGCGTTTCCTGCCCGCCCGCCAGGGCGACAAGGCGGTGGGGGCCTGGGTGCTGGTCCCGATTTCTTTTTCCCTGAGGAGTTGAACGTGCAATCCGATGCGACCAATCTGGGCTTCGCCCATTTCCTGGGCCAGACCGACGCGCTGGGCCAGTTTCTGCTGTTGGTGCTGGCGCTGATGTCCCTGGCCACCTGGTATCTGATCGTCAGCAAGTCGATTGCCATCTGGCGCGCCCGCCGCCAGACCCGGGCCTTCCTGGAGAAGTTCTGGAACGCCGCCGACATGGAGGATGTGGCCGCCCACCTGCAACGGACCGGCATCGCCGACCCCTTCTCCCACATGACCCACCACGCCCTGCGGGTCGCCGAGCAGTACCGAAACCGCGCCGGCAGCCGGCTGGTGGAGGCGGGCTCGGCGGACGAGTTCCTCACCCGGGCCCTGCGCCGCGCCATGGAACAGGACACGGCGCGCCTGGAATACGGCCACACGGTGCTGGCCTCGGTGGCCTCGTCGGCCCCCTTCGTGGGCCTGTTCGGCACCGTGTGGGGCATCTATCACGCCCTGCTGGCCATCGGCATGAGCGGCCAGGGCACGCTGGACAAGGTGGCCGGCCCGGTGGGCGAGGCCCTGATCATGACCGCCTTGGGCCTGGCCGTGGCCATTCCGGCGGTGCTGGCCTACAACGCCTTCAACCGCAGCAACCGCCTGGTGCTGGCGGAACTGGATGGCTTCGCCCATGACCTGTTCGCCTTCATGTCCACCGGCATCCACACCGAGGCGCCGCCACGCGACGGCAAGGTGGCCACCCTGCGGCCCGCCGCCGCCAAGATCGCCATGGAGGCCCGGTGATGGCCTTCGGCGGCTTTTCCCACGGCCACGGCCAGCAGCCCATGGCGGAGATCAACATGATCCCGCTGATCGACGTGATGCTGGTGCTGCTGGTGATCTTCATCATCACTGCGCCCCTGCTCACCCACGCGGTGAAGATCGACCTGCCCCGGGCGGCCAGCCAACTCAACGTGCCCAAGCCAGAAAACGTGCACCTGTCCATCGACGGCGCCGGCACCGTCTATTGGAACGGCGAGCCGGTGGCGCGGCCGGACTGGCGCGCGCGCATGGCTGACGCCGCGAAAGGCTCGGAGCAGCCGGAGCTGCACATCCGCGCCGACGGCGAACTGGCCTACCGCTTCGTCGCCCAGGTGATGTCCGACGCCGCCGCCGCCGGCTTGAGCCGCATCGGCTTCGTCACCGACCCCAGGGATACGCGCTAAACCCATCACATCAACCATTTCAACCCGCCAGCCAGCCGTTTCGACCATGCCAGCCAGCCCCGCATATCAACCTCGATCGAGAGAAGGAGCAGCTGGTGTCTCTACAGAAAAACAAGCGTCCCGCCCGTGGACGCAGGTCTCACATTGACCAGGCGAGCTGTATCCCCGTCCCCCGCTTTGCCAAACCCGCCGGCGCGGCCCTGCTGCCCCTGGGCGCCATGATGCTGGCCGGCTGGTCCCTGGGCGCATCGGCCGACGAAGCCAAGAAGTCCGCCGAGGACGAAAAGCTGATGGCCACGGTGAACGTGTCCGCCGACGCGGACATCCCCCAGGATGGCCTGCGCGCCACCGTCACCCGGGTGGGCAAGACCCTCCAGGACCCCCACGACATCCCCCAGGCGGTGACCACCGTCACCAACAAGATCATGGAGGAGCAGCAGGTGGGCAGCCTGCGGGAGGCCCTGCGCAACGTCTCGGGCCTGACCTTCAACGCCGCCGAGGGCGGCCGCTCGGGCGACAACATGATGCTGCGCGGCTTCTATACCTTCGGCGATATCTACCTGGACGGCATCCGCGACACCGCCCAGTACAACCGGGAGACCTTCAACCTGGAGCAGGTGGATGTGCTGCGCGGCTCGGCGGCCATGCTGTTCGGTCGCGGCCAGGCCGGCGGGGTGATCAACCAGGTGAGCAAGACGTCCCTGCTGACCGACCGCCACAAGCTTACCGCCAGCCTGGGCAGCTACGACTACGGCGAGGTGACCGGCGACTTCAACAAGCGCCTGGGGGACACCACCGCCCTGCGGGTGAACGCCATGAAGCGGGACGAGGGCAGCTGGCGGTCCAACCCCACCACCGGCGCCGGGCCGGAGGTCCACCGGGACGGCCTGGCGGTAAGCCTGGGCCTGGGGCTTTCCACCTGGGACGAGGTGATCCTGAGCCACATCGTCACCCGCACCGACGACGAGCCTGACTACGGCTTCAGCTTCGACAACACCACCCACCGGCCCAATACCAACTTCTCCCCCAGCAACTACTGGGGCGTGGACAAGAACTTCGACGAGAGCGACACGAGCATCACAACCGCCACCTACAGCCACCGGTTCTCGCCCAAGAGCGAATGGCGCACCCAGCTCCGGTACGCCGACTACGAGCGCAGTTACTGGGCGCGCACCCCCAGCGCCACCGACGCGCCGGGCAGCAACGGCCTGAACGGCGCCAGCACCAACACCGGGCCCACCCGAGCCATGGACTACGAGACTCTGACCCTGCAATCGGACTTCAACAGCGCTTTCCAGGCCTGGGGCATGAAGCACGAGTTCCTGGCAGGGTTCGAGTACCTGCATGAAGACAGCTTCCGCCACAGCCTGCAAAACCTGGGTGGCACCAACGCCGGCAACCCACCCCTCTATCTGCCCTACGTGATCAGCACCACCGGCACGCCGGTGCGCTTCGACGGCAAGTCCTACGCCGTCTACGCCCAGGACACGGTGGAGTTCCGGCCCCACTGGAAGGCCACCCTGGGCCTGCGCCGGGACGAGCTGGACGCGGAGTATTCCAGCACCAACTCACCCAAGCTCAGCTTCGGTGAGTGGAGCCTGCGCACCGGCCTGTCCTGGCAACCCACGGAAGAGACCCACTACTACCTGAGCTTCAGCGACTCCTTCAGCCCCACGGCGGATCTGTACCAGCTCTCGGGTGGCGAGCTGCCGCCGGAGCGCAGCCAAGTGTATGAGCTGGGCGGCAAGTGGCTGTTCATACACGGCGACCTGGCCTTCCGCGCCGCCCTCTACCGGGCGGAGAAGCAGTGGGAGCGCAACACCGACCTGGAATCCACCGCCGCCCTGCTGTCCCGGGAACGCCACACCCACGGCCTGGAACTGGAACTGGCCGGGCGCATCACCGAGAACTGGGAGGTGTTCGCCGGCCTGGCCCTGATGGACGCCAAGATCGACGACCAGTACGACGGCGAGGCCTTGGGCACCTTCGCCGCGGTGACCGCCAACGGTACGGCGGCCGGCCCCACCGGCCTGGCGGGGGCGGGCTACGCCCCCGGCGAGGCGGCGGACGCGGGCCAGATCGTCTATCGCAACCGCTCCCAGCAGACCTCGGAAGGCCAGCGGCCGCGCAACACCCCGCGCTACACCGCGAACCTGTGGACCACCTACAAGTTTGCCCCCGGCTGGAAGAGCGGCCTGGGCTTCGAGACCAAGGGCTCGCGCTACGGCTACGGCATCGGCACCTGCGGCGCGGCCACCCAGGCCACCACCGGCGCCAACGCCGGCATGTGGAGCTACGGCAACTGTTCCACCGCCGCCTTCGCCCCCAACGTGGCGCCGGCCTATGTGCGCTGGGACGCCATGTTCGCCTACGAGCAAAAGAAGTGGAGCGTGCGCCTGAACATCCAGAACCTGCTGGACGAGGTCTATTACGACGCCATCTACGACAACGGCGGCTTCACCGTGCCCGGCACCCGGCGTAAGTTCATCCTCACCGGGGAGTTCAAGTTCTGAACGACCCTCGAACGGCCCTTTGCTCCCGCATGGAAGCAAGGGGCCGCCACTCTTCAGCCACCACCATGATCCTGCACCTTCCCAAGATTCTCGACCCTGACCAACTCGCCCGCTGCCGCGCCCTGCTGGCCGAAGCGGAATGGGCCGACGGCCGCATCACCGCCGGCACCCAGGCGGCCACCGCCAAGAACAACCGCCAACTGCCCGAAGACAGTCCCCAGGCCCAAACCCTGCGGGGCATCGTCCTGGAGGCCCTGAGCCGAAACGCCCAGTTCTTCACCGCCGCCCTGCCCAAGCGCATCTACCCGCCGCTGTTCAACCGCTACGGCGACACCGCCAACAGCTTCGGCAACCACGTGGACAACGCCATCCGCACCCACCCGGCCAGCGCCCAGCACGTGCGCACCGACCTGTCCTTCACCCTGTTTCTGAACGATCCGGAGGAATACGACGGTGGCGAACTGGTGATCGAGGACGGTTTTGGCGGCCGGCCGGTCAAGCTGCCGGCGGGCGACCTGATCCTCTACCCCTCCTACAGCGTGCACCGGGTGGAGCCGGTCACCCGGGGCGCGCGCCTGGCCTGCTTCTCCTGGCTGGAGAGCATGGTGCGCGAACCCCAGCGGCGCGAGCTGCTGTACGAGCTGGACATGGCCATCCTGAGCCTGCGCCAGGAACAGGGCGAGACCGACACGGCGGTGCGCCTGACCAGTTGCTATCACAACCTGCTGCGCATGTGTGCGATGGTTTAATTGCAAACTTGACAATCATTCTCATTAACATATGATGGTGGCCATACACCTATTTGAGGGGCCGATATGTACGTCTGTGTCTGCCAAGCCGTGACCGAGCGCCAGGTGCGCGAAGCCGCCCTGAGCGGCGCCAAGTCGGTCAAGGCCCTCAAGGAGTGCCTGGGCGTCGCCAGCGACTGTGCCAAGTGCGCCCGCTGCGCTCACAACATCCTGCGCGACTGCCAGCAGTGCGGCCAGGAAGAGGGCTCCGAGACCTGCTCGGCATGATGCCCGGCGTTGGTTCCGCGACGCCGGCTTTCCCCGACGTCTATAATTCCCGCGTCGAACCCTTCGACCCAGGTCCATCGGCCCAATAGCCAGCCAATTGCGCCCCGCCCACCGGGGCCTTGCCGCCACCGGCATGGACTGCCATCCCGAACCGGCGCACACCCAGGAGAGCCCATCATGAAAGGCGACAAGAAGGTCATCCAACTGCTCAACAAGGCCCTGACCATCGAGCTGACGGCAGTCAATCAATATTTCTTGCATGCCCGCATGTACAAAAATTGGGGTTTCCTCGACTTGGCCAAGCACGAGTACGATGAATCCATCGAGGAGATGCACCACGCGGACAAGCTCATCGAGCGCATCCTGTTCCTGGAAGGCCTGCCCAACCTGCAGGATATGGGCAAGCTGCTCATCGGCGAAAACGTGCCGGAATGCCTGGCCTGCGACCTGAAACTGGAACAGGGCGGCCGCAGCCACTACGTGGAGGCCATCCATTATTGCGAATCCGCGAAGGACTATGTGTCGCGTGAAATCCTGGAAGGGATACTGGAGGACACGGAGGAGCACATCGATTATCTGGAGACCCAACTGGGCCTGATCGAGCAGATGGGCGCCCAGAACTACTTGCAGTCCGCCATGGGCAAGATCGGCTCATAACCACCGCACCAGTTGTGCGGGCGCTGACGATCAAGGCTGCCTCGGCAGCCTTTTTCATGTGCGGTCAGCCGCAAGCCGGGAAACGCTTGCTGATCGAAAAATTCGGAGGAGGGCGATGCGATCCGGCGCTAAAGAATGGACGTGAAGTGCCGATAACCACACAGGTATATCGACCATTGTCCAGACTCCATGTCACTCCACAGCCCTGGTTATGGAAAAGGCCATTTCGGCGAGGATTCGAGGACCGAGATTTCCGTCCCGAATTTAACTTCCCGCCTGAATATCACTGGCTGCATTTCCGCGCAGGGCCCGCGACCGGTGAATGGCAGGGCCGACAATCAACCCGATATGGGCGCAATGAATTTGTCAGTTGGGATGAATACATATCATTTTTCGATGACTGGGCATATTCTCGGGTTTTACCTATGGTCATTTCCCGGTAATATATTTGTACTAAGCTGCAATTCGTCGCAGCATAACCAACTAAATGGATGGAGAAGATGTTGATAGCAACCCGTATGGAACGGGCCAGGCCTGTGCCCGTGGAACAGCGCAAGAACCAGCGACTGCGCGAGCGTTTCGATGCTGCGATGGAAGTGTTGCGGCCCGTGTTGAAACATGACGGTGATCAACAGGGCGCCATGTATTTCCGTGCGCTGAGCAAGCTGCATCGGCATTTCCCGGACATGAGCCAGGGCGAACTGGAAGCCTTGGTGGTCTCGGTCACGCGGGCGCTCAACAGCCGATAGCAAGGCTTCCGCGACAACAAAGTACAAGGCCCGGTCAACCGGGCCTTGTTCATTTCGTGCGCCCGGCACAGGCGCACTCTTGTCTGAAAGGGCAACGGTGACGAGCCGGCGCAAGAAGTCAGCAGAGGCCGTAGTAGCTGCCGGTAGGGGCGAAGGGCTGAACGAGCGGGAGTGTTCGAGACCAGGTCGATGTTGGACGCCAGGCGTCAGATGTCTGCAAACGCAGAGCGGGCGGGCGTAGCGCACGGTGAAGCCGGGTGCGATCCTGCCAGCGACGAAGCGGCCAACCCGCGACGGGACATGGAGAACACAGGGTCAGGGCTGCTTTGGGCGGCACTGACGAGAGAGAACCTGCAACATGCGTGGAAACGTGTCAAAGCCAACGAAGGTGCGGCGGGCGTGGACGGACTGGACATCGACCAGACGGCCCTATCTTCCGACGCAAGACGAGTCCATGCAGCCGCTCCGCCCGCAACCCGTCAGCCACGTCCGCCGTCTGCTGTGGCTGATGGCCTGTGTGGCCGTGGGTGCCGGTGTCGGAGCGGCGGGCGCGGCGTTGACCGGCGAGACGGCGTGGTTTCTGGCCATTCCCGCCGTCGTGGCCCTGGGCTGGCTGGTGCTGGCCAACCCGGCGGAATGCGAACCCGGCGGCGGTGTCCGCGGGCCGTCCGCGCCACCGCGCCGGGATACCTGAGGCCGTGGGATGCCGACGGCATCCCCGGCATTACCAAAGGAATGTAATGAACGGGGGCGAATGCCGCCCTACCAAGGCAGTTCCACGCCGTCCTGGCGAAAGAAGCGGCCGCTCATGTCCATGCGGAATCCTTCCACCAGCCCGCGCATGCCGGTCACGCTCTGCTCCGGCGTCAGCGGGGCCTCGTCCCAGCCGCCCATGCGCGTCTTCACCCAGCCGGGGTGCAGGATCAGCACGCCCACGCCGCGTTCCCCGTAGGCGAGGGCGAGGCCTTTCATGGCGGAGTTGAGGGCGGCTTTGCTGGTGCGGTAGTAGGTGCTGCCCGGCGCGCTGATGTCGGCGATGCTGCCCATGTGGCTGCTGACGGCCACCACCAGTCTGCGTTCGCCACGCGCCAGCCGATCGAGCAGGGCCTCGCTGACGCGCACCGCTCCCAGGGTATTGACCGCCAGGGTCGCGGCCCATTCGTCGTAGCGGATCGCCGGGTCGGGGGCGTATTTCTCCAGATAGACGCCGGCGTTGTTCACCAGCACATCCAGGGTCGGCTCGCGCAGGTCGGCGCACAGGGCGTGGACGGACTCGGCCTCGGTCACGTCCAGCCGATGCACGGTCAGCCAGGGGTACTGGCGGGCCAGGTCGTGCAGGTCGGCGGCCGCTTCGGGGTGGCGGCAGGTGGCGTACACCCGCCAGCCCTCACGGGCGTACTGGCGGCACCACTCCAGGCCGAGTCCGCGATTGGCGCCGGTCACCAGGATGCTGGGCATCTCGTCTCCTTCCGAATTCGTAGCAGGGCCGGTTTCTATACTAGACATATCGGCGTGACCCGGAATTCCTTCGTGCGTTTGCATATCGGCACCTCCGGCTGGTGCTACCCCCATTGGCGCGGGCCGTTCTACCCGGCGGACCTGCCCGAATCCGCCTGGTTGGCGTATTACGGCCGCCAATTCGGCAGCGTGGAGGTGAACCGCAGCTTCTACCGCCTGCCGGGCCGGGAGAACTTCCGCGCCTGGCACGACGCCACGCCGGCGGACTTTGTGTTCGCCGTGAAGGCCAGCCGCTATATCACCCACATGAAGAAGCTCACCGACCCGTACCGGACCCTGCCGCCGCTGCTGGAGGCGGTGGCCGGCCTGGGCGGCAAGCTCGGACCGTTGCTGTTCCAGCTGCCACCCCGCTGGCGGCTGAACGCGGCACGTCTGGAGGCCTTCCTGTCCGCGTTGCCGCCGGGCGTGCGGGCGGCGTTCGAATTCCGCGACCCGGGCTGGCATGCGGATGCGGTGCTGGACCTGCTGGCCCGGCATGGCGCCGCCTTCTGCGTGTATGACCTGGCCGGCTTCAGCAGCCCGCGGGTGGTCACCGCCGACTTCGCCTACCTGCGCCTGCATGGCCCCGACGCCGCCTACCGCGGCTGCTACGGCAGCCGGCGGCTGGCGGACTGGGCTGCCTGGTTGCGAGATCAGCCGCTGAAAGAGGGGTATGTCTATTTCGACAACGACCAGGCGGCCCATGCCGTACGCGATGCGTTGGAACTGCAAGCGATGCTGGCGTGATCGGGCCGGATGACGGCGGGAGAATCACTCCAGCGCGGTGAGCAACGCCCCGATCACCAGGCCGCGCAGCTGTCGCCAGGGCTCGCCGCCCCGGAACACCCAGGCCTGGTTGACCTCCAGCTCTATGCCTACATAGACCTCGGCCGGGAAGCGGCGCCGCAGCCAGGCGGTGAAGCCGTCGGACTTGCCGGTGTAGGGGTAGTTGCGGCGCACCCTCAGTTCGGGAGCCGTGACGGCCAGGGCTGCCTGCCAGCGCCGGCACAGCTCGCGTTCGCCTGGCCGGCCGGGGTCGTAGAGCAGGCCCACGTCGGCGTTGCGCGTCTCCCCCGCCAGCACCGGCGTGAAGCTGTGGGCGGAGAGGTGTACCACCCGCGCACCGTCCGCCGTCGCCCGGGCTATCCATTCCTCCACGCGACGTCGGTAGGGCAGGTAGTAATGGTCGCGCAGCGCCCGCCGAAGCGCGGCCGGGGCTGGGCGGGTGATCTCGGAATAGAGCCGGGGGTGTCTCAGCGAGCGGTTCAGGTCGATGAGCAGGCGGCTGGTGACCGACAGGAAGAGCGGGGCGTCCAGCGCTGCAGCCAGCTGCCGAGCCAGGCCCAGGGCGCCGGGGTCATGGCCCCGGTGGCTGGCCAGCAATGCCTCGTGGCCGGCGAACAGCGCCCTGCAGGCGGGCGGAATGCGGTTGCCGCCGTGCTCGCATGTGACCAGGTGGCGGTCGGTCATGGGGTGAACAGCCGGCCGTCGTCCAGGCAATCGCACAACTCGCCATAGACCGCCGCCAGGCGGGGCCGGCCGGGGTGCGGTCCCGTGGCCCGCAGGATGCGCCGGGCCAGCGGCCCCCGCTCCAGGATGACTTGCAGCGGGGCGTCCCACGCACTGCCGGGCGGCGAGGCCTCGATGAGCCGTTGCCACAACTCCCCCGCCAGGCGGGGCCTGCTGTCCAGGCCCAGCAGGCGCAGGTAGTCCGGGTGGGGGATGGTCGCGGCTTCGGCGGCGCGGATGCACGTGTCCAGGATGGCGGCCAGGGCGTCGGTGGGCATGGCCTGCTGGGCCGCCAGGTCGCCATACCGTTCTTCGTACAGGGCGCGCGCCGCCGCCGTCACCGCCGCGGCGATGGCCAGGTCGGCGCGCGGGCATTCCTGGGCGTCGATGAGCCGGATCTCGAGGGCGCTGCGCTCGAAGCGGGGAATGGCGCCGCGGGCGTTGAGCCATTCGTGGCGGATGGTCCCCGCCGGGTCCAGGGGGGCGATGTCCCGGTACATGGGGGCCAGCACCCGCGTCTCGTACTCCCCGCGACCCGATGCCGTGTCGGGCACGACCCGTCCCATGCTGGCGGGCACCCGCATCTGGTGTTCCCGGTAGGCCGCCAGGCGGGCGTCCAGCCAGGACGCAGGTCCGCCGTCAACGATGGGCGAGGCGGCGGCCAGGGCCGGCAGGATGGGCAGCAGCAGCCGCACCGCCGCGTGCAGGCGGGCGAACTCGGCGTCGCCGGCGAAGGGCAGGTTCAGATGCATGCTCTGCAGGTTGGCGAAACCGTGGGTGCGGCAGCCGAAGATGCGGTCGTAGGCGAGGTAGATGTCGGCGTTTTCGTGGGGCCACAACCGGGTTTCGCTGGCCGGGTCCATCCAGGGGTGGGCGCCGCCGGGCATGAGCCGGGCGCCCAGGGGGGCGAGGGCCGCGTTGACGGCGCGCACCTCGGCCCGGAAGTCCTCCGTCAGGGCAGCCAGGTCGGCGGTCGGGCGGAGGTTCTTGATCTCCAGCAGGTGCAGCACCAGCTCGTTGGACCAGCCCATGCCGTCCCGCGCCACCTCGTTCACCGGCCGCCCGTTCGCATCGCGGAGCAGGGCGTCGGCGATGGGCCGCACCGCCAGGCTGTGGCGGTCCACGATCATGTATTCCAGCTCGATGCCCCAGCCCGCGAAGGCGTGCAGGGCCGGCCCGCTCATCGCCCGGAGCCCCGCTTGCGCGCCTCGATGCGGCGCAGGAAGACGCCCATCACCTCCCGGTACAGGGCGTCCTTGAGCACGCCGTCCTCGTTGCCGGCATCCAGGTTGGGGTTGTCGTTGATCTCCACCACCACGCTACGGCCTTCCAGCTGCTTGATATCGACACCGTACAGGCCGTCGCCGATCAGGTTGGCGGCCTTCAGGCCCAGCTTCACCACCTCCTCCGGCGCCTCGCCGACGCTATAGGCGACGGTGGGGCCCTCCAAGTATCCCTGGCCGCGGTCGCCGTGCCAGACGATCTGCCAGTGGCCGGGGGCCATGTAGTAGCGGCACACGAACAGCACCCGCCGGTCCAGCACGCCCACGCGCCAGTCGTATTCGGTGGGCAGCCATTCCTGGGCGACGATGAGCTCGGAACGCTCCAGCAGGGCCTTCACCTCGGCCTGGAGTTCCGCCCGGGTCTCGGCCTTGCGCACCCCCACGCCGAAGGAGCTGTCCGGCTGCTTGAGCACGCAGGGCAGGCCCAGGGCGGGGACGATGTCGTCCACGTTGTCCCGGTGCACCAGCAGGGTCCTGGGGGCGGGCACGTGGTGGCGGGCCAGCAGCTCGGCCAGATAGACCTTGTTGTTGCACTTGAGGATGGACTCCGGGTCGTCGATGACCACCAGCCCCTCGGCGGCGGCGTGCCGGGAGAAACGGTAGGTGTAGTGGTTGACGAAGGTGGTGTCGCGGATGAACAGGGCGTCGAATTCGTTCAGCCGGCCCAGATCGGCGCGGGTGATGAACGTCGTCTCCAGGCCCACCGCCGCCGCGGCCTTCTCGAATTTGTGCAGGGCCTTGCCGTCGGAGGCGGGCTCCGGGTTGGCCGGGTCCACCAGGATGGCCAGGGCGTAGCGGGGCGCCGCCCGCCGGCGCGGCGCGCGCTTGCGGCCGCTGAAGTATTCCCCCGCCGCCTGGACCACGAAGGCCTTGTGGCTGTCGGGGATGTCGCTGGCGGAGATGGGGAGCACGCTCCGCAGGTGCCACAGATCGCCGTGGCGCTCGAAGTGGGCGCGCAGCAGGGGCGCGCGCAGCAGGTCGAACAGCCGCCGGCTGAGCTTGTCGTGGCGCGCCGCCACGTTGCGGCCGAAGTAGATGGACAGCTCGAAGCGGTCCGAGCGGATGGGCGCCAGGGATTTCTGGATCAGGGCGTCCAGGTCCTCGGTGAGCACCCGCACCAGGGCGCGGGAGTGCAGGGCCTCGATGGTGTGGGCGCTGGGCAGGGGCCGGTGGCTGCGCGCCTCGGCCAGCAGGGAGACGTAATAGCCCAGGCTCTGGTAGCGGTAGGACTTGCACAGGTTGAACACCTTGGCGGCCCGGTCCTCGCTGTGGGCCGGGTCGGTGAGGTAGGCCCGCGCCGAGACCACCGTCACGCCGGGCAGGTCCAGGGGCCAGTCACGCGGGTTGCTGACGACGATGAGGATGCTCATGGCGTTCGCTTCCGGTCCCGCCGCGTGGCGGGTGGATCACCAGCAGGTTGGCGTCGTGGGTGACGATGCCCAGCAGCACCGCGCCGATCACCCGGTCGATCTTTATCCAGTACTCGTGACTGGGGCCGTAGGGATGGGGGCCGTAGGGGTCGGCCACCAGCACGCCGCGCGCCTTGCGGTCGTAGCCGGCCATCACCACGAAATGCCCGCCGGGCGTACCGCGCACGTCGTCGGGGTGGTCGTCGGGGCCGTACTCCCGTGCGGTCCGGTACAGGAAGGTGGAGGACAGGCCGGTGAGGATGGGCAGCCCGCGCCGCAGCAGGCCGCGGATGAGGGTGCGGGACAGGTCGGTGAAGCGCAGCCGCCCGCCCAGGGCGAGAAACTCCAGATAGCCCTCGGTGGCGTGGCCCAGGCGCCGCTCGGACTTGGCCTGGCGTTGCAGGCCCAGGCGCTCGGCGATGTCCACGCCGGGTCGGAACCAGGTGGGGTCGAAGACCGTCAGGTTGTAGGTGTAGATGGTGGCCTCGAACCCCCGGCGCAGGGCGTCGCAGGCCAGGAACACCGCGAAGGTGCCGCCCTGTTCCAGCTTGCGGGTGCGGGCGATCACCTCGGTCAGGGGCTCGTCCGCACCCCAGTAGCGATAGACCGCGTGCAGGCAGGTGGGGCCACAGGTGGTCTCGTCCGGCTGGGGCAGCATGCGGACGGGCAGATGCAGCTTGACGGGCAACATGTGGCGGGCCCCCTTGTTCGACAAGCTCATTATAGGAAGGCATCCCCCGCTGTCCGGCGGGGCGGCGGCTATGATGAAAGGGATGCCGAACCCTGCCCCGATCCCCTCCGCGCCCCCCCGACAGGGCGAGAGCGTGTTCCGCGCACGGGGACTCACCAAGGTCTATCGCATGGGCGAGGTGGAGGTGCACGCCCTGCGCGGCATCGACTTGGAGCTGTCCGCCAGCGAACTGGTGGTGCTGCTGGGTCCCTCCGGCAGCGGCAAATCGACCCTGCTCAACATCCTGGGCGGCCTGGACACCGCCACCGCCGGTACCGCCCACTACCGGGACATGGACCTGTCCCACGCCACGGAGCGCCAGCTCACCGACTACCGCCGCCACCACGTGGGCTTCGTGTTCCAGTTCTACAACCTCATCCCCAGTCTGACCGCGCGGGAGAACGTGTCGGCGGTGACCGAGATCGCCCGCGCGCCCATGCGCCCCGAGGAGGCCCTTGGCCTGGTGGGATTGGGTGAGCGGCTGGACCACTTCCCGGCCCAGCTCTCGGGCGGAGAACAGCAACGGGTGGCCATCGCCCGCGCCATCGCCAAGAACCCGGCGGTGCTGCTGTGCGACGAACCCACCGGCGCGCTGGACTCCCAGACCGGCGTGGTGGTGCTGGAGGCCCTGGAAAAGGTCAACCGGGAGCTGGGCACCCTGACCGTGCTCATCACCCACAACGTGGGCATCGCCGACATGGCCGACCGGGTGATCCGCCTCTCCGACGGTCGTATTACCGAGGTCCGCGCCAATCCGGCGAAGCGGGCGGCCCGCGAATTGAGCTGGTGAGGCAGGCACCGTAGTACCGTAGCCCGGATGCAGGCCGGAGGCCGGAATCCGGGGTTGCCTCGTACCGCCATTCCCGGATTCCGCTTCGCTCCATCCGGGCTACAGTTGAATCATGCGCGCCCTCGATCTCAAGCTCCTGCGTGACCTCTGGCACATGCGCGGCCAGGTGCTGGCCATCGCGGCGGTGCTGATGGGCGGGGTGGCGACCCTGGTGATGTCCCTCTCCACCTACGATTCCCTGGACGGCACCCGCGAGCGTTTCTATCAGGACTACCGCTTCGCGCGCGTGTTCTCCAGCCTGAAGCGGGCGCCCGAGCCGGTGGCGGAGCGGCTGCGCGACATCCTCGGTGTGGAGCGGGTGGAGACGCGGGTGGTGGCGGGGGTGAAGCTGGAACTGCCCACCTTCTCCGACCCCATGACCGGGCTGCTGCTGTCCCTGCCCGACCGGGGCGAGCCGCTGCTCAATACCCTGCACCTGAAGCGCGGCCGGCTGGTGCAGCCCTACAGCGACCGGGAGGTGGTGCTCTCCGATACCTACGCCGACGCCCACGGCCTCCATCCGGGCGACCGGCTGGCGGTGGTGATCAACGGCAAGCGCAAGGCGCTCACCGTGGTGGGCGTGGCCCTGTCTCCGGAGTTCGTCTATCAGATCGCCCCGGGTGCCATGTTCCCGGACTTCAAGCGCTACGGTGTGCTGTGGATGGGGCGCCACGCCCTGGCCGCCGCCTACGACATGGAGGGCGCCTTCAACGATGTGAGCCTCACCCTCACGCCCGGCGCCCAGGAGCAGGACGTCATCGACCGCATGGACACGATCCTCGCACCCTACGGCGGCACGGGCGCCTACGGACGCAAGGACCAGTTCTCCAATCGCTTCCTGAGCGAGGAGCTGAAGCAGCTGCAAACCACCGCCACCGTGTTTCCCTCCATCTTCCTGGGGGTGGCAGCCTTTCTGCTCAACGTGGTGGTGAGCCGGCTGATCGCCACCCAGCGCGACCAGATCGCCATCCTCAAGGCCTTCGGCTACAGCCACTGGGCCATCGGCTGGCATTACGTGAAGATGATCCTGGTCATGGCCATGGTGGGGGCGGCAGCCGGCATCGCCCTGGGCGCCTGGTTCGGCAGCAGCCTGGCCGGGGTCTATATGGAGTTCTACCGCTTCCCCTACCTGGACTACGACCTGCGTCCCGGCGTGCTGCTGGCCGCCCTGGCGGTGAGCGTGCTGTCCGCCGTGGGCGGCACCCTGTTCGCGGTGAACCGGGCGGTGCGCCTGCCGCCGGCCGAGGGCATGCGCCCCGAGACGCCGGTGGTTTATCGCGCCACCATCATCGAGCGCATCGGCCTTCAACGCCTGCTCAACCAGCCTTCCCGCATGATCCTGCGCCACATCGAGCGGCGGCCGGTGAAGTCCCTGCTCACCGTGTTCGGCATCGCCTGCGCCAGCGGCCTGGTGATGGTGGGCAACTACCAGAAGGGGGCCATCGACTTCATGGTGGACGTGCAGTTCCGCCAGGCGGCCCGGGAGGACCTGGCCGTCACCTTCATCGAGCCCACCTCCGGCCGCGCCCTGCACGAACTGGCCGCCCTGCCCGGCGTGCGGCACGTGGAGGGCTTCCGGGACGTGCCGGTCATCCTGCGCCACGGCCACTACAGCTACCGCCACGCCCTGTACGGCATCCAGCCCCAGGGCCACCTGCACCGCTCCCTGGACCGGCGGCTGCAACCCGTCTATGTGCCTCCCGGCGGCGTGGTGCTCACCGACCACCTGGCAGACAACATCCTGCACGTGAAGCCCGGCGAGCTGCTCACCGTGGAGGTGCTGGAGGGCAGCCGCCCGGTGCGCCAGGTGCCGGTGCTGGGGCTCACCAGCCAGTTCCTGGGGGTATCCGCCTACATGCAGCAGGATGCCCTCAACGCCCTGATGCGGGAGGGCCACGTGGTCTCCGGTGCCTACCTGGCTGTCGATCCGCATGTCCATCAGGACATCTACGACGCCCTGCACGGGCGGCCGCGTGTGCTGGGCATGGTAGCCCATGCCTCGGCCATCAAGAGTTTCTATGAATCTCTTGGCGAGTTCGTGCTGTTCTACAACATGGTGGCCACCCTGCTGGCCGGCTCCATCGCCTTCGGCGTGGTCTATAACAGCGCCCGCATCGCCCTGTCGGAGCGGGGCCGGGACCTGGCCCGCCTGCGGGTGCTCGAGTTCACCCACGGGG